>JALONT010000050.1 GCA_025454795.1 Bacteroidales bacterium | reverse complement strand
ACAAATCATGCTCCTATTAATGCCAAGAAAGCTTGTCTGTCATAACAAATTAAGAGTTGAATATTTATTAAGCTGATTTTATCAGCAAACCCTAAATAATGCTTTTAACATGGGAAAAGTTGAAACCATTGAAAATGGCAACGGAGCATTTGAAGCTTTGCATGCCGGGAAACGCATATTTAACTGGCTTTTTGTGCATCAGATTCTTCTGTCATCTGACCAGTATACCTGGCAGCAACAAATCGAAATGATTAAGACATTTTTGCACACTGCCGCCCAAATAGAAACACATAATCAAAAATATTCCGAAGGAAATCACCAGACATTAGGGGCATGTTCGAAGTTCTGGTCAAATTAGCAACTCCGGATAAAACTTTGCCTGTTTTGCAGGACGATACCGATTCTCCCTGGGCAGAATATAACGAAATGGGCAAAATAATGGCCCTGGGGACAGCTATATACCATGATCCTTCGTGGAACTATTTTGCATCTTCGAAGGTCTCCTCTTCTATATATTGGTTGTTGTCAGGCAAACAACTTTCGGAGGTAAAAAGAAAAATAATCAGAAACCCATAATTGGTTCAACTGAATTGCCGCAAACAGGTTATTATGTAATGAGGCAGGGGTGGAACAATGAAGACCAATATATGGTAATTTCGGCGGGGCTGACACCCGAAAAACCTGTATGATCTGACCCCGAATGAAAATTTTATAAAAGATTTTTCGTCTGACGCAAATATTCTGATCTATAAAAATAAACAGTCTTTGTTGCTGAATGCTTCGAAACTAAAATTCCAGAATGTGCAGATTGAACTTATTCATTCAAAATCTGATCTCTGGATAACCTGTGGTAAAGGATATTTCACACTTTTAAATGCTGGCATCGCAGAAATTAATTTTAGTCAGAATGGACAGATTATAAAAATACCGACCGGAGAAGAAATACGCGTTGAGGTCAAATAAATCAATTATCATGCAAGCAGTATATTTTAAACTACGCTTTAACTTAAGTTATCGGGATGTCGAGGAGATAATGAGAATAAGAGGAGTAGAAGAAGATCATTAACTATCCATAGATGGGTTTATAAGTTCAAGCCTGAAATAGAGATCCAGATCGAAAGACAAAGAAGAGCAGGTAAGAGAGCGGATGTATGAGACATATATCAAAGTGAAGGGAGTCTTTCGTTATTTATATCGAGCAGCAGATAGGGGGTTAACCAGGTCATGTGTTTTAATTGATGTGTATTTAAATACCAATAAATAAGATTACTACATACTGGTTTAAACAAAACCAGAAAAAACCATTGCAGAGGAAAAAAACATATGTAAATTTGGTATACCAGTTATTGGATTACTAGTTATTAAATTACTATATGGACTTACTTGATTAGCACCGGGAGATAAACTTCCATCAGAACGACAACTTTCAAGTCAGTTCGGAATTGGTCGTACTTATGTAAGAGATGCAATTAAAAAACTTGAATTTTTTGGTATTCTAAAGACTAATCCTCAAAGTGGAACAATTGTTTCCGGAGTTGATATTTCTGCTATGGGGGGGCTTTTAACCAACATGATAAAATTAGGTAAAACCGATTTTTTTCACATGGTTGAAACCCGTGTACTTTTGGAAATGTTTGCGTGTTCCCAGGCTGCTCTCCGCAGGAATGAGAAAAATATCAAAGATATGGAAGAAGCTTTTAATCAACACCGGATGCGCGTTGAATCAGACCTTCCGCTTTGATGTTGATTATTCTTCCGGATATCATTACCATCTACCGAAAGTTAAATGTGTGCGGCGATGGGCGTTTTTACAAATCGCTTAATGAACATAGAACCATTTTGGATTCCATTATTAAACAAAAACCTGAAGAAGCTGAAGAAGCAATGAAGTTGCATCTGAAAGATGTAATTAAATTTAGTCTCACATACAAATACTAAAAAAAACCTGCCTATGAAAAGAAATACGAGTTAAAAAAGGATTGACTAAAAGCTTAGTCAATCCCTGTCTTCCAGAAAAAATAATGTAGGTCAACTTTTATTATTTCCAAAGTCTTCACCAAGAAAAGGAAAAGTTAGTTACTGTCTTTATTTTTCTGCATAAATATAAAAATAGAATTTTATTTACTAACCTAATAAACCTTAATAAATGAAAAAAATTCTCTCGCTATTCATCATGATTACAGTAATGGCGATTCATGCTAATGCCCAAAAAATGGTCTCCGGAATCGTTACTGATTCAATATCTAACTCACCATTAGTTGGGGCAACGATCCTTATAAAGGGTACAACTATTGGGACAATTAGTGATTTTGATGGCAAATTCCAGATTCAACCACCAACAGGCTCTACTTTAGTAGTTTCTTTTATTGGTTACAAATCAAAAGTAATCAGTTACACCGGTCAAACATCCCTTGACATTTTCCTGTCTCCGGATTTATCAGTACTTGACGAAATTGTTGTAATTGGATATGGTACACAAAAAAAATCACATCTGACAGGATCAGTTTCCAAAGTTTCAAGCAAAGGGCTGGATCAAATTCCTACCTCTCGTGCAGAAGAAGCTCTCATTGGGAAGATTTCGGGAGTAAGTATTCAGACGATTAATGCAAGTGCAGGATCTGCACCGACAATCCGGGTTCGTGGTATCGGATCAATTACAGCAGATGCATCTCCTTTAATTGTTATGGACGGTGTTGTTGTGCCTTCGAGTTATCTTGGGAATGTAGATATGAACGATGTTGAATCCGTTGAAGTGCTTAAGGATGCCGCTTCTGCAGCTATATATGGTTCACGTGGTGGTAATGGAGTTATAATGATTACTACTAAAAAAGGATCAGAGGGGAAAACAGTTTTTTCTATAAATGCGTATAAAGGTATGAAATATTGCTTTCCAAAATACAGATCTAACCCATTTTCCACAGTAGCTGAATGGCACGATTATGTTCTTGCTAATAATGCTGGAGTTCTGACAGATCAAATGAAATTTGCTGAATTAATAGGCAATGGTTCCGAGACAAGTTGGCCCGATGTTTTTCTAGAAAATGGCGCAATTGAAAATTATTCCCTTAGCGCCCGTGGAGGTAATGATAAAACCAAATTTTCCATTTCAACTGGCTATCAGAAGGATGATGGTGTTTTGTTGACAGACAGTTATAAGAAAATAAATTTCATGATGAATTTGAGTTCCAAGGTGAACAAATTAATAGAATTTGGTGGCATGATAAATCCCTCCTATTCAGCTCAAAGGATTTTTCCAAACGGCTTTCACGATGTGTTGCGCAAATCCCCATGGTTACCTGAATACATTACTGCTGAGAATATTCAATATGTTAACTTAACCAAGTATCCTTTAGTTCAGATAGGTAGTTATGCACAGGAAAATTATTTTGATGGTTATATTTTGCCCGGTAACACAACAGGGACTGCTATAAGTAACACAACTAGTGGAAGTCCCCTGGCTAGTATACTGGAAGTATTTAGATATCAAAAGAACTTAAACTTGTTAACTAATGCATATATGAAATTTAATATTGCTAAAGGGTTAACATTTACACCTACATTATCATATACTTACATAAATTCTCAGTATTCTAATTTTTCTACTTCAAAATCTGGCACAAAGGGAGTTGCAGATATTGCTTCAGCATACCAAACCGGAATTTCAATACATATGACAAGTGAAAATATGCTCGCATATAACACTACAGTAGGCAAACACGATATTAGCGCTGTTGCCGGCGTGTTGTTTGAAAAAATGAGCATTACTTCTGATGAGATTGCTGGTACAGGATATTTATTTGATAATATTCATACAATTAATGCTGCTGGATCTATTTCATCAGCTACCACGACCATTTATGAAGAATCCCTTCAAGCTTTTCTGGGCAGGTTAAATTATGCTTATGACAATAAATATTTAGTTTCTGCCAGTTTGAGGTACGATGGTAGTTCCCGTTTTGGTGCAGATACAAGATATGGTTTATTCCCTGCCTTTTCAGCCGGTTGGAGAGTTTCTCAAGAGGACTTTATTAAATCTATCGGGTGGATATCTAATCTTAAAGCACGTGTAAGCTATGGCATTACCGGAAATAATAATGGAATCGGTTATTATACTTCTATAGCCACATTATCACCTATTACAGCAGTTATCAATGGGAGCAAGGTTTCTGGTTATAACCCGGCAAACATATCGAATCCTGATCTGGCATGGGAAAAGTCAGTTGAAATTGGACCTGGAATAGATTTTGGAATCCTGAATAACAGATTTACATTTTCTGTTGATTATTATCAAAGATCCAGTAAAGATTTATTATTGGCACAGGCAATTCCGGCAGTTACCGGATTTGAAAGTGTCGTTGTGAATATTGGAGAGGTTCAGAACAGAGGTTTTGAGTTTGAATCAAATGCAGCAGTAATAGCAAACTCAGGTTTTAACTGGACTGTTACAGCTAATCTTTCACATAATACAAATGAATTGGTTGACTTTGCCGGAGCAAGCGGGCTTATTACTTCTATAGATCCTAAGCGTCCTGCTGAATATATTGCACTCGAAGGGCAACCCATTTCATCTTTCTACGGATACAGGTATGAGAAGGAAGTTCCTAATGAATACTTAGTGAATCCTCTGTGGCCGATTGGTTGTAAGAGCAGGGATGTTTATGTAAAGGATCTGAACGGAGATGGCGTTATTACTACTGATGACAAAGAAATACTCGGATCACCGTATCCTACCCTGGTTTGGGGAATAACAAATTCCTTCAGGGTTAAAAGTTTTGATCTCAGCTTTACTTTTTCAGGTTCGCATGGCGCTAAAACGCTAAACCTTGATCCACAGTACTTCGAAAACCAATTTAGCTCTACTATGGTTTATACAGCTGCATTTCCAGATAAAGCTTTGGTACAACAACGTATTTTTACCGATTTGTGCGTTCAGGATGCTTCGGTTGTAGCGCTTCGCACTGTTAACCTGGGCTATACTCTGCCTTCAAATTTAACCAAGAAAATCGGACTAACCTCTGCACGGTTTTATGTCTCAGGCCAGAATATTCTTTATTTTATGGCTGATGGGTATACCAGTTATAATCCGGAAGGGGTTACCAATACAAGTAGTCCTCTTCGAGGGGGTTATCAGATTGGTGCAGCACCTGTTACTAAGGCTGTTACCATTGGTCTAAATGTTGAATTTTAATTTTAAAACTTACAGAAATGAAAAAATACTATATAATTGTCTTGTTTTTAAGCCTGATGTGGTTTAATTCATGTGAAGATTTTTTGGATCTAAAACCGGTATCTTCAATTGCAAGCTCTGAATTTTATAAAAATACTTCAGAAGTAGAAGGAGGAGTAATCGCTATTTATGATGGCCTGCAAAAAGTGGTTCAGACAGAATGGGCAATAGCCGAATTGCAATCAGATAATGCAACTAACCGTCTTACAGAGGGCGAGTGGCTTGAATTTCAATCCATGAATGTTAAGCCTACTAATTCTATTGTAGCTCTTTATTGGAGCAATAACTATAATGTTATTTTCAGGGCAAATATTGTTATCGAAAACCTTGAGAATGTTGCCAATGAATCTAAGAAATTACAATTTGAAGGGGAGGCAAAATTTGCCAGAGCAATGAGCCATTTCAACCTCGTTCGCGCTTTCGGAGATGTTCCGGTAATTGATAAAATTGTTGCTTATGATGAAGTATCAAGCTTTGACAGAGATCCAACAAGCGAGGTATATGCATTAATAGTATCCGATCTTGTTAGAGCTATTGCTGTACTTCCAGGCAGAACCACGTCTTCATACTTTGGCAGAGCTACCAAAGGGGCAGCTGAAGCAATGCTGGCAAAGGTTTATCTGACACTTAAAGATTATTCAAGCGCCAAAACACTGTTGGATCAAATTAAGACTGAAGGTTATACTTTAATGACTACCTATTATAGTGTTTTCTACACAGAAAAGAACAATGAAATTCTTTTTGCAATATCATTTTTTCAGGATGATGCAAATGATGGCGAATCGTTTTCTAATTATTTCAATCAGGGAAGCTATTTAAACTGCCCCACTAATGATTTCATAAGTGCTGTAGATCCGGCAGATTTAAGGTTCCCAACTTTGTTTAAATGGGATCCTCTTGCCGGAACAGCAGGTGGATATAAAAACGGGAAATATACCCCTGTGGCCTTAAACAACAATCAGGGTAATGATTGGATTGTTTTGCGGTATGCTGATGTTTTATTAATGCATGCTGAGGCTATTCTGGGTGCCGATGCATCAACAACAGATGTTTCCGCCCTGGCCTCTTTTAATACTGTAAGGGCTCGAGCAGGTTTTACAACACCTGTTACTATAATAACCAAAGCTTCATTATTGTTAGAAAGAAGAACTGAACTTGGTTTTGAAGATAATCGCCTTTGGGATTTAATACGTTTTGGGGAAGCAGAAACTGTAATGGCAGCTTTTTCATTAAAACCAGAACCTGGTTTTGAATTTAGAGCAACCGCTTTATTATGTCCTATTCCACAAAAAGAGATCAATGTTTTTAAAACAATGGTACAAAATCCAGGTTATAACTAGTCATTTATTAAATGACCAATACCTGTAATATATATAACAGTATCCTTCGCAAGTGATTGTTTGAAATTAAAGGGAAGAAAATTAAAGTGTAATTTGGATAATAGCAATTTTATTCATTTATACTGATCCCTTTAATTCAAAAAATTTGCGAAGGTACTGTTTATTGTTTTATCTGCTTCTAAGGTTTTGCCACGGGGGAAATAATTAAGATGCATCTATTCTGGAATGATTTTTGAAAATTATATTCAATCTCATGATCAGAAATATCGTAATACCTGCTCCAATGTGAGTAAATGATGCTGAATAAGTTTCCAATAATAAAGAAGATAGATTTTAAAGAAGTTTTACAAATTAAAAATTAAAATAATGGAAAAAAAGGGAAGTTTAATATTAATTCTGCTGATTACCAGCCTTGTCGGCTTTTCTCAGGTACAAATACCATCTGCCTTTAATGCAGAAATCAATAAAAAGAATGTTAAGGCTGTACTTACAGCAGTTGCAGATTGGCAGATACAAAACCCTCTTCCAATAGCTGGTAGAATAACACTTACTGAGTGGGGGAATGCAACTCTTTATGCAGGTATGGTTGATTGGGCTGCAATTGCTGGCACTGATAAGTATTATGAATGGCTGAGAGGTATAGGCGATCAATCAAAATGGACATATAATATCTACGCAGACAAAACCCGTGGGTACAATGCAGATGATTATTGTGTAGGGCAAATGTATATTGAACTTTACCGCAAGTATAAGGATAAGAAGATGATAGAACCTATTAAAACTTATCTTGATCATATACTTTTATATCCTCCGGTAGGTGGTTTGAAATTTGTACCTTTTAGCAGTCAACGCTGGACCTGGATCGATGCTTTATTTATGGCTCCGGGGGTATGGGCAAAAATGACCAATGTTACCGGGGAGAATAAGTATCGTGATTTTATGTTCTCTGAATATAAAGCCTCTTGTGAATTTCTTTATGATACACAATACCACCTCTGGTATGAGGATTCAAATTGGTTTGACTCTACGGAAGTCAATGGTAAACCAGTATTCTGGGGACGAGGTGTTGGCTGGGTGATGGGTGGCCTTCCTGTTATCATGAAGGAACTCCCTGATAAATACGAGAATAAAAATTATTTTGTAACACTCTTAAGGGAAATGTCAGCAAAACTGATCTCTATTCAAAATGCAGATGGATCATGGAGCGCCAGTCTTCTTGATCCGGCAAGCTATCCCACTCCGGAAATAAGTGGAACAGCATTTTTTGTTTATGGTTTAGCTTATGGTGTGAATAGTGGCTATCTTGACAAGGAGACTTATCTTCCTGCAATTAAAAAAGGCTGGGAAGCAATGGTTGCTTCTGTATGGCCCGATGGGAAAGTTGGTTTCATTCAACCCAGAGGGAAAGGACCTAAGCCGGTTACAAGCGAAATGACTGAAGTTTATGGCGTCGGAGGATTCCTATTGGCAGGGACTGAGATTTTCAAGATGGCTGAAAAGGGTATTTTCTAAATCAATCGCCGATATTCGAATACCGTTCTGCTTATCTGGAATGTGATTTTGAAATACAGGGTACTGGGGGACAATAATGACAATATTGAAACTACAAATTTTGTCC
This sequence comes from Bacteroidales bacterium, assembly GCA_025454795.1. Lineage (GTDB taxonomy): Bacteria > Bacteroidota > Bacteroidia > Bacteroidales > VadinHA17 > LD21. The sequence goes on along the minus strand of JALONT010000050.1, from coordinate 14,396 downwards.
ATATCCCCCAATTTATTTACTCAGGTATTTTTTTCGATACGAAATAATATTGAAATTGATAAAATGGGAAACAAAAAATGTCTGAAATTTAAGGTGTTGAAAGCTTTATTATGATGGGAACAGAGATATGTAAGATGATTTATAGAAGAGTGTCAAATAAATACAACATATTAATTATAAGGAGCGGGGTTAAGGTTCTCAAATAGAGAAAAAATGTTTCTTTTAACAATAATTAAATTTATTAGCATGAAAGTAGAACTAAGATATGCAACTAATCCTAAAGATTTTAAGAGCTATGACACTGAAAGATTAAGAAAAGATTTTCTTTTTCAAAATGTATTCCTGAAAGATGAAATATCACTTGTCTATTCGATGTACGATCGTTTTATATTTGGAGGTGCAATGCCGGTCAACAAACAATTAAAACTGGAAACAACAAATGAGCTTAAAGCTGAACATTTTCTTGAAAGAAGGGAAATGGGAATCATTAATATTGGTGGAGATGCTGTAATAGATACCAAAGGAAAATCCTATAACCTGAAATTTAAAGAGGCATTATACCTTGGAAAAGAAACATTGGATGTTGTTTTTAAGTCTGTTGATGCCAAGAATCCTGCAAAACTTTATATTAATTCATCACCCGCTCATCATACTTTTCCTTCTAAAAAGGTCACTCGTGCTGATGCTGAATTAGTGGAAATGGGGAATCAGGAATCTTCTAACAAACGGACAATCAATAAATTACTGGTATGCACTATTATTGATACGTGCCAGTTACAGATGGGAATGACTGAACTTAAGACAGGTAGCGTATGGAACACTATGCCAGTTCATACTCATAACCGGAGGATGGAGTGCTATTTCTATTTTGAGGTTCCTGATAAACAGGTAGTTTGTCACTTCCTGGGAGATCCTGACGAAACAAGGCATATCTGGTTGAGTAATGAACAGGCAGTTCTTTCACCACCATGGAGTATACACAGCGCAGCAGGAACAACGAATTATAGTTTTATATGGGGGATGTCGGGAGAGAATATGGATTTTGGAGATCTTGATAACAGGGACACAGTTGAATTGAAATAATATATAAACTTTTGGATCCGGAATGAACGTAGAAGTCCTTTAGCCGCATTGCCATAACAAATAGTAATTTTTAACATATATAAAAAAGTAAAATCTTAACTTAACATATGCTCACAATGTGGTGATATTGTTTAACTTAATAAATTTTCAAATATGAATAATTCAAAAAACACAAGTCGCAGGGCATTCATTGCCAAAACAGGTCTTGTAGCTGCAGGAGTGGCTATCGGTGCGCCATCTATTTCAGCTGCAAGTTATAATCGCATAATGGGAGCCAATGACAAAATCAGAACAGGTTTTATTGGCATCGGAAACAGGGGGTCACAACTTCTTGCACTATTTATAAAAGAGCCAAATTGTGAAATTGCAGCCTTTTGTGATGCATATAAACCATATATGTTACGCGACCGTAGTTTAGTAGACCCACGATGGTTAAAAGACAGGCCAAGGGAAGTCCCGCAAATGGGTGAGAAATTTGCAACCCAACCTGCCTTATACGATGATTATCGTAAACTACTTGACGATAAAAATATTGATGCAGTTTGTATTGCTACACCTGATCATTGGCATGCCATTCAAACGATCAATGCAGTTAATGCAGGAAAAGATGTTTATTGTGAAAAACCATTAACAGCAACTATCCCTGAGGGGAGAGCAATGGTTAATGCTCAAAAGGCCACAAACCGTATAGTCCAGGCTGGTCTCAATCGACGCGGTAATGCGGTTTATCAAAAACTTGCTAAAGAAATACCGGAGGGTAAAATTGGACAAATTTCTGTTGCAAGAGCAGCAAGAATCAATAATATGGCTCCTGATGGAATCGGGAAAATGAAACCGGAGCAATCGCCCAAAGATTTTAATTGGGATATGTGGGTCGGCCCAAGAGCTTTTCGACCCTATCAGTATAATATTGCTCCGTATATGTTCCGCTGGTGGAGCGATTACTCATGCCAGATGGGTAACTGGGGAGTACATTACATGGATGCAATACGATGGGTAATGAATGAGGTTGCTCCTGTTGCTATTACTGCTCAGGGTGGCAAATATGTACTTGACCACGATGGTGATATACCGGATACTATGCAGGTAACATTTGAATTCGCATCTAAAAAACTTATTTCATTCTGCATTTATGAAGCAAGCGGCGATGATCGTAACTTTTTACCATATGGCGAAATTGAATTTCGTGGGACTAAAGGGAATATTTACGCAAGTCAGGATGGATATCGGCTTGTTCCTTCAACAAAAGGACAATTCCAAACCTGGAGTAAGCAGGTTGAAGCAGAAGAATTTAATGTGCCTACAGAAAACCTTGGCGATGGAAGCAATGCTTATGCTACCGGTGCTTTGGTTCATAACTTTCTTGAATGTATAAAATCAAGAGAGGTTCCATTATGTCCTTTGGAAGAGGGCCATCGTTCAACTTCATTTGCCCATCTGGCAAATATTGCTCTAAAAGTGGGACAAAGACTGGAATGGGACCAGGTAAATGAAAAATTTACAAACTCGGAAAAAGCTAATCAGTTGCTTAGCTATGAATATCGTAAGCCTTATACTCTTTAAGTATTTAATACAGGCTTTTTATGAAACAAACAAGGCTTCAATTTATTAAAACGGCTTCGGCAGCATCTGCCGGAGCCTTATTGAGTCCGAATCTTTTTGCTTCCGGCTCAATTGCAAAGACCAATATTTTTTATCCTATATGTTTTTTCAGTAAGTGTCTTCAGTTTATTGATTATAACAAGCTTGGAGGGGTAATTGCCGATATTGGTTTTAAAGGAGTGGAATTATCTGTAAGAAAAGATGGTCATGTAAGCCCTGAAAACGTAAAAAGTGATCTTCCAAAAGCTATAAACGCATTACAACAAGCAGAAATTAGTGTCCCTATGATTGTAACTGATATTGTTAATCCAGACGATCCTCTTACAGAAATAGTTATTGGAACAGCTGCTGAGAATGGTGTAGGTTATTATAGAATGGGATACTTGAAATATGATAACACAAAATCTATTGTTGAGAACCATGATGTGCATAAGAAGATACTTGAACAATTGGAAAAGATCAACCGTAAATTTGGAATTCAGGGTTGTTATCAGAATCATCAGGGAACCGGATTTGGAGGCCCTGTTTGGGACATATACTGGGCTATAAGCGATTGTGACCCAACCTACATGGGCGTTCAATATGATATCCGGCATGCGTTCATTGAGGGGGCAAGATCCTGGCCCCTGGGAATGAAACTTATCGCTCCATGGATCAAAACAACTGCAATTAAAGATTTCTGCTGGAATCTGAAAAATGGGAAATGGGGAATTTTAAATGTCCCATTAGGACAAGGTATGATCGATTTTGATGCTTACCTCAAGGACTATATTAGTCTTGGAATTTCAGGTCCGGTTACTATTCATTTTGAGTATGAACTTGGAGGAGCAGAATCAGGTTCCAGAAACATTACCATGAGTTTAGATAAAATTAAAAATTTTATGAAAAATGACCTGGCCATGTTGAAAATGAAATTTAATGACCATGGTCTCTTAAGCTCTTACAATTAATGGGTTTATAAGGTGGTGATTTGTTTCGGATTATTTTAAACATATTTTGATAATTAGAATAGAAAATGGTTACAAGAAGAAATTTTATAAAAACGACGGCAATTGCAGGAGTTGCAGTTATGTCAGGAGTTGAATCATGTGCATTTACAGGAGGAAAAATGTCCTTTAAAAATATTACTATCCAATCAGTAGGATCCAACTTTGAAAGAGAGCCCCTTATCCGTCCTTTTGGATTCAAAGGGGGCTATATGACTGAGATATGGCAAACTGCAAATTTTATTATGTCTTCATCCGGAATAGAGAAAGTTGGATTATGCACCCAAAATGTACTTTGGTCAGACGCGGCTGTATTTGCTTCTCATTCTGAAAGTGGGGGAAACGCACTGATGTATGCATTAACAGAACATGCTCTCCAATTATTAAAAGGTCGTACCTTCACCAGTCCTGTTGAATTATTAGATGACATTTTAGAGGAAGTCTATCAGTACGGGGTAAAGATAACCGGCAATGTAAACTTAAGAAAGACATTTGCGCTGAATGCTCTTGTAGGTGTTGATAATGCTATATGGATGCTATTCGCCGCTGAAAACGGGATCAAAAATTTTGATGATATGATCCCTGAAAAATATCGTCCTGCTTTATCACAGCATCATAAAATTGTAGCAAGTATTCCCCTGATGGCTTATTCAATACCGGTCTCGGAAATTGTACAGGCTGCAGATTCAGGGTATTTCTTCATGAAAATAAAAATAGGGCAGCCAGGAACACAGGAAGAAATGCTTGCTAAGGATATGGCAAGACTTTCTTCAATTCATGAGTCAATAGGTCATTATCGTACACCTCATACCACATCAGGCAAGCTACCATATTATTTTGATGCAAACGGTCGTTATGAAAATAAGGAAACATTGCTGAAGCTTATTGATCATGCAAAAAAAATAGGCGCTTTTGATCAGATAGCCATCATTGAGGAACCGTTTGCGGAAGAGCTTCAGATTGATGTAAGTGATATTCCGCTAAGGCTGGCCTCCGATGAAAGCGCTCATACCGACAAAGACGCGATTGTACGTATCGGAATGGGGTACAAGGCAATAGCTTTAAAGGCAATAGCTAAAACACTTAGCATGACAATGAAAATTGCGAATGTGGCAAAAGAAAGAAATGTTCCCTGTTTTTGTGCTGATCTTACTGTTAATCCAATTTTAATCGACTGGAATAAAAATGTGGCTGCACGGCTGGATGCATTTCCAGGATTAGGAACCGGTTTACTTGAAACAAATGGGCATCAGAATTATAAAAACTGGGCCACTATGGAAAGCTATCATCCTTATAAAGATGCAATGTGGCGAAAAACTAAGGATGGGGTCTTCAACCTGGATTCTGATTTTTATGATAAAAGTGGTGGCATTCTTACAGATTCAACTCATTATATGGATATGTTTAAGGCATAATATTTGAAAATTCAGATAAAAATAATTAGTATATAATTCATTCTTACAGTTTATTATTGAGATTTAATATCGGATTTCATGAAAGGTATTTAGTCGGCAATAATATCAAAACTCTTTAAATAACATATGGGAACTTTAAAAGGGAAAAAAGCTTTCGTTACAGGAGCTGAACAGGGTATAGGGTATGCTGTTGCAGAAAGTTTAATTAAGGCAGGTTGTGATGTTGCATTACACTTTTTTCAAGGAACAGAGGGGCCCGAAAAACTGGTTAAGCTTGCAAAGTCGTTAGGTCAGAAAGCTGCTTATTTCAGCGGAGATCTGACGATAGAAGATCAGGTAAAAGATTGCGTACAAAAGTCTGCAGAATTCCTGGGTGGTATGGATATTCTTGTTAATAATGTTGGTGGATTGATTGCCAGAAAATCTCTTGTTGAAGTTGACATGAAATTCTACAATATTGTAATGGATGTTAACCTTAAAACTATGGTTCTGGTAACTCGTGATTGCATTCCTTATTTAGAAAAAACCGGTGCGGCAAGTATTGTAAACCTCGCATCTTTAGCCGGCAGAAAGGGTGGTCATGGGGGTTCTTTGATTTATTCAGCCTCAAAGGGCGCAGTTTTGACATTTACAAGGGCTTTGGCAGGTGAACTTGGACCTAAAGGGATACGTGTAAATGCCGTGGCTCCGGGTCTTATTCTTGGGACACGTTTTCACAATACTTTTACAACTCAGGAATCAGCTGAGGAAACTATTAAGGGTATTCCTCTGGGCCGGGCCGGAAATATTTATGATATAGCCCGTGCCATTACCTTTCTCGCTTCGGAATATGATGGTTTTATTACAGGTGAAACTATTGATATCAATGGTGGAGTATATTGTGCTTAAAAATGAGATATAAAATTCGATAAGTAATATATTTATTAATATAGACTGTGAGTGAGATGAGAAAACCACAACCCGGAGAGTATTTAGCCACCACCTGGCCGCTAAAGATGCGTTGGGTAATGATAAGCTTCGCATTTGCAGCTACTGTCCTGAATTACTTACATCGTCTTTCATTTAATTATCTCGCTGCCAATGGGTACCTGAGAGATCTTATACCCGATGATGCTTTTGGATACATAGCAACCTGTTTCTTTATTGCATATCTTATATCTAATGGTGTATCAGGGTTTATAATTGACAAATTGGGGACTCGCCTGGGCTATGCATTATCCATGGCATTCTGGACCACTGCAGGGATACTACATGCAATAGCAAGATCTCCTTTTCAGTTTGGAATATTCCGTTTTTTTCTTGGAATTGGAGAAGCCGGGAACTGGCCGGCAGCAATTAAATTGACCAGCGAGTGGTTTCCTCCCGAAGAACGATCTACAGCTTCCGGAATTTTCAATAGTGGCGCAGCTGCCGGCGCAGTTATCGCTCCTTTGCTTATTGCATGGCTTGGTACTACTTTTGGATGGCAGGTTACATTTATTGTGGTCGGAGTGCTTGGTTATCTTTGGCTTGGAGCATTTTGGTTCACATATTATACTCCTGACCGGTCTTTAAAAGAATCTAAGGCACGTATTGTTCCTCCAATAAAATTAATAAAGAATAAATTTGTATTGTCTCTTACCTTGTCCAAGGTGTTCATTGATCCCGTCTGGTATTTTATTACTTTTTGGATTGGCAGATATCTTGCTGATACTTATGATTGGGATCTGGCTAAAATAGGATGGTTTGCCATGTTCCCATTTATAATTGCTGATTTTGGAAATATATTGGGAGGATTATTTACCCAGTTGATTATTAAAAAGGGTGTTCCAATACCGAAAGCCAGGAAAATAGGGGCTGGCTTTTTTGGGTCAATTATGGCATTTTCATTAATTCTTGGTCCTTTCTTAATAACAGGTCCATTTTCTGCACTTGCTGTTCTGGCTCTGGCTGGTTTCGGATATGCTTCCCTATCCGCCAATATGCTGGCTTTTCCAGCAGATGTTGTTCCATTAAGTGCTACAGCGTCTGTATGGGGCGTTGCAAGCGTGGGTTCCGGTTTAGGGGGAGCAATTTTTCAGTCGATTTCAGGGGTGGCTGTTAAACATCTCTCGGCAAAATTCAATTATACAGTAGCATACCATGCAGTTTTTATCGGATACGGACTGATGACTCTTATTGGGATGTTAATCCTGCTCTTTATGACAGGGCCTTTGGTTCGTAATAAAGAATTAGATGAATTTGTAAAAAATTAAACATCATAAAATTAATTAAAAAAATAAATGTTAAAAACGAAACTTTTACATCCCCAGATTCTATCTGCACTTGCAAGTAATGGCCATGGTTCAAGGCTTTTAATTGCAGATGGGAACTATCCCTTTACAACAGGAGTCCCCGACGCTTCTCAGAAAGTATTCCTGAATTTCACCCCGGGAATGGTTTCTGTTACAGATGTTTTAAAGGTCATCAAAGATGCAATTCCAATAGAATCCTATTTTGTTATGCTGCCTCCTGATGAAACCCCACAGAAGATCCACGAGGAATTCTTTGAAATCCTGGGCGAGAGTATTCCCGGAACAAAAATTAAAAAACCTGATTTTTATAAGGAAGTGCTATCGCCAAATACTTGTCTTGTAATAGCAACCGGAGAAATTCGCCGATTTGCAAATATTCTGATTATTATCGGTGTCGTAAAGAATTAATTCAGATTATTTATTGAGAATAAAGGGGCCCTGAAACTATCAGGATTAACGATACCGGCAATAAATTGCCAGACAAAGCATGCAATAGTTGACAGAAACCCAGGGTGACTTCATATTTATCTATCCGTAATTTGAATAATGTCAAAGGAAATATAATCTCGCGTTAAAAGGAATTAGAATATATGTGGATTTGCAATAAGCGTAATAAACAACAAAAATGAAACTCTCTTTCCGGAATTCTGATTAATGTATTCAGCCCTGATCGCGAAGACTTTCAGAATGGATTTAAAACAACTTGTTTTAGAAATATATAAATAATTAAAACTATGAAACTAAAAGGGAAAGTAGCAATTGTTACTGGTGGAGCCAGAGATATAGGTCGTCTGGTTTCTTTGAAACTTGCAAAAGAAGGAGCAAAAGTTATTGTTAATTATTTTGACAATAAAGAAGATGCTGAAGAAACATTGAAGCTGATTAAAAAAGAAGGCGGAGAGGGTATTATAGTTCAAGGGGATATGACCAGGTCAGAGGATGTAAAAAGGTTGATTAATAGTACCTTGTCGACATTTCCAGGCAATATAGATATTCTGGTGAATGTAGTTGGTGGTTTGGTAGCACGGCACACGATAACTGAGATGGAAGAGGAATTCTGGGACTTCCTGATGAATGTAAATGCTAAATCAGTTTTTCTGACAACACGGGAAGTGGTCCCCCATATGGCAGCAGGTGGTTCGATAATCTATTTTTCATCACAGGCTGCACGCGATGGCGGTGGCCCCGGAGCATCCGCTTATGCTGCATCCAAGGGTGCTGTAATGACCTTTACGCGTTCCATGGCAAAAGAACTTGGTCCTAAAAACATCCGGGTTAATGCTTTGGCCCCAGGCATGATTGACACTTCATTTCATGACAGGTTTACGAAAAACGAGGTCCGTGAACGTGTAGCAGCTGGAACTCCCCTGAAAAGAGAAGGTAAACCAGAAGAGGTTGCTGATTTAGTAGCCTATCTGGCTTCTGATGAAGCCTCTTTCCTGACAGGATTGAATGTTGATATAAACGGAGGATTATTGTTTTCATAACAATTGACTTAGCAGGATTAATAGACTCTGACAGGTTTTATATTGAATCTGATCAACTGCTTCCGACATGAATAAAAAGTGAGATTTCCCGGGTTGCTTCTTCATGTAATTGAAATTATCAGAGTCTATATAACTTGAGATTGAAGTAAATTCACCTCACGATCGGTTTTTTTATAGTTATTAATAGGTTAAGTTAATCAGATAATTAATGATTTAAAGCAATTAAAATATATATCAATCCAATAAATTTCAATTAAATGAAAAAAGTCAACCTATATAATATTGCAATCAGTTTTGCAGTGTTACTATTGATTATCTCACTTATTTTTGTCTTTGCTGGAAGGGTAGATAAAGCCGGTCCTACTCTAATTTTGTTCTTTATTTTATTTGCATTAGCAGTAAGAGGATTTGAGAAATTTAAAGGATTCTCATATACTATCTGGATATTTGCTGCTGTAACCGCATCAATGTATTATCCTCAGTACTTAACTTCATTAGGCTCTTTTCAGTTAAAATTATTAATTGTACCACTCCTTCAAATAATAATGTTTGGCATTGGATCACAAATTAGCCTTAATGATTTTACAGGGGTAATAAAAATGCCTGAAGGAGTATTTATTGGAGTTGGATTTCATTACCTCATTATGCCGTTCATCGCTCTGGGGATTTCTCATATTTTTAAGTTCCCTCCTGAAATAGCTGCAGGGATAATTCTGATTGGTTGTGTCCCCAGCGGCCTGGCATCTAATGTAAAGTCATTCATTGCTCGCGCAAACCTGGCTCTGGCAGTTACCATTGGAGCCATTTCAACTCTTCTGGCACCCTTTGTTACACCTTTACTTATGAAGTTGCTTGGGGGACAGTTTATTGAGGTTAACTTTTAGAGTATGATGCTTGATATATTAAACATGATTATACTTCCGATTGTAGCAGGCTTCATTTTCAATCTGTTCAACTCAGGAAAAGAAAAGATGCGATCAAAAGTTATTCAGCTGGTAGTTTTCTTCGTTATAATATTACTTACCAATTTGGTTTACATGAAAGTTAACCATTCAACTATATTGGAATTCCTGATAAGTATATTCAAATCGATGTGTTGGTTTTATTTTCTGCCAATAACAGGGGCTTTGATACTTCGCTATTACCTTAAGGGAAATAATAAAATAATATCACAAATCCTTTCACTAATATCAATGGTTGGAATAGCTGTAATTATCACAATAATCACAGCATCAGACCGTGACAGCCTTCTTAAAGTAGGAGCATTACTTATTGTGACCAGCCTTTTGCATAATGTTGCCGGCTATTCAATGGGATACGGCATATCATGGGTATTTGGATTGCCTGAAAAAGATCGCCGAACCATCGCATTTGAAGTGGGTATGCAAAATGGCGGATTAGCATCAGGGCTGGCCCTTCAGATGGGGAAAATAGCAACTGTCGGGCCCGCACCTGCAATATTTGGACCCCTGATGAATGTAACCGGCTCAGCGCTGGCAAGTTGGTGGAGGAGCAACCCACCTAAAGATGGAACTGAGGATAACAATCTCAAAGTGGTTTAATAAATGTACCTTATATAAGGAGAAGGTAAAAGCTTTGCGTTTGTTCTGACTAATTTATTAAACAATAGATATTATAAGCTAACTGGCAGGAATAAAAAGTTGAAATATGAAAGTAAAATTGATTGATAATCGATTATTATGGTTGGCATTGTTTATATTCTGCATTTTCATGCCTGGTTATAATATTGATGCCGGAGAAGTTAATTTTAATAAAAATAAAGGAAGCAATCAATTAACAAAAATTATTAAGGTTGAAAACCCAATTTCGGTGTCTCGTAAAAACGAGACTATTGCCCTGTCATATAAATTATTAAAAAAGGAATTTAAAAAAGCTGATATTAAATTTTTACAAATTAAAGATATTAAACAAGATAAAATATTATTAACTCAGGCAATTGATTACAATCAGGATGGGATAATTGATGAGTTTTTGTTTCAAAGTGATTTCAACTCAAAAGAAACTAAGAAATTTTCAATTAGTTTATCAGAAAACAATGCACCTGATTCATCATTAGTATATGCTGCATTTATAAGCAAGCCTGAAGGATTGGGTGACTTCGCCTGGGAAAATGATTATATAGGATATCGTATGTATGGACAAGCAAGAGCTGATGCCCAGGGTACCGGAACAGCCATTGATGTATGGTGTAAACGCTTACCTGATCGTTTAACAGATAAATGGTATACTCCTGGTCAAAGTTATCATGTCGACAAAGGATATGGAGCAGATCACTATGCTTCAGGCAAAAATCAGGGATGCGGAGGCTCTGGGGTGTATTATAATGATCAGGTTTATTTTTCAAAATCATATTCTTCTTGGAAAATTATGGCCAACGGGCCAATAAGAGTTGTATTCGAACTCGAATTTACCGGATGGCAGTTTGAAAATAATGATATCAAAGAGGTTAAGCGGATTACTCTGGATGCCGGACAATATTTTAATCAGATTGAGAGTACCTATAAATTAAGCGATAGTACTTTTGCATTTTCTCATGCAGTCGGAATAGTGCAAAGAACAGACTCAGAGTCATTTATTGAAAAAAAAGAAGGATGGTTTGGAAGTTGGGAGTCACTTGGCGAAAATAACGGATATCTGGGTTGTGGCTTCATAGCTCCTGTCAGTATTATAATTGATATTAAAAACCTAAACAATCATTTATTTGGTTTGTTAGTTTCGAAACCCGGAGAAAGTATCCGTTATTACACAGGGGCCGCATGGAATGAATTTGGTCCTGTAAAATCATTTGAAATTTGGAAAACCTATATTGAAAACAAAGTTCAATGCATCAATAATAAGTGTATTGTATCAATAAGAAAGTAATGTTGTATTGCCGTTTATCAGGCATTTTTATGTCAGACAATTGCTTTCCTATGCGGAAAAACGGGTATAATTTTAGTTTAACCTGATAACCTCACTCCGCTCGTTTTAAAGCGGATCTGAGAGAAATGACAGAATAAATAAAACCAGGGCATGATGAAGCAATCAGTATTTCTTTCTCTTATACTTCTTGTCAACATTGCTTTTGCACAGCAGCCTGCAGGTTTTTCCCGGTACTGCGAAGATATTGGCGCTGTTAAATATTCCGGATCAGGGAGCTATAATGACGAACATTGCCTGATACAGTGTCGACCTTACAGTGGAATGTATAAAGGGGATCTAAATAATGAAGTCCCGGGAATATCTATTTGCTTGCTCGATGCTGATGCAATTGCATATTCTAAAGTAGGGAACGTTCGAATTGATGAACCTGTTCCTGATATTTTTGATGAAAATCCAAAGGTTAAAAATATTCGTCCGCTTATTACCGGAGTTGCACATGCGGCATTCTTTACAAAAGAGGTGGAAAGTACCCGTCAGTTCTTTACCGGCTATCTGGGATTTACTGAACCATTTTCGTTAATGGCTGCAAATGGAAAAGATCTTGCACTCACATTCATTAAAATAAATGACCGTCAATATGTTGAGGTTTTTCCTGAAAGGTATAAGGGAGGAAACCGTATGTATCATTTTGCCGTTGAAACCAACGATGCTGAAGCTATGCGCAAATATTTGGCATCTAAAGGGGTGAAAGTTCCGGAGAATACCCTAAAAGGCAGGACCGGAAATTTAAACTACTTTGTAAGGGATCCTAATGGCACTATCTGCGAAATTGTTCAATACGAACCCAATAGCATGTCGGACAAGAACATTGGAAAAGATATGCCCGATTCCAGGGTCTCTACACATATGAGTCATGTAGGTTTTATGGTTCCTGACCTGGACAAAGCGATTTCATTTTATTGCGATATACTTGGCTTCAGGGAGATATGGCGGGGAAGCAGAGATGACAAAAATGTAACCTGGGTAAACTTACAGGTACCGGACGGAGAAGATTATATCGAATTGATGTTATATGACAAAGAACCGTCAGAAACTTCGATGGGTTCAATGAACCATATCTGTCTGGAGGTTAATGATGTCGCTGTAACGGCAACAACGCTGGCTAAAAGAAATTTGCCTGAGGGCTGCAGGCCCACTACTGAAATGAAAACCGGCATTAACAAAAAAAGACAAATTAACTGTTACGATATTAACGGGACACGGGTTGAAGTTATGGAAGCAAAAACTGTGGATGGAACGCCTACCCCGTCTTCAACTGCTAAGCCAATGAAATTTGTGCCCTGAATCACTTTGATTTGAAACGAATACCTGTTGTTCAATTTTACTCCTTGTAAATCTTTAAATTATTATAAATTCAAATAACATTAAAAAAAACAATTATGAAATTTAAAAAAATATCTGCAGAACCGACAAATAGCTACTTGAATTGGCCATTGTTGAATAAAACAATAAACGGATTAGATCTTCGGATGGTTTTAGGCCTTCTTTTGATTGTTGCATTTGGATGCAAAAGTTCTCATGAAATCAAAGTGCAGGACATGAAAATGAAACCGCAAAATGGTAGTCAGACCTTTAGAGAAGAGCTCCTGCACGGGGGAATTGCGGATACCAGGATAGAACATATTTCTTACGCCGGACCTTTATCTCAATCGGTATTGCTATCAAAAGATAGTGTGAGTATTTTTCTTTTTATTCAGGGCAATGGAAACCTTCAGACAGATACTATGAGTTACGACATTGTACCGGAAACTATTGCAGTTCCATTTTCATTAGATACTATTACTTTTAATGTTCCGGAAGGCGATACCCTTCATCTTGTTCAGTTTACAAAAAAATTATCAGCTCAGGATATGGAAGATTTAAAAAACTTCCCGGCTAAAAATAAATACGATATATACTTTACTAAATTTAGTGATTGTGAACCTTATACCGAAAAAATTAAAAGTCCGAATACCATCAGTCGTACTGTTCTTCCGGCCGACATAATCCCACGTGTTTCGCTTGGTACAGTTGAAACCAGGGGCCCCGATGCTGTTGGCGCTCACGAACACCCAATGCTCGACCAGTTATTCCTTGGTCTTACCAATAACGATATCATTGTACATGCTGATGATAAATCTGCAGAGTTTAAAGCATATGCATTGTTGCATATACCAATTGGCTCAAGTCATTGGGCTACAGTTGATAAAGACAAGAAAATGTATTATATGTGGATGGACTTTTTCCTGACAAAAGAAGGTCAGGAATGGCTAAAGACACATAAACCCATAAGTAAGAAAATGAATTGACTCTAAAACATGATTCAACATTTAAAAACAAACAGATATGAAAAAACAAATGCGAATATTTTTGATACTTGTTATTGCAGCAAGTTCACTAAAAACAAATGCGAAGGAGCCATTATTTCCACAAACACAAATAATTTTTCCATAAATAAAAATTTAGACAACAAATTTCTGAAAAAATAAATCGAGTTTTATTTTTTTGTAATTTAAAAAGATTTTCTCAATAAATTAACGTGAGTTCGACATAAAAACAAAGTACTTGATTTGACTTGGTGTTACTTGGTGACTTCGTGTCTTAGTGGCGAGAGAATTTTTGCCACCA
>JALONT010000073.1 GCA_025454795.1 Bacteroidales bacterium | reverse complement strand
GCCGCAAGGCGGATGAATGAGGAATCTCCTCCTTGCCCAGTGATTATTTTTGAAATTGTAAAAGATGTGTATAAAGGATAGTACGAAGTAGAGAGGGGGCCGGGAGGTGAGTACATTTGAACCTGAGAGGGGGCCGGGAGGTGATTACGCGCAATTTAAAAGGGGCTGGTTTGAGTATATGCAGTAACCATAAACGGTGGACCAGGGGGTTAAAAATATTTGTACCTTTGCGTGATTAAAATCCAAGAGCTGTGGAATCAACGGAATCGACAAGACAGAAAAAGGTATCAAGATTAATTCAAAAGGAGATTGCCGATTTCTTTCTCCGCAAAGGGGGAGAATATGCGCCCGGAAAACTGATATCGGTTACAAAAGTAAGGGTAAGCCCTGATCTTTCCTTTGCAAGGATCTATATTAGTATTTTCCCGTCGACAAATCAAACTGAAATACTGCAGGCAGTACAGGATCATGGCCACAAGATAAGGTTTGAGCTTGGGCATAAGGTTCGATCACAGCTTCGGATTGTTCCGGAAATCGCTTTTTATATTGACGACAGCCTTGACTATATCGATAAGATTGACAAGTTGCTGAAATCCTGATATTCATGCAGTACGAACCCATAAAGAGATCACTGAGCAGGTTTTTTTCAGGACCTCCGTATCTGAGAAAGGGTCTCTATTTTCTGCTTGATCTTCTTCTTCTCCGCGCCTGGCATGTAAAAAAAGCTTTAAGGAAGCTTTGGTATGAATTGCCTGATGTAGCATCTATCCTCGACGCAGGCTCAGGACTGGGGCAATATTCCTGGCGAATGGCAAAAATGAATAAAAAATGGAAGATTACCGGTGTTGATATTGATAAGGTCCAGACAGAAGATTGCAGCAGATTCTTCAGCAGATCAGGAATGTCCGAAAGGGTAAGTTTCAGGGTTGAGGACCTCACAACATTCAGAGAACCTGGCAGCTACAATCTCATTCTGTCTGTTGATGTTATGGAACATATCAGGGAAGACGAAACAGTCTTCAGAAATCTCAATGACTCGCTGAAAGATGGCGGCATATTGCTCATCTCGACTCCTTCCGACCAGGGAGGATCAGATGTTCATGAAAATGAAAATGAGTCTTTTATAGCTGAACATGTGAGGAACGGTTACAGCATAACAGAAATTACTGAAAAACTTAACAGAGCCGGGTTTAATAAGGTTGAAGCACTATATACTTACGGAGTCCCGGGGAATATATCCTGGCGCCTGACAATGAAGTATCCGGTAAAGTTGCTTAATGTGTCTTATCTGTTCTTTATTCTTTTACCGTTCTATTACCTGGTATTTTTTCCGGTATCACTTGTACTAAACTTTTTCGATCTAATTTTAAAACATACAAAAGGGACCGGCTTGCTGGTCACTGCAAGGAAGTAAAAGCGGTGAAACTTTCGTTATACATAGCAAAAAGATATCTGTTCGCAAAAAAATCGCGGAATGCAATAAATGTTATTTCTGCGATTTCGGTTGGCGGAGTCACTGTTGGAACGATGGCTCTTATTATAATACTTTCAGTATTCAACGGGCTTGAGATGCTGGTAAGTTCGATATTCAACACACTTGATCCTGACCTCAGAATAACTGCAGCAGAAGGAAAGACTTTCGTCCCTGATTCATCGAAGCTTAAGATGCTGGCAAATGTGAATGGCATCGCCTGTTATTCACTTACCCTGGAGGAAAATGCACTTTTAAAATATAGCGACAGGCAATTCATAGCAACAATTAAAGGAGTTGACGATGTCTACAGTAGTGTAACAAACATCGACAGTGCTATGTGGGAAGGGGTGTTCAGCCTGAGATCCGAGAGCGGACGTCCGTGGGCAGTCCCCGGTGTTGGAATCGCTCAGTATCTGGGCATAAGAGTGAATTTTATAACTCCTCTTGAGATCTGGGTTCCGCGAAGAAGTTCCGGCGTCAGCCTCGATCCCGTAGAAGCCTTTAACAGGAGATTCATTTTCTCGTCCGGGATTTTTCAGATTGAACAATCGTATGACTCCAAATATGTTTTTCTGCCTATCAGTTTTGCCAGGGAGCTTATTGATAATGAAGATGGAGTAAGTACCATTGAAATAAAATTCTCCGGAAATGCTGATGCCGGGAGTGTTCAGAAAAATGTAAAGAAAATATTCAGTACCGGATTTGTGGTTCAGAACAGGTTCGAGCAGCAGGAGATTTTTTACAAGGTGATGAAATCGGAAAGACTTGCAATCTTCGTCATCCTCACCTTGATTCTCATAATAGCTTCATTTAACATAATCGGCTCACTAACAATGCTTATCATTGAAAAGGAGCGTGATGTGGAAATTCTAAGGAGCCTCGGAGCAGACAATAATCTCATCCGGAAGATATTTATTTTTGAAGGATGGCTGATTTCCATTATCGGAGCAGCTGCAGGTGTTCTGCTTGGATTCATTATCTGCTGGCTGCAGCAGGAATTTGGTTTTGTGAAACTGAATAGTGAATCACTGATCATGAATTCCTACCCGGTGGTGATGAAATTAAAAGATTTCATCATTGTCCCGGGAACAGTTCTTCTGATCGGCTACTGGGCTGCATGGTACCCTGTGAGGTTCCTGACAAAAAAATACCTTAATAAAAATGATAAACAGGACTGAAGAGTTTATACGGGTCATGATCCTGACTGCTCTTTTCATTGCGATAATGTCAGGGGCATGCAACAATAAAGGTAGAACAGATAAGGGAAATCTCATCCCCGAAAAGGCCTTCATTTCCATTCTGACCGATGTATATATGGCTGATGGATTGCTTTCACTTTCTCAAATAAATGATATGTTCTCTTCAAGAGATTCAGTGACAAATTATATCGAGATAATTGAAAGCTATGGATATACAAAGATATCCATGGATAACACAGTAAAATATTATATAATCAAAAGACCCAAAAGACTTATCAGGATATATGATCAGGTTCTGGGTCAATTGAGTAAAATGGAATCCCTGCTCAAGGATAAACCTGAGGGAACCCGGGCATACGAACCAAACACATCTGATGTTAATTCTTCACACATATTACCCGATCCGGAGGGTTCAGAAAAGCCCGGGTTTGATTTTGTCTTAGGTCATCCGGGAAATTATAATCTTACTTTCACTGTAACCGTTTATCCCGATGACAAGTCAGTAAATCCATGCTTCACTGCCATTTTATACAATGCTGACTCAACTAAATTACAATCACCGGATTTTCTGCCAATAATTAAGTACCAAAAAAACGGGCTCCCACATGCTTATACAGTATCAGGGAAGATTGAAAAGAATGATACCCTTGTATTAAAGGGCTGGTATTATGATTATGAAAACAGACCGGATATCCAGGGTCAGCATGCAATAATTGAAGATATTTTATTTTCCTTTACCCGTGAAGAAATATGAACCGCTTTTCAGCACAATTCACCTTCACTAACTCAGGACCTCCGCTGAAGAGGGCGGTTATAACTGCCGCCGATGACGGAACAATCATAAGCATCGAAAACAATGCAGGCAGTCTCAGGGAGAGTCAGTCCGTGGAATTCTATAACGGCATCATAATACCCGGATTTGTTAACTGTCATTATCATCTTGAGCTGTCTCATCTTAAAGACATTATTCAGGAGGGAAAAGGGCTTGGCGATTTCATCATGAGTATCAGGAGCATACGCAACAGTAAGCTTCCTGATATAGAAACAGCTGCACGGAACGCTGACAATGACATGTACAGGGAAGGAGTTCAGCTTTGCGCCGACATCTGCAATACATCAGAGACTTTTAAAATAAAAAGTAAGAGTTCAGTCAGGTATATTAATCTTATTGAAGTATTTGGAATAGATCCTGAAAAGGCAAGGAGAAGATATGAGGAAATTATGATGGTAACTGAAGAGGCTGAAAGATGCGGATTGACCTGGTCTCTGGTGCCTCATTCTGTATATTCTGTGTCCCTGCCGCTATTCCGGCTTCTTAAGGAAAAGACAGAAAACAACAAAATAACTTCCATTCATTTCATGGAAACGGAAGGAGAATCTTTATTCCTTTCAGATCATTCGGGAGCTATCAGGGAATCGTATGATAAAACAGGATTATTCCCCGACCATCCGGATATTCCTGTAGATCATGCCATTACAGTTATTAATGAGGTAACATCTTCAGGAAACCTGATCCTGGTGCATAACACATTTGCCGACAAAAAAACTATCAGGGCGGTACAAAAAAGAAAAAACACTTATTGGTGCCTTTGCCCGAATTCGAATCTTTACATTGAGAATGAACTTCCACCTGTGGATATGCTTAAATCTGAGGGTTGCGAAATTGTCATCGGAACTGACAGCCTGGCTTCAAATAAAAAGATAAGTATTTTGTCCGAGCTGAAAACTCTTCAGTATCATTTTCCTTCTATCACTCTCGTGGAAATGATCAGATGGGCAACAATTAACGGGGCCAGGGCTCTTGGTGAAGAACAGAATTTCGGGAAAATCGAAGTGGGAATGACACCCGGTCTTTTGTTGCTTGAAAACACAGATCTTATTAATTTTAAGTTGTTACCAGAAACCTTTGTAACCCGTTTATTATAGAAAAATGCCAACATTCCTGTTCAATAAGATAATATTCGGGCCTGTAAAAAGCCGACGCCTTGGTGTTTCGCTGGGGATCAATCTACTTCCTTCGACCAGAAAAGTCTGCAATTTTGATTGCATCTACTGTGAGTGCGGCTGGACCAATAATACAGATATTAAAGGAGAAAAACTTCCTTCGAGGCATGCGGTTTACGAAGCACTTGAGAAGAAGCTGGTCTCTATGAAAAAAAAGCACCATTCACCGGATGTAATTACCTATGCCGGAAATGGAGAACCGACACTTCATCCTGAATTCCCCGGGATAATTGACGACAGCATTGAACTGAGAAACAAATATTTCCCGGGAGCAAAAATTGCAGTGCTCTCCAATTCCACTGCAATTACAAAACCGAAAATAAGAAAGGCTTTACTGAAAGTCGACTCAAATATCCTTAAGCTCGATTCCGCATTTGATCTTACCGTGAAGATCCATAATCAGCCCCGGGTGAATATTAAAGTTGAAGAACTTATCAGGGAGCTAAAGCAGTTCAACGGACGACTCATCATTCAGACTCTTTTTATCCGCGGAACTTACAAGGGAAAAATAATTGATAACACCACTCCTGAAGAGATTGAGGCATGGCTTAAGGCAATTGAAAAGATCAAACCTTCAGAGGTCATGATCTATACGATATCGAGGGACACACCGGAGGGAGGCGACCTGGCTAAGGTCCCTCTGTCAGAGCTTAAACGCATAGCCATTCTTGTTAATAAACTTGGTATTGAAACACAGGTTTCCGGCTGATTTTGAATAAGAGGTACAACATACTGATCTGTCCCCTGGAGTGGGGACTTGGACATGCTGCACGGATGATCCCGCTTGCTTCCAGGCTAAGGGAGATGAATAATAGAGTTTTCATCGGAGCAGGGGAAGAGCATCTGGCACTTTTCAGAAGCGAATTGCCGGAGCTGGAACGCATTGATTTCCCAGGGTTTCACCCCGGATATTCAAAGCATCTGCCTCAATATTTAGCACTTTTACTTAAAACTCCAATACTCCTTTATCACATTATCAGGGAACACAACAAGTTAAAAAAGATAATCCGTGAATTTGAAATTGACATTGTTATCAGTGATAACCGTTTCGGACTCTGGAACAAAAAAGTAAGAACTGTTTATGTAACCCACATGCTAAGGATCCCATTTCCCGGAGCATTAATTTTCCTTGAATTTATAGGCATCGTGCTCCACAGAGCAATCATTAATAAATATGATCATTGTTTTATACCCGATCTTCCTGGAGATCTGAATGTGTCGGGCATATTATCTCATGCGGTCAGTTTGCCGGTAAATGCAAGATATATCGGATTACTATCGAGATTCTCCGGAACCAGGCCGGCAATTGTTGAGAATCCGGTAAATTACAGACACAACTGCGTTATTTTATCAGGCCCTGAGCCGCAGAGAAGTATATTGAAACAAAAACTTTCCGATGCTCTCAGGGATAATGATATCCCTACGGTTTTCCTTGGCGGTATGCCTGAAAAAGAAGGAGAAACGACTCGTTCAGGAAATATAATCTGGTTCAGCCATCTTCCTTCCGGGGTGATGAAAGCTGTGATAACCGGTAGCGAAATTATCATCTCCCGATCAGGATATACTACAATAATGGAGCTTATAAGCCTGAATTGCAGCGCATTGCTGATACCAACACCAGGTCAGACGGAACAGGAATACCTTGCACATTATCTTGAAGAAAAAGGATGGTTTACGGCGGTGCGTCAAAAGTTAATTAGAGAAGGACTGGTACTGTCGCCAGTTAAATCATTCCGTTCCGAAGAGATTAACAGGCAAAGCAAAGTGCTTCTGGACGAAGCTCTGACAGTGCTCTTAGAATAGTGACAGGATTACTCCTGTAACAAGAGTTCCCAGGATAATACCGGACCATACCTCCCCCGGTTTATGGGAATTTAGCCACAATCGCGATGTCATAACAAGTCCTGCCGAAAGAATAACACCGATAATGAACCACGTCAAGGGGGTATGCATCTTAACAGACAGGATAATTACCAGGGCAAGCAGGGCGCCAATCCCGGCAGAATGAATTGAGATTGACAGAAGAGCTGCTGTGAAGATGAACGATTTGATTAAAAGAGGTATATGGAATCTCATAACAATATAAACCGTTATGGAATAAAAGAAGGAGGTTGTCCCGAGTTTGACAGTTGATTTTTTCAACTAGTTAATATTAAACGCATTACTCGCGCAAAAAAAATTTGTGCCACTACATTTCCGTTTTTAGTAATATTTTTGGTGGGATTCTCATTCCGATAGTTTTTATAAGATTTTGGGCATTGGGAGGTATATCTGTTCTTACCCAAATGGTTTGTTTTCTTACTTTTACAGGTATTGCCATAACCCGGTTCAGTTCATCCATTGCCTGAACAACTGTCAATTCTCTTGTCCGGATAATTTTATTTTCAATTGACTTTTTCTCAAGATTCCCGGCACTTTCTCTAAGTAACTTTGTTAGTTGGGCTTCACACAGGTATGTTAGAAAACACAACATCAGATGTCCGATAATTCTCTTGTCAGTCCAATGGAACATGGGACGGGTTTTGAGCGTTCCCTTTATCTCGCCAAAAGCGTCTTCGATTTTCCATAATTTTTTGTAATGAGTTACGATTTCTGAAGCTTCCATAGAACCAACATTGGTAATGATCCCAAAAAAACCGTCTTTTTTTGCTTCCTCGGCGATGGCTCTGTGATTGAGTTCACAGTGGTCTTTCCCTTCTATCCTGAGGTATTTTTTGTAACTGCGGTTAGTGATAAATTTTTTAGTCAGCTTTTTTTCTTCAGCAAGTTTCTGAGTTATTTTTTCCAGTATGTCTTCTCTGGCTTTACGATCCCGGTCAGATCTTGATTTTGACCATGTAATGATACAACGATCATCATTGAGGGTGGTTTCATAAAAGGCAAGATTTTCGTTTATCCATTTGAACTTCGACAGGTCAAAATAATCTTCCTGCCGCAATCTACTCATCGAACCCATTTTTAATCCAACGATAAACTCACCCTTGTCAGCCCGTATGTGGTCAAGGTTTTCGAAGGAGAACAATCCCCGGTCAGCAATAAAAATAAACCTGCGGATTAAAAATTTACCCCGCATCTTTTCAACTATCCCCTGGAGGGTTTTCCCTTCAAACGTGTTCCCGGGATGTATCTCAAAACATAAAGGTATACCATCTGTATCGGTAAGCAGCCCTAATACAACCTGGGTACAATCGGTACGCATTTCCTTACTGTAACCAAATCTTCTCAGTTCTCCTAGATCCTCCCTGGTACTTTCAAAACGTAAGGTTGTCAGATCATACAGAACTACATCAACGTTAATGGTGAACAGATCCTTTTTCCACTGGTAAATAAATTTCTCGATCTCTTCCTTGTGATCGGCCAGAATATCCAGGCTCCGATAGATATGTTGCAGGTCAACCTGATGGTCTATCATTTCCGGATACATCCGGCCAACCAAGTTATCGTAAAGAGAAAGTTTTGATACAGGCTTAATGAACCGTGAGCAGAGTTGAGTAAAGACAACTTTCTCAAAATCAAACTGAAGCTTTTTATGTTGAGAAAGTACATTTTGCAGAGCTGCTTTTATACCCATTGCCGCCACCATCCTCTCTAAAACCAGCAGTGGCCCAAGTATATACGTATCAGCAATGTCTATCTCCTTCGAAAGACTCAAAATGCTAACTGTCTCAAGATGCTTACTGATTGCTTCGGACAGTTGCTCCAGTTTATTTTCTTCAACTCTGCCCAAGGACATCAGTGTCCTTTGCTTGACCTTACCATCTTCCCTGTAGGCCTCTACAAGATGGTAGTAGGCATATCCCCGTTGATTCTTTGTTATCTTTATGTACATAGTCGTGTCTTAACGACATAAATATAACACTAAACCAATACAGCAGCAAACTATACTAAAATATTGTTCACTACATTTTCGAAAATTGGGAGAAAGAATCACCATTTTATGCGGGTTTCAGAAGCCCCAATCCCATTTAACTGTCAAACTCGGGATTTGATCCCTTTCTGTAGCAAATTGACCACCGTTATGATTGTACTTTCTCAATCTTTCAAGCCATTTTCCTGTCCTTAATAATTGCCACCTGCGATCT
>JALONT010000018.1 GCA_025454795.1 Bacteroidales bacterium | reverse complement strand
CTTGCGGTCTTGCGGTCTTGCGGTCTTGCGGTCTTGCGGTCTTGCGGTCTTGCGGTCTTGCGGTCTTGCGGTCTTGCGGTCTTGCGGTCTTGCGGTCTTACGGTCTTACGGTCTTGCAGTCTTTCACAACTTGCACGAATTCTTTTATTCAATTAAAAGATTGCAGCCCCGTATATCACTGCTGTCGAATCTGCCGAGAACCTCAAAACCTCCGTCTTTATGAAGCGTGCCCAGATCACCGGTAGCAATAAAGGAGCAGGAGTGGACATTTGCAAGGTCAATGATATTAATTCCTCCTGTTATTCCAGGTTCTTTAATGACTGAGAGGGGATCCTGAGGGTCCCTGATGATTATTTTCATCCAGGGGGGACAATAGAATATGCCATTCCCTTTTGAATAAGCCTGGCTAAGAAGCTCTGTCATACCATATTCTGAATGAATTGTACTTACATTTAATCTTTTTGTAAGTATTGAATGAAGTTCCCCCCGTGTAACCTCTTTTCTCCTGCCTTTCATTCCTCCTGTCTCCATAACAATGACACCTGACAGATCAGGAGAATCCTGTTCGGCCAGATCAAGAAGCGCAAAGCTCACACCCATAAGCAGGACCTTCCTCTTTTCTTTTTTGCCGAGTTCGATATTTGAAAGCATCCCTCCGGTGTTGTTTTGATAAAACCCGCTCAGCGGATTATTGCTTCTTTGTATCAGATTCTCCATCATATAAATGAGTGAAGAGTTCTTCCTCAGATTATATGAAGGAAGGAGTGCGGTTATGATGTAATCTTCAGGATCTCTGTAAAAGCACCTGAAACTGCTCAGAAAGCTTTTCTCGTAAAGTTCTGTATCAACAATATAGTGCCTGCTGTTCGATGATCCTGTTGTTCCGCTGCTTTCAAATATCCTTTCAGCTGATTTAGTTCCCGTTATTATTTTATGTCTCTTGAATAGTTCAACAGGAAGAAACGGAATTTCCTCAGGAATTTTTGCTGTTTCTTTCTTAATTCCGAGCCGTTTTATGAAATCACTGTAAACAGGATTGTTTTCAGCCTGGTATCTGAAAACTTCAGAAAATGCTTCCAGAAAATCTGAATTATCTTTAATCTGAAAGATCCGGTTTATGAATTCCGGGGTCATTTTCCCGGAAAGGTTAAAGAACCGTCAGGCTGATAAACCCACTCAAATTTGCATTCAGCATAAGCATGACTATCCCTGACCTCTGATTTAGTGGAGATTATTCTGATTTTGGCATAGCATTCACTTCCTGATCTGTAAATCCATAGCTGGTTCGTAATTAAAGGAGAAGCCAGACCTGTCCACACAGAAATTCCTTTTGCGGTAAGTGTATCAAAAGCTGCTGTTGCTGTTACCGCATCAGTATATTCTCCGGCATTATGAAATGAATTTAACCGGTTGTTCGTCTGAAAAAAAGGACTTGTTCCATCACTGTCAATTGTGATATCGTGAGGAGCATTATTAAGGGTAGAAACTAATTTTGCCTGGGAAAACAGGAATCCATAGACATAATATGTCTGGCCTAAACTTGTTGTATTATCAATTGTTACTGTTCCCGAAGTAGGAGTAATATTATCTTTTCTGCAGGATGACATGGAAACAGCCAGGATTGGTAATATGTAAACCCACTTTCTCATAACTTCTGCAAAGATAACTGAAATTGACAAGTCTTATTTTATATTATAAAGAAGCAGAGTCTTATAAGGATTCATAACCACCCCGTCCTCCGCAAGTTGGAGGAGTCCAACCGTCCTTTAAAAAGGATGGGAAAGTACTGATATATAATTACTTAACTTTCTCCTCCTCTTCAGAGGAGAGCCTGTCCCGCTTTTGCGGGAAGTACCCTGACCGAAGTGTCAGGGGGTGGTGGTGTTTTAAACCATTAATCCTTTTACGCCTTTATTCTCCCCGTATCGCAACTATCCCCGGGAGCTTTTTGCCTTCCATATACTCCAGCATAGCTCCTCCGCCTGTCGAAACATAGGATACTTTATCAGCAAGTCCATTCTTGTTTATTGCAGCGACGGAATCACCGCCCCCGATAAGACTGAATGCTCCCCTGGCAGTGGCCGCAGCAATAGCTTTGGCTATCGCTGTAGTCCCTTTTGAAAATTTCTCCATTTCAAAAACTCCCATCGGACCGTTCCAGAGTATAGTGCCTGACTTCTCAATTACATCCGAAAATTCTTTTATTGTCTTTTCAGCAATATCCAGTCCCAACCATCCGTCGGGGACAGCATCAACAGCTGAAACATTTGTATTGGCCTCGTTATCAAACTTATCTGCATTCAGGGAATCAACCGGAAGATAGATTTTAACTTTCTTCTCTTTAGCTTTTTCAAGGATCTTAAGTGCCAGATCCAGTTTATCTTCCTCGCAAAGTGATTTACCTATTTTCCCTCCCCGGGCTTTAATAAATGTATATGTCATACCTCCTCCGATTATAAGATTATCAACCCTGTTAAGAAGGTTTTCGATCAGCAATATTTTATCAGAGACCTTTGCGCCTCCCATAATTGCTGTAAACGGACGTTTTGCATTGTTCAATACTTTATTCATTGCTTCAAGCTCGCTGTTAATAAGAAATCCGAACATTCTCTTGTCCGTTGGAAAATAATCAGCAATAACTGCGGTTGTCCCCTGAGCTCTGTGGGCTGTTCCGAATGCGTCATTAACATATACCTCAGCATAGGTTGCCAGTTTTTTTGCCAGTTCTTTCTGCTTTGCCTTCATCTCTGCTTTTGCTGCTTTCTTCTCTTCTTCGGTAGCTGTTTCCGGAAGAATCGGCTTACCCTCTTCCTCAGGATAGAACCTCACATTTTCAAGCAATAATACTTCTCCCGGTTTTAAAGCTGCTGACATTTTCTCTGCTGATTCACCAAGGCAGTCTTCAGCAAAAAGAACTTTTTGTCCCAGATATTTTTCGAGGACCGGGAGCACCGGTTTCAGGGAATATTTTTCCATCCTTCCTTCCGGTCTTCCAAGGTGCGACATCAGAATAACAGATCCGCCGTCCCTGATTATTTTATTGATTGTCGGCAATGCTCCTCTTATACGGTTATCATCAGTAACGGTAAAAGTCTTCTTATCAAGAGGTACATTGAAGTCAACCCTGACAATCGTCTTAATTCCTTTAAAATTGAAGTCCTGAATCATTTTCATATAAATTGTTTTTTTGGTTCCTTAATAGATTTTATCTTCTGCAAACCTAATTATTTTTTGCAAATATTTGTCTCAAATATCTTTCATATAATCATTAATAAAATTATCTCAATTTTACCTCTGTGGTCCTCTGTGTCTGCTCTGTGCGACTCAGTGTAATAAAAAGGAGGTATAAAGATTTTACACAGAGTAAGACGGGAGAAGTCACAGAGTGACACAGAGAAATACTTAAAATTCATTTATGCAGGTTGTTTCATCATTGTAAAAAGTTTAACTAATTTTGAAGAAAAACTATGGCAAAAATCACATTAAAAGGAAATCCGGTGAATACCTCAGGGAACCTCCCGGTAAAAGGATGCAAAGCCCCTGATTTTTTACTTGTTAAATCAGATCTGACCACGCTCAGGCTGTCGGAACTCAACGGTAAAAAAATCATCCTTAATATTTCTCCGAGCCTCGACACTTCTGTCTGTGCAACATCTGTAAGAAAATTCAATCAGATGGCAGCAGAAATGACTAATACTGTTGTACTTGCCATTACAAAAGATCTTCCGTATGCACATAACCGCTTTTGTACAACCGAGGGTATTAAAAATGTTATCACGCTCTCTGGTTTCCGTGATACTGCTTTCGGCAAAGCATACGGAATAGATATCATTGATGGTCCTATGGCAGGTCTTTATGCAAGAAGTGTTGTAGTAATTGATGAGTCTGGTCATGTTGTTTATAATCAGCTTGTTCCTGAAATTGTCCAGGAACCTGATTATGATTCAGCCCTAAAAGCATTATGATCTTTCAATTCATCTGATTTCAAACTGAATCTTTATTATCAGCTTTCTGCCGGCAATGAATTTTTCTGAAATACCAGGACAAAAAGAGACTATTGCCAGCCTTATCCGGTCGGTTAAGGAGGAGAGAGTCAGCCATGCCCAGTTGCTCACTGGACCTGAAGGTTGTGGCTCACTTGCCCTTGCACTGGCTTATTCAAAATATGTAAGCTGCGAAAATCGTACTGAACACGATTCATGCGGAATATGCAAATCATGTGTGAAGTATGAAAAAATGATCCATCCCGATCTTCATTTTGTATTTCCTGTAATTAAGAACAAAAAAGATTCTGAACCTGTAAGCGACTCATATATAGAAGAGTGGCGTGAATTTGCAAAGAAATCACCATGGTTCACTCTTAATAACTGGCTTGATTCAATTGAGGTGGGCAATGCACAGGGACTTATTTTTGCCTCGGAAGCAGGAGAAATAATTAAAAAACTGAGCCTTAAGACATTTGAATCTGACTACAAGATAATGATCATCTGGCTCCCTGAAAAAATGCATCAGGCAACAGCCAACAAGCTCCTCAAAATGATAGAGGAGCCTCCGGAGAAAACACTTTTTCTGCTTGTCTCGGATGATCCCGACAAAGTGATCCCGACCATTCTTTCAAGATGCCAGTTGATCAGGATTCCCTGTTTCACAAAAAACAATATCAGGGATTTCCTTATTAAAAAATATAATGCCGGAGAGATCAAGGCATCTGAGATAGCCGGGGTAGCTAACGGGAACATTATCAGGGCTGTCGAATTGCTTGAAAACGAGGATTCTTCGCTCCGGAATCTTGAAAGTTTCAAAAGGCTGATGAGGTTCGCATGGAAAAGGGATATCCTGTCGATAATGAACTGGTCTGAAGAAATAGCCGGAACAGGCAGGGAAGCCCAGAAAAGCTTTATTTCTTATTCATTAAGGATCCTCAGGGAGAATCTAATGCTCACCCTGGGGCAGCTAAAGAACAGACTGGTGTACCTGGCAGGCGAAGAGGAATCTTTTTCGAAGAACTTCCACCCCTTTATCACACGGGAAAATATTTACCCGCTTGCTGATGAACTCAATATTGCATATTCTCACATTGAAGCCAACGGTAATGCAAAAATCATTTTCCTTGACCTTGGCCTGAAAATCACAAGGTTGATCCGCTGAACTCCCTGTCAATAATTGAATTTTGTGCTTTTATTCACTATTTTTGCGTGGAAAATACTGTAGCGTTTGATTATTATGACAGAGAATGAAGAATTGCAAGGGCAGACTGGTGATGAAATCCGGATGCCTGATATAACATATAAACCGGGATATAATAAACTTGATTCCTTTAACTGGCTTCAGGATCTTCCCGTATCTATGAATGAGAATGAGATCGTTGAAATTCGCTTTAAGAACACCCGGAAGGGATTCTTCAGGAATGTAAATAATCTCAGTCTTGAGGTTGGTGATGTCGTTGCTGTTGAAGCTTCTCCCGGACATGATATCGGAAGAGTCTCCATGACGGGACGACTTGTCAGGGAACAGATCAAAGAGCTTAAAGTAGCACCCCCCGTTGATGACATGAAAAAAGTATACCGTAAAGCCAAGTCGGTTGATGTACAGAAATGGGAGGATGCAAAAAAGCTTGAGACACCCACAATGCTTCGTTCCAGGAAGATCTCTGAAGAGCTCAGGCTGAACATGAAGATCGGAGATGTTGAATACCAGGGAGATAAGACAAAGGCAATCTTTTATTACATTGCTGATGAAAGAGTCGATTTCAGGCAGCTTATCAAAGTCCTGGCAGATGAATTCAAAGTCAGAATCGAGATGCGCCAGATTGGAGCCCGTCAGGAAGCCGGAAGAATAGGCGGTATTGGTTCTTGCGGACGGGAATTGTGCTGTTCGACATATATTACTAATTTCATTTCTGTTACAACGACACACGCAAAATACCAGGAGTTGTCGCTTAATCCTCAAAAACTTGCAGGACAGTGCAGCAAGCTAAAATGCTGCCTCAATTTTGAGGTCGATTGCTATGTTGATGCCCAGCGGTCATTCCCCCCTAAAGATATCCCTCTTGAAACGATTGAAAGTACTTCTTACTTTCAGAAGATGGAGGTCCATAAAGGAATATACTGGTACTCAACAGATCCTCATTCATCAGCTGATCTGGTCGCCATTCCTGTCCAAAGAGTAAGGGAAATACAGGGGTTGAATAAAAAAGGTATTAAACCTGACCGTCTTCTTGCCTATGATCAATCATGGAAAGCCGAACCTGTATCGCAAGACCTGCTTAAAAATAACAGTCTTACCCGGTTCGATATTCCTTCCGCAAAAAACCAGCAAAATAAGCATCAGCATAAAAGAAAAAACAGGAGATTCAATGATAACAGGAACAGATAAGTTACATATTATTCTTGCCTGCGGATTGATGTCCCTGCTCTTCTCATGCAACAGCAATCTTCTTCATACTGAATCCAGGGCATTTGACAATAGTTCCTGGTCCCTTGACAATATCCCGGATTTCAGTATCCCGGTATCAGATACAATCAACAGTGCAGATGTTTTTTTTACTATCCGTACCGGATCAGATTATCCCTTCAGAAACATTTATCTTTTTGTCACTGCATTATCACCCGACGACAAAGTCATCACCGATACTTTAGAATATAACCTCGCCGATGAAACAGGGAACTGGTACGGCAAAGGATTTGGCGACATTCATGAACTTAACCTTCCTTACAGATCAAATGTCTTTTTCCCCGTAAAGGGCACATATCACTTTAAAATACAGCATGGTATGCGTGTCGGTGATCTTAAGGGAGTTTATGACATCGGTGTAAGAATTGAAAAGAGCGGCAGGTAAATCTTAAAAAGTGGGAAAGAATAAGCTTGCCAGATGGGCCGAACTGGGGACATTTAATAATGTCATCCAGCCTGAAAAAGGTGCCGGGCCTGGAATAAATCATCCGGTCAGGGGTAAGTGGAAATCAGAAATCTTCCGGAATCAGAATCCGGTAATTCTTGAATTGGGATGCGGGAAGGGCGAATATACTATTGGACTTTCTAAAAGGTTCCCTGAAAATAATTATATAGGCATTGACATCAAGGGTGCCAGGATGTGGCGCGGAGCAAAAACCGCACACGATGAGAAAGTAAATAATGCAGCTTTCCTCCGTACAAGAATTGAGTTCATAAATTCATTTTTCACCGAAGATGAAGTCGATGAGATCTGGATAACTTTCCCCGATCCACATCCGGTTAAACGAAATTCAAATAAAAGACTCACCTGTCCTTGGTTCCTCAATAATTATCGTAATTTTCTCAAAAACGACGGAATAATACATCTTAAAACAGACAATACAGATCTTTATAATTATACAAAAAATCTGGCTGAAAGAAATAAGCTTCAGATTATCTTTGCCACCAGCGACCTTAATTCCGATAAAGCAGGAGATGATATTCTTTCGATCAGAACACATTATGAAAAATTGTTTCTGAAGGAGAAAATGAAGATCAGCTATCTCTCCTTCAGGCTTGGGAAAGAGGGGATCATTAAAGATGTCATATAAAACTCAAATAGAGAATAAGGATTTTTTCTCCAGGGTTTATGATGTAACCCTTCTTATCCCTTATGGCAGGATCACATCTTATGGGGCAATTGCCCGTTTTCTGGGATCCGGAAGGTCAGCAAGAATGGTCGGTTGGGCTCTTAATGCAAGCCATTCAGAACCTGAATTTATTCCGGCTCACAGAGTTGTGAACCGGAACGGAATGCTTACCGGGAAACATCATTTCGGTAACTCAACCACCATGCAGCAGCTCCTTGAGAATGAAGGAATAATCATTGAGGAAGACCGCATTGTAAACTTCGCAGAGAAATTCTGGGACCCGTTAAAAGAACTCAGCTAAACATTTTGTGATCATATGAAAAAGTGGTAAAATTGCAGGTTGTTTATATTTAATTTAAATAAAAATAATTCATATTTGGCCTATGAACCACTCCTCACCAGATCCGGATCCCACGTACTCACCCCCCAACCCCCTCTCTGCTGTCGTGTATGGAACACAGACATGGTAAACAAGGGGGTGAGTACATGTAATGTAGAAATGGATTACAATGTTGAAGGTAGATGTAAATTTTTATAACATATTGTAGATCAATTACAAAGAATTCATAGAATATGACGATGTTCACAAACGACCAGATTATAACTGCATTAAAAAAAGTAATTCATCCCGAAAAAGGGAAAGATATTGTAACTCTGGGAATGGTTGCCGGAATTGAATCGGGAGAGAATGGTATATCACTCATTCTTGAACCGGAAAGATCCAACGACCCGTTTTTAACCTCGATCAAAAGTACAATTGTAAAGACTCTTAAGGAATCACTGGGGGAAGAAACAGTGATCTCCAATATTGACGTAAGACCGAAGGTAGTAGTCGGGAAAACGAAGGAGAAAAATGATGAATTTCTGCCCGGCATCAGGAATATCATTGCAATCTCTTCCGGCAAGGGCGGTGTAGGAAAAACAACAGTTGCAGTTAACCTTGCAATTGCCCTGGCCCGTAAAGGTTTTAAGGTCGGGCTCCTGGATGCAGATGTTTTCGGTCCATCAGTTCCGATAATGTTCGATGCAGGAAAATACAGACCTGATGTTAAAAATGAAAACGGCAAAGACATAATAATTCCTCTCACAAAATATGGAGTGAAGGTTCTTTCAACTGGATTCTTTGTTGATCCTGCTGATGCGGTAATCTGGAGAGGTCCTATGGCATCAAATTTTTTGAAGCAGCTTATGGCACAGGGCGACTGGGGGTCCCTTGATTATCTGCTTGTTGATCTCCCTCCCGGCACAAGTGATATCCATCTGACACTTGTTCAGGAGGTCGCAGTTACAGGAGCAATAGTTGTCAGTACACCCCAGGAGGTGTCGCTGGCTGATGCCCTGAAAGGGATCTCAATGTTCCGTAGTGAAAGGATAAGTGTTCCGGTGCTGGGTCTCGTTGAGAACATGTCGTGGTTCACACCGGCAGAACTGCCGCAGAACAGGTATTACATTTTCGGAAAAGAAGGTGGTAAAAAACTGGCTGAAAAAATGGGA
Organism: Bacteroidales bacterium; assembly: GCA_025454795.1. Lineage (GTDB taxonomy): Bacteria > Bacteroidota > Bacteroidia > Bacteroidales > VadinHA17 > LD21. The sequence continues at coordinate 50,261 of JALONT010000018.1, read as the reverse complement.
GTGCCGTTGCTTGGACAGATTCCCCTGGTTCAAAGCATCTGCGAAAGCGGTGATAAAGGCCGGCCTGTAGCTCTTGATGACACTGTTGAAGGAAATGCGTTTATGTCTCTTGCCAATGAAGTCATTGAAAAGGTAAATCAGAGAAACACAGAACACAGGCCAACTGTTAAGGTTCAAATTAATTAATAAATACATACTAAAATGTCAGAAATTAAAAGTATCAGAGATAGAGTTAAAAAGGCGCTGGAAAGAGTCAGACCCTATCTTCAGTCGGATGGCGGAGATATTGAACTTCTTGAAGTAACAGATGATTTTTCTGTTAAAGTGAGGCTGAAGGGGGCTTGTCATGGTTGTCCTTACAGTATGCAGACATTAAAAGCAGGTGTCGAGCAGGCAATCATGAAGGAGGTTCCTGAAATTAAAAGAGTAATTTCCGCCTGATAAAGCGCAACTGCTCAATTTTATTTACCTTTGAAATACTATACTCCGGTATAGTTAGTTTATAGTATTAAAAGTCATCTATTGTCTTCAGTTAAAGCATTATATAAGTATCTGGCATTCCCTGGATTGCTCCTGACCATTGCAGCATGTTCAGTGGAAAAGAATACGGGCGCTTCGAGGTTCTATCATGGCATGACCGCCAAATACAATATCTATTTTAATGGCTATGAGAGCTTTAAAGCAGGTCTGATCAAGATAGAAAACGGTTATGCTGACGATTATGCAGAGATCCTGAAAGTGTTCGAATTCAGTGATCCGTCAACACCATCCCTTTGCTCTTCAGATATGGAGAGGGCTATCCAGAAAGCCTCAAAGCTTATTTCTCTAAAGTCGATAACTGCAAAACCCGAAACAAAAGATAAGGGAAAAGCACCTGAAATAGAGACTAATCTTCTCGAAAGGAAGGAGTATAATGAATGGGTTGACGATAGCTATCTGCTGATCGGTAAAGCACGGTTTTATAAAAAGGAATACACTGCTGCCTCTTCCGTATTTGAATATTGCATTAAACAGGCTAATGCGAAGGAAATCAGGTTAGAATCCTCGATCTGGCTGGCAAGGATCTTTGATGAAACAGGAAAATACGGCGAAGCATTCCGAACCCTGAACGAGATGAATTTATCAGAAGGGTTTTCAAGAACTCTTAAATCAATGTACTATACAACTCTTGCAGACCATTTCATCAAACAAAAGAAGTATACTGAAGCCATTGACCCTCTCAGCAAAGCAGTAGACCTGGTATCGGGGAAGCGGTCAAAATACAGGCTTACATATCTCCTGGCGCAATTGAACGGATATGCAGGAAATTCAGAGCAGGCAATTTCTCTTTACCGTCATGTTGTAAAAATGAATCCTCCCTATGATGTGGAGTTTAATGCAAGAATAAATATCGCCGGTGTATTTGACGTAAACTCAGGAAATCCGCAAACTTTGATGAAAGAACTGAACAAGATGCTTAAGGATTCCAAGAATAAGGAGTTTCTTGATCAGATCTATTTTGCCCTGGGGAATCTGTCAATTAAAGAAGGTAAAGAACCAGAGGCTCTCCAATTCTTCAGGAAATCAGCATCATCACCCTCGTCTAATACCAATCAGAAAGGGAGATCTTATCTTGCCCTGGCTGAGTATTTCTTCAGAAAACCCGATTTCCTTGAGGCCGCCACGTACTATGACAGCACAGTTTATTTTCTTGATCAGAAACATCCTGATTATAAGGTTCTTAAATTAAAATCACAGGATCTGAACACCGTTGTCTCGCAATTAAAGATAATACAGAAAGAAGACAGCCTCCAGAAAGTTGCGGCTATGTCGGAATCAGAAAGAAACGCCCTTATTTCATCAATTATCAATAATATAGTTAAGGCTGAAAGCGAAGGTAGAACCTCTGAATACTCCGACAGGTACAACCTTGGTCAATACTATGAAAATGAGAGGCGTTTCCAGGGAAATATCGAACAGGAGGGCAAATGGTATTTCTATAACCAGACAGCCCTGTCTTTCGGAAGGACCGAGTTCCGGCGCAGATGGGGAGACAGAAAGCTGGAGGATAACTGGCGTCGGGCGAACAGGACCAGGGTAAGTACTTCACTGGCTTCAGAAGATTCAGACGAAACTGCACAAAAGACCAAAGACACAATAACAGCAGTGGTTGATTATAAGAATCCGGAATTCTACCTGAGAAACCTGCCATTGAACGATTCGCTCCTTGCTGTTTCAAATGAAAAAATTGCCAATGCATACTTAAATGCCGGTAAAGCTTATTCTGAAAAACTTGCTGATCCGGAAAGAGCGACGGAATCTTTTGAGAACATTCTGTCGCGATATCCAGGGCATGAACTTGTACCAGAAGCTCTTTATAATCTTTATAAGATAAATAAAGAGATAAATAACTCAAGATCTGAGGCATACAGACAGCGGCTGCTTGAGAAATATCCTGATACCGAATTTGCAAAAATATTATCGGATCCTGCCTATTACGACAAAAAACTGGCCAACATGAAAATGGCCGAACAGCTCTATCAGCAGGCATATGAAGCATATACCAAAGAAAACTTTACTGGTGCTATTTCACTCTGCGATGATGCCATTAAAAAACAGAGCGGAGATCAGCTAGGTCCGAAATTCATGCTTCTCAGGGCTTACTCTGTTGCCAGGATAAGCGATGAAAGAACTTTTAAAGAAGAACTGAGTGTGCTGATTAAATCATGGCCTGAAAGTAAAGAGAGCATTAAAGCAAAGGAAATTATTGCATTCCTTAACCAGAAACTCCCGGAACTAAAGGTAGAGGAAGACAAACAGATTGCAAGAGAATTGTTTGTCGCAGATACTTCCCGGGTTCACCTTTTTACACTGATAATCTCTGATCCTTCATTCAACATCAATCTGGCTACTTTTGACGTTATCAGTTATAACATTGACAACTTCACAAATAAGAACTACCGGACTGAAGGAACCCTGGTTGACAACAAGTATATCATGATCAATGTCACCGGATTCCGGGATTATACCCAGGCACTTGAGTATTATAATTCATTCCGTATTGATAAGTTTGTAAGGAACCCTTCCGGCTCAAAAATGTTCTCATTTATTATCAGCAATGATAATCTTAATGCGCTTAATACTGACAAGAATCCTGAAATGTATCTGCTCTTCTTCCAAGAAAATTATGTTAACAAGAAAAATTAAAATACTCTGGACTGATGATGAAGTTGAGGCGCTGAAGCCTCATATTTTTTTCCTTGAGGAGAAAGGTTATGAAATTGACACTTGTTCAAACGGGAATGATACCATCGATCTTGTCAGACAAAATTCCTACGACCTGATCTTTCTGGATGAGAATATGCCCGGGATGAGTGGCATTGAAACGCTCAGGCAGATTCGTGAAGTGCGGACTGATATCCCTGTGGTGATGATCACAAAGAGCGAAGAGGAAGATCTTATGGAAGCAGCAATCGGTTCAGAAATAGCCGATTACCTCATCAAGCCTGTTAAGCCAAAGCAGATACTCCTTGCAATAAAAAAGATACTCGACCAGAAGAGGCTTATCACCGAAAAAACCACTACCGATTACCGGCAGGAATTCAGTCGTATCGGCAATATGATCTCATTAGCAACAACTTGCAGTGACTGGAGTGAGCTTTACCGGAAGCTTATATTCTGGGAATCGGAGCTTGAAAAGTCGGCAGATCCGGGAATGACTGAGATACTCAAATTGCAGGATAATGAGGCAAATAATTCTTTCTCAAAATTTGTGATGAAGAATTATCTGTCATGGTTCAAACCGGGAAATGCAGACACTCCACTCATTTCTCCGTCACTCTTTTCACAAAAGGTCTTCCCCTGTGTAAGCACCGGTCGTCCCCTCTTCTTCATCCTTATCGATAATATGAGATTTGACCAGTGGAAAATTATTTCTGCCGAGCTGGCAGGTCTTTTCAGGATCGTCGAAGAGGATATTTACTTCAGCATTCTTCCGACAACCACACAATTCAGCCGTAATGCAATTTTTGCAGGTATGATGCCGGCTCAGATTGCCGAATCGATGCCTCAGCTATGGATTAACGATGATGATGATGAAGGGAAAAACATTTTTGAGGAAGAACTCTTCAGGAACCAGCTGGCAAACAAAGGACTGAAGTATAAATGGTCGTACCACAAGATCAGCAACGAACCTGCAGGTAGAAAGGTAAATGAAAAGATCAGGCAAATGCTTGATAATGACATTAATATTCTTGTCTATAATTTTGTGGACATTCTGTCCCACGCCCGTACTGAAATCGGGATCATCAGGGACATGGCAGAGAATGAACAAGCCTACAGAAGCCTTATCCGGTCATGGTTTATTTATTCCTCTTTGTTCGAAATGCTGAAAGTATTATCGGCACACAGTGTCAGACTAATATTCAGCACAGATCACGGGACTATCAGGGTTCAGAATCCCCTGAAGATAGTAGGTGATAAAAAAACCTCATCGAATCTCCGCTATAAAATGGGCAGAAATCTCGACTATAATCCCAGGGAGGTCTTTGAACTCAGAAATCCTGAAAAAGCCTTCCTGCCTAAAACAAATATCAGCTCGCGGTATATTTTTGCACTTAACAAGGATTTCCTTGTTTATCAGAATAATTACAATTATTATGCCGGATATTACAGGAATACTTTCCAGCATGGAGGCATTTCGCTCCAGGAAATGTTGTTACCCGTTGCCTGTCTTGAACCTGTTTCATAAACTCCGGCAAATGAAAATTGTGATCCGTACTAAAAGAGAGATGCCGAAAGCAGTAAAAAAGCTTCTGAATTACACAGGAAAAAACAGGCTGATAGCTTTTTACGGATCGATGGGTGCCGGAAAGACAACCATAATAAAAGCTATCTGTGAATCACTTGGTGCAACAGATGCAGTTGCCAGTCCTACCTTTACTCTGGTAAATGAATACAAAACTTCGGATGGAGATTCACTGTATCATATTGATCTTTACCGGATAAAGAAACGTGATGAAGTATTTGATTTCGGGATTGAGGAGTATTTGTCAAGCGGCTTTTATTGCTTTATGGAATGGCCTGAAGTTATTGAAGATATCCTTCCCCCTGAAACCGTAAAAATCAGGATAACTGTCGGACCTGATGAAGAAAGAATACTTGAAATACCATAAGCCAATCTAATTTTGCACCTGTATTGCAATTTTTTTACCTTTGAAAAAATTATACCTATCTCAAAATGAACTACAAAGGCAGGAGCGGTAAAGTAAATCTCGGAGATAGTGCTTTTATGCCGAAGGAAGAGCATCTTGAAACCGCAGTCAGATTCAGGAGAATTTCAATAGGTATTCCCAGCGATACTAAAGAGGATGAGAAACGAGTTGCGCTTACTCCCGAGGCAGTGAATATCCTCGTTGAAGCCGACAATGAGGTAATCGTTCAGAAAGGTGCCGGTAACGGTGCCAATTATACTGACAAAGACTACAGCGAAAACGGGGCAATAATCACTGATTCACCAGCCAGGGTTTATGGTTCTGATGTTGTGATAAAGGTAGCTCCGTTTACCGATAAGGAGACTGACTATCTTAAAGGCAACCAGCTTGTTATGTCTTACCTGAATGTCCTTAAACAAAGCGAAGAGACTCTCGGAAGGTTAATAAGGAAAAAAGTCTCAGCAATCGCTTTTGAAAAAATACGCGATAATGATGGAATCATGCCAGTCATCGAATCAATGAGCGAGATAAGCGGTGTGACCTCCATCCTTCTGGCATCCGATTATATGAGTAACCATCATGGCGGGAAAGGCGTAATGCTGGGAGGGATCACCGGCGTTACACCAACTGAGGTAGTGATCCTTGGGGCAAACAGGGCCGGTGAATATGCTGCAAAAGCTGCACTTGGTCTTGGGTCGAAGGTCATAATATTCGACAAATCCCTTCAGCGACTGAGAAATTTTGAGGCACTTACAGGGCAGAGACTTCAGACATCAGTATTCCATCCCCAGGTGCTGAAAAAAGCATTAAAGTCAGCGGATGTCCTTATAGGGGCTATCGAGCTTGAGGACCTCAAACCCTGGTATTATGTTACTGAGGAGATGGTACGTACCATGAAAAAAGGAGCTGTAATCATCGACCTCAGCATCGACCGTGGAGGGTGCATCGAAACTACTGAGTGCCGTGCTTTAAGGGATCCTGTTTATGAAAAATTCGGGGTAATTCATTTTTCAGCCTGGAACCTGCCTTCGAGGGTTGCAAGAACAGCATCAATTGCCCTGAGTAATATCTTCGCTCCTATGCTCCAAAACATGGCTGATTCCGGCGGCATCACTCAGCTGCTTAAATATGACCGTGGTGTACGGAACGGGGTGTACCTTTACAACGGTATCCTTACCAATGAAACCCTGGGACAGAAATTCGGGATACTATCTAAAGATCTTGATCTTCTGCTTTCTGCGTTTTAATAATCATCTGTAAGAGAGAGCCGCATTTTTCCCTTTTACGACAATTTTTGCATGTTTACCGATATAAAAAGCACGGTTATCATTAATATGCCCTGCCGGAAAGCCGAAGAATACCGGGAAATTAAAATCTGTAACAATACCTGAAATAATTTCCTGTGAACTTTTAGCCCAGGGATTTTTCGTCTCTTCCATTTTATTCATACCCCCGACAACAAGTGCCGCAAGACCTTCAAGCTTTCCTCCCAGTTTCAGAGAAGTCATCATCCTGTCAAGATGGTAATACTGTTCTCCAACCTCCTCTATGAACAGGACCTTCCCTTTCATTTTTGGTTCTGCAGGAGTCCCTATTAGACTATAGATCAGTGATAAATTACCTCCTGTGATTTCCCCCTCCACTACATGCGGTCTTTCAAATTTACCCTTCCACTTAACAGACTGCCAGCCCCCGAAAAGAGCATCATGCAGGGAGCTGAGGGTTGCAGATGATTTCCCGGGATTTGAATAATTCAAAGGCATCTCACCATGAATTGATACCAGGTTGTATTTTTCGCTTAACCATATATGAAGTACTGTAATATCACTGAATCCGATATACCATTTGGGATTCTTCTTCAGGGAAGTGAAATCAATCCTGTCAATGATCCTGAGTATGCCGTAACCACCTCTGGAACAAAATATTGCTTTGATTTTTTTGTTCATGGTCATCTGCTGAAAGTCAGAAAGCCTTTCATCATCGGTACCGGCAAAGGGGCCTTCTGTTTTCAATGCATTTTTACCCAGGCGGACTTTGAGACCCCATGTCTCGAGGAATTTTACAGCAGCTTCCATCTTTGTCTCATCAATGGCAAAAGCAGGTGATACAATTGCCACCTCATCGCCGGGCTTCAGAAATTCAGGCTGGATCTTTTTGACTGGCATATATATTATATTATACGTAAAAATAAGGGATATTGTTTCGTTTTACAAACTTCTTCATCTCACCCTCCCCCAATCTCCCCTTCTCTTTCTTTCCTTTGAACCTTTGAGCCAATTCGTCGTTACGCCTTTTTTATTATCTTTGTTCGTTTTTGATTTGTGTTATCTGGTCATTATCAACATCATGAAGAAATTTAAAAGATACCTGATTACCTCTGCACTGCCTTATGCCAACGGCCCTCTCCACATTGGTCACCTTGCCGGAGTTTATGTGCCCTCTGATATCTATACAAGGTACCTGAGGATGAGGGGTGAGGATGTGATTTCGATCTGCGGCTCCGATGAGCATGGCGTTCCAATAACACTCAAAGCCCGGAATGAGGGTGTTTCCCCACAGGAGATTGTCGACAGGTATCATGCTATTAATAAAAAAGCCTTCGAAGATTTCGGAATTGCTTTTGATATTTATTCCCGGACATCAAATAAGGTGCATTATGAGACAGCATCGGAATTTTTCCTGAAGCTTTATAATAAGGGTGAATTTGTTGAAAAGAGCTCCGGGCAATATTATGACGAGGAGGCAGGATGCTTCCTTGCCGACAGATACATTATGGGGACCTGCCCGCATTGCGGAAATGAAAATGCATATGGCGATCAATGCGAAAAATGCGGAACATCACTCAGCCCCTCAGATCTTATAAACCCTCATTCGACTGTCAGCGGCAGTAAGCCTGTTCTCAGGGAAACGCTTCACTGGTATCTTCCTCTGGACAAATATGAACCATGGCTGAAAAAATGGATCCTTGAAGACCATAAGGAATGGAAAACAAATGTCTACGGCCAATGCAAGTCGTGGCTCGACCAGGGACTGCAGCCACGTGCGGTCAGCCGCGACCTTGACTGGGGTGTGCCTGTACCGGTGAAAAACGCAAAGGGGAAAGTACTTTATGTATGGTTTGATGCACCTATCGGTTATATTTCTGCTACAAAGGAACTAACACCGGATTGGGAAAAGTACTGGAAGGATAAGGAAACAAAAATGGTGCACTTTATCGGAAAGGATAATATTGTATTCCATTGCATTATTTTCCCGGCAATGTTAAATGCCGAAGGCAGTTACATCCTCCCGGATAATGTTCCTGCCAATGAGTTTCTTAACCTCGAGAGCGATAAGATCTCTACTTCCAGAAACTGGGCTGTCTGGCTGCATGAGTACCTTATTGATTTCCCCGGGAAACAGGATGTCCTGAGATACTCGCTCTGCGCCAGTGCACCCGAAACAAAAGACAACGATTTTACATGGAAAGAATTCCAGGCACGCAATAATAACGAACTTGTCGCCATCCTGGGAAATTTTGTGAACAGGACTCTTGTCCTTACCAATAATTATTATGAAGGAACTGTTCCTCCAGGAGAAAAGACCGATCAGAATGATAAATCTGTATTGAATGAAATTGCAAGGATCAGGGAAAATGTTGAGACAAGCATTGAAGCATTCAGATTCAGGGAAGCTCTCAGGGAGGCCATGAACATGGCACGTCTTGGAAATAAATATCTTGCCGATTCAGAACCCTGGAAAGTTATAAAGACAGATCCTGAGAGGGTAAAAACCATAATGAATGTTGCCTTGCAGATAACTGCAAATCTTACAATCATCCTGGAGCCGTTCCTCCCCTTCTCAATGGAGAAGCTGCGTGGCTGGATTAACATAGGTCGGCTGAAGTGGAACGATGCCGGCAGAACAGACATTTTGGAAAAAGGTCATCAGATCAATAAACCCGGACTGCTTTTCGATAAGATTGAAGATGAAGAGATAACCAGGCAGATTAATAAGCTGCTTGCCACTAAAAAAGCCAATGAGGCAGCTTCCGCAAAAACAGAGCCGTCTAAAGATCCCGTTTCTTTTGACGATTTTACAAAAATCGATATACGTACCGCAACGATCCTTGAAGCTGAAAAGGTACCTAAAACAACAAAGCTTCTGAAGCTGAAGATCGATACAGGTATTGATGTCAGAACGATAGTATCCGGCATAGCAGAATATTTTGAACCTCAGAATATTATCGGGAAGCAGATTTCAATTATTGCTAATCTTGAACCACGAAAGATCAAAGGTATTGAATCGAAGGGGATGATCCTTATGGCTGAGGATAAAGATGGGAAGCTGGTTTTGGTTTCCCCGGCAGAAAAGGTAAGTAACGGCAGTATAATAAAATAAAATAATATAACTTTCCCCTCCTTTTTAAGGAGGGGTGGCCCCGCTTCGGCGGGGACGGGGTGGTTCAAAATTCCAAAAAAAAAGCCAATCTATCGGATCGGCTTTTTACTATATTTTTTTCAACTATTTAATCCTCTTCACCCAGGTATCGGGATATTTTTTGGAGATGCTGAATCTTTTCCCCTCTGCAGTTTTAAGATCATTGCATTTCATTGCACTTACCCTGTAGAAGCCGTTCGGACCATTCATTATCTCCGGCATAAAGCCGTCCTCTTTTAACATCTCCATCTGTCGTTCAGCATTTTCTTTAAATTTGAAGCTGCCTGTAACAAGACAGTAAATATTTTCAGTTTCAGAAGGAGCAGGTATTATCTCAGGAACACTCTGTTCAGGCTGTGCGGTATTCTCCACCGGTCCAACCGGAATAGAAGCATTCTTTTCATCAATGGCTTTCCTGTTGCTTTCAAACTCGGCGGTCACCAGAGGATTTAGCGACGTTGCTTCAATCTTTGATCTGAATAAATCTGTCTTAAGAGAAACTGTCACTATCAGGGCAAGCAGGGGTATAACTATGGCTGCTCTCCAGAGTATTTTCCGTACGGAATGGCGGCTGACAGGTTCCTTGTCAATATGCCTGGTAATACGTTTACGGACATCATATCCTTCAAGAGGTGCGAACTGAAATGATTCCAGGCCGTAAGAATCAAGATGATAATTCACATCAGGGTCAGGTTCAAACTGGACATTCCCCTCCTGGTTATTTATAAATTTGCCGATATTGTCAAAAACCACTCTTTCTCCGCTCCCCAGTTTCTTCAGGATGCCGGAAACAAACTCTTCCACAATATTCCTTGCATCACCATAGTTAACCTTCGAGAATTCGGATATTCTTCCTACCAGAAGACCGTCATTGTGATTAAGATTCCTGTTAAAGGAGATCTGTTTAACCGGGGGATAAAATGTTGATGTGCCCTTATCAATACGGGCGGGAGAATAGTTCCCGAGAAACCCTCCAAACCCCGGTACAATAACGCAATCGTGGTTGAATAATAGTTCCCGTATGAAAGCTGTGATATCCATCTTCAATTTTCCCTTCAAATACAAAAATAATAAAAATCCTGACACCTTTAAACACTCCTTCATTAAGATTAGTAAATTTCTCTGTGTTTCTCTGTATCTTCTCGCATTTCCTCTGTGTAAGTTCTTTGAAAGCTTTTTTTGTTGCACATAGTCACGCAGAGCAGACACAGAGAGCCACAGAGATTTCCCTTTGCAGAAATCGTTATCAATAATAAGTGTAAAAATATTATCTTCGTAGTTCCAATAATTGTGCCTCATATGAGAGATATTCAAATGGTGGATCTTAAGGCTCAGTATGAAAAACTGGGAGGGGAAATTGATGCAGCAATAAAATCAGTCCTTAATTCCATGGCATTTATCAGAGGTCCGGAGGTTAAATTATTTGAGGAAGAACTTCAGAAATATCTTGGTGTAAACCATGTCATATCATGTGCAAACGGAACCGATGCACTCCAGATAGCAATGATGGCTCTCAGACTCAGTCCCGGAGACGAAGTGATCACTACGAACTTTACATTTATTGCAACCGTTGAAGTTGTTGCCCTTCTCGGGCTGAAACTGGTCCTTGCAGATCCCGATCCCCATACCTATAATATATCTGTTGAAGCAATAAAGAAAGCCATCACTCCACGCACAAAAGCAATTGTACCGGTTCACCTTTTCGGCCAGTGTGCCGACATGGGGAGTATTATGAAGCTGGCACAGGAGAATGGGATATATGTCATTGAAGATGCTGCACAGGCAACCGGGACTGATTATTTTTTCCCGGACGGAACACAGAAGAAAGCCGGAACTATCGGTAATATAGGCACAACATCATTTTTCCCGTCCAAAAATCTGGGATGCTATGGCGATGGCGGCGCCCTCTTCACAAATGATGAAACAGTGGCAAAAAAGCTCAGGAGCATTGCCAACCATGGGATGAAGGAGAAATATCATTATAATGATATCGGCATTAATTCAAGGCTTGATACAGTTCAGGCCGCTATTCTCAGAGTTAAGCTCAGGTATCTCGATCAATTCAATACCACAAGAAGAACAATTGCTGATTTTTATGATAAATCCTTTGCAGGGTGTTCATCAATTATCCTTCCTGAAAGATCAGATTATTCATCACAAATATTTCACCAATACACCATTCGGGTAAAGAACGGACAAAGGGATAACCTGAAAAAATTTCTTGGCTCAGTCAATATCCCGTCCATGATCTATTATCCGGAACCTCTTCATATGCAGGAAGCATATCGTTTCCTGGGATATGGGAAGGATGATTTTCCCGTTACCTCACTATTGTGCAGTGAGGTACTTTCATTACCCATGCATCCCGACATGGAACAGGAACAGCTTGATTATATTACCCTTAACTTATTAGAGTTTTTTGAAAAGCATTAATATGAAGAAACATTATTTTGCCCATGAGACAGCAGTGATAGATGAGGGCTGCAAAATCGGAAAAGGAACAAAAATCTGGCATTTCAGTCATGTTATGACAGGTTGTGAGATAGGTGAGAATTGTAATTTAGGACAAAATGTAGTTGTTTTACCCGGGGTGAAGCTCGGCAAAAACGTAAAGGTCCAGAATAATGTTTCTATTTATACCGGAGTAATCTGTGACGATGATGTATTCCTGGGGCCTTCAATGGTCTTTACAAATGTTATCAATCCGCGTAGTGAGATAATCCGCAAAGACTGCTACCTTGAGACCATTGTTGAAAAAGGCGCTACGGTAGGTGCCAACTCAACAATTGTATGCGGGAACATTATTGGAAGGTACGCGTTTATTGGTGCCGGGGCTGTCGTGACAAAGGATGTCAAGCCGTATGCTCTTGTTGTCGGCAATCCGGCCCGTCAAACCGGATGGATGAGTGAATACGGGCACAAGCTTGTATTCGATAATAAAGGGTTCGCGGTATGCCCGGAAAGCGAGGAAAGATACCGCCTTGAGAACGGTAACGTTTCTAGAATAATTTAGTAGTTTTACCCTTCAAAAAAAGAACAATGGACTCAGCTCCAAAGAATTTCGGATTGATAGGTGTTGCCGGATATATTGCTGGACGTCATCTTAAAGCAATTAAAGACACAGGGAATAATTTGCTTGCCAGCCTCGACAGGTTCGACAGTGTAGGGCTGATTGACAGCTATTTCCCTCAGAGTGATTTTTTTGTTGAGTTTGAACGGTTTGACCGGCATTTCGACAAACTCAAAAGAACCGGGACAAAGATTGATTATGTAAGTATCTGCTCTCCAAACTATCTGCACGATTCGCACATAAGATTTGCTTTAAGGCATCACGCAGAAGCAATCTGTGAAAAACCCATCGTGCTTAATCCATGGAATGTCGATGCTTTGCAGGAGATAGAAAATGAGACCGGACACAGGATATTCACTGTTCTTCAGTCCCGGCTGCATCCCAGAATTATTGAACTGAGAAACCATATCCTGAATGGACCAAGAAATAAGATCTATGATATCGATCTGACCTATATAACACTCCGCGGAAACTGGTATTACATTTCATGGAAGGGAGATCTTCAAAAATCCGGAGGTGTGGCAACCAATATCGGAATACATTTTTTTGATATGCTTAGCTGGATATTCGGAAATGCCAGAAAAAACATTGTCCATATCTCACAGCCCAACAAAGCTGCCGGCTACCTTGAGCTTGAAAATGCAAGGGTAAGATGGTTCCTGAGCCTCGATCATAACGACCTGCCCTCACAGGCAATTGAAAAAGGACAACGGACATTCAGATCAATAACAGTTGATAGCGAAGAGATTGAATACAGCGAGGGTTTTACAGATCTTCATACCCTCACTTATAAAGAGATACTTGCCGGAAGAGGTTTCGGGCTGAAAGATGCCCGTCAATCGGTCGAAATAGCATATATTATCAGAAACGCAAAACCTGAAGGAGTTACCGGGGATTATCATCCCTTTTTAAAAACAATCAAGCATGTTTAATAAACTTATTAATAAAGAAACTAAGCTTTCTGTAATCGGCCTTGGATACGTCGGGCTGCCTATAGCTCTTGAATTTGCAAAAAAAATAAAAGTCGTTGGATTTGACATCAGACACGACAGGGTTGAACTGATGAAGAAAGGTATCGACCCAAGCAATGAACTTACTATTGAAGCTTTCAAGAATACTGACATCCTTCTCACAAGCGATCCCAAAGATCTGAAAGAAGCATCATTCCATATTATTGCTGTTCCCACACCGACAAACATCTATAACCTTCCTGATCTTGCACCTGTACTGAAAGCATCAGAAACGGTAGGCAGGATCCTGAAAAAGGGCGACTATGTTGTCTATGAGTCGACTGTATATCCGGGATGCACTGAAGAGGATTGTATTCCGGTTCTGGAGAAATATTCAAAACTAAAATCCGGAAAAGATTTCAAAGTCGGATTCTCACCCGAAAGGATAAACCCGGGGGACAACAACCACACTCTCACAAAGATTGTTAAAGTAACAAGCGGCTGTGATCCTGAATCTGCTGAAAATATTGCAAAGACCTATGAGATTATTATCAAGGCAGGTGTCTACAGGGCAAGTTCTATAAAGGTAGCCGAAGCTGCCAAAATCATCGAAAACACCCAGCGTGATATCAATATCGCATTTATGAATGAATTGTCTCTGATCTTCAACCGCCTGGGAGTCAACACTTTTGAGGTACTCGAGGCCTCCGGTACAAAATGGAATTTTCTGAAATTTTATCCGGGTCTTGTCGGGGGACACTGCATAGGAGTAGATCCATATTACTTATCTTACAAAGCCAAAGCCCTGGGATATCACCCCCAGATGATAGATTCTGGCCGGTTTATCAACGACAGTATGGGAAGATACATCGGAAAGCAGACCGTAAAGAAAATTATTGCAACCGGTAAGAACCCGAATAATGCAAGAGTTTTGATAATGGGTATAACATTTAAGGAAGACGTAACAGATATCCGTAATTCCAAAGTCGTCGATATTATAGACGAGCTGACCGACTTTGGGGTGAGTGTCAATGTCATTGATCCCGGAGCAGATCCTGTTCAGGTTAAGGAAGAATATAAACTGGACCTTAAGAAGAAACCTTCCGGAAAATATGATGCCATAATCCTGGCTGTCAGCCATAAAAAGTACCTGAAGCTGGATGAGAAATGGTTCTCTCCTCTGCTGAACGATACCGGAATAATTGTTGATATTAAGGGTGTCCTGCGCGGACGAATAAAAGATCATACTTACTGGAGCCTGTAATGAAAAAGAAAATTATTGTCACAGGAGGAACGGGATATATAGGATCGCATACAGCCGTCGAACTTATTGAGGAAGGCTTTGATATCATCCTTATTGATAATCTTTACAACTCGGAGGCAGTAGTTGCCGAACGTATCGGAAAGATTACCGGAACCAAACCTCCGCTGGAAGTCTTCGACATCTGTGACAAATTAAAGCTTAATCGTTTCTTCAAAAAAAATAAAGATATTGCGGCAATAATGCATTTTGCCGCATATAAAGCTGTAGGTGAATCAGTTAATAAGCCCATTGAGTATTACAGGAATAATCTGGTTTCACTGATAAATCTTCTGGAGGCAATGAACCAGTACAACATCCCATCAATGGTTTTCTCATCATCATGCACGGTTTACGGGCAGCCGGAAAAGCTTCCTGTAAAGGAAGATTCTCCTGTACAGCCTGCAATCTCACCTTATGGCAATACCAAGCAGATCGGGGAAGAGATAATAAGGGATGCCACTTCGGTAATTCAGAATATTAAAGCAATATCATTAAGATATTTCAATCCCATCGGAGCACATCCTTCCGCTATTATTGGGGAGTTGCCGCGAGGTGTTCCTGAAAATCTTGTACCCTATATCACACAAACCGGTTATGGAATAAGAGATGAACTTAAGGTTTTCGGAAATGATTATAATACTCCTGACGGAACATGCATCAGGGATTTCCTTCATGTCGTCGACCTTGCAAAGGCACATGTGATTGCAGCCAGACGGCTTGTTGAAAATAAGAACAGGAAGAACTACGAAGTATTCAACCTTGGAACAGGGAAAGGTGTTTCAGTGCTTGAAGCCATTCAATCTTTTGAGCGTGTTTCGGGAATTAAGATAAAGTACACCATAAAAGGAAGAAGACCCGGAGATATCGAGAAGATATGGGCTGATCCTTCCTATGCCAACAGAGAACTCGGCTGGAAAACGATGAGCTCTCTCGACGAAGCCATGAAGACAGCATGGGAATGGGAGAAATATATAAGAAAGAAAAACCTATCAGAATGAACTTCAGGAAAACAATTCTTATAACCGGCGGTGCCGGATTTATAGGTTCTCACGTGGTAAGGAGGTTCGTGAATAATTACCCTGATTACAGGATTGTGAATGCAGATAAGCTTACCTATGCAGGCAACCTGGAAAATCTTACCGATATCGAGAAAAAGGGAAACTATTTTTTTGAAAAGACTGATATTGTTGACAAACAAGCTGTTGTGAAACTCTTTGGAAAATTCAACTTTGACGGGATCATCCATCTGGCTGCAGAATCACATGTCGACAGGTCAATAACCGGTCCTGATGAATTTGTCTTTACAAACATTATTGGAACAGTCAACCTCATGAATGCTGCTTTAAACAGCTGGCAGAAGGTGTTTGTGGGCAAGCTCTTTTATCATATCTCCACCGATGAGGTATATGGTTCACTCGGAAGCGAAGGTATGTTTACTGAGAAGAGTGCCTACGATCCTAAAAGTCCCTATTCTGCTTCCAAGGCAAGCTCTGATCATATGGTAAGAGCATATAATCACACTTTCGGACTTCCTGCTGTAATCAGCAATTGTTCAAATAATTACGGACCTAACCAGTTTCCTGAAAAGCTGATCCCTCTTGCAATCAATAATATTAAAAATAACAAACCTGTTCCGGTTTACGGGAAAGGAGAGAATATCCGCGACTGGCTCTATGTTGAAGATCATGCGGCAGCGATCGATCTTATTTTTCAAAACGGGAAAGCAGGAGAAACTTACAACATCGGCGGAAATAACGAATGGAAGAATATTGACCTTATAAGACTCCTCTGCAAAATAATGGACAAACGGTTGAACCGCTCTATAGGCACAAGTGAAAAGCTGATAACATTTGTCAAGGACCGCCCCGGTCACGATCTCAGGTATGCAATAGATTCTTCGAAGCTGCAGAAAGAGATGGGCTGGTCGCCAATACCGAGTTTTGAGGCCGGTCTTGAAAAGACTGTAGACTGGTATCTTTCAAACAGCGGATGGCTTGAGAATATTATCTCAGGCGATTACGGGAAGTATTACGAATCAATGTATTCAGGAAGGTAAGATTATTTTTTTCTGATATGACTTATCCGCTCGATGAGTTCATCTCCCAGAGCGGTTTTTTGTTTTATATGCACCTGAATTGCAGAAACAACGCTGTTGGATTCAAATTCTCCCCTGACCTGTTCAAAATCCCGCTTTTTAATCTCTTCTCCCCCGTCTATTCCAAAACCGGTCATTGATGAAAGAGTAAATTCTTTTCTGGCATCTTCGTAAAGAAGTTTATCAAGATCGATTACACTTTTTTTCCACTTTTCAACCATTTCCACTACATCGGCATCTGTGAACTTATTAACAGGTTTCCCGATTTCTTTTTCAAGCCTGTCACAAGACCATGTCCATTCCCAGTCATAATATGATTTGTGCATATTCCTGAATTCTTCTCCCATAAGTTTTAGAGAGGCAATTTTGCCAGATTCAATATTATCAAGAAGTTCATCAACGACCCGCTGTGGAGCGATAAGCCCGGCCAGATCGACCCATTCACCATTACCGGTTGATTTGTCCGGCGCCAGTCTTCTCTGCAAATCACTATTCGATTTGAACTTTGTATTCTCAAGCCTCTTGATTAAAGAGTTGCCAAGAAACTTGTTTATCCCTGTCTGATAAAATTCAATTCCCCTTTCCAGTGAAGGCCCTTTTATAAGCATATTATTATAAGTATAGGTGGAAGAGACTCCCCCTGAAACTGATTTAATCTTTCGCAAAAGATCTCTTCCTTCAAACATCTTCCTTATGGTATAAGGACTCAGAAGATTGAAGTTAACCTGATCGATTTTTACCGGATCTTTTCTTCTGTCGCGTTTCGGCCATTTTTGTGCATCTCTAATTGTTCCCACGCTTCTGAGATTTATACCCGGGACAAGAATGCTTTCATCATTACTTTCAATCAGATATGAAAAAGGCAGGGATGAAGTATCCACATTCTTATAATGCCGGCCCATTACAAGTGTAAACGGCCCAATGCGTGCCGGCCATAACAGATATGAATCGCTTGTTGTCTTTGAACCTCTCTCCATAATACCCTGGTGAATAGGACCCAGCTTGTACATATGGTTACTCTGGTTCGATCCGCTGCCTGCATTCATAAAAGAAAAGATACCGGCAATAAGAAGTGTTGATTTATGATGTGTAACAGTATAAGGTCCGGCAAATATCGAACAGGCTTCCCCGTGATATCCTGCGCAATTGGCAAAAAAGAGTGAGTTTTCTGCCGAGTAATGCTTCCCAAGTACACAGCCTTGTCCGATAAAACATTTGTCAATAAGGGTAGACTCTGTGACTATTGATCCCGAACATACGATGAAATTTTCCATTATTACTCCCGGGCCGATAAGTATAGGATCATCCTGGCAGCTGTTTACCGACCCTTCATTCATGCTTATAGCTCCTTCGATATCGCTGTAAGGACCAATCCTGACATTTCTGATATCACGGCAATTAAGAATTTTGCTTTTCCGGCCGATTGTACCTTTATCTGAACTTATCGACTCAGAATATTTATCCACCATCCCTTCAATTTTCTTTATGGCTTTATCCCGATGCCTGTAAAGTGCAATTATATAAGCCTCGTGTGCTGAAAGCTGGTCCCATATTTTAACTGCCCTGCCGCCGGTTTCATTGAGGACAGCTACTTCTATTCCGTTTCCAAAGGTTGATTTTCCTTTTGTATGAATTCTTCCGCAATTTTTTATAACAACATCATCTTCAATATTATAATTAGCAATATATTCTCCTATATTGACTATCAGTACATTTGAACCTATGGTACAATTATGAAAATGGGCATTTGAAATCCCGCATCTGATACTGACACCTGATTCGTCAGTGTATGTTTTGGTGAATTCTCCGAGTTTAATATCCCCCGAAAATGTAACATTTGTGCATTGTAATGGATTAAATCCCCTGGTGACTTTTACCTTTTTCCAGTTGTCACACTTGCAACCGTTGATTTGTAGATTCTTAATTTCAGAATCAGAAAGACCCCGGTATTTAACTGAAGTGCTCATTGTGGATCTGTTTTAATATGCTTATTCGACAGTTACGGATTTGGCTAGATTTCTTGGCTGGTCAACGTTACATCCCCTGAGTACGGCAATGTGATAAGAAAGAAGCTGAAGCGGGATAACGGCAAGAAGTCCGGAAAAAGCTGTCAGGGTCTCGGGGACTTCCAAAATATAGTCGGCCATTTTCTTTATTATCTCGTCTCCTTCAGTGACAATTGCAATAACTTTCCCTTTCCTGGCTTTTATCTCCTGAATATTGTTTATGATCTTATCGTATGTATCGTCTCTGGTTGCAACTACGACAACAGGCATGTTTTCATCAATAAGGGCTATCGGGCCATGTTTCATTTCTGCTGCCGGGTAGCCTTCTGCATGGATATATGAGATCTCCTTCAGTTTCAGGGCTCCTTCCATGGCAACAGGAAAAAGATAACCTCGTCCAAGATATAAAGCATTATGAGTATCCTGAAAAATTTTCGCCAGTTCCAGAGCCTGATCATTTACCTCCAGTGCTTTTTCAATTTTACCCGGGATAGAGACAAGCTCGGTTATGAGCTCCCTATAATAATCATCAGAAATGATCCCTTTCAGGTGGCCGATTTCAAAAGCCATCATAGCCAGAACAGTTACCTGGGTGGTAAAAGCTTTCGTTGATGCAACACCAATTTCAGGACCTGCATGTGTATAGACACCAGCATCTGTCTCACGAGGGATACTGCTCCCCACAACATTGCAGATACCTATCACCTTAGCTCCCTTACCCTTTGCAAGTTTCACTGCTGCAAGAGTATCGGCTGTTTCGCCGCTCTGGCTGATTGCAATTACAATATCTCCTTTGTTGATTATAGGGTTCCTGTACCTGAATTCAGAAGCATACTCGACCTCAACAGGAATCCTTGAATACTCCTCAAATAAATATTCTCCAAGAAGGCCGGCATGCCATGAAGTGCCACAAGCGACTATTATTATCTTTTCGGATTGTGACATTGTTTCAAGAACATTGTGTAATCCTCCCAGCATTATTCCGGAATGATCAGGGAGCACTCTTCCCCTGAAAGTATCATGGATTGCCCTTGGCTGTTCAAATATCTCTTTCTGCATGAAATGTGCGAATCCCTCTTTATCGATTTCCCCGATTTTCAGATCAAGTTCCTTTACTTCAGGTTTGATCCTTTCACTCCTTATTGTTTTCAGGATAAGCTCGTCTTTTTTAATGATAGCAATATCGTCGTCATTAAGATAGATCACCCTCTGAGTATATTCGACAATCGGGGTGGCGTCGGATGCAATAAAGTTCTCGCCATCTCCCACACCGATAACAAGAGGGCTCCCTTTTTTTGCAGCAAAAAGCCTGTCGGCTTCTTTTGTGCAGATTATCACGAGTCCGTAAGCACCCTCAACCCGGTTAAGTGCCAATGTTATAGCTTGTTCTGCAGTAAGATCACCTTCAATGTAGACATGTTCAATAAGATTTGCCAAAACTTCTGTATCTGTCTGGCTTTTGAATTCGATTCCTCTGCCCTCCAGGTGTTTTTTAAGGCGCAAATAATTTTCTATTATACCATTATGAACAACAATGAAATTACCTTTAAAGGAGACCTGTGGATGAGCATTGAGTTCGTTTGGCTCTCCGTGGGTTGCCCATCTTGTATGACCCATACCTATGTTTCCATCGAAGGGTGATTTATTGACCATCTCCTCAAGATCTTTTACCCTGCCTTTGCATTTAAAAATTCTGGGTTCACCATTCATCAGGGCTAGCCCTGCAGAATCATAACCTCGATATTCCAGGCGTTTAAGGCCGGTGAGTATTATTTCACGGGCAGGTTTTGAACCAATATAGCCTACAATTCCGCACATAATTAATAAGATTTATTTGAGGGCATGAGTTTAGTGATTTTATTTAACAGACCTAGAACCTGGAATAAGTAAATTCAAATTTCACCGGAGTGTGACTGTTATTAGCCTTAAGAATTACATTATATGAAGAGGCGGGATTCATGAATAATTCCAGCTCAGGTTTTAACCGGCCGGTTTTATCCTCAAGGTATCCCTGAAGAAAGGCTGCTACATTAAGGTTGTAGACAGCATTTGTTGTGTCCGGTTTCCCGTCAAAAAATGAAGAGCTGATTGAGTAATCCGGTACAATGTATTTGGATCCTGATCTGGTAACATATCTTAGATAGAGCTGCGACGGGATGGTTTTTGGAGTGTAAATATCATCATCATAGAAAATTGGCATAATGAGTTTTGCTTTATTGACAGCAATACCTTTCATCGCCGGATTATTTTTTATCGCCTCAAGTCCCGGAATCCATATCCTGGTATAAACGCCGTTCATCGTCTGAACATAAGAAAGGGTATCAAAGAAGCTTGTATCGTTTCTATGAGGTATTTTTTTCTCAGGGACAGCAGTATTGAAATCATGAATATACCTGTTATAGGATGCGTTACGGTTCACTGCATCAATGATGAAGTAAAACTGCGTTGACACATCAGACTCATCATGCATAAAAAATTCAAAATAATTTGCAGAAGTCCCGTATCCGGATGGAGGCGACAGGGATAGTGACACCATTATAGGATCATCGATTGTTGTAAGTTCAAATAGTAATCCTTTGAAGTAAGATCTGAAGTCGGGTATGTTATCGTTGTAAAAAAGCATTGATGTGTCGTCCAGAATCTTATACCCGAGTTCCACAGGGATATCAAGCTCGATTCGATTGATTGTATCTTCCTGGAGTTCAGGCAGAAGTATATTTGAGACACTGAATCCGGTGAGGGGTACAGGTCTTGCGGAATAGTATACGGAATCGGTATAAATCTCTTCATCGATTTCGGAAAGCTTCAGATAATGGGGTTTATCAACTGCCCCTGAAACCGTCAGAAGATTCAGATAAAGTTTTATCGAGTCAATTACAATAGAGTCATTGTTCCATTCAGATCCCATCCTGATCTGAGTAACAAAGCTGGCACTTGTGGTACCAAAATATGGATCATACAGCTGCCCAAGGTAGGATGTTGAAGGATTGTCGGATTGTAATGAATTACTGTACATAGTCCATGCCTTTATATTAAAGGTATCCGTTGACATAATAGAGACAGAATCCCCGGAGGGGAGTAAATTCCTGCCAATTTGTGTCGGATCTTCCTCACATGATGCAGCAAGCAATACAATACCGGCCAGAAAAGCAGCAAAAATATTATTCAGAATAAAACCAGAGGATGGCCTGCGGGAAGGGTCAGGGCTATGATAGAATCTTGTCATAAAAGTCATTATAGGCATCAATATACTGGGTCTCATCTTTGTAAGGGAGCACCGGTTTGTTTACACTCTTCAGGTATTTGCTTAATTCATCATTTATTTCTTCACTGCCGATAATGATCCCGTCCGAATATTTGATAGCCAGTTTTGAAACATTAATAAAGTCGGGTTTCTTAACCAGTTTCAGGTTTTCCCCTTCGATCCCGTCAAAACGCAGTTTATCGGCGAATGTTGATCTAAACGGTGTTTTGAAATCATTATTGTAAACTGAATATATAATTTTATGATTATTAAACAGGGGATCATCGCTGTAGATGCTACGGAGATAAACCGGCACCAGTGCTGTCATCCATCCGTGACAATGAACTATATCGGGTGCCCAGCGGAGTTTTTTGACTGTCTCTATAACACCCCGTGCAAAGAAAAGAGCCCGTTCATCATTATCTTCAAATTCTTTTCCGGCTGCATCTGAGATAACAAACTTCCTCTGGAAATAATCATCATTGTCTATGAAATAAACCTGCATCCTCGCACTCTGTATGGAAGCGACCTTTATAATAAGAGGATGATCAGTATCATCAATAATAAGATTCATCCCGGAAAGACGTATCACTTCATGAAGCTGGTTTCTGCGTTCGTTGATGCATCCATATCTTGGCATGAATGTACGAATCTCCTTGCCCCTTTCCTGAATGCCCTGGGGTAGAAATCTTCCGATCTTTGATAATTTGGTTTCCCCTAAATACGGAGTGATCTCCTGTGAAATGAATAATACCTTCCTGCTTTCCATTTACCTGCCTGGATCTACCATTTCTTAACAAGGTGCAAAGATAATAATAAATATTGACAAAATTATCAACAGGGAAATCGGGGAAAATTAGAAATTAATGATTCTTCGCTCCCTTTTTCATTCCCCCCGGCAGGGGGAAAAATATCCTGTTATATATTAAATTACTATTAGATTTGTATTTTTAATTTTCCTGCCATGAAAGTCATCCGTACTGTCTATGGAATTCAGAATCAGAAAAAGAAACTTCATCTTCACCCTCTGGGATTTGTTCCCACAATGGGTGCTCTCCATGAAGGACATATATCACTGGTGAATAATGCCACAGGTGAATGCCCCCTGGTAGTAGTAAGCATCTACGTTAACCCGACACAGTTTAACGACACGGAGGATCTTAAAAATTATCCGAGAACACTAAGTGCCGATCTTGGAAAGCTTGGAACGGTACTCAGGGAAAATGATATGGTTTTCACTCCTGACGATAAGGAGATTTACCCTGCAGCCGATAACCGGGTCTTTCATTTCGGTAACCTGGATAATGTTATGGAAGCGCTTTATCGTCCCGGGCATTTCAATGGTGTCGCAAAGGTTGTCAGCAGGCTTTTTGATATCGTACAACCCGATGTTGCCTTTTTCGGGCTGAAGGACTTTCAACAGATTGCGGTGATCAGGGACCTGGTCAGACAAAAGAGATATAACGTAAGAATAGCAGGAATTCCGATAGTCCGTGAACCCGACGGCCTGGCTATGAGCAGCAGGAACAGACTTCTGGAGCCGGAAATAAGAAAAGAAGCACCGGTAATTTATAAGACACTCTCTGTAGCATCAGCATTAATCAAAGATCACGATATCAGCTATATAAAAAATTTTGTGACTAAGACAATCGAAAAATCAGCCGGATTGAGCGTTGAATACTTTGAAATAGTTGCTGACACACAATTTATTCCCGTCAAAACAAAGAAAGAATTGAAAAATGGATGTCGTTACTATGGATGCATTGCTGTGAAAGCAGGTAAGATACGTCTTATAGATAATATTGAATTTCCATTGGTGTAAATCAAAAGGTTAATTAACTTTGCCGCATAATTTTTATTCATTTGTTCGCGTATTATGTTTATAGAAGTATTGAAGTCGAAGATCCATCGTATTACCGTTACAGAAGCCAATCTTAACTATATCGGAAGCATAGCTATTGATGAAGATCTGATGGATGCGGCAAATATCATCGAAAACGAAAAGGTGCAGGTTCTGGATCTCAACAACGGAGAACGCCTCGAAACTTACGTAATAAAAGGGGAAAGAGGAACGGGAAACATCTGCCTTAACGGAGCAGCAGCACGCAAAGTGCTGGTAGGCGATATCCTTTTGATAATGTCGTATGCCTCAATGGATTTCGACGAAGCAAAATCATTTCGTCCTACTATTATATTTCCCGATACCAAAACAAATAAACTGATTTGAATTTCAGAAAGTTCGTTATACAGGCTTTGAAGTTTTTCGGATTTCTGGCTGTCGGAATTCTGTTATTATGGCTGGCTTTCCGGAATGTTGATTTTAAAAGTCTTACCAAAAACCTTAAAGAAGCTAATTATTACTGGCTCATTCTGTCAGTCTTTTTCAGCCTGATGGCTTTTATCTTACGTGCCCGTCGCTGGCAGTTACTGATTCATCCGCTTGGTTTCAGTCCTTCCTTCTGGCATACATTTCATGCATTGATGATTGGATACATGGCAAATCTTGTGTTGCCAAGGATCGGAGAAATAACACGATGCGTGGCCCTTGGAAAAAAAGAAAAAATTGCTGTTGATAAGCTGGTGGGAACCGTGATCATTGAACGTACAATTGATTTTATTTCGATTCTTCTTTTTTTAATAATAATTGTATTTACAAGTGAAGCACTTATTATTGAGTTCCTCAAAAAGAGCATTCTCATACCATTTAAGGAAAAAGTGTTTTCACTTATAACTTTCTCATGGATCTTCTGGGTACTTATTGCTCTTCTGGCTTTTATTGCTCTGTACCTGATGATCCATTACAGAAAAAACCTTCGAAAAATCAGGTTTTTTTCAAAGATATCTGATATTGCAAAGGGAGTGATAACCGGGCTCAAAACAATTACAAATCTCAACAGAAAATGGGAATTTATTTTCCTTACAATCAGTATCTGGATCAGTTATGCCTTCATGACCTGGGTGGTTGTATTCTGTCTTAAAAGCACATCTAATATTTCATTCTGGAATTCACTTATTATACTTGTTGTAGGCGGGCTTGCAATGTCAGTCCCCGTTCAGAGCGGATTCGGGGCATTCCATTATGCCGTATCACGGGTGCTCGTTGTGATCCAGGGAATAAGCCTTGAAGATGGACTCACATATGCTCTCCTCTCGCATGAATCACAGATTATTTTTGAAATAATGATCGGCCTTGTTTCAATTTATATAATGTATGGCAGAAACCACAGGAATAAAACTGCTGACAACATATGACAAAAACTAAAACAGTATTCGTCTGCCAGAACTGCGGAGTTGAATCAGCAAAATGGATCGGCAGATGTCCCTCATGCAAAGAATGGAACACTTATCATGAGGAGATTATTGTTCCGGCTTCAGCGCGGGATTCATCATTCATAATGGAGCAGGTAAAAAGGAAGCCTGAGCTTCTGGATGATATTAAAGCAGACGAAAAAAACCGTCTTAAGACCGGCATGGCGGAGATGGACAGGATATTAGGCGGAGGAATGGTAAGCGGATCCCTCATACTTCTCGGGGGAGAACCTGGAGTTGGGAAATCAACACTTGCATTACAGCTGGCATTAGCCCTGAAGCAGACAAAAATATTATATGTATCCGGAGAAGAGAGCGAGGAACAGATCAGCCTGAGAGCACAAAGACTTAAGGGAACAAACCCGCTCTGCTATGTATTAAGTGAAACCGAGCTTGAAAGTATTCTTACGCATTCTGAAAATATCAAACCCGGACTTATAATAATCGATTCCATTCAGACAATGAGTACAGGGATGCTGGAATCCTCGGCCGGTTCAGTTTCGCAGGTCCGTGAATGTGCGGCCCAGCTTCTCAAATATTCAAAAATAACAGGCATTCCAATTTTTCTTATCGGGCATATCACAAAGGACGGAACTCTTGCCGGTCCCAAGGTGCTGGAACATATCGTCGACGTAGTTCTCTATTTCGAAGGTGATAATAATTATGTGTACCGCATTCTCCGTTCAGTAAAAAACAGGTTCGGATCGACATCCGAACTTGGAATATTTGAGATGGTTGAAGCCGGACTGAAAGAGGTAAGCAATCCGTCTGAACTCTTTATTAATCAGCATGAAGAGTCCCTGAGCGGAATATCGATTGCTGCCACAGTTGATGGTTTGCGTCCGTTTCTCATTGAGACCCAGGCACTTGTCAGCAGTGCTGTTTACGGAACACCACAGAGAAGTTCTACCGGATTTGATATCCGCCGGCTCAATATGCTTCTGGCAGTTCTTGAAAAGAGAGCAGGTTTCAAGCTGGGAGTCAAGGATGTATTCCTGAATATTGCAGGAGGGATAAAAGTTAATGATCCTGCTATCGATCTGGCAATTATCAGCTCTGTTCTCTCTTCAAATCTGGATATACCGATTTCCAGGGAGAATTGTTTTGCAGGGGAAACCGGGTTATCAGGTGAAATACGTCCTGTATCAAGGATTGAACAGCGTATCAGGGAAGCCTCAAAAATGGGATTTAAGAAAATATATATTTCTAAATTCCACAAAAATGTTCCCCTTAAAGGACTGGAAATTGAGGTGGTTTATGTTGGTAAGATTGAGCACCTTTTGAAGGGATTGTTCAGCTGATTATTTTTAACCCACCCCTGCCCCCTCCCGGGAGTTGCGCTGTTGCGCCTTTTAATACCGGTCTCTCGACTGATTATCCCTTCTTGAACTTTCGCGCTTTACCTTATCGCAGTCGAGTTCCATATTGAAATTGGATGGACGTTCAAATTCATCAGCCTCCATAATTCCGAATTCCGGATCATTGTACACTTTTCTCAGGAAAATCGCCAGAATCGGAAGGGCCATATTTGCTCCCTGCCCTTCGGCTAATGTCTCAAAATGTATTGCCTGGTCTTCCCAACCGCTCCATACGCCACCCACGAGGTTGGGAGTTACTCCCATGAACCATCCGTTCGAATGGTTTTGTGTAGTCCCTGTTTTACCGCCTATCTGGTTCATCAGGAGGTAAGGTTCCCGCCTCATCCTCTGACTTGTTCCTGTAAGTACAACACCCTGTAACAAACTTAGCATCAGGAAAGATGTCTCTTCATTTAAGACCTCTTCAATGCGCTGGGTGAATTTTGAAATGACATTTCCGTTCTTGTCTTCAATCCGTGTAACATACATCGGTTTGACATACACTCCCTTATTTGCAAAGGTTCCATATGCACCGACCATTTCTTCAAGCTTTATATCAGAAGTACCTAAAAAGATCGAAGGTACAGGATCAATAAAGCTTCTGACTCCCATCTTGTGCATAAGGTCAACTACTGCGGAGGGTCTGAACTGCTCCATCAGCCATGCCGAGATATAATTTTCAGATTGTGCAAGGCCCCATCTCAGGGTGACCATTTTCCCATGGTAGGCTTTAGGGCCGGAGCTCCTTGGTGTCCAGATTGAGTCGCCATTCTCGAATGAGCGCGGAATGTTCTCAACTTCATAACAAGGCGAATAGCCATTTTGCATGGCAATGGTATAAAGGAATGGTTTAATGGTACTTCCAATCTGTCGTTTCTGCTGGGTAACAGCATCCCATTTAAAGTATCTGAAATCCGGGCCTCCCACATATGCTTTAACATAACCTGTATGAGGATCTTCCACAATTATGGCTGATCTGATAAAATATTTGTAATACCTTATCGAATCAAGAGGTGTCATTATTGTATCTATTTCTCCCTCCCATGAAAAAACCTTCATTTTAACAGGAGTATTGAATGAAAGCATTATCGAGTCTTCAGGTAAACCCTTTGCCTTGAGTTCAAAATACCTGTCACTCTGTTTTACTGACGTCATCATGAGTTCATCAACCTGCTTCCTGTTAATATCGTCAGAATAGGGAGGATTTCTGAAATCTTTTGCCCGATTATTGAAATCGGGCTGCACTTCATTTGAAAGATGTTCTGCAAGAGCCTCTTCGGCATATTGCTGCATTTTTGAATTAATCGTTGTATAGATTTTCAGACCATCTTTATAAATATCATAATTTGACCCGTCAGGCTTTTTGTTTTTATTACACCATCCGTACAGAGGATTGTTTTCCCAATCAAATAAAGCGTCCTCGTATGACGATTCCCTTACATATTTATTTCTGTCAGGCTCAGGTTTACGCATAATATTTCTCAGATATTCACGCAGATATGTGGCAGGGCCTGAATTATGATCTTCAATCTGAAAATTGAGTTCGATTGGTAGTTTTTTGACCGAGTCGGCAACTACCGAAGGGAGGTAACCATATTTAGCCATTTGTGATATGACAATATTCCTTCGTTGTATCATCCTGTCATAATTCCTGACGGGATTATATAATGTGGAGGCTTTCAACATCCCGATAAGAACTGCTGCCTGCTGGATGTTTAATGAATCGGGAGTTGTATTGAAATAAACCCTGGAGGCAGATTTTATCCCGATAGCAGAATAATTAAAGTCATACTTATTGAGATACATTGCGATGATTTCTTCCTTTGTATAGCTCTTTTCAAGCTTTACAGCTGTCTGCCATTCTTTGAATTTTGAAACACCGAGCCTTATCTTTCTGGTCAGAGAAGAAACTCTTGCTGTATCCCTTGGATAAAGTTGCTTGGCCAGCTGTTGTGTAATTGTACTCCCTCCCCCTGTATTCTGTCCAAGGAGTATTGTCCGGAAAATTGCTCTTCCAATACCGCGGATATCAATCCCGGAATGTCTGTAGTACCTTATATCTTCTGTAGAAATAAGAGCACTAATAAGATAGGGGGACATATCTTTGTATTCAGTCCATGTCCTGTTCTCCAAAGCTATCTTCCCCAGAAGTACCTTATCGTCTGAATAGACCTCAGCTGCTAAATAATACTCAGGGTTTTCAAGTTCGGTAAATGAAGGCATCGGACCAAGCTTTCCCTTTGAGATAAGTATGAATATTGTAATTGCCAGTGCGAACGGGAAAATGAAAATTGCCCAGAACCAGATCAGATATTTCCTGTTGTTATTGCCTTTCATCCGGCTGAAAAATTTGCTCCAAAAATAGTAAAATATAAAGAAACTTAACGGTTTATTTTGAAGTTTGGTACCTAAATGATTTACTTTGCCATGTTTTATAACAGAATAATTTCCACCAAAAATGATTGAAAATCTTGTAATTGTTGAATCACCTGCAAAGGCAAAAACCATTGAGAAGTTCCTGGGAAAAGATTTCCGTGTTATCTCAAGTTTCGGACATATCAGAGATCTTACAAAAAAGAAGAACCTTGGCATAGATGTTGAAAATGATTTTGCCCCCGATTATGAGGTGCCTAAAGAAAAAACAAAAGTT
This sequence comes from Bacteroidales bacterium, assembly GCA_025454795.1. Taxonomy (GTDB): domain Bacteria; phylum Bacteroidota; class Bacteroidia; order Bacteroidales; family VadinHA17; genus LD21. The sequence goes on along the minus strand of JALONT010000018.1, from coordinate 20,665 downwards.
GTAAGTGAATTGCGTAAAGCTGCACTGGAAGCTAAAAATATATGGATCGCATCTGATGAGGACCGTGAAGGAGAAGCAATAGCCTGGCATCTTGCAGTGGTACTGAAACTTGATCTCTCAACCACAAAAAGGATTGTTTTTCATGAGATAACCAAAGATGCCATTTCCGGTGCAATAGATAATCCCCGGAGCATTGACATGAACCTTGTCAATTCACAGCAGGCTCGCCGTATACTCGACAGGCTGGTAGGATTTGAAATTTCGCCGGTGTTATGGAAAAAAGTACAGCCCTCTCTGTCTGCCGGAAGGGTTCAGTCAGTTGCTGTAAGGCTTCTGGTTGAACGTGAAAGGGAGATCTTTGCATTCAAACCGGAATCATCGTTCAGGGTAACCTCTCTCTTCAGAACTGATGACAAAATTAAAGAGAATGGCATTATCAGAGCGGAGGCTTCAAAAAGATTTCCCGATGAAAAGGAGGCTCAGAAATTCCTGGAATTATGCAGCACCTCAGGATATGAGGTTGCAGGAGTGACAGTAAAACCCGGCACCAGATCGCCTGCTCCGCCGTTCACCACATCTACGCTTCAGCAGGAGGCTTACCGTAAACTGGGATTTTCTGTTGCTCAGACCATGGCTGTTGCACAGAAGCTTTATGAATCCGGAAAGATAACATACATGAGGACCGACTCCACCAATCTTTCAAAGCTTGCCCTCGTAAAATCTCGCGAGGTCATCATTTCCGAATATGGTGAGAAGTATTCGAAGACGAGACAGTTCAAGACAAGAACAAAGGGAGCCCAGGAGGCTCACGAAGCAATCCGTCCTGCATATCCTGACAATCAGTCTGTGTCAGGGAACCAGAACGAAAAGAAACTTTATGATCTGATCTGGAAGAGGACAATTGCCTCTCAGATGGCAGATGCGGTGATGGAAAAGACTACCATATCAATCGATATGAACAATTCGTCTGTTAAATTCAATGCAACCGGAGAGGTTATCAAATTTGACGGATTCCTGAAAGTTTATACCGAATCATCTGATCAGGAAAACAACGATGAGGAAAGATATGTCATTCCACCAGTAAAGAAGGGAATGCCTCTTTATTATAATGTAGTAACTGCTTCCCAGAAATTTACTTCCCCACTTCCGCGATATACTGAAGCAAGCCTTGTGAAAAAGCTGGAAGAACTGGGTATCGGCCGGCCATCTACATATGCTCCAACAATATCCACAATACAGAACAGGGGTTATGTTTCGCGTGAAGACAGGCCGGGTGAAAAACGGCAGATCAGGATTCTGGCCCTTGATGGCGGAAAGGTTACCACGACATCCAGGACAGAGATAACCGGCAGGGAGAAAGCAAAGCTCTTCCCCCAGGATATCGGGATGATTGTAAATGATTTCCTGGTAGAAAACTTCTCGGAAATTGTTGATTATAACTTTACTGCAGAAGTTGAGGAACAATTTGATGAGATTGCCCTTGGAAATATCAAATGGACAGGAATGCTTAAAAAGTTCTACGTCCCGTTCCATAAAACTGTGGAAAATACCCTGGAAAAGAAAGAACGTAAGACGGGGATCAGGGTACTGGGAAAACATCCTGAAACAGGCGAGTCTGTGACAGTAAGAATGGGACGATTTGGCCCTGTGGCACAGATCGGGAATTCAGAGAATGACAACAAACCAAGGTTTGCAAGCCTGTCCAAAAATCAGCTTCTTGAAACCATTACCCTTGATGAAGCTTTGAATCTCTTCCGCCTGCCCAGGACTCTTGGCTTTCATGAAGGGGAGGAGATAATTGTGGGCATCGGAAGGTTCGGACCATACATAAGATATAAGGGTAAATTTGTTTCACTGAAGAAAGGTGTTGATGATCCTTATACAGTGACAATCGAAAGAGCCCTGGAGGTAATACATGAAAAAGCTGAAGATGAAAAAAAGAAAGTAATCAGAGACTTCGGCGACATTATGGTCCTGAATGGAAGATACGGTCCGTATATCAGCAAAGAGAAGCAGAATTACAGATTACCAAAAGGCACGGAAGCAGAAAAGCTGACTGCAGACGAGTGCACCAGGATAATTGAGAAGAGCAATAAGACTAAAAAGAGTTCCTGACAGACACTATGATAAATCTTAACGATTATTTCAATCCGGTAAGCATTGAAAGGCCTGAATTTGAACATGTTGCAGAACAGGCCGGGTTCCCGCATAACATTAATATCCATACAGATAACAATCCTGTTAAGGATATAGGTAAATTTAAAATTGCAATCTTTGGCGTTCCCGAGGGGCGTAATTCTCCTTCCACCGGTACCATGAAAGGACCCGATGCAATCAGAGGAGAGCTTTACAGGTTATCCAGGATACCGGGAAAATCAAAAATAACAGACCTGGGGAATATGAAGCAGGGAATTGGTTTCAATGATACCATTGCTGGACTTACCGACATTATCACACATCTTATCAGAGAGAATGTATTCCCGGTTATTATAGGAGGCAGCAGTGCACTTGTAACATCAATAGACAGGGCTATGACAGGACTGAAATGCAGATATACGATTCTGGCTGTTGATCCAAGGATAGATTTTATCAACGAAAAAAAGGAGCCTGATTCCTTTAACTTTCTGAATAATATTATTCACAGCCATAAAAGCACATTTGACCATTATATTAATGTCGGATACCAGACATACCTTAATGACCAGCAGGTAGTAAATCGTTTCCTCAAGCGGAAATCAGAACTTGTCAGGATTGGAGATGTAAGAAAGGCCATTTACCTGACCGAACCTCTTTTCAGGGATTCCCAGGTTGCTGTCTTTGACATATCTGCAGTCAGGCAATCAGATGCTCCGGGAACAGTAAGCCCCTCTCCTAATGGTTTTTACGGAGAAGAGATTTGTCTTCTTGCAAGGTATGCAGGAATTTCCGACAACCTGAAGATCTTTGGATTATTCGATGTGGATCCGGATCTTGATATCAAGCATCAGACCGCAGGCCTTGCTGCACAAATTCTCTGGTTTTTCCTTGAAGGGTTCTCACAGAAACAATATGAGGCACCCGCATTAAGCGACAGTAATTCAGGCCGGTTTATAAGGTATCATGTCAGGGTGACCGATCTTGATGATGATCTGATTTTTGTAAAAAGCAATCTGACTGACAGGTGGTGGATGGAATTAAGTCCCGGAGATGACAGGAATACCTATATCGCCTGTTCTCATGATGATTATCTGAGGGCAAACCGTAATGAAGTCCCTGAGAGGTGGGTGCAGGGGGCTGCCAGGTTGAAATCCTGAACTTTCTGTTTGTTTCCTCGTTCATCATTTTGCAGGTTCTGTTCATCAACAGGGGGCGGTATACTCATCAAAACAAATATTTTCTTCCCTCAGATAAATAAAAGTATATTTGTTTACGTTTTAGATTATTACTTATTTTACCGGTTCAACTCATGTGTAACGCACCTTTTGGTTTGATAAAGAAATGAAAAAACCTTTTATCACATTTCTTTTTTTAGTAATAATGGGATATAACGGGATGTCTCAGCAGGATCCGCTATCGAGTCAGTATATGTTCAATACGATGACATATAATCCTGGTATTGCCGGTACTTCCGGTATGATCTGCGCAACGGCGCTTAACCGTCAGCAATGGGTTGGATTCGACGGAGCTCCCAATACCACGGTCTTTAATATCAGCGCTCCTTTTTCACTTTTTAACAGGAAACACGGTGCCGGTATTGTGATTGAAAGTGATAACATTGGTTTTGACAAGGATATAAACTTGTCAGCAGCATATTCTTATCATATAGATATGAGTAACGGTAAACTGGGGATCGGGATAAACCTTGGAATGATTAATAAGTTACTTGAACCAACCTGGAAGATACCCAGCGGGGATGGTTTTACACAACCCGATCAGGATCCTCTCATTCCGGTAAATAAAGAGAGTTTTGTTGCTTTTGATGCGGGATTCGGTGTTTATCTTAAAGGTGATAAATACTATGGATCGCTTTCTGTTACTCATTTGAATCAACCTAAAATAAGATTTACAAAAAATGAAGCTGAAATCAGTACATATATCAGCAGGCATTATTATCTGACTGCAGGCTATACGATGCAGCTTCCGAATCCTTCACTTGAGCTTCTTCCCTCATTCTTTGTTTACAGTGATGGGAAAGTAGCTCAGATCAATGTTACTTCCCTGCTGAGATACAATAAAAAAGTATGGGGCGGCGTTTCCTACAGAGCCGGGGATGCAATCACGGGACTGGTTGGCTTTGAGCTTTATAACGGTATCCGGATTGGTTATTCCTATGACTTCCCGATGTCGGACATAAGAAAAAACACAAGCGGATCACATGAATTTATGGTTAACTATTGTTTTGACCTGAATTTAGGTAAAAGTCCGATGAGATATAAAAGTATCAGATTTTTATGATTATTGAAAAAAAATAACTTACTTGCATTATAAATTTTTTGAAATATGAAAAAAGTAATTCTATCTGCCCTGTTAATCATATTCTTATTGAGTGGGTGCAGCACTTCAAATACCGGAGAGCTGACTGGTGTCGAGGGACGAAAGAAATTCTTTGAACCGGAACCTATGGAGATGGCATTCATTCCCGCCGGTAATTTCATGATGGGACCCAGCGATCAGGATGCTCTGTTCGCAATGAACAGCCTTTCCAAATCTGTTACTGTTGATGCATTCTGGATGGATCAGACTGAAATCACTAATAATAAGTATCGTCAGTTTGTCTACTGGGTTCGGGATTCGATCCTCAGAACAAAGCTTGGCGAAGCACAGATTGCTGACAGGGAATATTTTATGGTTGACGCGGAAGGTAACGTTCGTGAACCAAATGTTATAAACTGGGAAGAAAAAATTGATCCTGAAGAAGAGACTACCAAAGGTGTTATTGAAGAAATGTTATATCCGCCTGAAGAAAGATTTAACGGCAAAAGACAGTATGATGTGCGTAAATTTAACTATTCATACTTCACTATTGATTATCAGCAGGCTGCGAAATCAAGGTATATCTATGATTATGAAAATAATACAGGAAAATATGAGGGTCAGGTAACAAATGTTGACGGAACACGTACCGACGTAAAAGACCGTTCTTCGTTCATCAGACATACCATTATAAACATTTATCCCGATACTCTCTGCTGGATCAGAGATTTCACTTATTCTTTCAACGATCCGCAGGCAGATCTCTATTTCTGGCATCCTTCTTTTGATGACTATCCTGTTGTAGGTGTTTCCTGGCTCCAGGCAAATGCATTCAGCAGGTGGAGAACAGAATTCATGAACGACGCACTCAGAAAGCAGGGAATAACAGATGTTCAGGCATACAGGCTTCCCCTTGAAACAGAATGGGAATACGCAGCAAGAGGAGGTCTTGATCTTTCAATGTACCCGTGGGGCGGACCCTATACACGTAATTACAGGGGCTGCTTCCTGGCTAACTTCAAACCATTACGTGGTAATTATATCGACGACGGAAACGTTTATGCAGGAAAAGCCGGATCATACGAACCAAATGAATACGGACTTTATGATATGGCCGGAAATGTTTCCGAATGGACTTGTTGTGCATATCATCCGTCAGCATATATTTTCCAGCACGATCTTCAGCCAAACTATGAGTACAATGCAACACCGCAGGATCCTCCTGTTATGAAACGTAAAGTTATTCGCGGTGGTTCCTGGAAAGATATTGCATATTTTCTCCAGACAAGTGCAAGGGATTATGAATACCAGGATTCAACAAAACCATATGTCGGATTCCGTAATGTAAGATCTTATATCGGAGCAGAATTATAATAATTGAAATAACCCTAAAATAATCAGGTATATGAGCCTAGCAGAATTAGTACAGAGCAGCGGGTGGAAGAATTTCATCGCAAAACTTTATGGTTTGGGCGCTTCCGTCGTAATAGTTGGTGCATTGTTTAAAATACAACACTGGCCACTGGCAGGAACAATGCTTACAATTGGTCTTTTAACAGAAGCTGTCATTTTCTTCTTTTCAGCATTTGAACCTTTGCACGAAGAAGTAGACTGGTCTCTGGTTTACCCCGAACTTGCAGGAATTCCTGAAGAGGGGGCCGAAGAACTTCCTTCTCATGGTGGAAAATACCGCGGCGGTATTGGCGGTGGCGGTGGTGGAGGCGGTTCAGTTGCTCTTTCAAAATTTGATGAGATGCTCGAGAAAGCCGAGATCACTCCCGACCTTTTCCAGAAACTGGGTGTCGGAATGAAAAAGCTTGGTGATGCAACATCCAATATAAGTGCTATGGGTGATATTTCATCTGCGTCAAACAAGTATATGAATTCCATCAATGCCGCTAATGAATCAGTTGGTAAACTGGCAGAATCATACCAGGCTACAACCAAAGTGATCAATGAAACCGGATCAACTTACAAAAATATGGCTGATTCTCTTTCAGTTATTGAAATGGGCGGTAAATCATACCAGCAGCAGCTGGAAGTCCTTAACAAGAATCTCTCTGCCCTCAATTCTGTTTATGAACTACAGAAAAAAGGTGCAGACGATCATATTAAAGAATCCGAATCACTCTATAAAGGACTCCAGGGGCTTATGAAAGACCTGACTGAGTCAGCCGGAGATACCAAAAAGTACCGCGAACAGATAACCAAACTCAACGACAACCTGTCGGCATTGAACAATGTTTATGGAAATATGCTTGCTGCTATGAACGTCAAGTAATACAGCATTTGTTTTACTAAACTAAACTACCTACAAAAATGGCTCACGAAAAGCTATCCCCGCGGCAAAGAATGATCGGTATGATGTACCTGGTGCTTACCGCCATGCTTGCACTTAACGTATCGAAGGAGGCTGTGAAAGCATTTATTAGAGTTGATAAAAGCCTTTCTCTTACTGTTCAGAATTATAATAAGAAAAACAGTCTCATTTATGCTGAGTTTGACAGAGCCGCTGCCGAAAATCCTACAAAAGCAGGACCATATAAGGCAAAAGCCGCGGAAGTCAAAATACGAGCAGATGAAATTTTTGATTACATCCAGAATCTTAAGATTCTCATTATAAAGACTGCTGACGGAGAAGATGCTACTGCTGTAAAAGGATCAGATATAGATATGGACCTTGTTCAAAAATACGACGAGTCCAACATCCCTTCACAGATCCTGGTTGGTGCCAATGAAGATGGTAAAGCCTATGAACTGAAAGCCATGCTTAATGAGTACCGTGATTTCCTTATCACTACTCTTGATGGGAAAAATCCTTCTGGTGAAGATGCTCTTAAGAAAAGCCTTAATACTGACGATAGCAAAAATGAAGATGGTGAAACCGAAAAATGGGCAAATCTTAACTTTCAGACACTTCCTCTGGTTGCCGCAACTGCTTTGCTTACAAAAATGCAGGTTGATGTCAGAAACGCTGAAACAGAAGTACTAAACTACTTATATGGACAGATCGATGCATCATCATTCAAATTCAATAAACTTACACCTGTAATAATTCCTAATTCAAAATATGTTACTCTTGGAAGCAATTATGAAGCTACAGTCTTCATTTCTGCTACAGACACTACTCAGAATCCTGAATATACTGTAAATGGTTCAACGCTTACACGTGACGATTCAGGCAGGGGATTATATTCAGTTCGTCCGGGCTCTGTAGGTCCAAAGACCTGGGGTGGTGTTATATCTCTCAGAGCTCCTGACGGTACTACAAAAACATGGGATTTCAAAGATGATTATTTTGTGGGTGAAGCAAATGTTGTAGTATCTCCTACTGCTGTAAACGTTATGTATTTTGGTATTGACAACCCGATTGACATTTCCGTACCGGGTGTAGGACCTGATAAGGTTTCAATAAGAGTAGTTAACGGTACATTCTCACAGAAGAAGGTTAAAAACTCAAAAGGCGAAAATTTCAGGGGTAATTGGGCAGTTGTTCCGTCTGCTATCGGACAGGATGTACAGGTCCAGGTATATACAAATACCGGTGGAAAATCTGCTCTCGCCGGAACAGTACCATTCAGGGTCAGAAGGATCCCAAATCCGGAACCACAGTTCGGAGGGAAAAATACCGGTACAATTTCCAAAGGTACTGCAACTGCACAGTCCGGTGTTTTTGCAATAATGAAAGACTTCGAATTCGACCTTCAGTATAAAGTGACCAGTTTTACAATATCTTATGCTGATAAGTTCGGCGAAATTGAAAAATCAAGCAGCAGCTACCTCCTGACTGCAGACCAGAAACAGATAATCAATAACATAACCAGAGGTAAAAATCTTTATATCACAAATATAAAAGCACTTGCACCTGACAATTCAACAAGAGAGCTTGGGGCTATAGTATTAAAAATAGACTAGTATAATATAATAGTAACACTATGAACAAAAAAATAATTTTGGGAATTATCGTCCTGTCATTTGCTGCTGGAACAGCAAGAAGTCAGTCATTCGGCGATATTTACCAGAAATCTATTCCGGATGCAAAGAAGATTAGTTACTCCTTTCTGAGAGAGGCTGATGTTGTATGGTCTAAAAGGTATTACCGCCTTGTTGATCTGAGGGAAAAGATAAATCACCCGTTATACTATCCTGTACAACCGATGCTTGATGGCAGGAAAAGTTTTATTAAAGTGATTCTTGATGAAATTAAAGCCGGAAATCTTACAGCCTATGATCCGGCAAATATTAATGTTCCTACTACCTATCAGGATATCGAAACGACAATGGGAGGTGGTGAAAAAATAGTTCAGATCACGATTAATGCAGCCGGTGATACAAGGGACTCTACAATAATGGAAGCTTCAAAACCTGAAGACGTAAAACAGCTCATTCTTTACGAGGAGTGGTATTTTGATAAAAAACTCTCAAAACTGGATGTAAGGATTATAGCTGTCATGCCGATCTGGCTGGGTATGGATCAGGCCGGATCAAGATTAGTGAAGAAACAGCTCTTCTGGATAAAATTTGATGAAATACGAGATATCCTCGCCAAAAACGAAGTATTTGCAACCAATAATGATGCACAGCGTATCTCTTATGATGATCTTTTCATGCAGAGAAGGTTTGGAAGCATCATTTATGGTGAATCAAATGTTTATGACGACAGGCTCATAAGCGCATATCAGGTAGGCAAACCAGCTCTTTTTGAGTCAGAACGTATCAAAAATGAGCTGTTTGATTTTGAACATGATCTGTGGGAATATTAGAAAATATAAGTCTTAAAAAGAGGATGTCTCAAAAGGGCACCCTCTTTTTTTGTCTTTTAATCTTGCAGTCATGCAAGTCTTAAAGGTATTTATCCTTTGTTTCTTTCTTTAGATCCTCGAGGTAATTCTTGATATTTTGTTCCTCCTCCTTTTTAACAATAAGCAAAACATCATCTGTTTCAACTACAATATAATCTTTTAGTCCCTGAATAACTGCAACCTTCCCCGAAGCGATATTGAAAATATTTCCCATGTTGTCGTATGAAAAGATATTTCCGTTTAAGATAGTGTTCCCTTTTTTGTCTGTTTCCGAATGTTCATAAAGGGAGCTCCAGGTTCCTAGATCTGACCAGCCTATGTCGGTACACTTTACATATACATTATCAGCCTTCTCCATAATTCCATAATCTATTGAGATGCTTTTACATTCAGTGTATGTTCTCCCGATGAAGCTTTCTTCCTGCTTCGTCCCGAAGAATTTCCTGCCCTCATCAAAGGCAGTGAACATATCCGGCAGATGTTCTTCAAAGGCTGCAAGGATAGACTTAATATTCCAGATAAAAATTCCGGAGTTCCAGAAAAAATCTCCGCTTTGTAAAAATTTTTTTGCCAGATCAATATCGGGTTTCTCTGTGAATGTCTTCACCTTAAGAAGATTGTCATAGCCTTTTACAGGCTTCTTCCGGTCAGCCTGTATATAACCGTAACCGGTTTCAGGTCTGTCTGGCATTATTCCAAGCGTTAGCAATGCGTCATTATTACTGACAAAATCCATACTCTCCTGAATTACCTGGCAGAATTTATCTTCCTTGACAATCAGATGGTCGGCAGGGGTAACTGTAATTATTGCATCCGGATTCTCCTTTAATATCCTGAAAGTACCATAAGCAAGGCATGGAGCCGTATTCCGGCGGAAAGGCTCTGCCAGGACATTTAAAGGATCAATCCCAAGTTGTTCAACGACAAGATCTTTATGATATGCACTTGTTACAACATAGATGTTCTTTTCCGGACAGGTGGATTTGAACCGTCTGAAGGTCTGTTGTATCAGAGTTTCCCCCGTTCCAAGAATATCAAGGAACTGCTTTGGCTTCTCATGACGGCTTAACGGCCAGAAACGACTCCCTACTCCACCAGCCATAATTATAACATATCTGTTATCCATAATTAATTCATTATTTCTTAAACACTTTGCAAATATATAATTAATTATGTTTAGCCTTTTAAAAACCCTTCAAAGGAAATATGGTAAATATTTGTAATTTTACCTCATGTAAATCGGTTGCATGATAAGATTTCTGACACAATTCGGCCGCTATATTCTCCTGCTTAAAAAGGTATTTTCCAAACCTGAAAAACCTTCAATTTACTTTAAGCAAACAATGCATGAACTTGTATATCTGGGTCTGAATTCAGTTGGTATCATTGCAATTATATCTTTTTTCATGGGTGCTGTAATTACCCTCCAGACTGCTTACAACACCGAGAACCCTATTTATCCTACTTACCTGATCGGATTGGGGTGCCGCGATTCAATCATTCTTGAGTTTTCATCAACCATTTCAGCACTGATCCTGGCAGGGAAGGTCGGATCCAGCATAGCCTCAGAAATAGGGACTATGAGGGTTACCGAACAGATTGATGCTCTTGAAATTATGGGAGTCAATTCAGCCTCTTACCTGATCCTTCCTAAAATCGTTGCTACTCTTCTTTTCAATCCAATACTTACTCTTTTAAGTATTATCGTCGGTATTGTGGGAGGATGGATAGCCGGAACTTTTTCAGGAGTTATAACCTCAGAAGATTTTATTTATGGGATCCAATATGCTTTTATACCTTATTATATAACCTATTCAATGATTAAAACCCTGTTCTTTGCTTTCATAATTACCAGCGTTTCATCATTCCAGGGATATTATGTTGAGGGAGGTTCTCTTGAGGTAGGCCGGGCAAGTACCAAAGCAGTTGTGTTCAGCAGTGTTCTTATCCTGCTGTTCAATGTAGTACTTACTCAACTTTTGCTGTCATGATAAGGGTAAAGAACCTCTATAAATCGTTCAACGATAATTTAGTTCTGAATAATGTCTCGGTTACCTTCGAACCCGGGAAAACAAATCTTATTATAGGCCGCAGCGGATCAGGAAAGACTGTTTTACTTAAATCGATCGTTGGTTTACATGAAGTTGAAAAGGGTGAAATATGGTTTGAAAATGTTCTTTTCAATGAACTCGATTTTATACAAAAGAAAGATATCCGTAAGGAGATGGGAATGCTTTTTCAGGGAAGTGCCTTGTTTGACTCTCTTACGGTTGACCAGAATGTTAAATTTCCTCTCAATATGTTCACGGATATGAGTTCTGAAGAAAAAAATGAGAGGGTCAATTTTTGTCTGAACAGGGTCAATATCATTAATGCAAACAGTTTATACCCCGCAGAATTATCCGGAGGGATGAAGAAGAGAGTAGCAATTGCAAGGGCTATTTCGTTAAATCCTAAATACCTGTTTTGCGACGAACCTAACTCAGGACTGGATCCGATAACAGCAATTCTTATTGATGAGCTCATAAAAGAGCTTACTGAAGAGTATTCTATGACAACCATAGTTAATACTCATGACATGAACTCAGTAATGAAGATCGGAGAAAAGATCGTTTTTATAAATGATGCCGTTATCTGCTGGGAAGGCAGTAAAGATGAAATCCTTCATTCTGATTGCGCGGCCCTGAATGATTTTGTATTTGCAAATGCCCTTGCAAAACAGTTGAGATCATCCCTTAAGTAAAGGGATTTTTATTTGTCTACTTCCTCATAATCGACGTACTCACCTACTTCTTTTGAGATCTTTTTGCCGTTTTTAATATCATTCTGAGGGGATCCGGAATTTTGACGTGGTTCCTCCTCAGTGTTCCAGTATTGTGAGAAAGATCTGACAATCAGATAGACGATCAGGCTTATAAGAAAAAAACGTACCAATAGGATCATAACAGCAGAAATCTTTATTGAACAAGCACCATTGGTTTATCATCCTTCTTCTTAATCTTGTTCCCGAATGCAAAATTCATCCCGAAGCGAACATGGATAGTATTCCAGCTTTCCGGCAGAGGTATTGTGTTGCTATCACTAACTATTTTATTCCAGGTTACCGGAATTCTGTCGGCAAGAACATAAAACTGGAACCAGCCTGCTCTTAATGCCAGTCCGGCACCAAGGTTATCATACCGGGAATTCGCGGCAGTATACGCAAAGGTTGTTGACAAAGCATTCCCTAAATTAATATTGGCAGACAAAGTAAGTGCCTCCTTCAATTGCTTTCCTATCACTTTTGTATAAGACAATATCCCAATGGAAATACTTTTTGTCAGATTATAGCTGCCTCCAAAGGTAACGCCAAACGGCAGATTTGTTGTGAATGAAGGTTGTGCCTCGTCTGTGAGGAAAAATGAAGCTTTCAGGGAATCCAGCAACTCCTGTCCGAGAGAATCAAATGTCATATTTCCCTTATAAACTTCCAGCAGGTCAATTCCGCTAAGAGTAAACTGGCTCTCAGCCTTAAGGGTGGTAATATCTCTTTTCCATTTAATATATCCCAGATCCGTTATTGCAGCTGATACTTTTAGTCTGTCTGAAAAGCTGTACTCAGCACCGATATCAAGTCCCAGTCCCATATTTTTTGTTCCCAGGACGAAATCAATAGTTTTATCTGTATCGTCAAAAACTGAATCATCTATTTCGAAATCATCTATATTATTCTGCCCGGTGAGAGTAACATTCAGGGGAGCACTGAAATTAACATTCAGGTCGGCATTTATAGTATGAGTATAATCATCGTTAACTGTTATATCAAATGACCTGTTATCTATTGAAGCTGCAGCTACTCCAAAGAGCAGTTTCCCTTTTATTCCCAGCCTGAGCTTATCGGAAAAGTTTTTTGAAAAGCCAAGGCCAGCCTCCCTGTAATATTTAACATCACCTCTAAAGGTTGACAGGTCGATTTTATTTCCGGCAAACTGTTCGTTTCCCTCAAACGCAAGCCTGAAAAGATCTCCAGGTATTGCGATATTAGCATCAACACGCTCATTTATATCCAGAAAAATGTAAAGGTCCTTCCCTGCATTGAATCCCAGGCCGAATAGCTGAAAAAGAGCTTCCGGTTCTATTGAATTCACATCCTTAAATTTTGCAATGAACTTTTTTATATCATATTGGGGATGCAGAATTGTGATAAGAGAATCACCAGAAGGACTTTTCATTATCACATCCGAAAAGTTCACAAAATTGTTATTGACATTTAAATTAATGCCAGATATTGCCGGCAGACCTATGTACACTGAATTCGTTGGTCTGATAGCCGGATTAAGAAGATGTCTCTGTGGCAGATTCATATAATAGAGAACCTGGCTGTTCTGAGCTGCAGAATCAAAGGCAATAAATGTCAGCAGCATTATCAGAATATATTTGATTTTCCTGGTCATAAATATATTGTTTGAGAGGTTCATTTCAGATCAAATTTTATATCCGGTTTTAACGCAAGAGCAGCTTTAAAATTTATTTTATAATCGGAGTAAATTTTAACGTCTTCTGACCCGGCTCCTGCACCGTCATCTGTTGTTATAAGTGTAAATTTGAATATTATCTTGTCAGCAATATTTATTGACTTCCAGAAGTCGCGGGTTATATCAATGTCCGTATTGCACATTGTCGGTTCTGTAACTCTTCCTTCGGCGTTGACAGGTGCCGGCTTGAGAATATTCAAAGCATCAATTACGCATAAATCTTTCTTGCTTGCTGAATCATGAAGTACCAGGCTGAGTGAAACACCTAGCGGGAATCCGTTCTCAGCCTCAATTTTTATCCGTAAAAACTCAAAATCTTCGGGATTTACCGGGCTATCATCAGTGTCTTCCATCTGCAGGAAATTTTCAGTGGTATCTGTAAAAGTGAGGGCCATCCGGAATTCCGCCGGCACCTCAATTTCAAGATCCCCGATGAAACGGCTGTCACCAAAAATATAGTTATCCATTGTGTTCGGATTATCAGGATTCATGATTGCAGAACCTGAAAACCTGATCTTTTCAGGAGGCATTGAAACGAGTTCGGGAAGCTTTGAATTGGTTTTGTTAATCGGGAATGTCCCGGTGAAATCTCTCTGGGCAGGGGCAGCAGGATAACCCAGGATGAATGGCTCAAGATCCAGATTTACGGAATCTTCCATTTTATAACCTGTTGCCTGCAGGTTGATTTCAACAGGAAGAGCGAATGAGTTTTTGTAATTCAGTGTTATGGATGGCGATGAAATAAGAAACTCTCCCGAAATACGATCAAGTATCTCCTTTATATCCAAATCAATTGTGTCGTTATCTAAGGTTTCAGTCTGCTGGCCAAAATAGCCTTTAACATAATCGAAATCCGGATCCAGCAACTCCAGATTGATCGCTATTTCATCAGTGCTGTTGAAAGTAACCATGCTCCCTGTTGAGCTTAACTCAATACTGTATTCGACAGGTAAAAGGTTATACGGCTGTGAAGCAACAGCTCCAAGGTTAAATACCGAATTATCCACCGAAATAGTACCCGGAAGAGTAGCGTTTGGACCAACAGTAATTGATGTGGTAATTGTATCATTACCCTGTTTGGCTGTCGGTAATTTAAGGTCCACATGCGAAGTAACCGGGGCTCCTGAGACTATCGTGTATGATATATTGCCCGTATTCATTTTAATCAAATCTATTTTTATATCCTCCCCGGGATCAAAATCAACTGTATCTCTGTTGTCGAGAGATATAATGGTCTGTATCGGAAGAATAACCCTGCCTGAGGTTACTCTCATATCCCGACCGGCGATTGTGATCTCAATGTTATCGTTAAGATTTATCAGAACCGGTGTCGATGTTCCGGGGCTACCGTCAAGAATAATCTCCGCTTTAATTGATTGCCTGACTGTCTGTCCGGCCAGGTCAATGGATGTTGTCCCGGTGCTGCCTGCAACAATCGGGGTTATGATCCCGTCACCACCTATACGGGTATTGTCAGAGGCATTATAAAGCTTAATGGTAGCTCCGGAGAGAGTAGCCGGGAGGTTGTTATTTACAAGAATATCGATGGAACCTTCTGTAAAGTTGGCATATTCAAATGTTGAGAAAGCAGCATATGTTTTTGTGCCGATATTTGTGGGTGGTAATGGAGGAAGATTATTGGTAGTCCCGTTAAGCGCAACAAACAGTGCTCTCTCGGCAGGAGATAATTGCTGGCTTATTTCATCAAGAGTGAAATTCATAGTTCCCATGAACGGCTCTATACTCAAATCGCCTATTGGATAAGTCTGGTCGAACGATACCATATCATTCAGATCATAATAATCCTCCATCCTGAAGTCTATCACTGAATCTTCCCTGAAAACTATCTTAAGAAGATCGTTTTCGTCAAAGAATACAGTATCATTTGGTTCGATAAGGTCGCTGAGCGATATATCGCCTCTGACTGCGGATATGGCAAAGGTCGGGGAGAGATGTGCTTTCTTTGAAAGAGTGTCCATATCATAGGTCTCCTTGACACACCCTGATGCTGCAAATGCAGCAGCCACTGAAATAAAAACAAACAATTTCCTTAACATACCAGAATTAATTAATATCTGTTTCCAACTTATAATTATAAAGAAATCTGTCGGTACCACCCACAATAAGATGCCAGCCGCTTTTATCCGACAATTTTCCTATTGAGAACATTGAGGCTCCTCTCAATGGAAATCCTTTCATAGTGTCACCGTTTCTGTCTATCAGATATATAAGCTTTTTATTAATATCAAAAACTCCAATCTTTCTATCGGAGGCTGAAAAAACAAAATTTATGGGCCCACCTAGTTCATCTGAGCCGAATTCCCTGGTAAACACTTCAGTTCTATTATGATTATAAAGATACAACATCCCTTGATCAATAAAAATATATTCGCCAAAACCATCACCATTTACGTCAAAAATATCGAAGCAATGGTCACTGGAAAACTGTCTCAGGCTGATTTTTTTGACATTTCCGTCAAAAGTGATCTGTTGTATCGTTCCGTCAGATGATGTGCAGACTACCGATGGACTGGCTCCGGAAATTAACCTGATGGCAGATCCTCTGGCTTTTGTTACCGGCTCTTTCAGTGTAAGGCGTTTGTTGCCTGTCCGGTCGATAAAATAGAGTGATGTTTCATCAGAGATTACCAGGTAATCCTTCCCTGAAACCCTGAACCAGGATATCTCCGAGGAAACTGTGCCATTAGTTCTGAAAGGCTTCCATCCTTTCACAACATTACCTTCCTTATCATAAGCATATATCAATTTATCTTCACCTGCTATCAGAAGCCTGTAATTCCTGTTATTGTCGTAATCGAACAATGCCAGGGAATTTGTTGCCGGTGACCTCAGCTTAACAGGGTATCTTTCAACATAATTTCCATTCCTGTCGAGAAGATGAATATAATTCCTCCCTGAAAAAAGAAGCTGATATTTCCCGTTCCTCAGAAAGTCGATCATATATATGTTCCCTCTGATCCTTTCACTCAGTGGCACTTTCCAGAGGACTCTCCCCGCCGTATTGATCAGATAAGCGTTGTTCTTCATGTCCTGAATGAAAATCTCTTTTGCTCCGGTTGTATGATTGGTAAAGAAGAACGGTTTGACAGCAGCTATAGTATCAAGTAATGTTTCCCATTCAGTCGATGATACTTCCCGTGCTTTATCCTTGAATCTTATGGATAAACTATTATAAATCATATTATTGCTTGACACAAACTGATATCCTGCAGCCTGGATCTTATCAAGGGAATTCCTGTTGGATCTCAGCAGGTTTATAATATCCTTGTTCAGGTATTCTGCAAGATATTCGATGATACGGGAAGGGACGCAATAAAAAGAATATCCTGCAATACTTGGAAGAGTGCTTTCAAAATCCCTGTATACCAGGTCATTGGCAAGGGTTTTGTTCAGAAGGTTATCATATAGAAGTCTCGATATGGTAATAAAAGAATTGCCTGTTATCAGAAAATTATCATAAAAGGCGAAATATGAATCATCAAAATCGCCTTCAAAACCCGGGATCATGGCAGAAGCAAAACCTTTATACGGGGTCAGATAAACAGGAACCTTTACCAGGTCATCAGGCTGGAAGTAGAACACATTATCTTTTGCTCTCAGCCCGGAAAATTTGTCAAGAAATATTTTTTCAGCAAAGACCCTGTTTTTCAGTTCATAAATTAAAAGTCTGTTTTCATTTATGGGCCTCCCCCTGATATCGATTAAAGCCCTGGTGATCTCTTCTCCGGTATATTCTTTTATTTTCCCTGCCAGATCTTCTGCTTCATTTTTCCATGCTTTTACGGGATTTCCTGCCGCATTCATAATTACTGATTCTGAAATAACAGTAGCTGCAGGGAGTATTTTATAAGTATGAAACAGGCCCGGGATGGCTGACTTATATTTGTAAAGGATCTCCGACGGATCCAGACTCTCAGCATATCCGCTCAGGACCAATCCATTCTCACTCATATAAATATCTCCGCCGGCACAGTCGGCAATTTTGCCAATTTTCTGAGCTATTGAGGTATATTCCTTTCTGAAAGCTGTTCTGAAAAGATCCTTCAGATTGCTGAAAATCACAAAAACCTTATCTTCATTCTTCCCTGAGGCTTGCAATATTCTTGAAAATCCGGGCATGCTCCTTACGTCATTATCACGGCTGGTCTGGAGAATGGCTTCTGTGATTACCTCTTTTGAGGAGCAGCAGACAAGCAATCCTGAGATAATTGATAAATATGCTGTATCTTTCTGGTTATTAAGCACGTATGGAAGCTCAAGAACATTTTTGCCATGCATATTCCGTTCATTAATAGTCTTAATGCCTGACAATCGCATTATATCCTTTAACTGCCTGATCTTCAAATCAGAAGAGACGGCCATTGATAAAAGCGGTACAGGTTTTCCTTTTCCTGAAATATGAAAAGCTATTACAGATGAACTGCTGCCCATGATCTTTTTATATCCTGGTTTATTCATCTGGTCAGCCAGAAATTTTATTTTCCTGTTAAAGGTTTCAAACGCTTTAACCTTTTCCATTTCTCCGAAGAGACCATTACCTGTTGTCAGTGAATTAATAAAACTTTGCAGATCAACGGTTTCAATTACTATGCAGGCATCTGTAGTGATAGCTTTGTAAGGATCTGTCAGCAATGTTCTCCTCCCCTGCTGAAGAAAATATCCCAGGATACACAATCCTGAAATAAGTAGTACAACCAGCATGACTGCAAACCTTTTTCCCACTTCCGGTTATTTAACTGGTGATATGCACTGAAATTAAGAAACTAAAGTTAATCAATGTAATTTTAACGTGTACCGTATGAGATATATTACATGTTCCATGGTTGGTTTAATACACCTCTTGCCGGATTACGGATGCTAAGACCTGCCGGGTAGTGAATTTGTCTGAAAAAGTGGATTTTTGGCACGTAATTTGATTTTATACAGTTACACAGGCAATCTCAATCATATACTTGATTCTTCAAGTGCAGCCAGGCCCCAGGCCTGGCTTTATTTATTTGTCAGAATGACCTGTAACCTATTATTTCACGAACCTCACGAATGGTTTTTGATGCACTGGCTCTTGCTTTTTCAGCGCCTTCCGATACCACTTTTACAAGGTACTTCCTGTCTGCGAGAATTTTGTTGATCCTTTCCCTTATCGGGCCAGTCACTCTGATGATATCTTCTGCCAGCTGTTTTTTCATATCACCGTACCGGATCTCGCACGAGGCATGTTTTTCTGTGAAATATTTAACAGTAGAAGGATCCGAAACAACATTCATAATTGTAAAGAGGTTCTGAACGGGTTCCGAAGGTTTCTGTCCTGGGTTCGTTGGTCCGGTATCAGTTACGGCGCGCATCACTTTTTTTCTGATTTCCCCGGGTTGATCGGCAAGGAATATACCATTCCCTTCGCTTTTGCCCATTTTGCCTGTTCCATCGAGGCCTGGAATCTTGATGAGCTTTTTTCCGAAGTTATATGCATCAGGTTCCGGAAAATATTCAATGCCGTACATCATATTGAAACGTCTCGCAAACCGCCGTGTCATTTCGAGATGCTGCTCCTGGTCCTTACCAACCGGGACTTTATTTGCTTTATGTATTATTATATCGGCAGCCATCAGTACCGGGTATGTCAGTAATCCTGCATTAATATTATCAGGTTGTTTTCTTATTGTCTCCTTGAAGGATGTTGTTCTTTCCAGCTCTCCCACATAAGCATTCATATTAAGCAGCAGGTACAGTTCGGTAACTTCAGGAACGTCACTCTGGATAAACACTGTGGCAATTTCAGGATCTATACCACAGGCCAGATATTCTGCAAGTATCTGTTTAATATTCCCCTGGAGATCATCAGGCTTTGGATGTGTTGTAAGGGAATGATAATCAGCAATAAAGAAGTAACAATTATTTTCTTTCTGCATTTTCAGAAAGTTTATAATTGCACCGAAATAATTTCCCAGATGCAGATTTCCCGTTGATCGTATGCCGCTGACTACCGTCTCCATAATTTATTTGATAAAAATTCAATCAAAAGTAATGCTTTTTTGGCACCCCTCCAAGACATAGGAATCTCATCTAAAAACCCAATCACCTCCATTTTTCCCCCCAGAATAACACGGACACACCCCCTTCTTTTCCCCTTCTGATCATATGTACTCACCCCCTTCTTTTCCCCCTCTCTCCGCCAGTCGGCGGAAAGAGGGGGAAGGTTGCTATATAATACATTGTTTTTTATATATTTACATGTAATTTTTATGATATGTCTGATTTTAAAAGACTCGATTTTAAGAAGATAAAAGAGCATGCCAGAGAACTAAGAAAGAGCATGACTGACTCAGAGAAACTACTCTGGAATGAATTGAGAGGAAGAAAACTTTCAGGGTATAAATTTCATCGTCAGTATCCAATTTTATATAATTGAAATCTAATCAGATATAATTATTTTATTGCGGATTATTATTGTGCTGAAAAGAAGCTAATAATTGAACTTGACGGACCAGCTCACGATTCCAGTAAGGAATATGACCAATTCAGAGATTTGGAATTAAAAAATATTGGAATTCATATCTTACATATTAAGAATAAAGACCTGTCTGACATACAAGAAACTCTTCAAAAAATTCAATCTTCTTTAGACCCAATTGTCTAATTATAAACTGAATATGCGTTAATAGTCACCCCCTCTTTACGAAGTACTACCCTTTATACACATTCTTGTATTTAACTGAAGTATAAGTCTTTAAAGCTAAAAGAACCAGAATATATTTTCATTCTATTAGAGAATTAATCTTTACACACATTAATGTGACATTAACCTCCATGATTACAGGGCAAACATTAACAATTCTTGTTTCTAAATCAATTAAGGATGATTTGTGGAATGGGATGGAG
>JALONT010000002.1 GCA_025454795.1 Bacteroidales bacterium | reverse complement strand
GGGGGGAGGCATCCCCCTTCTTTTCATTAGTTATCAACAAATTACGTCTTATGATGGCGCGTGGGCAAACCGGAAAAGGCGCGAACCGCACCCTGTTTTCTGGAGCGGAAAATGGCATTGCGCAATAGGCGAGAAACAGGGTGCGGTTGTCTTTTCCGGACTCCTTTTCTTTGGTTCATTTCTTTTGGAGGAGCAAAAGAAATGAACATAATCCAAATAAATAATAGAGGGTGCCCTTTTGAGACACCCTCTTTTTTTGAAAATGAATTAAGATTGGTTCTCTGAATAATTAATTGTTCAATTATAAAAAAAGGAGGGTCATACATAAAAAAGATATAAAAAAGACAGACATACCTCATTTATAATAGGGTATAAAGATAAAATAATATATAAAATATTAAAAATACCCCTAATAAAATAGGGTATATTAAAAAATAGCATACTTTTGCAACGAATTTCTATTAATAACTTAAAAACACTAACAATGAAGAATCCAGTTTTAATTTTTGCAGGTATGGTTTTGATGCTATTTACCTTGACAATCGGTGTGAATGCTCAGGATGAAGAGAAAAGTTCAAAATTCACTACGGGAGCAGACCTTTATTCTAATTACGTTTGGCGTGGTACAAGGTTTGGCCAGGGTCCTCATCTTCAACCAACTGTAAAGTATTCAAACGGGGGGTTAACAATTGGAATATGGGGTTCTTTTGATCTGAACGGTTATTCGGAAACTGACCCTTATATATCATACTCCATGCCTTTTGGATTGAGTCTTGGTGTTACCGATTATTATTACCCAGGTTTACCACTATTTGAAATTTCCGACACTGCAGGAAGTCATGCCCTTGAATTAAATGCAGGGTATAGCTATAAAGGATTAACCCTGAGTGCTAATTACATATTAAATGAAGCAGGTGGCGCAGCCTCTGCAGGCGGGGATATGTACTTTCAGGCAGGTTACGGATTCAATGCAGTAAGCTTATGGGTGGGCGCAGGTAATGGATGGCACACTTCTGATGGTGAATTTAAATTGTGCAATCTTGGGATAGGTACTACAAAAACAATTATCGTTAGTGATAATTTTTCAATCCCGGTAACCGGACAGGTTATTCTTAATCCTGACAGGGAGCAGCTCTTCCTGGTTATAGGGTTTACCTTTTGAAATTAACAATCAGTTAATGACTATTTACTTTAGATTTTATTGGTTTTAAAAGAAAAATATAATCTATTCTTCTTCTTCCTCTTCGGTGTAAGCTTTGATAACTGCTTCCTGTACATCACCAGGAACCTGTGCATATTCAGAGAATTTCATGGTGTATATCGCACGGCCACCTGTTACTGAGCTAAGAGCAGTTGAATATTTATTCATCTCGGCAAGAGGGACTCTTGCTTTAATGACCTCAAACCTTTTCTCGCTTGACATACCGATAACCATTCCGCGGCGTCCCTGAAGGTCGCTGATGACATCCCCCATGCGATCGGAGGGAACCATTATCTCAACATCATAAATCGGCTCCAGGATCTTGGGGCTGGCATTCTTAAATGCCTGGCTGAAAGCATTACGCCCGGCAAGGCGGAAGGATATTTCATTGGAGTCAACAGGATGCATTTTACCATCGTAAACATATACCCTTATATCACGGGCGTATGAACCTGTTAACGGACCGACTTCCATTTTTTCCATTATTCCCTTGAGTATAGCAGGCATAAACCTTGCATCGATGGATCCGCCCACTATACAGTTGCAATAAATAAGCTTTCCCCCCCAGTCAAGGTCTATTTCATCCTTGCCTCTGACAGAGAGTTTGACATCTTTACCACCGATTTTCTGCATTGTAAGTTCCTGTGAACCCGCCTCATAGGGCTCAATTATCATATGGACCTCACCAAACTGCCCTGCACCGCCGGACTGTTTCCTGTGTCGGTAATCGGCTTGTGCAGATTTTGTGATTGTCTCACGATAAGGTATTTTGGGAGGATTAAAGTTTGTAGGTATCTTGTAGATGTTATCAAGATGCCACTTCATAATATTTAGATGGTATTCACCCTGACCATGAATAATTATCTGTTTGAGTTCCTTTGAATATTCAATAATGATGGTCGGATCTTCAAGATGTATCTTGTTCAATGCTTCACCAAGTTTCTCATCATTGCTTTCGCTTTGTGCCTTAATAGCTGTCCGGTATTTTGGTGCAGGAAATTTTACACCTTCTATTTTCCAGTCATTCCCGGCAGCATTAAGGGTATGATCCATTTTTGTGTTCTTGAGCTTAACAAAAGCTCCAATATCGCCCACATGAAGTTCAGGGATCCTGGTTCTGTTTTTACCTGCTGATACGTAAAGCTGGGATAATCTTTCCTTTGTTCCATTGTTTGTGTTTACAACATCAAGGTTTTCAGTGATCTTGCCAGAATATACCCTGAAGTAATTTATTTCACCGATATGTTCTTCAATCGATGACTTGAATACGTAAACAGATGCCGGGCCGGATGAATTTGGTTTAACCTCATTGCCTTTATTGTTTTTAATGGCAGGCATATCAGTGATTGAAGGCGCTTCATTTATAATAAATTCCATCAGACGGTCAATACCCATATTATGTTTTGCCGATATGCAGAAAACAGGGAAGAGGCTGCGTGTAAGAATTCCCTTGGCGATGCCTTTTCTTATCTCTTCTTCAGACAGAGTATCGTTAGCAAAAAAGAGTTCCATAAGTGACTCATCGCTCTCAGCTGCTTTTTCAACAAGGGCACCATGCAGTTCAGCAGCTTTTGAAGCCTGATCGGCGGGAATATCTACAATTTCAGCTTTACCTCCCTCTTTGCCATAACGGAGCATCTTCATTATGAGGACATCAATAACTGAGTTAAAACCTGCACCTTCATTAACTGGATACTGAACAATGATAAGATTAGTGCTGAGTCTCTCTTTCATCATCTCAAGAGACTTATCGAAATTTGCCTTTTCATGATCCAGCCCGTTGATAGCTATTATCATCGGTTTGTTTACTTTCTCGGCATGCCTGAAGTGAATCTCAGTACCTACTTCCACACCATTCTGGGCATTTATCAGAAGGAGAGCGGTGTCGGCAGCGAAAAGTGAAGAGATTGCCCCTCCGCTGAAGTCATCCAGACCGGGGGTATCGAGGATATTCAGTTTCTTATTCATGTACTCTGTATAGAGCACTGTGGAATAAATGGAGTTTCCGTTCTCGTGCTCTATTGGACGATAGTCGGAAGCTGTATTTTTTCCTTCAATATTTCCTCTTCGTTCAATAACGCCCCCGTTAAAGAGCATCGCTTCTCCCAGAATTGTTTTACCTGATCCTGAATTACCCAGGAGCGCGATGTTCTTTATCTGGTCAGTCTGGTATGTCTTCATATTTGTATGGATATTTATATATTATATCAATTTGGAGTGGGCAAAAATAATAATTTTTTAAAAACAGTTTAAGAAAGAGAGCAGAATTACAAAATTTTTATTTTCTTTGCACCAGATTTTTGAAACACAGGAGTACCGGTTTTCCTTTCGAATGTAAGTTTACAAAACGTTTTTCTGCAGGAAAGATCGGGAAGTTACCTGTTCATAACTTACAATTAAGTTTGACCAGATATAGTTTCAAGACATGCTGACGGGCCTGATTTATTTCAATTTCAGGCACGTAGAAGATGTAAGGATTATTGTTTTAAAAAAATATAAGGCTTGTTTGTAAATTAAGAAATTAAATCAATACCTTTGCAAACCAATTTTTTAAGTAATATTTAATACGAAAATAACTGGAAATATGCCGACAATTCAACAGTTAGTAAGAAAAGGCAGGAAAAAGCTGGTAGACAAGAGTAAGGCTCCTGCACTGGACTCATGTCCTCAGAGAAGAGGTGTTTGTGTACGTGTGTACACTACAACTCCGAAAAAACCCAATTCAGCAATGAGGAAGGTAGCCAGGGTTAGACTTACAAACCAGAAAGAAGTAAATGCCTATATTCCGGGAGAAGGTCATAATCTCCAGGAACACTCCATAGTGCTTATCAGGGGTGGCAGGGTAAAAGATCTTCCGGGTGTCCGTTATCACCTCGTAAGGGGTGCTCTTGATACCTCCGGAGTTGACGGCCGGACTCAGAGAAGATCAAAATATGGAGCAAAAAGGCCCAAGAAGTAACATTAAAGGAATAAGATAATGAGAAAAGCAAAACCAAAGAAGAGGATTCTGTTACCGGATCCCAAATATAAGGATCCCTATGTAACAAGGTTTGTTAATAATCTTATGTATAGCGGTAAGAAGAGTATTGCTTATCAGATTGTCTACGATTCACTTGAAATCGTTGGCGATAAATTCAAGAACGAAGGCAAAACACCCCTTGAGATATTCAAGCAGGCTCTTGAGAATGTTACACCACAGGTTGAAGTTAAAGCCCGCCGGGTAGGTGGCGCAACATTTCAGGTTCCTATGGAAATACGTGCCGACCGCAAAGTAAGCATCAGCATGAAGAACATGATCTCATTTGCACGCAAAAGAACCGGTCACTCAATGGCTGAACGTCTTGCTGCAGAACTCATGGCTGCATACAAGCTTGAAGGCGGAGCATACAAGAAAAAAGAAGATACTCACAGGATGGCGGAAGCCAACAAGGCATTTGCACATTTCCGTTTCTAATTGATTACCAGGGCAGCAGAAGATAAATGGATAATAATCTGAAATATACCAGGAACATCGGAATCATGGCACACATCGATGCCGGTAAGACCACTACTACAGAGCGTATTCTGTATTACACCGGTCGTACCCATCGTATGGGTGAGGTACATGACGGAAACGCCCAGATGGACTGGATGATTCAGGAGCAGGAAAGAGGTATTACCATAACTTCAGCTGCAACAACAACATACTGGAAATATAATGGTGAGGATTATAAGATAAATATCATTGATACTCCGGGACACGTTGATTTTACTGTTGAGGTAGAAAGATCACTGAGAGTCCTTGACGGTGCCGTTGCCGTATTCTGTGCTGTCGGAGGTGTTGAACCTCAGTCTGAAACAGTTTGGAGACAGGCAAATAAATATATAGTTCCCAGAGTAGCCTTTATAAATAAAATGGACCGTGCCGGAGCTGATTTCTTTAGCGTGGTTCAGCAGATAAAGGATAAACTCGGAGCTCATCCGGTCCCGATACAGATACCCATAGGGGCAGAAGAGAACTTTCTGGGAGTAGTTGACCTGATTAAGATGAAGGCGATTGTTTATTACAACGATGAAGAGAATGGAACAAGGTTTCAGATAGAAGAGATACCTGCTGAGATTAAGGAAGAAGCTGAGGAGTGGAGAGGAAAGCTCATAGAAGCAGTTGCCGAGGTTGATGATACACTGCTCCAGAGATACATCGATGATCACGAATCGATAACACCTGAAGAGATCATTACAGCCTTAAGAAAATCAGCGATATCCGGTTCTGCAATACCTGTGATATGTGGAGCTGCACTCAAGAATAAAGGCATTCAGAGCCTTCTCGATTGTGCAGTTGCATTTCTTCCTTCACCGGTTGACAAGGGTGCGATTACCGGAATTGACCCCAGAAATGATGAAGAAATTACACGTGAGCCAGACGATGAAGGACCTTTATCGGCTCTCGCATTTAAAATAGCAACTGACCCGTTTGTAGGCCGCCTGGTATTCCTTCGTATTTATTCCGGAATTCTCCATTCAGGCGATACAGTCCTGAATGTGCGTACCGGCAAGCGTGAAAGGATAAACCGGCTGTTCCAGATGCATGCCAACAAACAGAATCCCAAAGAAAGTATATCGGCAGGCGATATTTGTGCAGGGGTTGGTTTTAAAGATCTTAAAACCGGAGATACCCTTTGTGCAATTCACAAACCTATTTTACTGGAATCAATGGATTTTCCTGAACCGGTTCTCGGAGTGGCTATAGAGCCTAAAACACAGGCCGATGTCGACAAATTGTCGGTAGCTCTCCATAAGCTTGCAGAAGAAGATCCTACTTTTCAGGTCAGAATTGATCCCGATAGCGGACAAACTATTATCAACGGTATGGGTGAACTGCACCTCGAGATCCTGGTCGACCGTCTTAAGAGGGAATTTAACGTCGAATGTAACCAGGGTCCGCCACAGGTTGCATATAAGGAGGCTCTTACAACCTCAGCCGAATTCCGTGAAGTATTTAAGAAACAGACAGGAGGCAGAGGCAAGTTTGCAGATATAACAGTTGAACTTATGCCTGCAGATGATGAAGTGAGAGGCCTGCAGTTTGTGAATGAAATAAAAGGCGGTAACATACCTAAAGAGTATATTCCTTCAGTGGAAAAGGGATTCCGTGAAGCGATGTCTAACGGACCTCTTGCAGGATTCCCACTCAATAGTCTCAAGGTAGTACTCAAAGACGGTTCATACCATCCGGTTGACTCCGATGCTCTTTCTTTTGAAATCGCTGCTAAACAGGCATTTCGTCGTTTTGCAGGCAGATGCAATCCCGTGATTCTGGAACCTATAATGTCGACAGAGGTTGTAACCCCTGAAGAATATGTAGGTGATGTAATCAGCGATTTTAACAGAAGAAGAGGTAAGGTGGAAGGTATGGAATCGAAAGCAGGTTCAAGGGTTGTAAGGGCAAAAGTACCTCTGGCAGAAAAATTCGGCTATGTCACTGTACTCCGTACAATAACCTCGGGAAGAGCAACATCAACAATGGAGTTCTCCCATTACGATGAGGTGCCTGCAGAAATAGCTAACAGAATTGTCGAAATTACAAAAGGAAAAATTCTTTAAAGATGAGTCAGAAAATTCGTATTAAACTGAAATCTTACGATCATAACCTGGTGGATAAATCAGCAGAGAAGATTGTAAAAACAGTAAAATCTACTGGTGCAGTGGTCAGCGGTCCGATTCCGCTTCCTACCCACAAAAAGATTTATACAGTTCTCAGGTCGCCATTTGTTAACAAAAAGGCAAGAGAACAGTTCCAGCTATCTTCTTATAAAAGACTGCTCGACATTTACAGCTCTACGCCAAAAACGATCGATGCTCTTATGAAACTGGAGCTTCCGAGCGGTGTTGAAGTTGAAATTAAAGTGTGAAACCAGTAAAGATTTATAGAGATGCAGGGATTAATAGGTAAGAAGGTTGGAATGACTTCCGTTTTCGATGAAAACGGGAAGAATATTCCTTGTACGGTACTGCAGGCCGGCCCGTGTGTTGTGACTCAGATCAAAACAACTGAAAGAGACGGCTATTTTGCTGTACAGCTTGGATTCGATGATAAAAAGGAAAAGCACACCACAAAAGCTGAGCTAGGTCATTTTAAGAAGGTCAATACAACTCCGAAAAGGAAACTTATAGAGTTTGACGGTTTTACCGAAGGTCAGGTTAAAGAGGGTGACGTGGTAACAGCTGAGCTTTTCAAACCCGACAACTGGGTTGACGTCAGAGGCTGGTCAAAAGGAAAAGGATTCCAGGGCGTTGTCAAGAGGCACGGCTTCAGCGGTGTTGGTGGTCAGACCCATGGACAGCATAACAGAGGCAGGGCACCGGGCTCACTTGGTGCATCATCGTTCCCGTCTAGAGTATTACCCGGAATGAGAATGGCAGGACGCACCGGCGGAGACCAGATTAAAGCGATCAGCATGCGCGTTGTGAAGCTCATGGCCGAAAACAATTTAATTATAGTTAAAGGATCAGTTCCCGGTCCGAAAGGTGGTTACGTAATAATTACAAAATAATGGAATTAACTGTTGTTAATATTAGTGGTAAGGAAACCGGAAGGAAAGTTAAGCTTAACGATTCCATTTTCGGTATTGAACCTAACGACCATGCCATTTACCTGGATACAAAACAGTTCCTCGCTAATCAGCGCCAGGGAACTCATAAAGCCAAGGAGCGTGGTGAGGTTGCCGGCAGTACCCGTAAGATAAAAAAGCAGAAAGGCACCGGTACAGCACGTGCAGGCAGTATTAAAAACCCTTTATTCAGGGGAGGTGGAAGAATTTTTGGCCCGAAACCAAGATACTACGGGTTCAAGCTTAATAAAAAAGTCAAGCAGCTTGCAAGAAAATCAGCACTTTCCTATAAGGCATCAACAAATAGTATTATAGTTCTGGAAGACTTCTCATTTGAGGCTCCTAAAACCAGGGAGATGGTCGAAATGGGAAATAACCTGAATATTACAAATAAAAAATCACTGTTTGTTTTATCGGAACAAAATAAAAATATATATTTGTCATCCCGAAATGTACAAGGGGTTGAAGTTGTAACTGCCGGAGAATTAAGCACTTACGAAATTATGAAGGCTTCAACTTTAGTACTTGTGGAGAGTGCAGTTGACGTTTTGCAGGCAACTTTTGAAAACTAGAAAAATTTGAGTGATGAATATTTTACTTAAACCGATTGTAACGGAAAAGATGACAAGCCAGGGCGATAAATTTAATCGCTATGGTTTTCTCGTTGCTAAACACGCAAACAAGTTACAGATAAAAAAAGCCGTTGAAGAACTGTACGGTGTTACAGTTGATTCGGTAAATACGATGCTTTATGGCGGGAAAATAAAATCCCGTAATACAAAGTCGGGCCTTCTTATAGGAAAAACTAATGCGACAAAGAAAGCAGTAGTGACACTTGCCGAAGGAAATAAAATTGATTTTTATAGCAATATTTAATAACCAGAATGGCAGTCAGAAAGATCAAACCTGTTACACCAGGTCAAAGAAACAAGATCATTAGTGCTTTTGATGGCATCACAAGCGCTACGCCGGAGAAATCCCTCCTTCGACCGCACAGAAAATCCGGAGGAAGGAATGTTAACGGAAAACGGACTATGAGGTATATCGGAGGCGGTCATAAGAAGATGTACAGGGTTATCGATTTCTTAAGGGAAAAAGATGGCATGCATGCAACTGTAAAAACCATAGAGTACGATCCCAACAGGTCATCAAGGATCGCACTTGTTGTTTATGAGGACGGTGAGAAGAGATATATAGTTGCTCCCACCGGATTGAAAACCGGAAGTAAAATCGTTTCGGGTAAGGAAGCAACACCTGAAATAGGGAACACATTATTCCTCAGCGATATTCCTCTTGGGACAATTGTTCATAATATAGAGCTTAAACCCGGGAAAGGCGGAGCCATTGCACGCAGTGCAGGAACTTATGCCCAGCTTTCAGCCCGTGATGGAAAATATGCAACCATCAAGCTTCCTTCAGGTGAAACAAGATTGGTACTTACTACATGCCGCGCTACTATCGGAACTGTTTCCAATCCTGACCATAACCTTGAGAAATCAGGAAAAGCAGGCCGTTCACGCTGGCAGGGACGCCGTCCGAGAGTCAGAGGCGTCGTCATGAACCCGGTCGATCACCCGATGGGTGGTGGCGAAGGAAGAGCATCTGGCGGACACCCAAGGTCACGAAGAGGTATTCCTGCAAAAGGATTCAAGACCAGGGACAAGAAGAAATATTCCGCAAAACATATAATAGAAAGAAGGAAAAAATAACTGATATATTATGAGCAGATCCATAAAAAAAGGCCCTTTCATAGATTTCAAACTTGATAAAAGAGTTCTTGAGATGAACGAGGGCGGGAAAAAATCAGTGGTCAAGACCTGGTCAAGAAGATCGGTGATCTCACCTGACTTTGTCGGACATACTATAGCAGTTCATAACGGGAACAAATTTATACCTGTTTACATTACCGAGAATATGGTAGGTCATAAGCTTGGAGAATTTGCGCCTACACGTACCTTCAGAGGGCACTCCGGCAATAAGTAATCGGTAAAGTAAACATTGAAAAACTATCAGTAATGGGTGCAAGAAAAAGAAATACGGCCGAACAGAAAAAAGAGGCAGCCAGATCAAGATACCAGGCAATCCTCAGGAACTGTCCCACCTCCCCGCGCAAGATGAGACTTGTAACTGATCTGATCAGCGGAAAGGAAGTTAATAAAGCGCTTGATATACTTAAATACAGCTCACAGGATGCATCACGCAGACTGGAGAAACTTCTCCTCTCAGCCATTGCCAACTGGCAGGCAAAGAATGAAGGTGTAAGAGTCGAAGAGAGCAACCTCTATGTTAAAACTGTTCATGTCGACGGGGGACGTGTGATGAAAAGACTGCAGACAGCCCCGCAGGGAAGAGCTTACAGGTTGAGAAAAAGATCAAACCATGTGACTCTTGTGCTTGACAGTATGAATAAGGACGTTGAAAACAGATCAAAATAATTCAGATGGGACAAAAAGTAAATCCGATTGGTAACAGATTAGGTATAATAAAGGGCTGGGATTCAAACTGGTTCGGGGGAAAGGATTTTTCCGGCAAACTGGTTGAAGACACAAAGATCAGGGAATACCTGAATGCCAGGCTAGCAAAAGCAAGTATCTCAAAAATTATTATTGAGAGAACTCTTAAGCTTATTACCGTAACGGTCAATACTGCTCGTCCGGGTATCATAATTGGTAAAGGAGGACAGGAAGTTGATAAGCTGAAGGAAGAACTAAAGAAAATTACAAAGAAAGAAGTACAGATAAATATATTCGAAGTTAAACGCCCCGAGCTTGATGCAAATATTGTCGGAAACAATATTGCCCGTCAGCTTGAAGGCAAGATATCTTATCGCCGCGCTATCAAAATGGCAATTGCATCAACAATGCGTATGGGTGCCGAGGGTATAAAAGTTATGATCTCCGGTCGCCTGGGTGGTGCAGAAATGGCCAGAAGCGAATCATATAAGGAGGGACGTATTCCTCTTCATACTTTGCGTGCTGATATTGATTATGCTTTAGCTGAAGCACATACAAAAGTTGGTCTGCTTGGTGTAAAAGTTTGGATCTGCAATGGTGAAGTTTTTGGAAAGAGAGACCTGAGCCCCAATATAGGTGCCAGAAATGCCAAGAGCAAAAGCCTTAAGAGGAAAGGTAAAGAGAGAAATAAGTAGTTCAGTTCATAATTTTTAAGATATTAAACAATGTTACAACCAAAAAGATCCAAATTCAGGAGAGCCCAGAAAGGGAAAATGAAAGGCAATGCACAAAGAGGCAACCAGCTGGCATTCGGGTCATTTGGTATCAAGGCACTGGAGCAGAGCTGGATCACCGGAAGGCAGATAGAAGCGGCTCGTCAGGCTGTTACACGTTATATGAAACGTGAAGGACAACTCTGGATAAGGATTTTCCCTGATAAACCCATTACCAAGAAACCCGCTGAGGTTCGTATGGGTAAAGGAAAAGGGGCGCCTGAAGGTTTTGTGGTTCCGGTTACCCCGGGAAGAATCTTGCTGGAAGCTGAAGGAGTTTCTTATGAAGTAGCCAGGGAGGCTCTTCGCCTGGGTGCTCAGAAGCTTCCTATAACAACAAAATTCGTGGTAAGGCGCGATTATGTAGAGAAATAAAATTTTTATAACAGATGAAAACTACAGAAATAAGGGAATTAAGCACACCTGATCTCCTCGAGCGTATCGACACGGAGAAGACGATGCTTGTTCGCATGAGGCTAAATCATGCAATAACTCCCCTCGATAATACGCAGAAGCTAAAGGAGGCTAAGCTTACGGTTGCACGTCTGCTTACTGAATTGCGCTCAAGAGAAATGAAACAGAAATCAAAATAGCCGAAATCAGCAATGGAAAGGAATCTTAGAAAAGAACGTATTGGTGTTGTTGTCAGTAATAAAATGGACAAATCGATCACCGTTGCCGTGAAAAGGAAAGTTAAACACCCTATCTATGGGAAGTTTGTAAACAGAACAACAAAACTGATGGCGCACGATGAAGAGAATTCATGTAATATCGGCGATACTGTTCGTATTTCAGAGACCAGGCCTCTGAGCAAAAATAAAACCTGGAGACTAATTGAAATTATCGAAAGAGCTAAGTAATCATGATACAGCAGGAAAGCAGACTAACAGTAGCCGACAACTCGGGCGCCAAGGAGGTATTATGCATCAGAGTGCTCGGTGGCAGCAAAAAAAGATATGCTTCTGTAGGCGACAAGATTGTTGTGAGTGTGAAATCAGCACTCCCGTCAGGTGAAGCAAAGAAAGGAACAGTGAGCAAGGCTGTTGTCGTCAGAACTACCAAGGAGATCCGTCGTCCTGATGGTTCCTATATAAGATTCGACGATAATGCCGTGGTACTTCTCACTAACCTGGATGAGGTTCGGGGAACCCGTATCTTTGGCCCGGTGGCCAGAGAGCTCCGTGATAAATACATGAAGATCGTTTCACTGGCACCTGAAGTGTTGTAATATATTAAGTACACAACAATGCAAAAGAAAGTTCATATAAAAAAGGGAGATACGGTTATGGTTATAACCGGTGAATCAAAAGGTCAGAAAGGACGTGTCCTGGAAGTTGACAGGGGAAAAAACAGAGCCTTTGTGGAAGGTGTAAATATGGTTTCAAAACATACTAAACCTAATGCAAAAGCTCCCCAGGGTGGAATTGTAAAGAAAGAATCACCGATTCATATTTCAAATCTGATGCTTATTGATCCTACCAGCGGTAAGCCAACACGTATCGGAAAAAGGCTTAATGAGAAAAATAAATTAGTGCGTTATTCAAAAAAATCAGGAGAGGAGATCAAGTAATGTATGTACCTGCGCTAGAAACCAAGTATAAAGACGAGATCGTCCCTGCATTGACAAAGGAATTCGGTTATAAAACCGTGATGCAGGTCCCGAAACTGCAAAAGATAGTTCTCAACCAGGGTGTAGGTCAGGCTATTGCAGATAAGAAACTTCTTGAATTCGGAGTTAAGGAAATGTCAGATATAGCAGGTCAGAAAGCTGTTCTGACATACTCATCAAAGGATATATCAAACTTTAAACTCAGAAAGAATATGCCAATCGGCATAATGGTCACATTACGAAGAGACAGAATGTATGAGTTTCTTGAGAGACTCATATCTGTGGCACTTCCACGTATCAGGGATTTTAAAGGCATTAGTGCCAAACTCGACGGAAGAGGAAACTACACACTCGGAATTACAGAGCAGATCATTTTCCCGGAGATTGACCTCGATAAGATCGCGAAGATCATGGGTCTGCAGATCACTTTTGTGACATCAGCCAAAACCGACGAAGAAGCTCTGGCCTTGCTGAAAAATTTTGGTTTACCATTCAAAACATCTAAAAACTGACGATATGGCTAAGGAATCAATGATAGCCCGCGAAGTTAAACGCGTGAAGCTGGCTCAGAAATATGCTGAAAAAAGAGCCAAACTGAAAGCTGAAGGCAATTATGTTGCTTTAAGCCGGCTGCCCAGAAACTCAAATCCGAACAGGCAGCGTAACCGCTGTAAACTGACCGGTCGTTCCAGGGGGTATATGAGACAATTCGGAGTCAGCAGGATAACTTTCAGGGAAATGGCATCATTCGGACTTATCCCGGGTGTTAAAAAAGCCAGCTGGTAATTACAATAGGAATATAAACAAAAAAATAACAGAAGATGACTGATCCAATTGCAGATTTACTGACCAGAATAAGAAACGCTATTATGGCCGGTCATAAGGTTGTGGAGGCACCAGCATCCAATCTTAAGAAAGAGGTTGCAAGAATACTTTTTGAAAAAGGTTATATCCTCAGCTATAAAGTTGTTGAAGGTGAAGGCGTTCAGGGTGTGCTGAAAATTGCTCTGAAATACAATCAGAAAACAAAAAAACCTGCAATTAAAGAATTGCAGCGTGTAAGCCGCCCGGGTCTCAGACATTATGCCAGCGTAGAGGAACTGCCAAGAATCCTGAACGGTCTTGGAATTGCAATTATTTCAACCTCAAAGGGTTTGATGACCGACAAAGAGGCTAAGAAAGAGAAAATAGGTGGTGAAGTATTATGTTATGTTTACTAAAAGGAGGATAGCTTAATGTCACGAATAGGAAAATTACCTGTAAACCTGCCAAAAGGAGTCACTGTGACAATCAGCGACACCAATATGGTTAGTGTGAAAGGACCTTTGGGTGAATTGCATCAGGCAATTGACAAAGACCTGAAGGTTGAAGTTGTGGATAACGAGGTCATATTGTCAAGACCCACAGAATCGAAAAATCATAAATCGCTTCATGGTCTTTACAGGGCACTTATTGCCAATATGGTGACCGGTGTTTCACAGGGATACAAGAAAGAGCTTGAACTTGTAGGAGTTGGTTATCGTGCCGAAGCTAAAGGGCAGCAGCTTGAAATGAGCCTTGGCTTTTCTCACGAAGTTATCCTGCAGGTTCCGAATGAAGTAAAAATTGAAACAAAGACTGAGAGAAGGAGCAATCCTGTTATTACACTTACCTGTATCGATAAACAACTCATCGGTCATGTAGCTGCAAAAATCAGATCTCTTCGTCCGCCTGAACCTTATAAAGGTAAAGGTATCAAGTTTGTGGGTGAGCAGCTGAGAAGAAAAGCTGGAAAATCTGCAAGTGTATAATCTGTTAAGAGTTAAGAAAAATGGCTTTAACCAAGTTGGAAAGAAGAACACGGATCAAAATGCGGATCCGGAAAAAGATAAGCGGAACTGCATCTCTTCCAAGACTCGCAGTATATCGCAGCAATAAAGAGATTTATGTCCAGGTTGTTGACGACCTGAATAAAGTGACTCTTCTGTCGGCTTCTTCAAAAGAGAAAGAGGTTGCAGGGAAAGCAGGTATCAAAAAAACCGAACAGGCAAAGCTTGTTGGTAAGCTCCTTGCAACAAGATGCAAAGAGAAAGGTATCGAAAATGTCGTTTTTGACAGGAGCGGTTATAAATATCATGGAAGAGTTAAATCATTGGCTGATGCAGCACGCGAAGGCGGCTTAAAATTCTAAGGAATTATGGCAGAAGGAATAAGAAAAGTAAAGACCAGCGACCTTGAACTAAAAGACAGGCTCGTTAGTATTCAGAGAGTTACCAAGGTAACAAAAGGAGGACGTACATTCAGCTTCTCGGCTATCGTTGTTGTCGGGAATGAAGATGGTATTGTCGGTCATGGCCTTGGTAAGGCCAGTGAAGTAACAGCAGCTATTGCAAAAGGCATTGAAGACGCAAAAAAGAACCTGATAAAAGTTCCAGTGATAAATGGCACAGTACCGCATGAACAGGTTGCCAAATTCGGCGGTGCAAAAGTGTTCATCAAACCGGCTTCTGCAGGTACCGGGGTCAAAGCAGGCGGCGCTATGCGCGCTGTTCTTGAAAGTGTGGGTGTTAAGAATGTGCTTGCAAAATCGAAAGGCTCCTCAAACCCTCACAACCTGGTGAAGGCAACATTCGCTGCACTTCTTGAAATGCGGGACGCATTCTCTATCGCTGAACACAGAGGTATAAAAATGGAAAAAGTTTTTAACGGTTAGTAAACTACATTACGATGGCAAAAATTCGTATAACCCAGGTGAAAAGCAAAAACGGGAAACCCGAGAGACAGAAAAGAACTCTTGAAGCTCTCGGCATACACAAATTAAACCATAGTGTTGAACATGAAGCTACTCCCCAGATATTGGGAATGGTGGAGAAGGTCAGACACCTGGTTAAAATTGAAAATATTTAAGGTATAAACCATATTTATAAGATATAAAGTTATGGATTTGAGTAACTTAAAACCTGCTAAAGGATCAGTAAAGAGAAGTAAGCGTCTTGGTCGCGGACAAGGTTCAGGCAAGGGAGGAACTTCGACAAGAGGACATAAAGGCGCAAAGTCCAGATCAGGTTACAGCAAGAAAATCGGATTTGAGGGCGGTCAAATGCCACTTCAGCGGCGTGTTCCCAAGTACGGTTTCAAAAATGTCAATCGCAAAGAATATAAAGGTATCAATATTGGAGTGCTTCAGACTCTTGCAGAAAAAAACAATCTCGAGAAGATCGACATGGAAGTGCTTATTTCAGCAGGATTTGTTTCAAAGAATGCTCTTGTCAAGATACTGGGTAAAGGAACTCTCGAAAAGAAACTTGAAGTTCATGCTCACGCATTCAGTAAATCAGCTGTTGCAGCCATCGAATCAAAAAACGGTACCGTTGTAAAACTGTAATTCCATGAGACTTATCCAGACCATAAAAAATATTTTCAAGATAGAAGATCTTCGTGCAAGACTTTTATATACTTTGGGAATAATTCTGTTATACAGGCTTGGTAAGTATATTACCCTTCCGGGCATCGACCCGTCCCAGCTTGCTAACCTGAAGAACCAGACCTCTTCAGGAATTATGGGACTTCTGGATATGTTCTCCGGAGGTGCATTTTCACAGGCCTCAGTATTTGCACTCGGTATCATGCCATATATCTCTGCCTCAATCGTAATTCAGCTGCTTGGCATTGTTTTTCCTTACTATCAGAAACTTCAGAAAGAGGGAGAAAGCGGCAGACGTAAAATGAATCAGCATACCCGGTATCTTACAGTTCTTATTCTTATTCTTCAGGGTCCCACATATCTCTTAAATCTTACGCATACTTTACCGGCTGAAGCATTCGTTCTTACGGGGCCGTTTTTCCAGATCTCTTCGGTGATAATACTTACTGCGGGAACCATCTTTGTAATGTGGCTCGGCGAAAAGATAACTGATAAGGGTATTGGAAACGGGATATCTCTCATAATTATGATCGGTATCATTGCCAGAATGCCCGCGAATTTCATTTTCGAATCCGGAGCAAGACTTAATGGAGCAGGAGGCCCGATAGCGCTTATCGTTGAAATAGTTATACTGTTCGTTGTCATTCTCGGTACAATATTACTTGTGCAGGGAACACGCCGTATACCGGTTCAGTATGCAAGAAGGATAGTCGGAAATAAGCAATATGGCGGAGTGCGTCAGTATATCCCTCTGAAAGTCAATGCAGCAGGTGTAATGCCTATCATCTTTGCGCAGGCAATTATGATGCTCCCGATTATTATTGCAGGATATTCCAATTCAAGCTCAGGATTTGTTGTGGCATTTTCCAATATGTACGGATTCTGGTACAACTTTGTTACCGCATTAATGATAATAGCATTTACATATTTTTACACCGCCATCACCATCAATCCTGTTCAGATGGCTGAAGATATGAAGAAGAACGGAGGATTTATTCCGGGGATCAAACCCGGCAGGAAAACCGTGGAGTTCTTTGATACAATTATGTCAAGGATAACACTACCAGGTTCAATTTTCCTGGCAATTATTGCAATTCTTCCCTCTCTTGCGGTTAAAGCGGGTGTAACAGCCCAGTTTGCACAATTTTATGGAGGAACATCACTATTAATCCTTGTAGGAGTAGTTCTTGATACACTACAGCAAATTGAGAGCCACTTGCTTATGCGTCATTACGACGGACTTATGAAGACAGGCAGGGTGAAAGGCAGATCGGGTTCTGTTTCATCAATTTAAATAAGTATTACGTTCTTTGATGTTGTATATAAAGACTGATGAAGAGATAGGGTTGTTAAAAGAGAGCAATATTCTGGTGTCGAGAACACTTGCAGAAATTGCCATGCTTATAAAACCCGGGGTTACTACTCTTTATCTCGATAATGTTGCCGAAACATTTATCCGCGATCATCATGCGGTACCGGCATTCAAGGGATACGGAGGGTTTCCTAACACACTCTGCACATCTGTCAATGACGAAGTGGTTCATGGAATACCATCTGATTATTGTCTGGAAGAAGGAGACATTATTTCTGTTGATTGCGGGGTCATACTTAATGGATGGGTTGGAGACAGCGCTTACACTTTTGCTGTCGGTGAGGTAGCTGAAGATGTTAAACGGCTGATGGATTTTACAAGAGCATCGCTCGAGGAGGGTGTCAAAGCAGCTGTTGCAGGAAACAGGATTGGAGACATTTCTTCAGCAGTCCAGGAGAAAGCAGAAAGCGGCGGCTATTCAGTAGTCAGGGAACTTGTTGGCCATGGAATCGGGAAAAA
This sequence comes from Bacteroidales bacterium, assembly GCA_025454795.1. Lineage (GTDB taxonomy): Bacteria > Bacteroidota > Bacteroidia > Bacteroidales > VadinHA17 > LD21. Next base: position 103,987 of record JALONT010000002.1, on the reverse strand, counting down.
GATGCACGAACCTCCGGAAGTGCCAAATTACGGTAAAAGAGGAGCTGGGCCGAAAATGGAAAAAGGTCTTGTAATATGCATTGAGCCGATGATAAATCTTGGCAAGAAGGAGACACTCCAGATGAAGGATGGATGGACAATAAAAACCGCTGACGGAAAACCATCGGCACATTTTGAATATGCCGTTGCAGTTAATAAGGGTAAGGCCGACATATTGACAACATTTGAATTTATAGAAGAAGTTTTAAATAAAATGGAAGCGTATGGCTAAACAACCATCTATTGAGCAGGACGGCACGATCATTGAGGCCCTTTCCAACGCGATGTTCAGGGTAGAGCTCGAAAACGGGCACGTAATTACTGCACACATCTCGGGGAAAATGAGGATGCATTATATCAAGATCCTGCCCGGCGATAAAGTGAAGGTTGAAATGTCACCATATGATCTGACAAAAGGAAGAATAACATTCAGGTATAAATAGAAATATTCAAGGTAATGAAAGTAAGAGCATCTGTAAAAAAGCGTAGCGCTGACTGTAAGATAGTCAGAAGAAAAGGACGCATTTACGTAATAAATAAGAAAAATCCCAAGTTCAAACAGAGACAGGGATAATTTAATTAATTTTGCAACTCAATTTAAGAAAAGTTTTATATGGCACGTATTGTTGGGGTAGATTTACCAAGACATAAAATAGGCGAAGTTGGCCTGACTTACATTTACGGAGTTGGCAGAAGCACTGCCCAGAAAGTACTTGATGAGGCCGGCGTTGACAGAAATGTAAAGGTTGAGGAATGGACTGATGATCAGATAAATAACATCCGTCGCATCCTTAATGATAATTATAAGCTTGAAGGTGAGCTTCGTTCGGAGACTCAGATGAATATTAAAAGGCTTATGGATATCGGCTGTTATCGTGGTGTTCGCCACAGAATAGGTCTTCCTGTCAGAGGCCAGAGCACAAAAAATAATGCCAGGACACGCAAAGGAAGAAAGAAAACTGTTGCAAACAAGAAAAAAGCTACTAAATAAATAGATTATGGCAAAGAAGACCGGAGCATTAAAGAAGAGGATCGTTAAGGTTGAACCATCAGGCCAGGCACACGTTCATTCATCATTCAATAATATTATTGTAACTCTGACCAATAATTCGGGGCAGGTTATTTCATGGGCATCTGCCGGTAAAATGGGTTTTAAAGGTTCCAAGAAGAACACTCCTTATGCTGCCCAGATGGCATCGGAAGAATGTGGAAAGGTAGCTTATGACCTGGGACTGAGGAAAGTCAAGGTATTCGTTAAAGGACCAGGATCGGGACGTGAATCAGCTATAAGGGCTATTGCCAACACAGGCATTGAAGTTACTGAAATAATAGATGTTACCCCAATGCCACACAATGGCTGCCGTGCTCCCGGAAGGAGAAGAGTATAATGTGATTGCGGAATTCGGATTTACGAATGCGGATTGAATCCGAAATCTAAAATCCGCAATCCGAAATATTAAATAAATTAACTAAGTTCAAATTTTAAAATAAAATGGCAAGATATACCGGCCCAAAAACAAGAATCGCAAGAAAATTCGGAGAAGCGATATTCGGCCCTGATAAGCACCTCGACAGAAAGAATTTCCCTCCCGGTCAGCATGGGATGAATAAAAAAAGGAAAAAGACTTCTGAATATGGCGTCCAGCTCAGAGAAAAACAGAAAGCAAAGTACACATATGGGGTACTGGAACGTCAGTTTCGCAATACTTTTGAGAAGGCATCACGTTCCAAAGGCGTAACGGGAGAAGTTCTCCTTCAGCTCCTCGAGTCGCGTCTTGATAACGTCGTATACCGTCTCGGGGTTGCTCCAACCAGGGCAGGCGCCCGTCAGCTGGTATCCCATCGTCATATTACAGTTAATGGAGGGGTCGTAAATATTCCTTCGTACCAGCTCAGACCAGGTGACATTATCGGTGTACGCGAAAAATCGAAATCTCTTGAAACAGTAGTTGATTCACTTACAACAAGGAAGTCATCAAAACTTTCATGGCTTGAATGGGATGATACACAGATGGCAGGTAAATTCATGAACGTTCCTGAACGTACTGATATCCCGGAAAATATTAAAGAACAGCTCATCGTCGAATTGTATTCAAAGTAATAATATAAGAAATAATTATGGCCATTTTATCATTCCAGAAGCCCGATAAAGTAATAATGCTGGAAGCGGATGAGAAACTCGGAAAATTCGAGTTCCGTCCTCTTGAACCTGGCTATGGTATTACTGTAGGTAATGCTCTGAGAAGAATACTTCTCTCTTCACTTGAAGGTTTTGCCATCACAACGGTAAAGATAGAGGGTATTGACCACGAGTTCTCTACCATTACAGGTGTTATTGAAGATGTTACCGAGATCATCCTTAACCTTAAACAGGTGAGGTTTAAGAGAACCGTTGAGGATGTCGATCATGAAAAAGTCACGATTAAGATCCATAATAAGGATGTCTTCAAGGCGGCTGACCTGAATAACTCTCTCAGCAGCTTCGAGGTGCTTAATTCTGACCTTGTAATCTTCAGAATGGAGCACGATGTCAAGCTTCAGGTCGAACTTACCATCAGCAAAGGGAGAGGTTATGTGCCGGCTGAGGAAAATGAACCTGCCGATGCAGAGTTTGGACTTATTGCAATCGACTCAATCTTCACTCCTGTAAGGAATGTGAAATATACAGTTGAGGACTACCGTGTTGAGCAAAAAACTGACTATGAGAAGCTCCTCTTTGAGATCGAAACTGACGGATCAATTCATCCAAAAGATGCTCTTAAAGAAGCTGCAAAAATTCTTATTTATCACTTTATGCTCTTCTCCGATGAAAAGATTACTCTCGACTCGGACGACAAGATGGCTAATGAGGAATTTGATGAGGAGGTTCTCCATATGAGACAGCTCCTGAAAACAAAGCTTGTCGACCTTGACCTGTCCGTCAGAGCTCTCAATTGCCTTAAAGCCGCTGAAGTTGAAACACTCGGCGATCTTGTCAAATTTAACAAGAACGATCTTCTTAAATTCAGAAACTTCGGCAAAAAGTCACTTACGGAACTCGATGAACTGCTTGAGTCAATGAGTCTTTCATTCGGCATGGATGTGAGCAAATATAAGTTAGAGAAAGATTAAATTAGAAAACTGTTTGAGAATATAGAAATGCGACATTCAAAAGTTATAAATCATTTAGGGAGAACGAGTTCACACAGGAAGTCGATGCTTTCCAATATGGCAACGTCTCTGATCATTCATAAAAGGATCACAACCACTACTGCCAAAGCTAAAGCTCTGAAGAGCTTCGTTGAACCGCTTATCACTAAATCGAAAGAGGATTCAACACACTCGAGGAGAGTGGTCTTCAGCTACCTGAAAGATAAGGAAGCTGTATCTGAATTATTCAGGGAAATCTCGCCAAAAGTAGGCGAAAGGCCAGGTGGATATACCCGTATATTGAAAATCGGAAACAGAATAGGAGACAATGCTGAAATGTGTATTCTTGAGCTCGTTGATTACAACGAAGCAATGCTGGGCGGCGGTCAAGGAACAAAAGGAAAAACAACGACAACAACAAGAAGGAGAAGAGCACCTAAGAAAAAAGCTGAGACAACAGGCGTTGAGAAAGAAGTAAAGACTTTTAAAGCAAAAGCTGAAAAGCAAGTTGAAGAACCCGAAAATGAATCAGAGGAAACGGTTGCTGAAGAAGAAAAATAATTTATATTATATTTAAACTGAAAGGGATAATCAATTGGAGTCATTATCCCCTTTTTTGTATACTGCACAATTGTTTAATAAAAATTTAAATTCCTATGGGTCAAATAGTTAGTGTACACGGTCGTGAGATCCTTGATTCCCGCGGCAATCCGACAATTGAAGTTGATGTAACAACAACCAGTGGCTTTTTTGGCCGCGCAGCTGTACCATCAGGTGCATCAACAGGTGAAAATGAAGCTCTCGAAATGAGAGATGGCGATAAAAACCGCTACCTGGGCAAAGGAGTCATGAAAGCTGTTCACAATGTCAATAATGTAATTGCCGAAGAAATAATCGGAATGGATGTTACCGACCAGGCAGGTGTTGATAAAAAAATGATAGACCTCGACGGTACAGCAACAAAAAGCAACCTTGGCGCAAACGCTATCCTGGGAGTATCCCTGGCTGTTGCAAAAGCAGCTGCACAGGCCCATGGATTGCCCCTTTTCCGTTATATTGGAGGAGCAAATGCCGTTGTCCTTCCTATACCTATGATGAATATAATAAATGGCGGCTCGCATTCCGATGCGCCCATCGCTTTCCAGGAATTCATGATAAGGCCGGTAGGAGCCCCTTCTTTCAGGGAAGGATTACGTATGGGTGCAGAAGTGTTCCATTCTCTTAAGAAAGTCCTTAAAGCACGAGGATTAAGCACCACCGTTGGCGATGAGGGTGGATTCGCTCCCAAACTTGAGGGAACTGAGGATGCTCTTGAAACAATCCTTAAAGCGATCTCTGCTGCAGGTTATAAGCCGGGTGTTGATGTTATGATTGCTCTCGATCCTGCTGCTTCAGAATTTTATGTTGACGGAATGTATAATTATACACAATTTGAAGGTCCTAAAGGAGCCAGGAGAACATCAAAAGAGCAGGTTGACTATTTTGAAAAACTGATTAGTAAATACCCAATTGACTCAATTGAAGATGGAATGGCTGAAAGTGACTGGGATGGATGGAAGATGCTTACCGACAGGATCGGGGAAAAATGCCAGATTGTTGGCGACGATCTCTTTGTGACAAATGTAGAATATCTCAAAAAAGGTATTGAGCTTGGTTCCGCTAATTCAATCCTTATCAAATTAAACCAGATAGGAACCCTTACTGAAACCCTGAATTGTATTGAGATGGCTCACAGGGCAGGCTATACAACTGTTATTTCCCATCGTTCGGGAGAAACAGAGGACTCAACTATTGCCGATGTCGCTGTTGCCACCAATTCAGGACAGATTAAAACCGGTTCATGCAGCCGGACAGACAGACTGGCAAAATACAATCAGCTTCTCAGGATCGAAGAGATGCTCGGTGATCTGGCTGTATACGGGTATAAGAAATAATTCACGTACTCACCCCCTTCTTTTCCCCCTCTCTCCGCCAGTCGGCGGAAAGAGGGGGCTTGGGGGTGAGTACATGCAGCAAGAGAGAAAGAATAAGCCATCCTTTCATATTTTCCGTCGTTATTAACAATTGTTGATAACATATGTTTATATCGGGTTTACAACAAGGAAGTCTATTTTATTGTTTTTTGACATACTTGAATTAAATTTGGTCTATCGGGTGAGCGATAAAAGACTGCTCGAAAGATGTGGAATCGGAAAAGGTTACTTAAATGAAACACAATCCGGTTCATCCAGACCCTCGGGTCTGCGCACCAAGAGAGCCGAAACCTGAGCGAAGGGAACTGGTCCCAGACCAATACCGGGTGTTCAGTAAGTCGACGAAAACCGGAAACGTTCTTTCAGCGACTGAGTCACAGGGCCTCAGAAAATGAAGGGCTTCGGCCCCAAATGACCTGGAACCAGAGCCAAATCCTTCGGGAAATGTGCAATGGAGCCTGAATGACATTTCGTCCGGGAAAGTCCGTCGTGAGACGGAAAAAACGGACAGCCGAAAGGTTATGCTGTAACAAGCACAACCCGAAAGCCATGGGTTGCAGGAACAGATCGTAAGACCTGCAATGCAACCGGTCAGAATAACAGTAATCCGACGCCGTATGCGGCCTCGGCTGTAAACGGTGAATGGGAACTACTCGCAAGAATAGTTCCCATTATTGTTTTATAGAACCGCCCCAGTCCCCCCGAAGCTTCGCTCGGGGCAGGTCCTCCATGGAGGGGATTTTTTTCCGGTATCCAGTCATTGCGAGGATCCGCCAATTGGCGGAGACGAAGCAATCTTTTCCCTTTATTTGTTAACTCAATATCTCTGATCTCTTATCTTTTATCTTTTATCTTTGATCTTTTATCTTTGATCTTTTATCTTTGATCTTTGATCTTTGATCTTTGATCTTTACCTCCAGCTTATGCCATTTTCAGGATTATCGGATTTTATTGACCAGCTCGAAAACAAAGGAGAACTAACAAGGATAAGAGCTTTTGTTGATCCTGTACTTGAGATTGCCGAAATAACCGATCGTGTTTCTAAAAACGGAGGCAAAGCACTCCTTTTTGAAAATACCGGAACAGGCTTCCCTCTTCTCATAAATGCTTTCGGATCTGAAAAACGAATGGCAATGGCGATGAGCAGAAAAGATCTCGATGATGCCGGATTGGAAATAGTAACCTTATTTGAAAAAATTACGGGTACACAGGGAAATCTTTTTAAAAAGTTATCTGTCCTGCCGGATCTGAATAGAATTTCCGGGATCCTTCCTGCTCGTTCAGGAAGGAAAGGTATCTGTCAACAGGTGATACACAGAGATCCTGACCTGGCAATATTCCCTGTTCTTAAATGCTGGCCTCATGATGGAGGCCGGTTTGTGACCCTCCCAATGGTACATACGGTGCATCCGGTCACAGGTAAAACCAATGTCGGAATGTACAGGATGCAGATTCTTGATAAGAATACAACAGCCATGCACTGGCAGCGCCATAAAACAGGTGCCAACCACTTTGAAGCCTGGAAGAAATCCGGAAAGCGAATGCCTGTATCTGTCACTCTTGGAGGAGACCCGGTCTATACCTATGCCGCTACAGCTCCATTGCCTGAAAATATAGATGAATATCTTCTTGCGGGTTTTCTCAGAAATAAGAAGGTGAGACTTGTTAAATGTATAACTAATGATATATATGTACCATTTGATGCTGATATAGTAATTGAAGGGTTCGTCGATCCTGCTGAAGAACCGGTTTGGGAAGGTCCTTTTGGCGACCACACTGGATTCTATTCCCTGGCCGACTGGTATCCCCGGTTTCATGTAACTTGTATAACCCATTCAGAAAGAGCCGTTTATCCGGCAACGATAGTAGGTATTCCTCCAATGGAAGATGCCTTGCTTGCGCGGGCTTCTGAAAAAATATTCCTTGCCCCCATAAAACTTTCTATGCAGCCTGAGGTTGAAGACTTTCATATGCCTGATGCCGGCATCGCCCATAACCTGGTTATTGTTAAGATAGATAAGACATATCCTGGACAGGGGAAGAAAGTGATTAGCTCATTGTTCGGGGCAGGTCAGATGATGTTCACCAAGTATCTTTTAGTAGTCAGCGGAGATATAGATATCAGGAATTACAGGAGTTTGATTCTGCATGTACTTGAAAATACTGATTTCAGACAGGATCTTTTATTCGGTGAAGGACCGCTCGATGTACTCGATCATTCATCAGATACTTTTTCTCTGGGCGGGAAACTGGGTATTGACGGGACGATCAAAATGGAAGGGGAGGTGATCCGTAAACCTGGACTAAATGCTGATATTTCAACAGGATCTTATCAGAACAGCAACCCTTCCGGTCAAAGAAATCTAAACCTGCTCAGAGATATCCAGGTAGCTGTTGTGGGGCTTAACCAGTCAGAGAATCCTCTGGCTGTTGAAAAGTCAAAAGAATGGTTCAGGAAAGAAGATTTCAAAGGTATTCTCAGGCTTATTCTTGCTGTTGACCATAATGCTGATGCATTTGATATGTTTACAGTCGCATGGCAGGTGCTGGGGAACAGTGATCCGAAACGCGATATCGATTACATTTCCGACAATATAATTTTTATTGATGGTACGATAAAAGCTTTCAGGGAAGGAGGCTTTCCACGTAGATGGCCGAATATAGTACGTTCATCTGAAGAAACTATAAAAAATACCGACCAGAAATGGGATTCCCTGGAGATTGGTCCTTTTATCCCTTCACCATCATTGAACCATTCACTTTTATCGTATGCAGGCAATGATGAAGTGATGGTCCCTTAATGCTGATCCTTTTTTCAGATTCCCGCCGGTAACAGGTACCGATTTTTAGACTATTTTTGCACTATCTGATGGGGCCTCTCTGTTCTACATATAATTATATTCAGATTATCATCTCCTCTGGTTTGCTTACGGCGGGCCAGCAGGAAAACCTGACTATTGATCCTGCTGCTTTGCCCTACCGTTTTATACTTTACAGTGCACTTATCCTGGCTTTAGTTTACCTGATTGTAATGTTTCAGAACAGGAGGCTGATTAAAACCAGGAAACTCCTGAAAGAAAAAGAGCAGGCATTTGAGCAGATTGAAAGACAGAAATTTGAGCTTGAGCTCAGGGACAGGAATATTACTGACAGCCTCAATTATGCTCAGAGGATACAGGAGGCACTTCTGCCTTCAGAAGACTATTTCAGAAAACATTTAAGGGACTCTTTTATTTTTTTCCGGCCAAAGGATATAGTGAGCGGCGATTTTTACTGGATAGGAGAGAAGGGGGACAAGATATTTATTGTCGGCGCTGACTGTACCGGTCATGGTGTCCCCGGAGCCCTCATGTCGATGATTGGGCTGAAGATCATCGAAAAAGCCATCAATGAGGATAATATTGAGATACCTTCTGCAGTTCTGGCTGTCATGAATAAAGCTCTTGAAAAAACATTTAGCAGGGAAAAGAATATTGGAACAATTATCCGTGACGGCATGGATATAGGACTCTGTGTAATCGACAGGACGAGGAAAAAGATCTGGTATGCCGGAGCTTTTTTCCCTCTGTACATTATCAGGGACAATTCATTGATCGAGATTAAGGGAGATAAGGTGATCATTGGCATGAATCCTGCCGGAATCCCATATACCGATCACGAGATGGATCTTATGGAAGATGATATTCTATATATGTTTTCTGACGGGTATATTGACCAGTTCGGCGGCAACGAAAACAAGAAGTTCATGTATCGCAGGTTCAGGTATCTTCTGATGACGATTCACAATTTCCCGGTGATTGATCAGAAAACAATTTTGGAAGACAATATAAAAACCTGGATGGCCGGTAATCCCCAGATTGACGATATTATGGTTATGGGTTTTAAACCCTTTACCGGCGGCAGTTAAATACTTTTCTTGATCTTTTCAATAAGGGCTGAAGGCTGGAACGGCTTGCTGATATAATCGTCTATACCTGCAGAGATGCATTTCTCCTTATCCCCAAGCATAGCATTTGCAGTAATTGCAATTATCGGGACATGGGAATTAGTACTTGACTCAAGAGCTCTGATCTTTTCAGCTGCAGTAAGACCGCTCATTACCGGCATCTGGATATCCATGAGTATCAGGTCGTAGCTGGCAGTCCCGAATTTATCGAGAGCCTCTTTCCCGTTTGAAGCAGTATCAATACTGCTTACCAAAGGTTTAAGAGTGAGAAGTGTTATTTTCTGGTTTATCAGGTTATCTTCAACGAGAAGTATTTTAATGTCTTTCAGATCCTTATGAGTTTTTTCCTTTTGAATAAGTTCTTCAATTTTCTGAGAGGCTATATTTTGTTTTGTCTCCTGAACAATGTTTGTAAACGGAAGACTTATATTCAGTACGGTGTAATTCTTTCCGAATTCCTGACTGTAAGTGCCCTTTTTTGTTAAAATAAGTCTGGCAGCAAGACTATGATCTGATGCATTTTCGCTTATCAGTACTATATTCTTGTCTGTCTGGATCCTGAAGCCGATAATAGTTTCGTTTCCTGTCTCTTTTTCTCTTTTAAGATTAATTGTAACCTTGGTCGTCCTTTCGGTATTCTGTGTTTCGATTATGTTGAAGATGTCGAGGAATATCTGTTTAAGAATTATTGGATCTCCAAGGCATTCAAATTCTCCAAATTCCCTTTTGTTGAGAATAAAATCGATATTGACCTTATCCTTAAGGCTGTAAAGCTCTATTGTATTCTGGATTGTAGATAAAAGGTTGAACTTAATATGCTTTCTTGATTCATAGCTCAGGTTGCCGGCAGACTGCATTGTTAATTCATTAACAGTTGTAACCATGTTGTTTGTAGATGCAACAAAAGTCTCAATAAGGTCCTTCTGCTTTTTCTGAAGACCCGACTCCATAAGCATATCGGTAATGATTACGAGATTATTCAGCGGCTCCCTGATTTTATGCGAAAAGTCTGTTATCACATTGTCTTTCTTTTCATTCAGTGTGGATACATCATTAATAGAACTCGTAGCGCTACTTATCAGTCTCGTGCCTTTTTTGATCAGAAAAACTCCAAGACAGGCTGAAGCAATGATAATGACCCCTGCTAGAAGCTTAAGATCAAGCATTAAGAAAAGGAGAGCAATGATCAGTCCTGTTATCAATAAATATGAATAGGTCTCTATCTGCTTTCGGTCTTTTTCAAATAAATCACCGGCAGGGGGATTTATTTCACCATTATTCTTGTTTCTGGTTTCCTTGACCATACTGCTCTTCGTTGAGATTTTGTAAAATTAAACAAATATATAATAAATATACATTAACCGTTTTTAACTCCCTTTAAAGGAAATCGTTAATTTTGTCCTAATGGTATGATATTTGAACGGGATAGGTAAAGCGCTATTGTTATGAAACAGTTTTTCAGGATATTTATTCTCACTGCCACTGTCACTGTTATTCCTTTTTTCTCTTTTGTTCAGGTTAACGGTCAGGGTCAGGATGGAACGGTTAAGTATACGCCTGATTTCCGTTTTAAGGATGGCATCTACCTTAATTTCGACCAGGTTAAACTGAACAACCCGGTGCCAAAGGCAAAGCTTCTTACATCCACAGATTACAATGACAAGGAGTTCTTCAAGAAGCTTTTTGAATCTGAAAATATCTATTTCTACGATGGAATGGGTATAAGACAGGAAGTTCCAAGGAAGGACATATGGGGATATGCAAGAAATGGGGTAATATATATCCAGGTGCAGGAAAATTTCAACAGGATTACATTTGTGGGAAGCATCTGTCACTTTGTTGCAGATGTAACGACTTATGATTCACGCTATTATAATTCTCCATATGGAGGCTATTATGATCCTTATTCCTACTATTCACCATATTCCAGTTATGGTTATGGGAATTACTATTCCCCATACGGCTCATATTATTCGCCGTACGGACGCAACAACATGTCCAGGAGTGAGGTGAGACAATATCTGCTGGATTTTGAATCCGGCAAGATCCTTGAATTTGACCTGGAGAGCACATTGCTGTTACTAATGAAGGATGCTGCGCTTTATGAGGAGTTTGTTCAGCTTCCCAGAAAGAAGAAAAAGGAATTAATGTTTGTTTATATTCGTAAGTTTAATGAAAATAATCCTCTGTATATACCTGTCAATCAACAATAAATATGAGAAATATATTTTTCATCCTGTTTCTGTTCTTCCTTCCGGGGATGGTCTCAGGTCAGGCACCATTTCCAAACAAGGATGAGATAAAGCAGTTCAGTGAATCTACAACTTGTGTCGTTCTTGAGGCTGACCCGTTTTCCGCCTTTAATTCCTATATTAAAGAGGCTATGACTAAATACTGGAAGGTGACTCCTTATGAGTTTATTGATGTCAACGAATTTAATATAAGACGACCGAAGCCGGGCTTTTCTTTTATAGTTCTTACAGAGACTAATTTTGATAAGGATAAATCGAATTCGGTTTTTAATTTTATAAATCTCCTTCAGGGAAAGGATGTTGACAAGCTGGGTGATAATCCTGAGATATGTGCCGTACCTCTTTCATATGCAGGTGAAGATGACCTTGATTATGGCTATAAACTGGGAGTCATACTTGAGTTTATGCAGAAACATGCACAGCTGATAATGGAGGACCCTTCCAAAACAGGCAGGAAATATCTTAAATTCTATAATGAGAATGTGCCTGCATTAATGAAAAAGAAAATACTGGTTAAAGAGGAGGACCTTACGCCTGATATCGGGACTATTGAAAGAATAAGATCAATCTATTCAAATGATATTGAGATTGTTCCAGAAGAGTTAATTGTGAAAGCAATAGATGGAAAAACACCTGATACTGTAATTTTGCATAAAGTCGGACCTGTGGGTGAAACGAAAGATAGGGGATACTGTTTTAAAATGTTAATAGGAACCGATGATGCAAATATGTATTATTATAATGTACATACAATTGATAAAAGCAATCCAAACGGACTTCTTCCATCAGACCTTAAACGCCTTGCCAGGTTTGAATAATGCATCAAACTGCAAAATTGATCGTCTTTTGATAAAATAGTAAATGTCATGGAAGATATTAGAGAATTATCGGAACCGGAAAGAAACTGGGCTATGCTTTGCCACCTTTCAGCATTTGCCGGTTTCTTTTTTCCTTTCGGAGGTATAATTGGTCCACTCATCTGCTGGCTCTCACGAAAAGATGAATCAGCATGGGTTAATGAAAACGGAAAATCATCTATGAATTTTCAGCTATCTATACTGCTCTATATGGTCCTCGCGATTCCATTATGTTTCATATTAATAGGAATACCAATAGTTGCTTTCCTGGGAGTCCTTAAAATCGTGTGTATAGTCATAGCAAGCATCAAGGCTTCAAAAGGCGAGAAATTCAAATATCCGCTTGCGATACCTTTTATACAATAGTTGAAAGTATTTAGAGTACTTAAAGTACTTCGAGTACTTCGAGTACTTCGAGTACTTCGAGTACTTAAAGTTATGAGTCCTTTAACTCTAAGTACTCCAAACTCTAAATACTCCAAACTTTCTAATCCTGAGTTTCTCTTTTTCAGGATTTTTTATTATCTTTCTTCTTCATATTAAACTATTTGCCATGGGATCACATGAGAAACAAAAGAAGATCAAGGTTGAGAAATTCAAAAAAGAGGACCTATATCACGATGTAAAACCTGAAAAAAGGGAAAAGCTGGGCAACAAAGAATTTGAAGAAGAACTTCTGAAACTTGAAGTAGAGCTTGTAAAACTTCAGGAATGGGTCAAGGCAAATAAGTTGAAAGTTGTAGTGATCTTTGAAGGGAGAGATGCTGCCGGGAAAGGCGGGGTAATTAAAACAATTGCAGGTTGTCTCAATCCAAGGATCTGCCGGATTGTTGCTCTTGGAATCCCTACCGAAAAAGAAAAATCACAATGGTATTTCCAGAGATATGTCACCGAACTGCCTGCCGGTGGCGAAATAGTTCTCTTTGACAGGAGCTGGTATAACAGGGCCGGAGTTGAAAAGGTAATGGGATACTGCTCAAATGAAGAATATGAAGAATTCCTCAGATCGTGTCCCGAATTTGAAAAAATGCTTATCCGGTCAGGGATAATCCTGATTAAATACTGGTTCTCAGTAAGTGACCATGAACAGGAAAAGCGTTTCCAGGACAGGATCCAGGATCCTACAAAGAGATGGAAGATAAGTCCTATGGATGTTGAATCACGCGATAAATGGGTCGAGTATTCCATGGCCAAAGACAAAATGTTTTCCTATACTGATTCCAAACAATCACCCTGGTATGTTGTCCATGCTGATGATAAAAAAAGAGCAAGACTGAATACTATATCTCATCTGCTTTCACTTATTCCATACAAGGATCTCACACCTAAACCATTTAAGCTTCCTCCCTTAAAGCATGATGTGGCTTATGTCCGGCCTCCTTTAACAGACCAGACATTCGTTCCGGAGATATTTTAAGGGTCTTGCGGTCTTATGGTCTTGCAGTCTTGCAGTCTTGCAGTCTTGCGGTCTTGCGGTCTTGCGGTCTTGCGGTCTTGCGGTCTTGCAGTCTTGCAGTCTTGCAGTCTTGCAGGACCTGCATGACCTGCACAACATGCATGACAATTAATAATTCTTTCTTATTTTTGCCTTTTACCTTACTGACAAGATTAAATGGCATCCAAACCAACCATACCAACCGGGACAAGGGATTTTTCAGCTGATGAGATGCTGAAAAGAGAATTTATTTTTGATACTATAAAAAAGGTCTTTAAATTATATGGTTATCAACCTATTGAAACTCCTGCCATGGAAAACCTTTCGACACTTCTTGGCAAATACGGGGAGGAAGGAGATAAACTCATTTTCAGGATACTGAACTCGGGAGATTTTTTCTCCGGAATTAGCGATGAGGACCTGCTGAAGAAAGACACCGGAAAACTTTCCGCTCAGATTTGTGAAAAAGGACTGAGGTACGATCTTACTGTCCCGTTTGCACGTTATGTGGTTCAGCATCGAAATGAGATAGTATTTCCTTTCAAAAGGTACCAGATCCAACCTGTCTGGAGGGCTGATCGCCCCCAAAAAGGAAGATACCGTGAATTTTCCCAATGCGATGTTGATGTCATTGGAAGTGATTCGTTATTAAATGAATATGAGCTCGTTAGAATTATTGATGATATTTTTTCAAAGCTCAGAATTGCCATAGTTATCAAGATCAATAACAGGAAAATTCTTTCAGGTATTGCAGAATATATAGGTGAAGGAAGCAGGATAACAGATATTACCGTAGCAATTGACAAACTCGATAAGATAGGCATCGATGCTGTAAATGAAGAACTCAGGGAAAAAGGTGTCTCCCGGGCTTCTGTTAAAAAGTTGCAGCCTCTCCTGGTTCTGAAAGGCACAACAGAAGACAAACTCATAAAACTGGAAGAGTTACTGCCAACTTCTGAAACAGGGATGAAGGGTATAGCAGAGCTAAGAACACTCTTTTCATATTTAGGTCTTGCAGAAATGTCTGGACGGGTTGAACTCGACCTCACGCTTGCACGGGGACTCAATTATTACACCGGGGCTATCATTGAGGTCAAATCATCTGATGTTACTATTGGGAGCATCTGTGGAGGAGGACGCTACGATAACCTCACCGGGGTTTTTGGTATGGAAGGGATATCAGGTGTTGGGGTTTCGTTCGGAGCCGACAGAATATATGATGTGATGGAGCAACTAGGCCTCTTTAATAATATTTTAACTTCATCGACAGAAGTCCTGGTACTGAATTTCGGCGAAGGTGAACTTCAATATGCTCTTAAAATACTCGGATTGCTCAGGAACATGGAAATAAAAGCCGAACTATACCCTGATCCTCTGAAGCTAAAAAAACAGATGTCCTATGCTGATTCAAGGAAGATACCCTATATTATTATTGCAGGTGAAGATGAGGTAAGAACTGATGAAATAACTCTTAAGGTCATGTCTTCAGGGGAGCAGAAAAGAATACCATTTATTGACCTTGAGGCATATTTATCGACTCTCATTATAAAACAGAGGTGATCCGTTCTTATTCAGAATCCCCGGGTTTACCTTCTAAAATTACTGCCTTTTTCCTGCCTTCTGTCCTTTAGTTCATTAAGTAACAGCAGCTTGTATTGAGTCTCCGCCTGATAAAGTCTCAGGACTTTTTCAGGAGGGAGGACCTCCTTGAAATTCTTATGAAATGTCCTGGAAAGCTCAGCCTCCATGACTTCAAGCTCAATAAGTTTATCACCCATTTCTGTCATTTCCTTATCACTCAGCGTAGCTGCTTCCTGGTTGATTTTTCTGTTAAGCTGCATTTTTCCCAGCTGGATTTTAATCTTCCTGTCCTGTAAGTCGTTAAATAAAGGCCAGAATTTTTCAGCCTCATATGGAGTAAGCTTTAATTTTTGAGTAAAAAATGCAATTCTGTAGGAATCCAGTCTTTCCCGGTTTGGATTCTGGGCAGATACGCTGATAATTGATAATGACATCAATGCAATTAAAACACATGCTCCGCTTTTCATAACCTTATTTTTATAGAAGTTCAGAAATCTCATTCAAACCGACGTCTTCAAGCATAAGGTAATCAATTATTTCCGAGTTGCTAACATCTGGAACCTTGTCATAAAAAGCCATAGGATCAATATATTCCTCAAGTGTAAGCACATCAATATCATTAAGATATGAATCAGAAAATTCCTGCATGCTAATTTCAGGGACCTGCTTATAATTTTCTGAAGGAAAGAAAATTTTAATCGTTGCATAGCCTAAAAGAATCAGTACAGCAACAGCAGCTGCCACTGAAAGAAGAGGCCTCATTCTGTGGCTTAATCCTTTTTTTAGTACAAAAGTCTCATATCTGTCAGTTGAAGAAATGATTTTCCTGTTTACCTCTTCAAAGTAATTATCCGGCACTTTGAAAGGATTCCTGTCTTTTATTTCTTTTAAGTTTTTCATCACTAAGTTAGATAGTTAAGTATGAAAAAGGTTTAACTTCCTCCCAGTATTTTTTCAATTTTTTTTACAGCATGATGATATGATGCCTTCAATGCCCCTTCTGAGGTCTTAAGCACTTTACTCATATCTTCATAGCTCATCTCCTCAAAATATTTCATATTAAAGACAATACGTTGTTTATCAGGAAGTTGTAATATCGCGTTTTGCAATTTCACCTGTGCTTCATCACCGTCGAACCATGTACTCCCTTCCATCGATCCGGTGAAATAGCTCTCAAGGTCATCAAGGGAAAGTGCCGCATTCCTTTTTCTCCTGTTAATCAGTGACAGGGCCTCATTTGTCGCAATAGCATAAAGCCATGTATAGAGGGCGCTCTCATTTCTGAACTCCCCGATGTTTCTCCATACATTTATAAAGGTATTCTGAAGAGCATCATCAGCATCTTCGTGAAGTATCACCAGTCGACGGATATGCCAGTAGAGTTTTGAGCTGTACTTCTCAACTAAAAGTCTGAACCCCTTATTTATGTCTGTCTTAAGGAGTTGAATTACATCGTTATCCGGGCTATTATTATTCAAAAGGAAGCTCGCATTTATTCTTTGATTGAAAGAACCATCAAAGGTTTAAAGTTAAGAACAAAAAGTACTCTAAGTACTCCAGGCACCCAAAGTACTCTAAACTCTGGCCGTCTGGATAAATTGTAAAGATTGAATAATCCCTGGAATTATGATAAATTTGCAATCAAATATACTAATCCGGATATCTGATGGCTTTACAATGCGGAATAATTGGAATAACCAATGTCGGTAAAACTACAATATTTAACTGTATATCAAATACCAAAGGTGAGACTAATGCATTTGCATTCAGTGCAACCAAGTCAAATATGGGTGTTGTACTGGTTCCTGATCAGAGACTTTATGAGCTTGAAAAACATCAGGTTACTGAAAAGATTGTCCATACTACGGTTGAAATAGTTGATATTCCCGGGCTTGCAAAGGGGTCGAACAAGGGTGAAGGTGTAGGCAACAAATTCCTGGGTGATATCAGGAACACTGATGCCCTTATTCATGTGCTAAGGTGTTTTGATAATGAAGCTTTGCCACATATAGACGGCTCTGTAGATCCGGTCAGGGATCTTGAAACTATTGACCTTGAATTGCAGGTCAAGGATCTTGAATCGGTTGAAAAAAAGATCGAACGTCTCCGGAGAGCTGCAAAAACCGGTGATAAGGATGCAACCCATGGGCTGGAAGTGCTTCAGCGCTTCAGAGATCATATCGAAGGTTTTAATAACGCCAGGACTCTACAGGTGAAAGAAGATGATAAAAAATACATCGACGACTTGTTCCTTCTCACCATGAAACCGGTTATGTACGTCTGCAATGTGGATGAGAAATCTGCAATCAGCGGTAATCCGTATGTTGAAAGAGTGAAAGAGTTTCTGAGAGACAAATACGTTGAAATACTGATCATTGCAGGAGCTATTGAAGCTGAAATAGCAGAACTGGAAAATATTGATGACCGGTTGGCGTTCTTAAAAGATGCAGGTCTGACGGAACCGGGTGTATATAAACTTGTGAGGGCAGCTTATAAAATGCTTAATTTACAGACTTTCTTCACTGTCGGCCCAAAAGAGATTAAGGCATGGACAATTAAAAAAGGGATGACTGCTCCTCAGGCAGCAGGAGTGATCCATAGCGACCTTGAGAGAGGATTTATCAGGGCAGAGGTAATGAAATACACAGATTTTATAACTCTTGGATCAGAACATGCCTGTAAGGAATCGGGAAAGTTTTTTATTGAAGGGAAGAATTATATTGTCGGTGATGGTGATATAATCCATATACGATTCAATGTTTAATGGTTAGACGATTGATTGTCATATTATCTGTTCTGGCTTTATTTGTTTCTGAATCTCAGTCCCAGAACATTACTGATAACAATCACCTTCGCGAAATAGTTGCCAGACAGGGACAGGCAAGAATAATAATCTCTGTGCAAAATTCAAAAACCATTGTCGATCTTTCTAAGTATATTTCTATAAGTTCAGTGAAGGGAAAATCTGTTGAAATTGTCATTTCTCCTCTGACATTAGACTGGTTTATTGCGCAAAGCATAAATTATCAGATTATTGAAAGTGATGACTCTAAAAAGATCATTACAGCAACAAGTTTTAAGCAGGCTCTCGGTTGGGATGTCTATCCGACATATACCCAGTATGATTCAATAATGCAAAGCTTCAGTACCCTGTATCCTTCATTATGCCATCTTGATACTATCGGTACAAGCATTAACGGGAAGCTTGTCCTGGCACTGAAGATTTCTGATAATGCCGGCACAGAGGAGGATGAACCCGAGACATTCTATTCATCCACTATCCATGGCGATGAGACCGGTGGTTTTGTTCTGATGCTGCGGCTTGCTGAATACCTTCTTAAGAACTATTCGTCTGATACGAGGGTTACTAACCTTGTCGATAATCTTGAAATATGGATCAATCCTCTTGCAAATCCGGATGGTACATACAAAACAGGAGATAAAATAATATCACCAACAAGGGATAATGCCAGCGGATATGATCTTAACAGAAATTTTCCGGATCCCATCACACCCAATACTGTTAAGCAGCAGGAAACCCTCGATATGATGAAATTTATGAGAAATCACCATTTTGTTCTCTCGGCAAATTTCCATTCCGGAGCCGAAGTGGTAAATTATCCGTGGGACAGATGGTCCAGGCTGCATGCTGATAATGACTGGTTTTACCAAATCAGCCGGAAATATGCTGATACAGTTCATGTTAATTCAGTCCCGGGGTATATGACAGATCTGGACAATGGAATTACTAACGGAGCTGACTGGTATATAATATATGGAGGAAGGCAGGATTTTGTCACACATGAGTTGCACGGACGCGAGGTTACGATAGAGCTTGATGATATTCATGTAACTCCTGCTGCAAATCTTAACTCATTATGGCAATACAACTGGAGATCCATGCTTGGTTACCTCGAAAATGCACTATTTGGGATCCACGGATATGTGAAGGATAGTGAATCTCTTTCTCCTGTTCATGCAAGGATTTTTATCACCGGCTATGATAAGGATAGTTCTCATGTTTATTCTGATACCCTGACAGGTAGTTTCATCAGATTTCTGGCCCCTGGTACATATAATCTTCTGTTTACTGCCAATGGTTATATTGATAAAACTGTAAATGTGGTTGTTATAGAAGGGCAGAAAACAGAGGTTATGGTTGAGATGGTCTCCATCCTGAATCCGATAGACACTGTTGAAACGCCCGTTATGCGGCTCTATCCCAATCCTGCATTTGATATCTTTAAAGTGATACTTCCTGCCCGTCAGTATGGTTTGGTACATATCAGGATATACAACATGATCGGGATGATACTGAGAGATTATTATGAGAATACATTTGAAGAAATTCCTGTTTTAATAGATGTTAACAGTTTCCCGAGGGGTGTCTATTCCCTGATAATCACCAACACAGCAACAAATGCCACTGACAGGAGCCGGTTTGTTGTAGTCAGGAGGTAATTGCATGTATGCATTTATTTATTTTCATTGTTGCTACTCTGCCTGAAAAAGCTACTTTTGAACCTTGTTTATTTTGAAGTTAGATTTTATCAGAAATATAGGACAAGATTTATGAATGGAAAAAAGACATTAAAAAGGACAGCATTTTTCTTTATTTCAATATTGTTTTACACTTGCACATTCGGACAAAGTGCATATATTCCACCGGATAAACCAAAGCTGGTTATCGGGATTGTAGTTGAGCAGCTCAGATATGATCAGATTGAAAAATTCAGGAGTCGATTCTCCGAAAACGGTATCAGGAAGCTGCTAAACGAGGGAACTTTTTTTCAGAATGCGTCGTACCAGTATATGCTGACGCAGTCTGCCCCGGGTCATGCAACTGTTTCGACTGGTGCTGAACCTGCATATCATGGGATTACTTCCGATAGCTGGTATCTGCCATTAAAAAATGAACTTATCTATTGTACAAAGGATATATCTGTAAATCCTGTTGGCGGAAGTTATGAGGCGGGTATTCATTCCCCGGTGAATCTTAAGTCATCCACCTTTTCTGATGAACTTAAGATGGCAACAGGAAGCCAGTCAAAGGTTTTTGCAGTAGGGATTAAGGAGAATCCGGTAATTTTTTCAGCCGGACATGCAGCCGATGGTGCATACTGGTACGATAATAAGAGTGGTACAATGATGTCCAGTAGTTATTATACAGATACTCTGCCGGGTTGGGTAACCGACTTCAATGCAATGAAATACTCTGAATCATACCTCAATAACCAATGGTTGCTTTTGAGGCCTCAGGCAGATTATTCAGGCTGTGTCCATGACACAAATGCTTTCGAATCAGGTTTTGGCGGATTGAATTATTTCCCATATGATCTGAAGAAACTAAGTACAAGGGACAGGAGCGGTTTAAGCCGCGATTATTCTGTCCTCAGAGAAACACCGTTTGGGAATTCTTTTACAACAAAATTTGCAATGGCCCTGATTGAGAAGGAAGAGCTTGGGAAGGATGACATAACAGATTTTCTTTCAATATGCTATACATCAACTGATTATGTAGGACACAGGTTTGGGCCATCATCGTTCGAGATGGCTGACGCGATTTTCAGACTTGATAGGGACATTGAAGATCTCCTGAAATTTCTGACCGATAGCCTGGGGAAGAAAAATGTACTGGTATATTTCACATCCGCTCATGGGATTTCCGAATTGCCAGCTATCCTTGAAAGCAATCGTATCCCTTCCGGTTATTTCAGGCAGACTCAGGCACTGCATTTGCTGAGAAGCTATCTGAATGCTGTTTATGGTGAGGGTGACTGGGTTAAAGGATATACGGAGAAGCAGATATTTCTTAACAGGACGCTGATAGAAGATTCAAAGATTCCCCTCGAAGAGATGCAGAAAAAGGTTGCAAGGTTCCTGGTACAGTTTTCCGGAGTTGCATCAGCCTACCCGTATTCGGCTTTTGAAGCCAATGATTTCGGAAACGGGAATCTGAAAAGGATTATTAACAATTTCAGTCAGCAAAGATCTGGTGATGTTATTATTACACTTAATTCAGGCTGGGTTGAGAAAGAAAGCGATCAGGTAACGAACCATAATTCACAATATGAATATGATTCGCATGTCCCTTTGATCTGGTATGGCTGGAGAGTAAACAGGGGAGAAGTAACGAGGAAAGTTAATATGACTGATATTGCAGCAACTCTCTCATCGCTCTGCAAGATACCTTATCCCAACGCATGCACAGGAGAACCATTGTTCGAATTATTCAGATAACCTGAATTTATCCCTGACAGAACAGGCTTCAGTCAGAAGGTTCGGATTCTTTTCGCAACCGTTGCCAAGTACAATAAGGTCAGCGCCTGCCTTAAATATTTCTTCAACCTCCTTTTTATTCCTGATGCCGCCACCAACTGCCAGGGGAACGTTTATGTTCTCCCTGACTGACCTTATAATGCCTGGGGGGATAGTATTTGAGGCACCGCTGCCTGCCTCGAGGTATATTAAGCTGAGTCCAAGCATTTCACCAGCCATGGCTGTGGCTACCACAATATCAGGTTTATCTGAAGGAATAGCTTCAGTCTGGCTAATGTACTCTACAGATGTCTTTGATCCACAGCTGATTAAGATGTACCCAACCGAAACGAGCTTGTGTTTAACATTCCTGAGGAATGGTGCCGCAATGACATGATTCCCGATCAGAAGTTCGGAATTCCTTCCGGAGATAAGAGAAAGCAGCAATATAATATCTGCTTTCTGACTCAGTTGCAAAAGGTTACCTGGAAAAAGAACTACCGGGATATTGCAATGTTTTCTTACATCATCGATCATCTGATCAATGCTGGAGAAAGTCAGGCTGCCTCCAGCCATGATAAAGTCGGTATGGCAATTTTCCGCAATCTGTAATATATTCTGCAATGATTTCTCCCTGGTCTTATCGGGATCAAGAAGAAGTGCAACGCACTTTTTACCGGGAAATTTATTCGCTTTCATAGTTCTTTTTTGTCCACACTATAGCATAATTGTCGTACCTGGAATAAAAAAGATCAAAGGATTCGTTTATTTTATCAGTCTGTACTTTGCCCTTTATTTCTCCGGATTCCTTAACTTCAAAAGGCTCAATAGTAATGTTTTTTCTGATGTTGATCCCCTCTTTGTCACATATCTTGTAAAGAGATTCTTTGGCGCACCAGTGAATATATAAATGATATTTTCTGTCATCAGGGTTTTTAGTTATTTTCTCCTTCCTGTTAAGAAATTTAAAAGCAAGGGCACCTATGTTGGAGCTCATGCATTCCAGGTCAATACCGACCCTTTCATTGGAACTGCAGAGAATTGAGGTGAGTTTGTGAGAATGTGAGATGCTTATGAATCTTGAACCATCCTGCAAGAATGGTTTATTGTTCTTGTTGTAAACGATTCTTGCATCTCTCCCCAGTAATTCCGAAAGCAGTGCCCTTACGCTGAGGAACTCCATTTTGCGGGAGGTACTGGTGAATACCCTGTATTTTTTCTTCTCCTCGGTATCCAGTACAACCATGTTAAGAAGAGTGTTAATATCTTCTTCAATCTTCCAAACACCCAGGATAGTGGATTCGTTGAGAATATGTTTTGTAATACAGCCCATTAAAAGAGATAATTCTTTATTCTTTTTTCCATTTAGTGGTTTTTATCATGTGAAGGATATCCTCCCTGAAAAAACTGATTACCGGTGCCAGGGAATCGGGATCTGGTTCAGCCTCGAAATATAAGGAACCTCTTAAAAAATGACTTATGCTGTCAGTTAAAAAAAACTGCACTGCAGTGGCAGTACTGCCTTTCAGATCATAAAGTATCCCATAAACATGATTATCAGGATCACTGATAACCAGCTCATTTATTGCATCGGCTTTTGTTATGTGATTTTTTATATTCAGCCTGTAAGTCTCTTCCATCAAAGTATCAAGGTTGCTTGTCAAATCCTTATATGTAAGATAAATCTTTGCTTTGTAAGATGGGAACTCAATATTAAACCAACCGGGTTCTGATTTATAATTACTATTTAATGATATACTACCATATACCGGATATTCGAATGAAATTGGCAAGTTTGCTGTATTTGTTATGTTTCCATTGAATACGGTGTATTCCCTGGCTGGCATGTCAATCCTGAAAAAGCCCTTTGGTTTCGGAACAGATACTTCCCTGCATCCGGAAAGTATGATTATGGCGACTATAATCATCAGATTACTCTTCGCGGGCATCACCTTGTTCTTTGTTTATTTCTACACGGATCTGTCTGACCCTTCTCCTGTCGGCTGATTCTATCTTGAAAGTGAAATTCCTGTACTTAATAGCCTGGTCCTTCACAGGTATCTCCCCGGTAAGCTCAAGAATAAGTCCGGCAAGGGTTTCTGATTCACCCCTTACATCATCAAACAGATCATCATCAAGCTCCATTACCTTATAGAAGTCATTTAGTAATATCTTACCCTCGAATACATAAATATTTTCGTCGAGTTTCCTGTAAAGAGAATCATCCTGATCGCTTTCATCGGTTATTTCACCAACAATCTCTTCCAGAATATCCTCGAGAGTGACAATTCCGGAGGTCCCTCCATACTCATCTATAACCACGGCCATATGTATCTTTTTGATTTGAAACTCTTTCAGCAGGTTGTTGATCTTTTTTGTTTCAGGAACGAAATATGGGGGTCTCAGAAGCGATTGCCATTTAAAACTATCAGGATTGTTCATATAAGGGAGGACATCCTTCGCATATAAGATACCCTTTACATTATCGAACGATTCTGAATAAACCGGGATCCTTGAAAATCCTGAATTGATTAAGACTGGTATAATCTGGTTGAATCCTGAGCTGATATCAATTGTCGTTACATCCATTCGCGGACACATAATGGCACTTACATTGAGATTGCCGAAGTTTACTATCCCTTTGAGTATCTTTTCATCTTCATCCAGTTCGTCAGAAGTCAGTTCAAGAGCATCTGACAGGTCGTCCATGCTGATATTTGCCCTGCGTGTACCGGTTCTCCTCTTTACAAATGAAGAGGAAAGGATCAGTAATGCAGTAACAGGAGTAAAAAACTTTTGCAGCCAAATCAGGGGATAAGCCATAAAAAGCGCTGTGGATAAATTATTCCTTGATGCATAGACTTTTGGCATTATTTCACCAAAGAACAGAAGCAGGAAAGTAATTACAACTGCTTCGACTATGAATCCGATTACCGGGTTGGTGCTGAAGTCAAATAACTTTGAGCTGATGAATGCAGCCAACAGTACGATAGTTATATTAATGGTATTATTTGCAACAAGTATGGTGCTGAGAAGTTTTTCCGGATTTTTATAAAGCTTCAGGACTGTCTTTGATTTTTTTGTCCTGGCAGTTTTAATATTTTCGATATCATCCGGGCTGAATGAGAAATATGCTACTTCTGATGCCGACATAAGGGCTGATCCTAACAGCATTCCTGCAAGAACTATAAACCCGATAATAACCTTCAGATCAGGATTGTTGACAACTACCTCTGAAAGAGAAAGGAATGAGAATATATATGCTGGTTCCAACTGGATCGCTATTAATAAAATAATCTAGAAAGGCAGGTCATCTTCATTCTGTCCGTTGCCTGTTCCGTTGCTAAGGGGTGTACCGGGAATGGTTTCGTCCGGTGGGTTATAAGTTGCCCCCGGTTCATTAACAGCAGATGAAGATCCGCTTTTCTCATGATGATTATCCCTGGGTCCATCCGGTTTCCCGGAATAACTGGTTTGTGTCTGTTTCTTCTCAAGTAACAGGATGGTATCAGCCAGTATCTCGGTAATATATTTGTTATTACCGTCTTTATCGACATATGAGCGTGTCTTGATTTTTCCGACAATATAGAGCTGAGCGCCCTTTTTGACCGTTTTTTCGGCAACTTCGGCCAGAGAGCGCCATAAAACAATATTATGCCATTCGGTTGAAGTTATGGTCTCCCCCTGCTGGTTCGTATAAGTTTCGCTGGTAGCAAGTGGGAAAGTTGCTTTGGCAACTCCTTTGTCAAAATACCTGATAACCGGATCTTTCCCAACATTACCGACAAGAATGACTTTATTGATTGACATATAGTTATATTTTATTGTTAAGTATGGAAACAGAACCGTAAAGTTAAGAAAAAAACCACTTAAAGCAACGACTGGTTGATTAACCTTTGTGTTACATTATGTGACTCTTCGTGATTCATTGTGGATAAGTGCATTAAGTTTTGTACTAAATCCCGGCAGGCAGCAGCAGGGTATCAAAAAGGATTATTCCGGATAAATGAATTACTATCATTAATGACCGGAGAGCAGGATAGAATTATTTATCTATTTCATTGTATTTAAGGCAATAATAAAAACCTTAAAAAAAAAATTATTATGTAAGTGTTTCAATTTAAACAAATAATATTTCTATATTTGCAGGATTGAAAAAACGAATACTCAAAATAATTTGTTGAATTTTTAAACTTCAAGTAAAATGACTAAAGCAGACATTGTTAATGAAATTGCCAAGAACACTGGTATTGAAAAGGTAACTGTACAGAAAACAGTTGAAGCCTTAATGGAAACTATAAAGCATTCGATGGTAACTGGTAATAACGTTTATCTCAGAGGTTTCGGCAGCTTTATCGTTAAGAAGAGAGCAAAGAAAACTGCGAGGAATATTTCGAAAAACACTACCATTATCATTCCTGCACACAATATCCCAGCTTTCAAGCCGGCAAAAACTTTCATCACTAAAGTTAAATCGCACGTTAAGAAGTAATCCTGTATGCCAAGCGGTAAAAAAAGAAAAAGACATAAGATGGCCACCCACAAACGCAAAAAGCGTTTGCGGAAGAACAGACATAAAAAGAAATAGCAGATCATTGGGTGGTCATAAACGAATATTTTAAACCTAAAGGTCCAATGATCTTTAGGTTTATTGTATACGGGTGTTGGTAATTGTGGTTGATATATTAACTCTGATTAATATAGGAAGTGGCAAATAAGGATCTGATCATTGATGTTAGTGATTCCGAGGTTTCTCTCGCACTGCTGGAAGACAAACAGCTAATCGAACTTAACAAGGAAAAGCAAAATATCAGGTTTTCAGTCGGGGACATTTACCTGGGAAAGGTTAAAAAGATAATGCCCGGGCTGAATGCAGCTTTTATTAATGTTGGTTACGATCGTGATGCGTTTCTTCATTATCTCGATCTGGGTGCCCAGTTCCGAACTCAGCATAAATACTATATCAGTGCCCTTCAAAAACAGGGCAGGGTTGTGCCTGTGCATAAATTCAAACCTGAACCCGATATTGACAAGGACGGGAAGATAACAGATGTGCTTACCCAGGGACAAACTGTTATCGTCCAGATTACCAAAGAACCTATTTCTACAAAAGGCCCCAGGCTGGCATCAGAGATTGCGCTTGCCGGCAGGAACCTTGTGCTTATTCCCTATTCAGATAAGGTATCAATCTCCTCGAAGATTGAAAGCCAGGAAGAAAAAAACCGTCTCAAAACAATACTGCAAAGCATTAAACCGAGAAATTACGGAATAATTGTCAGAACTGCAGCTGAAGGGAAAAAGGTGGCAGTTCTGGATGCTGAACTCAGGGATCTTGTAAGAAAATGGGAATCGGCTTTTTTCTCAGTTAAAAAAGAGATTAAATCACCAAGACTCTTCATCGGAGAACTGAACAGAACAACAACTATCATCAGGGATATGCTGAATGTTACCTTTAACAGCATTCATGTCAATGATCCCGGACTGGTCGATGAAATAAGAAAGTATATCCAGGAGATAGCCCCTGAGAAATCCAAAATAGTCAAGCTTTACAAAGGGACCATTCCGATCTTTGACCATTTTGGAGTTAATAAACAGATAAAAGCCCTTTTCGGTAAAACGGTCTCCTTCAAGCATGGTGCATACCTGATCATAGATCACACTGAAGCCCTTCATGTAATTGATGTGAACAGCGGCAACAGGTCAAGGACAGGAAATGACCAGGAATTAAACGCGCTGGAAGTTAACATAGAAGCTGCTATTGAAATTGCACGCCAGCTTCGGTTAAGGGATATGGGCGGGATCATAGTGATAGATTTTATCGATATGCAGTCGTCAGAAAATAAACAGACACTTTATGATAAAATGAAGGATCTGATGGCTTCTGACAGGACAAAGCATAATATTCTTCCGCTTACAAAATTCGGGCTTATGCAGATCACCCGGCAGAGAGTACGCCCCGAAATGAATATCGTTACAGATGAGAAATGCCCTGCTTGCCAGGGGTCAGGTCAAACAAGACCAACCATTTTGTTTACAGATGAACTGGAGAGAAGTCTCGCTTTTATTGTCGATAAGATAAAAACCCGGAAACTGACTTTGAATGTTCATCCATTCGTTGCCTCATACCTGAAGAAAGGATTTTTCCCGAAAAGCTGGAAATGGAATTTCAAATACAGGATTAGCCTTAAAGTACAGGCAGCTACCTCATATCATATGCTGGAGTACCATTTCTACGACAGGTACGATAACGAAATCGATCTTACATAAGTGTCGGGACGGGGTGGTTTTACTCTTTTATGATACCCTTTTTCCATTTACTCTCCTTTGTTGTTTTATGATTTATTACTTTTGCAGTGAATAAATTCCTGTGTTATGAATAAAAGAGATCTGCTCATAATTGTTTTCACCACCCTTGTAGTTGTTACGAAGGCTCAGATCTTTGACCCTGTTACATGGGATTTCAGTTATGAGAAAAAAGGCGACAAGATATATGAACTGGTCTTTTCTGCAACCATTGACGAGGGCTCTTACATCTACTCCATGGATATTCCAAAAGGCGGACCAATTCCAACCAGCTTCAGTTTTGATAAAATTAAGAGTTATTCACTCGACGGAAACGCTTTCGAAGTAACACAGCCTGAAGAGATCATGGACGAGGCTTTCGGTTTTAAGATTAAAACCTTCAGCGATAAAGCCGAGTTCAGGCAGAAAATAATAGCAAATTCTGCATTCTTTACCATTAGCGGTGAGGTCAATTTTATGGCATGTAACAATTCTATATGCTCTCCTCCCAAAGATGTTGAATTCGAAATACGAATTTCAGATAGTACCGGGAATATTCCTTCTGCAGTAAATAACAGCATCGACACAGTCACATCTGACCAGCCTGTACGTAAAGGATTAATTGGATTCTTCCTTATCTCCCTGCTTGCAGGATTTGCCGGAATTCTGACACCATGTGTTTTCCCCATGATCCCGATGACAGTTGCATTCTTTTCGCAGGGATCGGGAAACAAACGCAAATCAGTTGTAAACGCTATCATTTTTGGACTTTCTATTGTTTTGATTTATTCATCACTGGGTATAATTGTTTCTCTTACAAGTGCAGGTGCGGGGTTTGCAAGCGCACTCAGCACCCATTGGATACCAAATATTTTGTTCTTCGCATTATTCGTAATTTTTGCTATCTCATTTTTTGGAGCTTTTGAAATTGTACTTCCGAATAGATGGGTTACTGGTGCTGATTCAAAGGTCGATAAAGGGGGAATTCTTGCAGCCTTTTTTCTGGGACTCACAACAGTAATTGTCTCGTTTTCATGTACAGGACCAATCATAGGTGCTCTGCTTGTTGAGTCAGCCAGCGGAAATGCCCTCAGACCAACGGTTGGGATGTTTGGTTTCGGCCTGGCATTTGCATTGCCATTTGTGCTGTTTGCGCTCTTTCCTTCAATACTGAGCAAAATGCCACGGTCGGGGGGATGGCTTAATTCCATTAAAGTTGTCCTTGGATTTTTAATGGTTGCATTCAGTATGAAATTCATCATGACCATCGACTCTGTTTATTCCATTGGATTGCTTTCAAGGGACCTGTATCTTGCTATCTGGATAGTACTGTTCTCCTTGTTAGGATTTTATCTTATGGGTAAGATTAAGTTCGCTCATGACAGCGATCTCCCGTATATAGGAACATTCCGGTTTTTCTTAGTTATTGCAGTATTCACGTTTGTATTATACCTGATACCGGGGCTTTTTGGTGCTCCGCTTAAAGGATTATCAGCCCTGCTGCCTCCTCAGCAGTCATCATGGTTCATAAAAAACCGGCCGGTTGTTGAGAACAAAACGATAACAATTCCGGCATTCCCATCATCAGGAAACAGTCTGCTCTGCTCACGACCAAAGTACAGCGATAAATTTGATATGCCACTGGGACTTAGCGGTTACTTTGATTATTTACAGGGGTTGGCATGTGCAAAAGAACAGGGAAAGCCTGTACTGATAGATTTTAAGGGACATGCCTGTGCCAATTGCAAGCTGATGGAAGCTAAAGTGTGGTCTGATGAGGAGATACTGACAAGGCTAAGGAATAATTTTGTGATCATTTCACTGTATGTTGATGACCGAACACAGCTACCTGAGAATGAATGGTTTGTATCTGCAATCGATGGAAAACAGAAGAAAACTATCGGAAAACAAAATGAAGATCTGGAGATCTCAAAATTCAATACAAATGCACTCCCTCTTTATGTAATTGCTGATCACGAAGGCAATCCTGTCAACAAACCCATGCCCACCAATTTAAATATCGAAGAATATAAAAAGTGGCTTGATGAAGGAGTGGCGCTCTTCACCTCACCCCAACCTCCCGCCGAAGCGGGACAAGCTCTCTCCCATGGGAGAGGGGCTATTTAGCTAATATACTGCATTATACTCCCCCTTCACACATGGGAGAAGGGGGATGGGGGGATGAGGTTGACCGAAAAGGGAGTTAGAGAGTAGATTTTTAATTCAGAATTTCCCTAATTTTAAGGTAACCGTATAGCTCACTGTCTTTAGTGATTCAACATCAATGGAGTAGGTACCGGGAAGCCCGACATCAAATTGTGAGGGCATCCTGTATGAAGCTCCAAAGGCTATCCTGAAGAATTTGGTAAGGTTAAGTTCGAGCTCGGCAGAGGGCTCAATAAGAATGAATACATTTGAATCCTCAACAAGATTATCGTTGAACTCCATATCTTTCGAAATAAATGAAATCCCGCCTGCACCGATAAGTATCGGGAAGGAGAGATGAACCGGGAACCGTGGAAGCAGTATAGGTTCTATATAGATGCCACCATATCCACCAGTAAGAAATACATCCTTGTCGAGTGAGGGTTCGTAATGGAATTCATTTATAAACCCTGTAGCACCAAGGCCGATACCAATAGAATGGCTGGCTATCCATGAGAATCTTCCTCCGAAAAGAACAGCATGTTTTCCGTTAATATTAGAATAACCTGTTGTAAATGAGGCGTATCCGCCTCCGGCTCTGTCTCTGCCAAGTAATGTCTGCATATCCCTGCTTTTGTAATATTGAAATCCAGGATCCTGTGAAAATAATGCTGCTGATCCAAGGACAAGTAAGACGATGATTATAAATGTTTTTTTCATCTTATATTGTTTTAAATTATCAGAATATATATGAGATTGAGATACCTAAATTGCCGGGCATGACATTTACAAATGACGGCATTGTAAGCTCAACAAAGGGTTTAATGTTGACTCCTATATTAAGAGGTATTTTACGGAATCTGTACTCGAATGCCGCCCATCCGTCAGCACCAAAAACAGGGCAGAACCTTTCGTTTGGAAAGTTATACCTCTCACCGAGGTACATAATATTATCCGTTACAATGAATCCGGCATGTCCACCATAACCCCAGCAAAAATAAAGATCCGGTGATATATCAAGTATGGCTCTTTCATAGATTATTCTCAGCCCGGTTAGTTGAATGCCATTGTTGTTAAATCCAAGCATGGCATTATAACCGATCTCAGTGTTTCCTGCATCAAAGTTCATCTGGAAGAAGATCCCTCCATGATATCCGCTCCTGAAACCTGCTTGTCTATAGCCTTCCTGGCCTGAGGCAGATGAAGGTAATAATATGATAGTGAGAAATATGGCAGGAAGAAGTTTCTTCATAATAAAGAGTTTATTTCTTTGAAAAGACAGGAGAATAACAATAAAGTTGCATCAGGATAGCTATTTCACATAAATATTTCCCCTGGTGGCATCTATCATGACTTTGATATTTCCGGGATTTTTGCCTACAGCTCCGGAAGTCAAATACTCTTTTTTTTCCTCATTCAGTATCCTCTTTTCGATTCTCGAATTGTTTTCAGGGACAACCAGGAAGGCGTTTACATGCCTGATATCCAGATTATAGGATAGTGAAGGGTCGAATGTAAGATTTATATCAGAGTAACCGGAATTGATTGTGATCATTTCCAGGTTTTTACCAACCAGATCGGCATTCAGTCTCCCATATTTTGTGATCACGTTTATCTCTTTTTCAATCTCGTCAATGCGGTAATCAGTAAAATAAGAGCTGCCTCTTAATGATATCACCCTGCCTATGAAGAACTTATCTCTCTTTGATTCTGTTCCGAGTTTACCTGTATTCTTAAGGTCGAAATGTGAAGAGATGGAAGTTATCGAAAGGTCCCGCGATTCCCCGATCTGAACTTCAGAAAATGAAGCATTTATATACCCGTCTTTCATTTTATTGATAGTCGCATCACAAAAAGTGAGAGTGATTTCATCTGTCTCATTGAGTGAATTGGCTTTGAATGAACCGTTGGAAAGATTAAGTGAAAAGCTGCCTGTGTTGTCTTCCATGTATACGTCACCATACTTGTTGATAATTCTCATATTCAGGTATTCGGGAGCACTGATAAAATAGTTTATTTCCAACCTGGATTCATAAGGAATCAGTTTGCTGGTCATGCCTTTAAAGCTTTCGAACAGCATGCTGATATTCTCTGTAAATTCAGTCTTGGCTCTTAACAGGAAGCTTGTTTCCGAGATATTTATATCGACTCCATTGAACATTTTGTGAAGTCTTTCCATGTTGGAGGAATTAGCCTCAACTTCAGCCCTTATAGAAACGGAATCTTTTATCCATGGAATAATTTGAATTGTTCCGTATTTGTTGTTTACTTCAAGAGTCATATCCTTGTTAACCGACAGTGATTTGCGGAAAGTCCTCTTTTCGGAAAATGACTGACCCTGGACCATGGGAGTCAGGACAAGGAATACCAGAATTGCTTTAATTGTCTTATAGTGCATGGCTGTTATTTTTTAGAGGATCATTTTCATTTTGTTTCAGGAGATCCAGCATATCTTCCAGTATCTCAGTCTTAATCCTGTAGTTTTTAATCAGGGCTTCAATAACATTCTGATTGTCAACATTATCTTTAAGATCTTTTTTAATATCAGCACAGAGGCTGTCAAGCTGCGAAAGGTCGCTGAAAAGCTCTTTCTTTATTTCAGGTTGTGTTGTAAGCAGAGGAGTCGCTTCACTGTAAAGGCTGTTGAACAGAGAGTTGTAATATATTTCAGCCTCCATGACCTGAGGATTGGTTTTCATAAGCTGTGCATCAGAATCCCTTGTCAGAAAAATAGTCTTATTCCATTCTCCTTTATAGAATAGCACGGAAGTTGTCAGAATGACGACTATCATGGCAGCAGCTGAGAGCCACCCTGTTACCTTCAGTTTCCCGGATCGCATACTTTTGCTTATCCCGTTCCAAACTTCCCGAGAGGGCGAATAATTGTCGAGTTCCTCTCTGTTTTTCCTGATATGTTCTTCCAGTTTGTCCATAACTTACAGTTTTACAAGAATGTTTCTTAATTTATCCTTTGCACGGGAATATTGTGATTTTGAAGTTGATTCAGATATCCCGAGTATCTGTGATATCTCGGTATGATCGTAACCTTCAAGAAGATAAAGCGTAAGTATAATTCTGTAACCATCAGACAGTTGTTCAATACCCCTGAAGATTTTCCCTGTGTCGTAAACTGTTTCAGGTTCTTCCTCGGTAACCCCCTGGGGAAGATTTTCACAAAGTACCAGATCGACCTTTTTCTTTCTCAGCTGGTTAATGCATCTGTTTATCAGGATGCTTTTCAGCCATGCTCCGAAAGTCGATTCAAACCTGAACGAACTGATGTTCCTGAAACATTCAAGGAATGCTTCCTGAAGCATATCCTCCGCATCTTCCCTGTTATTCATCATTCTGTAGGCCAGGTTATACATAGCTTTAGAATACTTGGTGTACAGCATGAAATGGGCTTTACTGCTGCCATTTATGCATTCCTCAATTAAAGAGGCATGTATGCTATGGTCCGTGTAATCCAACTTAATTGCTTACCTGGTTATAAAGACAAAATGATAATATAAGGGTTGCACTATTTTGTAAATATCATCAGTTTTTTTCTCATTGGGAGCGTTATAAAAACATAAAACAGGATCAGAATACTTGTTAATGAAGCAATCCTCATCAGGTAATCACCATAATGGACATAAGGTGTGATTGCTGTTTCAGATTCAATGCTTCCTTTTAGTACTGCTTCAGTCCACCAACCTGTTTCCTGCGTTCGTTTGCCCCTGATGTCAATTATGCAGGATACACCTGTATTGGCTGCCCGGACAACCGGCCTGCGTGTTTCAATTGCTCTCAGTGAAGCATAGTTGAGATGCTGTTCATAACCTCCGGTGTTTTTCCACCATCCGTCGTTTGTGATAATGAATAAAGCAGATGCCCCTTTTCTTACATAGTCAGCAACATAATTACCGAATACAGATTCATAACAGATTATCGGGGCAATTAGCTGTTTTGTCGCAGGATGCTCAAAACATATCCTTTCTTTCTGGATGCCATATCCCCATTTTGTTCCGCCCATATCCGGAAGGATTTTGTTGACCAGCCTGCCGAAAGCTGCAGAAAACTGCATTTCAATTCCTGCTACCAGCTTGGATTTGTGATAGATATGAACATTTTCCCCGGTATCAATCTGAAAAGCGGAATTAAAATGGTCGAAATATAATCCTGATGAATCGATCTTTCTTGCAGAAGAAGTTGGAGGCTCAGTTGCATCCGGATATAAACGGAAGCTCACAAGTCCCGAAACAATACTTATCCCGGTATATACCCGGGCAAAATCCCTCATTGATTCAAGATATTTGTCGTTTTCTGTGTCATCCTCATTAACAGGATCATCTACAGTTGTCTCTGGTGTAAGGAGCCAGACTGTTTTTTCAGTAATTTTACTTCCGGCCATACCAAGCGCCTTCATCAGCTGTTCTTCAAACGGGATACTATATTTTTCTGTAAAAGGATCTATGTTTGGCTGTACTATCACCACTTCATTTTCACCGGATCCGGATTCTCTGATTGTGTAATATCTTACAAATGAGATAGCAGATGGAATTATAATTATTATTATCCAGGAGACAAGAAAAAGTCTGCTTAAACTATTCCGGAACCTGTAGTTTGTAAGGAATTGAGACAATAAAAGATTTGAAGATAATATCCAGAGGGTTCCTCCTGCAACACCTGTAACTTCATACCATTGAATGAACAGTATATCTTTTGCGAGTCCGTTGCCAAGATTAATCCAGGGTGAAAGAAATACACTGTTAAGTGAAAGAAACTCAAATGCCAGCCAGAAAGAAATAAGAGCGATGAATCCTGTTCCATTCCCGGACTTTGTCCTGACTAAATGTACAAACCACAGTATAAATGACATTATAAATGAGAGTGCAAGTATTATAGTGATTGCAGCAGCTATATTTGCGGCTCTTACCCACCCGAGGGTTATAATATTGAAAATAACGAAACCAGGGAGGACATAGGTAAAACATGAGTTCATCCCGTATCTTCTGGAATTCATGAAAATGTGATCTTTGATAAGGAACCAGGGGACGAATGAGACCAGAAGAATTAATCCTGAACACCAACTGGTCCATGCCAGCCCCGAAAGTATTCCTCCGGTAACCGAAAGAGCCGTCAGTGTATATTTGTTCATTTAATTATATTTCGCAGGTTAGTCAGAAATCCGGGTCTGTAGATCAGGTATACACCTCCAAGGATCAATAGTACAGAAACCAGCATATAGGGCATAAGATGCTCATTATCGGCAATTCCCCACAGCGTGGAAACTACGGGTGCAAAATATGTTACCATGGAGGCGAATACTGGTGATGTGTCTCTGACCAGCACGTAGAACAGGGCCAGAGCGATAGCACTCCCGAAAACGGAGAGAATTGCGATGAATCCGAAGTTCCGCACCCAGTTTGCTGTTTCTGCAGCTGCCTGGATATCAGTAAAAAGGAATATGATAACAGCAAAGGGGCTCAGAACAAAAAATGCAAGCGAAGCTATCTGTAATCCGTTCATGCCCTTTATCTTACTCACCTCATTTGTGCTGATACCATAAAGGAGTGTGGCCAGGACAACGAAAAGGCCATAATAGTTCAGAGTAAAGGAACCGTTATATAGCAGTCCGAATGCACCAATCAGTCCAAGGAAGACACCTGCAATCTGTGACCTTATTACATGCTGCCGGTAAAACATTATTCCGATGATCAGCGTGAAGACAGGGCTTAATGAATTTAACATTCCAGCCAGTGAGCTGTCTATCCTGGTCTGTGCCAGTGGAAACAGGAATGCGGGGATCCCGCTTCCGAAAAACCCAATAATAGCAATAGAAAGGATGTAGGTTTTGTTAAGTTTTGGCAGATTCCGGATCGCAACCGGCAGAAGAGAAAGAAATGTTATGATAATCCTTAGTGAGCCGATCTGGTATGTTGAAAAGGATTCAAGCCCTTTCTTCATAAGTATATAGCTGGTTCCCCAGATAAGTGACAAAGCTGCAAGCACTAACCAGTGCCATATTTTTCTTTTACCCTTCATCCTTCAATAAATGCACAAAAATAGCAGAAGAAACAGAGAAGAAGTAATTTCAGGATACTTTTTAGGAATTCCCGGTGTTCACCACATTAAATCATCAGTTCATCTAATTTTTTCTGATACTGATGAAAATGGAAAGAATATTATTGTTTTTTGTCAGATTATAGTATATTTTTACATAAAGTATTAGACGAGTTGCATAAATATATCCCAAAATGAAGCGCTACATTCTAATTCTAATAACAGGTTTTTTTACATTATCTGCTGTTGCACAGACTTATAAGCAGGATGTGATTGCAAGTGCAGGCGGGTATAATGTAAACGGAGCACTGTCAATCAGCTGGACGCTTGGTGAGACTATTATCCCGACCTTCCAGAATGGCGACCTTATATTGACTCATGGGTTTCAACAGCAGCTTTTTATTACAGCTGTTGAGGAGAACCTCGAGACCCTGGTTAAAGTTGCCATATACCCTAACCCGACAAGTGAGATGGTAAGTATTAACTTTGATGAAGCATTGGATACCGAGGTCACTTTTCAGCTTATTAACTCACAGGGTAAAGTTGTGAAAGCTGATATCATTGAAGCAACAATTATTGAAACACAGGTCAACCTTCAGGATATCCCGGAGGGGGTCTATTACCTTAAACTTACAAAAGGCAAACTCTCAAACGTATATAAAGTTGTAAAACTTTAAAGAAGCTTTTACTGTCCAAAAGCAAATTTTTCCATTCTTTTCATGGCTGCCCCGACCTTAAACGTCGGGGCTTTTTGCATTAGCTTATGAAAACAGAAGAGGCCTCTAAACTGATTGTAAAAAGATTTTATTGCTGTATACCAGAAAATGAACTATTATTGATATTAAATTATGGATGGCTAAAGTAAAAATGAATATTAAATGAAAAGATTTTTAGTTCTTATTCTATATTTCTTTATCGCAGTATCTACTTTTTCGCAAAATATAACTAAAAACAAATATAGTGGAGGAATGTTAGTTCTTCAGCTTGGATATACTTATACAGCAAACAGGCACCAAAATATTCATGATGTAAGTTTTGGCCTTGGGGGTATTCTCAGATTTTATTTTTATGATTTTCTTACAGCAGGAATTTATGGCGGTACCCAAAAAACAAAGTATAGCTCAACCAACTCCGGCAGCTCATATTTAAATCTTGGATACGGTGGCCCTTTCATAGGAATTAGCAGGAAAGCCGGAAAGTTACGTTATTCAATTTCGGCTTTTGCAGGAAAAGGTACAATCAGGAATCTGCATATTGAAAGTCAAAACAACAATACGCTGACAGAGGCATATTTGTACAAAAACTCTACTATGGTTTATTCACCAATTATCTGCCTTGATTATGCTTTGAGTCAGGTATTGAATTTAACCTTTCAAACAACTATGATAACTGCAAAATCTGATAATAATAAATTATACAATCCCACCTTTCAAATGGGAGTTTTATTTAGTCGTTAATAAATATATTAATGCAGGACAGGCATAAAAACAGAGATAAATACTTTCAGGAGCAGGGAATTGTAACTGAAAAATATGTAATACCTTTTATAAATAGTGAAATTACTGTTACCCGTGATTTAGTAATCCTCGAGATCGGTTGTGGTGAAGCAGGAAACCTCCGGCCTTTTTTAGATTTGGGATGCAAAGTAATTGGAATTGATATTGCCGCAAATAAAATAGAAAATGCCAGGAAATTTTATGCAAACCATCCTTTGAAGGAAAAATTAACGCTTATTGCTGAGGATATATATAATATCAATCCTGGTCAGATTGAGAAAGCTGATCTTATTATTATGCGTGACACTCTGGAACACATTCCCGATCAGGAGAAGTTTTTATCCTGTCTGAACTTTTTCCTGAAACAGGAAGGAAAGATCTTCCTGGGTTTTCCTCCATGGAGGATGCCATTTGGCGGACATCAGCAAATGTGTGAAAGCAGATTAAATAAAATTCCATACTTCCACCTTTTACCTGAAAGATTGTATGTCTGGATACTGAAAAAATCCGGTGAAACACAATCGAAAATTAACGGACTACTGGAGGTCAGGGAAACACGAATAAGTATTTCAAGGTTCAAAAGAATATTACAAAGTGATGATTATAAGATCGATAAGCAAGATTACTATTTAATAAACCCAAATTATGAAATTAAGTTCAGGCTCAGGGCAAGGAAGCTGCCATGGGTAATCAATATCCCCTATCTGAGAGATTTCTTTATAACAACCTGTTATTTTATAATCAGTAAACGATAAATTGTGTCATCCGGGTTCCAGATTTATAAATAAGCTTTGTATAGAATTTCATTACTCTGATGGAAAGCAGGATAAGGTCTTCCGGATTAAATCTCGGAGGGTGGATTTTGATGCACTGTTAATTAGTGTTAAATAAGCTGTCAGGGTTAATTTCAGGGACCAAATTTGTTAACTTGCAATAAAAATCCCGAAAAACATGAAAACCTTTCTGGTTGTCTCTTTTACTCTTTTCTTACTTTCAGGTTGTAGAAGTAATGAAGAACAACTGGTAAAAAGTGCTGAGAAAATACATAATGATATTCTTACTGTCGACACACATTGTGATACTCCGATGAAAATGGTCGAATCAGGTTTTGACCTAGGTGAGAAGCACGACATAGGATGTGTTGATTTCCCACGGATGAAAGAGGGTGGACTTGATGCCGAATTTTTTGCAGTATTCATAGCCCAGGGAGACAGGAATGATTCGACATTTAATATGGTGTACATCGATGCCCTGGGCATAATTGACATTATACATAAGAATGTTGAAAAAAACTCTTCAGTAGCAGAAATTGCTCTGACCCCGGATGATGCTTACAGAATTAAAAAAAACGGAAAGATTGCAGCATTTATCGGTATTGAAAACGGTTATACTATCGGCAGGGATATTTTAAGGCTGAAACAATATTATGACCTGGGCGCAAGATATATAACACTATGTCATTCAGGAAATAACGATATTTGTGATTCCTCATCCGACCCTAACGGACCTGAACATGACGGTCTCTCGGCCTTTGGCGCTGAAGTGATCAAAGAGATGAATCGTCTTGGCATGATCATCGACGTTTCACATGCATCTGATAAATCTTTCTATGATATAATAAAATCTTCCGGAGCCCCCGTGATGGCATCTCATTCTTCATGCAGGTCATTATGCTCTAGCCCCAGAAATCTTACAGATGATATGCTTCTTGCCCTGAAGAATAACGGTGGAGTAATTCAGATATGCATTCTCTCAAGCTATATAAAAACACCTGAACCAAATCCCGAACTTGATGCCAGGCTTAAAGAACTTCAATCGAAATATGGTGAAATTAAGACACTGACCTTGGAGCAGAAAAAGTTGTACAGGGCTGAAAGATGGGAAATTCAGAACAAGTACAGAAAGCTGGCTACAGTGCCGGATGTTGTTGATCACATCGACCATGTTGTCCAGGTAATCGGGATTGATCATGTGGGTATTGGCACCGATTTCGATGGAGGAGGAGGAGTAGATGGCTGCAGATCGGTTGCAGAAATGAAAAATATAACAATTGAGCTTCTTCACCGCGGATACTCTAAATCCGATATCGAAAAGATATGGGGAGGAAATATTATGAGAGTATTCAGAGAAGTGGAAAAGAATGCAGGAAAAATGTAATCGAGGTAAATGATAACCCTCCACTCACCTCTCCCAGGAGGGGATTTTGAAGTAATGCCCTTTGCTTTGAGCCCTGAGTTTATCAATCTTTCACCTTTGAAAATTTCAGAGTTTTCAGAATCCAATCTGGGAGGGATTTCTTTGAATCTCTTTTCCTGAGGTCA
This sequence comes from Bacteroidales bacterium, assembly GCA_025454795.1. Taxonomy (GTDB): domain Bacteria; phylum Bacteroidota; class Bacteroidia; order Bacteroidales; family VadinHA17; genus LD21. Next base: position 64,228 of record JALONT010000002.1, on the reverse strand, counting down.
AGGTACCATCCCAGTTTTTTAAGAATAGGCACTTTATGAGTTTCAACAAACTCGATGAGTGTTCCGTCAGGATCTGCAATGTATGCGAAATGACCAGCAGCTTCTCCCATATCGAAGCTGTTCCCGTCATGGCTCAGCTTACTGTCTACAGTAAATGGGAACCCCTTGCTTTTACAATATTCCTTAAGCTCATCCATCCGATGTATATCGAAACATAAATGGATAAATCCGAGATCGCCCCATAAACGGCCTTCAAAAGCCTTTTTCCCGGGTTTCCCTGTCGAACAAATCAGTTCCATCATGCTCTGCCCGAAGAGTTTGCCGAATGGACCCGAGAAAGGTTTTGAGCTTTTCAGGAGTACCCTTCGGAACTCATTTTTTCCTCCCGGGAAGACGGAAAGATCAGGGAATACGCCCGTCTTGTCATACACAACTTCATCATAACCAAGAATATCTGAGTAAATGTGTCTTGCTTTTTCAACATCCGAGACACCAATAATTACTCCATATGAACCACCTGTTTCCTTTTTTTCATTTATAAACCATTCTTCGCTTTCGACCATCTGGAACATGTTTCCATAGGGATCTTTCACAAAGAAACTCTTATTCCCCGAGGGATCTTCCGCCGGTTCTCCTGGAAGGTCAGTATTACTTTTCTTAAAGAACGAGTATGCCGAATTGATATTTCTGACTTTAATTTTGCACATGAGAATACCAAGATCACCAAGCCTCAGCTCTTCACTTATCGGGAGCGGCACTCTTCCTTTATGCTGCCAGATTTCAAAACCACCTCCGCTCTGGAGATTTATTGCGAGCACTGCATGCCTTCTTCTGGGTTCTCCACCCGTATAAGGGAGCATAAGCTTTGCCTCTGAGTCATCCTCAAATATCCGGCAATCCATACCGAATTTATCTCTGTACCATTTCCAGGCTTCCCCGAGATTTTTTACTCCGATCCCTATCTGCTGGATCCCGCTTATTACATATCCTTTCATCGTTTAATTATTATGATTTGTTATTTTCCGTATATGAGTACTCAGAGTGCCTGGAGTACCTGGAGTTATTATTGTTATTCCGTAGCTAACCTTTTTCAACTTTAAGTACTCCAAACTCCATCTCACTTTAAGTACTTTTTTTATTATGTCGACTTAATTTTATCTGCGATCCTGAAGAAGAGCCATGGGCAGATCCTTCTGATATATAATATTATAAGCTCACTGCTTCCAACAAGTATCTCTCTCTTGTTCCTGATTAGTCCCCGGATAATTGTTTTTGCTGCCTTTTCAGGGGTAATGCCCTTTGCCAGCCCTTCATCCATTTTCCCGTGCTCTCTTCCTTCTGAGTCAAGTGCATGATAGGAAATACTGGTCCTTACTCTTCCCGGGATGATAACAGTAACTCTTATGTTGTTTTGCTTATTTTCGAGGTAGAGTGTTTCAAAAAAACCATGGAGAGCCTGTTTTGAAGCAGAATAGGCTGAACGAAGAGGAAAGCCGAACCTGCCTGATATACTGCTTGTTGCTGCAATATGTCCTGATTTTTGCCTGATCATGTATGGCAGGACAGCTTTGGTAAGGGCTATCGTTCCGAAATAATTGATCTCAAAGATCTTCCTGTCGAGCCATAATGGAGTTTCATCTATTCTTGCCCTCTGGCTTATTCCTCCAAGATTAATAAGGTAATCTATTCTCCCGGCTTTCATTATCTGTTCCTTTGCAAGGCTTTCAATCCCTGCCATATCAGAGAGGTCAAAAGGAGCACAGACGACCTTTGCAGATCTTCCGTTGCAGGCTGCCTTTACTCTTTCAAGTCCCTGGCTGTCGTTTGATGAAATGATGACGGTTGCTCCTTTCTTCACAAATTCATACACAAGTGCTTCCCCAATACCTGATGAAGCCCCGGTTATCCATGCTGTTTTCCCTGAAAATATTTCATGACTCCCTGTCATCTTGGAGGATTTACCAGGTTAAGCAATTCATCGTAGTTTCTTTTGAGCTCCGCATACTCCATAACATTACTCTTTATATACTTTCTGATTCTGAATCCACCGGTAATACGCCGGAATCCAAAAGGATAATTCCAGGCGAACAAACCTGCAGGAGGCAAGGAAAGGAAGATAAGAATTGCAAGCCACCAGGGAGAAAATATTAAATAAGAGAGGGTGAGGTAAAGCGGAAAGAAAATAAAGGAGAGAACAAGTGATATCCCGTATCTGACCGAGGATTGGAACTGAATATCCCGGATCTTCCTGACCTGAATCTGAGGCAGGGCATGAAATGTGAGGGTGAATATATTACCATAGACAAATAGCGGAAATGATACAATAATACCGGCCATCCCTGCAATAAGCCAGCCTCGTGGGTGTTTCTTTTTTGCAAGAAGCCTGTAGTCAATATTCAGAACTTTTGCTTTCTCTTTAACCTGAAGGCTGAGGGAACATATCTTTCTGTATAATGGCAGGTCGGAAACTTTAAGCCGGTTCAGTTTCTCAATCAGCATTCTGTCTCTGAATAATTTAGGGTTATGGATGTCGTCGCTGTAACGACCATTTATCAGAATTCTGAGTTCATCAATAGCCTCATAATCTTCCTCTGATTCAATATGGACGATAAGTTTTTTTATTTCAGAAGAGAGTTTGCTTCTCAGCTCGTTAAGAGCTATTTCAGGACTTTTCTTATATAATTCGTGAAATTCCGAAACTTTGATAGGTCTGCCATAAACGACTGTGAGAACCTGTCTGACACGGTTGTAGTTTGTGAATTCCAGTCCGACAGGTATTATTTTGATCTTAAGGTTGAAATCAGAAGCTTCATCTGCCTGGAATGCAATCCTGCAGATCCCCTTTTTAAGCTGCCGAAGCCTTCTGAACCCCGCGTGATCTCCCTCCGGAAGTACAACCAAACCATTCTTATTCTTAATTACATCTATTGTTTTATCGAATATTTCATCATTCCCTTTAAGAGTACTGAAGCCGTCCCTTATCCTGTATACGGGCAGGATCTTAAGAAAATAGAGTAAGGAGGCAATTGTTTTCTTCTTGAAAATGTCGGCACGTGCAAGAAAGACATTATGTCCTTTATTTGTGAAAAGGACAGCCAGTGCATCCATCAGTGCATTCTGATGGTTGGGAGCAAAAATCAGATGATCCTCAGGATTAATATTATGTTGCCCAAGTACGATAACCTTCCTGTAATAAACATTATTATGCCATAAGCCTGCAACATACTTTAGTAAAGCATACCTTTTTGAATATTTTTCAATGTTTTCTTTGCTCATTCCTGAAATAGAAAAGTTCGCATCAGACCTGAGGTTAACCGGAAGGCCGATGATATGATGCAAGTTAGAAAAAAGGATTTCGAGAATTTAAAATCCCGGTTACTTTCACTTCGTTTTACGAAATAATAAGTCTTTATACCACCTTTTACAGGTCGGTAAATCCATCCTGCCACCTGTCAATAACCCTTCTCTCTTTCTTTGTCGGTCGGCCGGTACCTTTTTTCCTGAAAGCTACAGGGGATGATTTCTGGATTTCAAGTTTTGCCTTTTCCGGGTCAGGTGTAAGGTCTTCAAGATAATTAATTACAAGTTTTGGTGAAACCCTGTTTTCAATCGGGTTTATCACCCTGTATGTATATTTTACGGGAGGTTTTCTGACGACGAGTATCTCATTCCCTTCAATACCTCTGGATGGTTTTACTGAAGAATCATTTATCAGGATTCTTCCCATTCTGCATGCATCTGTCGCCAGGCTTCTGGTCTTGTATAACCTGACAGCCCAGAGGTATTTATCTATTCTAACAGGCATATTATCTGTTATTTGCATTAAAGAACCAGGACTTAACTCTTACCCTCCTTTGACGGGGAGCTAAGTGGTTCATCAGTATCTATCCTGCCGGCTTTATTGTAGGTAGTCATCGTAAGTTCCAGCCCGGCAGTACCGAATGATTTTATCATATCGGTCACTACTGATATCCTTTCCTTAAGAAATTCTTTTTCTTCATCGCTCCATAACTCTAACACATATTCAACCTGTGTTCCTTTATTAAAGCCATTACCAATACCGATTCTGATTCTTGCAAATTCATTTGTTGAAAGAATGGCACTGATGTGCGCGAGTCCGTTATGCCCTCCATCACTCCCTTTGGGTCTCATCCTGATACTGCCAAGTGGAAGTGCCAGGTCGTCAACAATGACAAGCATGTTTTCTATAGGGATCTTCTCTTTATTGAGCCAGTATCTGACTGCATTGCCGCTCAGGTTCATGAAGGTTGATGGTTTAAGAAGTAAGAATACCCTCCTTTTATATTTGAATGAGCAGACTGAACCGTAACGCCTGTCTGTAAAAGAAATATTGGATGCCTTAGCTAAAGCATCCAATACTGTAAATCCTATATTGTGACGTGTATCTGTATACCCGTCCCCTATATTTCCCAGGCCAACTATCAGATATTTCATTGTGCCTGATTCTTATGGTTAAAAAATTAAGATTTCTTTTCTTTTTCCTCAACAGGAGCAACAGCTGGTGCTTCACCTCCTTCAGCAGCAGTGGCTGCAGCAGCTAAAGCTGCTTCGGCAGCCTCCTCTTCTTCAGTCTTAAGCACAACACGTGATGTTGCAACCGAAACAACTGTTGTGATCTTCGGATCGAGAAGTTCAATCTTCTCAAACGACAGATCTCCAACTTTAATGGAATGATGAATCTGAAGTTCTGTTACATCTACCACAAGGTCTTCAGGAAGGTCTTTTGCAAGTCCTTTGACTTTCAGATGTCTCCTTTTAACTATCAGCTTACCACCTGCTTTCACACCTTCTGCGTCGCCGGTTACCGTAACAGGAACATCTATAATCACAGGTTTGTTTTCAAAAACCTGAACGAAATCGGCATGTAAAATTTTGTCAGTTACAGGATGAAACTGCATGTCTTTTAAAACAACGTTATACTCCTGGCCATCAAGATCCAGTTTTACAAGGTGAGCCTGATGTGTATAAACGAGGTTCTTAAAACTGTTCTCATGAGCTTGAAAGTGAATGTTCTTTTCTGATCCGTAGATTACACAAGGCACATTGCCTGCTTTCCTGACATTTTTGGAATCTTTCTTTCCAAGTTCTTTTCTGAGTGATCCTTTGATCTCAATTGTCTTCATTTAATCATTTATTATTGTGCTACTCAAGGTTATCCGCAGGATGACCTCCCATTACACGTTCCACATTGAAAAAATCGGATTGCAAATATATGACAAAGAAATCAGAATAAAAAATTTGTACTGATTGACTGGTTTGTATTTACTGCCTGGATTGTATTGGCAAAGATTTCCGCTATTGAAAGCACTTTAATTTTTTTGGAAGTATTATTGAAAGGCACCGAGTCAGTAACAACGAGTTCCTCAATTGCAGAGTTATCAATTCTTTCTATTGCATTTCCTGAGAGGATCGGGTGTGTGGCAAAAGCCCTGATGCTTCTTGCACCTCGCTCTTTCATCATATCTGCTGCAAGGACGAGTGTTCCTGCTGTATCGACCATGTCGTCTATGATCACTACGTTTCTTCCCTCAACCTCGCCGATAATCGACATTTCCTCAATAACATTTGGTTTCTTACGAAGCTTATAGCATAAAACCATTTCAGACTGAAGATGTCTTGAATATGCATTTGCTCTTTTTGATCCGCCCATATCAGGAGCTGAAACTGTAAGGTTTTCAAGGTTTAGATTTGCAATATATGGTGCAAAAATTGCGGAACCGAAAAGATGATCAACGGGAACATTGAAAAAACCCTGGATCTGATCGGCATGCAAGTCCATGGTTATCACCCTGTCGACACCTGCTGTGCTGAGAAGGTCAGCAGATAGTTTAGACCCTATTGAAACCCGGGGACGGTCTTTCCTGTCCTGACGGGCAAACCCATAATAAGGGATAACCGCTATAACTTTATATGCAGATGCCCGCTTCGCGGCATCGATCATCAGAAGAAGTTCGAACAGATTTTCTGCAGGAGGATTTGTTGATTGAACGATAAATACCATGTCGCCTCTTACCGACTCATCAAAACAAGGTTGAAATTCTCCGTCGCTGAAGCTGGTTACCGAGCTCTGCCCAAGTGTAATACCAAGTTCGCCGGCAATCTTTTCTGCGAGGTGCCTGGACGATCTGGCGGAAAAGAGTTTCATTGGTGCTTTTCCAAACATTTTCTGTTTTTTATGCTGTTTCTAACGTTAATACCGGTTACAAAAATAACTAATCCTGTCAATGATTTCAGAACTCGTTTGATAATTTGTTAATAGATTCTTCAATATAATTCAGTATTTCAACTCTGCCTGACCTGTTTTTTGTTGATGAAATGAATGTTTCAGGCAGGCTCTCCCACTTAATCAACATCTCTTTGTCATATTCCCGTATCGACTTTTCAAGGTCGGGTGTTCCCAGCTTATCGCTTTTTGTGAATACCCGTGCAAATGGTACCTGGTTCAATCCAAGAAACTCCATGAATTCAATATCTGACCTCTGAGGTTTCAGTCTTGTATCCAGCAGGACAAACAGGCATATCAGGTTCTCCCTTTTAAGAATGTAATCCTTTGTGGCATTTACCCATTTTTCCCGCAGTTTGACCGGTACTTTAGCGTATCCGTAACCTGGAAGATCAACAAGAAACCACGATTCATTTATCAGGAAATGATTTATTGTCCTGGTTTTCCCCGGCTCCCCTGATATCTTAGCCAGCTTCGACCATCCGGTCAGCATGTTGATCAATGATGATTTGCCTACATTCGACCGGCCTATAAATCCGAATTCAGGGCCTGATGCTGCAGGACACTCTTTCAGCGTAGGACTGCTTTTTACATAGGTCGCTGAACGGATTATCATGATCGCCTGTTAATTAAGATCTTTATATGGAAGTTCAATCTTTTTCCAGGTCAGTAACTTGTTGCCAAAGGGAGTTAATATTTCTGCTATTACTCCAACGTACTCAGCTTTAGGAGTTCCGGTCTTATTAAGATCCAGCATCCCTTTTCCCTCAACAGTCTTTATTATTTTATATTTTGTTGTATCAAAACGACCATCTATAAAATCTCCCCTGTAAAATTTCACTTTAGGACTCTTATTTGTCAGCTCAAGACCGATGTGATAAAGGCCTTTTGAGCTGTATTCATCCCGAATGTTAACTACCAACCCCGGATAATCCTTAACTAACCTGCCTTCCGGTGTAAACTCCTCGATGTATGGAGTACGAAGCCCCTTACTATAGCCTATCCTGGCTTTTATTTTACCGGTTCTGTAAAATTGTTTTTGTATCCCGTCGATAGTGTCATGCTTGTATGGGGAAGTTCTGAATAACTGACCTTCAAGGTAGTACCACCGTACAGAATCTTCTTTCAAACCGTTTTCATACCAGTAAGTCTGACGTACCTGCCCCCCCTTATAAAATGATTTCATTAAACCATCACGGACTCCGTTTTTGAATGTGACCTCCATAACAATATATTCTCTGTTCGTAAACTTCTTAATTCCGGTAAAACCTGTATCAGGAACGGTTGTTGTATCCATCTTGGCCTGAAGATCCTTTTTCCCCGGCCCTTTCCCGGTACAACCTGAAGCAGACAGGAGGACGGCTAAAACAAAAATCAGGAATGATGTTTTTTTCATGGTAATTAATAAATTGGGTCAGCAAAACTTGTATTTTCCTTAATAAATATTTCCAGCAATGTTGCCTCAGGTGAAGGTTCAAGTGTGACCTCCCTGATCTGAGCAGGCAGGAGAATTGTCTCCCCTTTTATAACAGGTTCGGCATTACCATCCCATCGGATGAGGAATTCCCCCCGGGTACACAAATATATTATAAATGAGTCGAATAAATTATAATCTTTCGTGATACGCTCGTTGAAATTAATGATATTGGTTGTAAAAAACTCACAGTTAACAAGATTTTCAGTTTTGTTTATCGTAAGTTTCTTTGATATTTTATTTTTTCCGGCAGCCTTAAAATCAATTGCGTCCAGGGCTAAGTCCGTATGCAGATCTCTTGATTTACCTTTCGAATCTTTTCTGTTCCAGTCAAATATTCTGTAAGTGATATCGGATGTCTGTTGGATTTCAGCCAGGATTATTCCTGCACCTATCGCATGAATTCTGCCGGCAGGTGTGAAAAAATAATCCCCCGGTAAAGGTGTCTCAACATTCAGCAGTCCGGCAAGTTCTCCGGAATTAAGAGCATCAAGGTACGTTTCCCTGGTTATTTCTTTTTTAAATCCGGTGTAGATCTTTGAATCACTTTCGCTTTCAAGGATATACCACATTTCGGTCTTTCCGTATGCCTTATGTCTCTCCCTGGCCATTGCATTATCGGGATGAACCTGGATCGAAAGGTCTTCCCTGGCTTCAATAAGCTTGATAAGGAGAGGGAACTCATTCCCGAATTTTTCGAAAACCCTATCCCCGATAATGTCACCCATATAAACCTCTATGAGTTCTTCAATATTATTCCCGGCAAGGAAACCATTACTGACCACTGAAAGATCACCTGAGACTGCCGATAGTTCCCAGCTTTCACCATACTTAAGCTCAGGATCAGCTTTTTTGTAATAACGGCTAACCAGGGTAGTTCCACCCCAGAGCTTCTCTTTTAAGACCGGTTCAAATTTAAGAGGGTATAGTTCTGACATAACTTTAGGCATTCCAAACTTTAGCTCACTCCAAACTTTTTATTATTTTTGATTTTTACTGAAATACGAAAGTACGAAAAAATGCTGATTGTTGGAATAGCCGGAGGGACAGGTTGCGGAAAAACTACTGTTGTAAATAAGATATTGGATGAATTTCCAAATAAACAGGTAGTTGTAATACCGCAGGACTCCTATTATAAGGATAACAGGGAAATCTCTCTTGAAGAGCGGCAGAAGATCAACTTTGATCATCCGGATTCACTTGAATTCAATCTGCTTATTGATCATCTTAAGCAGCTGAAGAAGGGGAAATCGATTGAAATGCCAATCTATTCCTATCTTACCTGCCTGAGGGCAAAGGAAACCATTACAATTAAACCTGCAAGGGTTGTACTTGTGGAAGGGATTCTGATCCTTGCCGATCCCGGATTACGTAACATGCTGGATATAAAGGTTTTTGTTGATGCCGATGCTGATGATCGCCTGGGAAGAGTAATTCAGCGCGATATTGTTGAAAGGGGAAGATCTGTCCTCAAAGTCCTTGAAAGATACCATGATACAGTTAAACCTTCTCATCTCCAGTTTATTGAACCGTCCAAACGTTATGCCGATATTATTATTCCGGGTGGAGGGGAGAACCAGGTAGGTATCGAAGTGCTCATCACAATAATTGAAAAACATCTGTTGAAGAATAAAACTCAAAAAAATGCTCAGCAACATAAAAGTTGAGGAAGTTCTTTTCCTCGATATTGAAACAGTTCCGCTGGCATCGTCTTTCGGAACGATTGACCCCTCAATGCAGACTCTCTGGGATAAAAAATCCAGGCTTTTCAGATCTCCGGATCAGTCACCTGAAGATGCCTGGGGAAGAGCCGGCATATATTCGGAATTCGGCAGGATAATCTGCATATCTGTGGGATTCATTAAGGAAAAGAATCCATTCGGATTCAGACTTAAATCTTTTCATAACGACGATGAAAAAGTTCTTCTCTTAGAATTCACAGACATGCTTTCAAAATTCACAAGATCAAAAAAGGAGTCTCAGCTCTGTGCACATAACGGAAAGGAGTTTGACTTCCCATATATTGCACGAAGGATGATTATTAACAATCTGATAATTCCGGAGATCCTAGACAATGCCGGTAAAAAACCTTGGGAAGTTAAATTTCTTGATACAATGGACCTCTGGAAATTCGGAGACTATAAAAACTATACTTCTCTCGAGCTGCTGACTTCAATCCTGGGGATACCAACGCCAAAGGATGATATAGACGGCAGTATGGTAGCTAATGTTTACTATGAGCAGAAGAACCTTGCCAGGATTGTCCGTTATTGTGAAAAAGATGTTCTTGCAATTGCCCGGGTTCTGCTGCGCTTCATGAATCTTCCGGGAATTCCTGATGACAAAATAGAATCTGTGACCGTGATTTAAATATAGACCCCCTTTTTTATTTTACCCATCAACCTCCGGGGTTATCGATCCTTCAATAAACTAACAAGAGCTTCAGATACTGCATCAGGATTGTCTGCATTAAGCCAATGGCCTGCATCTTTAATGACCCGGATCTCTGCTGCCGGGAACAACCTGATAATATCCGTGTAATCTTTAATTGATATGTATTCTGAATTTTCACCTTTCAGGAAAAGAACCGGAAATCCTGTGATCTGCTGATAATCTCCTGACAGATATGGAAATCCTTCTGTTATTTTATCCAGGTTATCCAGAAGTGCCATGGCATTAAGCTTCCACGAAAATTTATTCTCTGCATCTCTTTGCAGGTTCTTAAGTATAAGACCCCTGACTTTCTCCGAATGGATCTTTTCTTCTAAGAGCCTGTCAATCTCGGTACGGGATACAGCTTTTGAGAAATCGGTACCGGTAATTGCAGTAAGAATAATATGGTGTTCGTTGAAAGCAACTGTTTTATTTTTTTCATTGCTGAAAGGTGAAATGTCAGCTATTAGAAGACCCTCAATCATTTCAGGCCATTTTTGTGAAAAGTTTACTGCGGTTTTCCCTCCCATACTGTGACCGGCAAGAAAGAATCTTTTTAACCTGAGTTCCGAAACAAGTTCAAAAAGATCCATGCTCATCGAATCATAATCATTGATATCCGACCAAGGTGATTGCCCATGGTTTCTCTGATCGGGAAGGTAAACGGTATAATGTCCGCTTATCCTGCGGGCAATGGAGACCCAGTTATCAGATGATCCGTATAATCCGTGAAGGATAACAAGTGGCGGTCCTTTGCCATATTTCCTGTAAAATAGTTTCATGGCGCATCAGCCTGCTAACTGCCGTTTGTAAATCTGGATTGTATTTTCAAGTCCCAGGTAAAGTGCGTCAGCAATAAGGGCATGTCCTATGGAAACCTCCATAACCCAGGGGATATACTTATGAAAATATGCAAGATTATCGAGGTTAAGATCATGCCCTGCATTGAGTCCGAGCCCGGCACTTCTTGCTATTTCAGCTGCCCTGATAAATGGATTTATAGCTTCAATTGCATTGGTGTTGAAACCTGTTGCATAGGGTTCAGTATAAAGTTCGACCCTGTCAGTGCCGGTTATTACAGCATTCTCGATATTAACAGGCTGTGTATCAACAAACAAAGATGTCCTGATACCGGCTTTCTTAAAAGTTAAGACAACGTCAGTAAGGAAATTTCTGTTTCTCAGAGTGTCCCAGCCTGCATTTGAAGTTATTGCATCATGTCTGTCGGGAACCAATGTCACCTGGTCAGGTTTAACGGAAAGTACCAGGTCGATAAAACTGTCGGATGGATTACCTTCTATATTGAATTCTGTTTTGATGACAGGTCTGATCTCAAGGACATCTTTGTACCGTATATGGCGTTCGTCAGGTCTGGGGTGGACTGTTATACCATCAGCACCGAAGAGCTGACAGTTTATTGCAGCATTGAGAACATTTGGTATATTGCCGCCTCTTGCATTTCGCAATGTTGCAATCTTATTTATGTTAACACTTAATTTTGTCATATAATAAATGTGAAGTTAATACGTAATGTTACTTAGAACTGCAAAATTAACAGATCTGGCTTTTTTTTTATTACTTTAGTTGAAAATTAACCAAAATGGTTGCCAACGACCTGATATCTGAGCTCATTCCTTCTCTGAAGACATCCGACACAGGGCAGACAGCGCTGAACTGGATGGAGATATTCAGGATCTCTCATCTGCCCATAGTGAATAATCAGGATTTCCTTGGTCTGATATCAGATACTGATATCTATGATATGAACAGACCTGATGAACCAATTGGGAACCATGAACTTACATTGCTAAAACCTTATGTAACAACAGAACAGCACCTGTTTGAGGTGATAGGTCTTGCTTCACAGCTTAAGCTTTCAGTTGTTCCTGTGCTCGACGCCAAAAATCATTATAAGGGAGTAATTACAACAAATGATCTTATCAGACACATTGCAGGCATCTCATCAATGGATCAGCCTGGAGGGATTATTGTCCTTGAAATGGTTGACAGGGATTATTCGTTGACCCAGATTGCGCAGATCGTAGAAAGCAATAACGTAAAGGTGCTCAGTATGTACATCACTTCTCCGGCTGAATCTACACGGCTGGAAGTGACACTGAAAGTCAGCACTACGGATATTCTGGCATTGATCAGGACTTTTGAAAGGTACAATTATGATGTCAAAACCTGGGTCACAACAAATGACTCGATAGACCGGTTCTACTCAGAAAGATTTGACCTGCTGATGAAATATCTTAATATGTAACAGTTTATGCTGCAAAGAGTTGCCATTTTCAGTAAGGATAATAACACTAAGACCAGGGATGGGGTCCAACGACTGATTGAAGAGTTCTGCAGGAGGGGTATAAGAATCCAGCTTTACCAGAGACAATTGGATCCTGTAAATATGTGTGAAGGAGCTGATATTGAGAGATTTGATGACCTCGCTTCATTATCCCTGAAGCCTGACATATTCCTGAGCGTTGGTGGTGATGGTACTTTTCTTGAAACGGTACTGAAGGTCAAGGATACGGGTATTCCCGTTGCCGGTGTCAATACCGGAAGGATGGGATTCCTGGCCAATATACCTGGAGAAGAAATAGGCAGGTCAATAGATCAGCTGTGTAATAATGAATATGAGATCATTGAAAGATCAATGCTTGAAATATCCCGGCCGGCCGGATTGTTTGAAGGTGAGCCGGCAGTTGCTCTGAATGAGATAACTATCCAGAAAGCAAACCTGAGCATGATTACGATTCATGTCTATGTAAATGACATCATACTGAATACCTATTGGGCTGATGGACTGATAGTTTCCACAGCAACAGGCTCAACGGCATATAATCTGAGTGTGGGTGGCCCTATTTTATCTCCTGCGGATGAGAGCATTATAATTTCACCAATTTCACCACATAATCTGACTATAAGACCCATAATCCTTTCAGGTGACAGTAAGCTGAGAATGGTTATGGAAGCCAGAACTGATGAGTATCTTGCTACATCTGATTTCAGGTTCAAGAGAGTGACGATCAGTGAAGAGATACATATCATCAAAGCTGCAACGAAATTGAAAACCGTAATGCTTAACGGCAGAGATTTTTACAGTACGCTCAGGAATAAGCTAATGTGGGGAGCTGACATGAGGAACTAATGCAATAAGAAACCAGGTTTCATGATGATTTAGGGAGAGTAAAATCTGTATTTTGTTAATATTTAGTTAATTTTGTATCTGGTTATTAGGTACCCTGAAATTTAGATTCTTATATTTGTAGCAATTAAAAGAACATATCATGAAACGGTCTGTTTTGATCATAATGATACTTTACCTTACCATTCCATTTGCAAATGGCCAATTATGGAGAATGAGAAGGTGGGAAGCCGTTGGTGGTGTGGGACCAACATTTTTTTTCGGTGATATCGGAGGATTCTCCAGGACCAAAAATATCCTGGGTTTACGTGATATGACCTACCTTCAGACCAGATTTGGAATTAACGGAAATTTGAAATATCGGCTCTCCAGGGAAGTAAATCTCCGTCTTAGCCTGACTTATTCTCTTTTACATGCTACAGACGACAGAGGTTCCAATGAGGGGAGATCCTTTGAAGCAACAACTTCTGCCTTTGAACCTGCATTATTGGGCGAGTATTACTTTATTAAGAACCAGGCTGAAAACAGCTATCTCTTTACCCGCCGCAGGATGAATTTCCTAAGTCAGTTACTAAAATCGCTTGATTTTTATGCATTTACGGGTATAGGTGGACTTGCATACTCAGTTAAAGGAAATGATGCTCTTGTTGCCAGGGGCATGACCAACGGTGGATTTACAGCGGTGATACCCGGAGGACTGGGTACAACCCTCATTTATTCACCAAACATTAATTTTGGTGTTGAGGTAGGGGGAAGATATGCTTTGACGGATTTATTAGACGGTTATACTTCACAATATTCCAAGGCAAACGACGTTTATTATTTTTTAAATCTTACTGTCACATACAAGCTGAAAACAGGGCCTCACGGGTTACCTTCATTCAGATGATAATGAGCGGGATCAGTTTTAATGAAAAGATTACCTTGGACTTTCTTCTTAATCAGCCTTTCCCTTACTGTTGCCGGGCAGCGTAATGCTGACTATGGTATTTTCGTAGGTGTATCGTCATACATAGGTGATATTAATCCGACCAGAATGATGTATTCACCTCTACCTGCGGGAGGTCTCTTTTACAGGTACAATATTCATCCCAGAAATGCTGTAAGGGCAAGTCTTTTTTACGGCGGATTACATGCAGATGATCTTGATTTCCGGAATAGTTTTCAGATAAACAGAGCTGCATCATTTTCTGGTTCTGCAGGCGAATTTGCGATCCAGTATGAATTTAACTTTATCCCATATTCTACATTTGGAAAACCACTTGACTTTTCACCTTATTTTGCAGCCGGAGCTGGTGTAGCATTTATTAATACAGTATCCCCAACCTTCAAACCTGTAATACCTTTTTCACTGGGATTTAAAATTAATATTTATAAAAATTTCGGACTTGAAGCCGAATATGGTTTTCGTAAAACTTTTTATGATAACTTTGACGGCCTGAAAGATATGGTTTCTCCATCCGACATAGGATGGATCCATAACAATGACTGGTACTCATTTGCGGGTATTTCATTTACCTGGAAAATATACAATAGACTGGCTGGTTGCCCGGCCTTTGATGATGTGGATGGTAAAAGGAAACGTTAGGTTATGTCGTTAAGGCAAAAGGTAGATATAAATAAACTGCCTGTCCACATTGCAATAATTATGGATGGGAACGGAAGATGGGCAACCCGGCATGGTAAAGAGAGGATTCTTGGTCATCAGAAGGGTGTTGAATCTGTAAGAAACGTCATCGAAGCGGCAGCTGAGATGGGCGTCAGATATCTCACTCTCTATGCCTTCTCAACAGAAAACTGGAGCAGACCCGATGATGAGGTATCTGCGTTAATGGGAATAATGGTGCAATCGCTTAATAATGAAACAGAAACTTTATTAAAAAATAAAATCAGGCTGACTGCCATTGGCGATCTTGACAGGCTTAATCCGGACGTCAGGGCAAGATTGGATGAAACAATCAGGGTGACTTCAGGATCAGCAGGACTTGGACTAATCGTGGCAATGAGTTATAGTTCACGCTGGGAGATTACAGAAGCTGCCAGAAAAATTGCAGATGGGGTCAGCAGTGGAATTCTCAAAATAGATTCAGTAAACGAAACAGAATTTGAAAAATACCTTAACACTGCCGGGATCCCTGATCCCGATCTGATGATAAGAACAAGTGGAGAACTGAGGATAAGTAATTTTCTCTTGTGGCAGCTGGCTTATGCTGAATTGTACTTTACTGAAAAACTTTGGCCTGATTTTGGTAAGGAAGATTTTTATGATGCTATAATTGACTTCCAGAAGAGAGAAAGAAGATTTGGAAAAACGAGCGAACAGGTTTTGGAAAAATAAGATAATAATGGGGATCAGAAAATTAAATAGGATTATTATAGCACTGCTTTTAACTCTGTCAGGGATTTCAATAGATGCCCAGGAGAAACAGGAGATTTATGATTTTATGGATGTCGGAGATTATATTGTGGGTGGAATTTCTGTGTCAGGTGTAAGATACCTTGATATAAATGCACTTATTGGGATCTCAGGTTTAAGAATAGGACAGGAAATCAACATACCGGGAGAGGTTGTAACAAACGCAGTACAGAAATTATGGCAGCAGGGTCTCTTTTCTGATGTGAGAATATCAATACAATCATTAAAATCCGATACTGTATACCTTGATATTTATCTCCAGGAGAGACCAAGAATTTCATCTGTAAAAATCAATGGTATTAAATCCGGAGATGTCACCGATCTCACTGAAAAAATAAATCTCCCCGCAGGATCACAGCTAACCTCTTATATCCTTGGTAATACAAACAAAATCATTAAAGATTTTTATGTTGAAAAAGGATTCCTGAATGCAACGGTCGATTTTGTGCAGAAGGATGATCCCGATCAACCCAATAATGTCATTCTGAATATTAATGTCGATAAAAAGGAAAGGGTGAAGATTGGCGAGATCACATTTGTAGGAAATGAATATTTCAATGAGGCTAAGCTGCGAAGACAAATGAAAGGAACAAAGAAGAAGAATTACAATTTCTTTAAGGTTTCGAAATATATCAATACAAAGTTTGACGAGGACAAGGATAAACTGACTACTTTTTATAATGATAACGGATTCAGGAATTTCACGATACTTTCCGATTCGCTATATCCTATTTCAGAAGATCGTGTTGGACTCAAAATCAGGATCGATGAAGGGGATCAATTCTACCTTAGAAATGTTAACTGGGTCGGAAACAGCGTGTACCGTAAAGAAGATCTTGACAGGGTTTTTAATATCAAGAAAGGCTCAGTATATAACCAGTCGCTTATACTTGACAGGCTTCAGGGTTTGAGTGGGGCAGAAGATGCCGTTAGTAACCTGTATCTCGATTACGGATACCTCTTTTCTCGTCTTACTCCTGTTGAGGCGAAAGTCGAAACCGACTCTGTCGACCTTGAGATCAGGATTTATGAAGGCGATCAGGCTTATGTCAATAATATAATGATAACAGGCAATACCAGGACAAATGAGCATATTGCCCGTCGTGAACTTTACACACTTCCCGGCGATCTGTTCAGCAAAGAGAAAATTTTAAGATCGATACGTCAGCTTGGTGTTCTTGGTCATTTTGACCCGGAAAAAATAAATCCGACTCCTCTATCTGATCCCACCAACGGAACCGTGGACCTGCTCTACAAGCTTGAGGAGAAAGCCAACGATCAATTCGAGATATCAGGAGGATGGGGAGCTGGTATGCTGGTGGGGACCATTGGAGTGAGATTCAATAACTTTGCAATGCGAAACTTTTTCAACCTGAAAGAGTGGCGACCTTATCCATCAGGTGATGGTCAATCCCTGAGCATCAGGGCACAATCGAACGGACGTGTTTATCAGTCTTATAATATTTCTTTTGTTGAACCCTGGCTTGGAGGGAAAAAACCCAATACCTTCTCGGTATCTTTTTACAGGTCATTAATGACAAACGGGACAAAAAAAGGAGAGGATGGAAGACAGTCCATGGTAATTGACGGAGCCTCAATCGGACTTGGAAAAAGACTGGAATGGCCAGATGACTTTTTCTCAATTTACGGAGAATTAAGCTATCAGAAATACAACCTGAATAACTATGCCGTCTATAATTTTCTTTTCCAGAACGGACAGGCAAATCTCATGAGTCTTATGGGTAAACTGACACGTTTCTCAACAAGCCCGAACTTAATATATCCGAGAAGCGGATCCTCATTTACTCTTTCTCTTCAGGCCACACCTCCTTATTCATTTATCAGCGGGAGGAATATGTCGAATGTGTCCGATCAGGTTAAGTACAAATGGATCGAATTCCATAAATGGATATTTAAATCGGATTATTATTTTCCGCTTTCAAAGAATGATAAGCTAGTTCTTAACGCCCGCTACGCATTCGGATATCTCGGTCATTATAATAATGATATTGGACCATCGCCATTTGAAAACTTTTACGTTGGCGGTGACGGGATGACCGGATACAGTTTCTATGGTCGTGAGGTAATTTCTTTACGCGGATATACAAACGGTTCCCTGACCCCAACAGATGCGGCAACTTCTGCAGCTGCGGGTAATATATATTCAAAAATTACATTTGAATTGAGGTATCCAATCTCCCTGAATCAGCAGGCAACAATATATGCTCTCACATTCCTTGAATCCGGAAGGGCATGGTCGAAGCTTAGAGATTACAATCCTTTCAAGATGAACCGTTCAGCAGGTATAGGTCTGCGAGCTAACCTGCCCATGTTCGGATTGCTGGGCATCGATTGGGGATACGGATTTGACGAGGTTCCTGAACCATCAAATTATCCAAACGCAAATAAATCACAATTCCATTTTGTAATAGGTCAACAATTTTAATTAAATGAATTTAATATTAAAAGTTATGAAAAAAGCAGGTCTAATTATAGGATTTTTCGTTCTGGCTACAGCCATGGCTGTAGCACAGAAATATGCATTTGTTGATTCCGACTATATCAGGAAAAATATTCCGGCTTTTACTACGGCACAGGATCAGCTCGATAAGCTTTCACAGCAGTGGGAGAAAGAGGTTGCAGACGGCTATGCTGTTGTTGAACAAATGTATAAATCATACCAGAATGAGGCTCCGCTTCTTTCTCAGGATATGAAGACTAAAAGGGAAGAAGCTATCATCGCAAAGGAAAAGGAGATGAAAGAGCTTCAAAATAAGTATTTTGGAATGGAAGGCGATCTTTTCAAGAAGAGAGAAGAACTCGTTAAACCTGTTCAGGATGAGATACTTAAAGCTATTAAGGATATCGCAACCGAAGGCAGCTATGCAGTTATCTTTGATACCGGAGCCGGAGGGAACATACTTTTTGCTAATCCCAAATTCGACATAAGCGATCAGGTTCTCGAAAAATTAGGTATTAAAAATTAAATAATTACTTTTGAAAAATTAAATCAATTAAACTATCTGAAATGAAAAGATTTATAGGAATAGCAGCTCTTGTAATTTTTGCTTCGTTTACCGGGAATGGTCAGAGTATGAAGTTCGGACATATTAACAGCGAAGATATTATCAGGGCTTTGCCTGAATTTGATTCAGCAAATGTTAAGCTTGAGAAACTACAGAAAGAACTGGTTAATACACTTGAGCTGATGTCAGTTGAACTTAATAATAAGAATGACGCGTACACTAAGGAGAGTAAAAACCTTTCTGAACTTGTAAGACAAACCAAGGAACAGGAGATCGTCGATCTTAACAGAAGGATGCAGGAATTCCAGCAGAATGCTCAGGAACAGCTTCAGAATAAGCAGGTTGAGCTTTTCCAGCCAATCTATGCCAAAGTCGATAAAACTATAAAGGATGTGGGCAAGGAAAACGGATTTATCTATATTTTTGATATTTCGAAAGGATCACTTCTATGGTTCGACGAAACAAAAAGTACTAATGTTGCAACTCTTGCCAAGGCAAAACTTGGTTTGAAATAACTTTATAAAATAATACCGGTGACCATCCGTCAACTGGCGGATGGTCATTTTTTTCATATACCTATAAAGTGAAAGAACGACCCATTGGAATTTTCGATTCAGGGGTAGGAGGCTTAACAGTTGCACATGCAATTAAGCAGATACTTCCCGGTGAGAACATTATCTATTTCGGAGATACAGCCCACCTGCCTTATGGAGATAAATCAGCTGAATTAATACAACAGTATTCCGGAAAAATTACGGAGTTCCTGCTAGGGCATAATTCAAAGGTAGTCCTTGTGGCCTGTAATTCAGCCTCAGCCTCAGCCTTTGATACCCTTAAAAAGGAATTTTCGGGTCGCACAATACTTATTGATGTCATTGATCCTGTTGTCGATTATCTGGCAACCAGGAACTTCAGCAGAATAGGAGTAATAGGTACAAAACGAACCATCAGCTCAGGCACTTATGAGGACAAACTGAGGTTAAGAGCAGCTGGAACAACTGTGATTTCAATGGCAACTCCCTTGCTGGTCCCGATGATCGAAGAGGGTTTCATTTTTGACGATATAAGCAATGCCATCATACGGACTTACCTCTCCAATTCGTCACTTGCAGGTATTCAGGCACTGATACTGGGATGCACACATTACCCGATTATAAAAAATCAGATCAGTAAATATTTTAATTTCAGTGTCGAGGTTGTTGATTCCGCAAAGATAGTTGCTGCTACCCTCAGGGAATCACTTGAAAAGAACAATCTCCTGAACGATACAGGTAAGGTAAAAGACCAGTTTTTCATTTCCGATTACACCCCTTATTTCGAGAAGATTGCAAGAATGTTTTTCGAAGGGGAAATAAATCTGAAGAAAGCGGATATCTGGGGGTGAGTACGTGGGGGGGGTAATGGCAAATCAAAACATGACCAATATCATATTGAAAAATAATTTTTTTATATGATTTTACCATTCTAAAGAGCTAAATTTGTTAATCATAATGAATTGATTAAGTGTAAACAAGCCTCATTAACAATACTTAAGATTTATCATGGCTAAAAATTCACAGGTTATTGAAAGAGAAGAGGTAGTGATACGCTTTTCCGGTGATTCTGGTGATGGCATGCAGCTTACAGGTACACTGTTCTCGGACACAGCCGCACTGTTTGGTAATGACTTGTCAACATTCCCGGACTATCCGGCTGAAATACGGGCACCACAGGGAACTGTAGGGGGTGTTTCAGGATTCCAGATACATCTTGGTCATTCAGAAATAGATACTCCTGGTGATTATGCCGATGTTCTTGTGGCTATGAATCCGGCAGCAGTAAAGGCAAACGCTAAGTGGGTAAAGCCAGGCGGGATAATCATTTTTGACAAAGATAATTTCACTGAAAAAAATATTGAAAAGGCAGGTTATATATCTGATCCGGTGATTGAAGAGAAACTTGACAGTTTTAATGTAATTGATGCTCCCATATCTTCAATGGTAAAGGAGGCTCTGAAAAACTACGGACTTGATCCGAAATCGGTTCTGAGGACTAAGAACATGTTCGCACTCGGAATGGTATACTGGTTATTTGACAGAAAACTGAAATACACAGAACAGTACTTTGACAAGAAGTTCGTAAAAAAGCCAGAGATTGCAGAAGCAAATAAGGTTGCCTTGAGGGCAGGTTATTATTATGCAGAAACTATTGAAGCTTTAAATCCTGTTATAAAGATTGAACCTGCACAGATTGCAAAAGGTACATACCGGAATATTTGTGGTAACTCTGCTACAGCATGGGGATTTCTGGCCGCTGCTGAAAAAGCCGGTCTGAAGGTCTTTATAGGATCATACCCGATAACCCCTGCCACAGGGATTCTCGAAGAGATGGCTACCCGAAAAGATCTGGGCGTAAAGAGCTTTCAGGCAGAGGATGAGATAGCAGGCATCTGCGCCGCACTCGGTGCAAGCTTTGCAGGAAATCTCGCAATAACATCCACTTCAGGACCGGGGATGGCTCTCAAATCAGAAGCTATCGGACTTGCCGTAATGACTGAGCTCCCGATAGTCATCGTCAATGTCCAGAGAGCAGGCCCATCAACAGGGCTCCCAACCAAAACAGAACAGGCCGACCTTATGCAGGCACTTTACGGCAGGAATGGAGAATGCCCCGTTGTCGTAATTGCAGCAAGCACACCTTCAGATTGTTTCCATTTTGCATTTGAAGCTGCACGAATTGCACTGGAACATATGACTCCTGTTCTTTTGCTGACCGACAGTTACCTGGCAAACGGAACAGAGCCATGGAAGATCCCGAAAATGAAAGATCTTCCAAAGATATCTCCTCCTTTTGCTGATAAGAAAGATATTCCATTTTTGCCATATAAGCGTGATTGCGATACGCTTGCACGTTCATGGGCAATTCCCGGAACACCGGGACTTGAACACAGGATCGGAGGACTTGAGAAAACTCTTAAGGGAACAGTATCCTATATTCCGGAGAACCACGAGATGATGACGAAATTCAGGGCAGATAAAGTGGCAAAGGTTGCTGATAAGATCCCGGATCTTCAGGTTTATGGTAAAAATTCAGGAGATCTCCTTGTTGTAGGATGGGGAGGTTCACGGGGATACCTTACAACAGCAGTCCGGGAACTACAGTCCGAGGGACATAAAGTAAGCCTTGCTAACTTCAACTATATCAATCCAATGCCAAAAAATGTAAATGAGGTATTAAGTAAATTCAAGAATATTGTTGTTGCAGAACTTAACATGGGGCAGTTTGCAGATTATCTTCGCATTAAATACCCTGATTTTAAATACAAACAGATTAACAAAGTGCAGGGGGTCCCGTTCACAATAAAGGAAATAAAAGATAATTGCATTAATATTCTGGAGGGCAAATAAAATGGCAGATTTACAAACATTTCAATATACTCCAAAAGATTTTAAATCAGATCAGGAAGTAAGATGGTGCCCGGGTTGCGGAGATCATGCAGTACTTAATGCTGTTCAGAAAGCATTGCCGGAGCTTGGAATTCCAAAGGAGAGATTTGCATTTATCTCCGGAATAGGCTGCTCTTCCAGATTTCCTTATTATATGGACACCTTCGGTTTCCATGGGATACACGGACGGGCTGCTGCTATTGCCACCGGAGTAAAAATAGCCAATCCGGAGCTTTCTGTCTGGGAGATAACAGGTGACGGCGATGCTCTTGCTATCGGAGGAAACCATTTTATTCACGCTATCCGGAGGAATATAGATATTAATATTATCCTGTTTAATAACGAGATATATGGCCTTACCAAAGGCCAATATTCTCCCACATCCGAAAAAGGGCTTGTAACCAAAACATCACCATTCGGTACAGTGGAGGAGCCATTCTCGGTGGGAGAGCTTGTAATAGGAGCAAAAGGTAAGTTCTTTGCCCGTACTATCGATGCAAACGTTACACTGTCAACCCAGATATATATTGAAGCCGCAAAACACAAAGGCACTTCCGTTGTGGAGGTTCTGCAGAACTGTTTGATCTTTAATGATGGTATTCACGATATTGTTGCCGGTCGGGAAGTAAGGGATGAAAGAACGCTTATTCTTAAACATGGAGAGCCGATGATCTTCGGAAAAGAGAATAACAAAGGCCTGATCCTTGAAGGATTGAAGCTTAAGGTGGTAAAAATAGGGGAAAACGGAATATCTGAAAAAAATCTCCTTGTTCATAATGCTCTTGAACCTAATCCTGGAATACAATACATGCTCGCTAATATGAGATATCCGGAATATCCTGTAGCCCTGGGTGTTATAAGATCTGTTGACGGACATACTTATGAAACTGATGTTGAGGAACAGATTAAAGCCATTCAGAAAGATGCAAAAATTAAATCTGTAAACGATCTTCTCGGAAGCGGTTCAACATGGAAAGTGGAATAAACGAGCAATAATTTAGTAATTTTATCCCGGGTCTTATCTCACAACCTGTTGATGGATGAAAACAACTATATTACCCCCGAATACCACCGCCTCCTTCACGAACAGCACGAAAGGGTAAAGGAGCTTGCATGCATAAATAAAACCACTTATATTCTCAAAGAGGGAAAACCACTGGAAGAAACGTTCCAGCAAATAGTTTTACTTCTTCCTGCTGCCTGGCAGTACCCGGATTATACGGTAGCCAGGATTAAATTTCTTGACAAAACCTTTGAAACACCTGACTTCCATGAAACATCATGGAAAATGGTTCAGGAATTCAGTACTATCGGAGATGAAAATGGAACAATTGAGATATATTATACCAGGGAATTTAACATTCAGAATGAGGGTCCATTTTTAAAAGAGGAGAGGGATCTGATTCATAATATTGCCAGCCTGTTGACAGGGTACATTAACAGCTCCAAAGCCCGCGATATAATCCTGATGGCTCAGGCTTCAAGGGAAGAACCGGAAGACCTTGAAACAGTTTCAAGCCGAAAGTTATTACAGAAGTTTCTTGAACGGCATAATGCAGAACGCGATGTATTTCACGATTTGCAACCTTTCAAGGTTAAGGAAATCCTGCTTGTGGCAAACCTTTATGATGCTTATTCAATCGAAGGGGAGGGTAGATTTTCAGACCATATCCTGGGGGAATATTCCCAGCTTAGCATAGCATCACTTCCCAGGGTGACAGGGGTCTCAGGCGAGGAAGAGGCATTTAACAGACTGAAAGCCAGGCATTACGACATGGTGATTATCATGATAGGGGTTCATAAGGAGAGCCCGATGGTACTCTGCAAAAAGATCAAGGAGAAGTATCCCTATCTGCCAACTTTCCTTCTTCTGAATAATCCTGCAGATGTTCCATATGTAAAGGAACAGAAGTCGCTGGGCATCCCGTTTGATAATTATTTTGTCTGGGCAGGTGAGTCCAAAGTCTTCTTTGCCATGGTTAAGCTCCTTGAAGATAAAGTAAATGTAGATAATGATACAAAAAAAGGGCTTACCCCTGTTATTCTGATAGTTGAGGATTCGGCAGAGTATTATTCAAGGTACCTTCCGATGCTCTATACCCTGGTTTTGGAGCAGACAAAAAACCTGATCGATGACGTCTCAACTGATGAGCTCTATAAAGTATTGAAGCTCAGAACAAGACCAAAGGTCCTTCTTGCATCAACATGGGAAGCTTCCATTAACATATTTAATAAGTATAAGGAGAGCTTATTATGTGTTATTTCTGATATGGGGTTTACCAGAGATGGTGAAATGAATGATACCGCAGGCTTTGAGCTTCTTAAGCATATAAAGGCTAACATGCCTAACATTCCTATGGTTCTGCAGTCATCGGATCCCGAAAATGCAAAATATGCCTTCACCCTGAAATCAAATTTCATCAATAAAAACTCCGAAAGCCTGTTACAGGACCTGAAGTCTTTTATAAATTATTACCTCGGTTTTGGAAATTTTGTATACAGGGATAACAAAGGAAGACAGATTGCAGTGGCAAAGTCGATGAAGGAATTCGAAGCATACCTTGAAACGGTGCCTGAGGATTCGCTCGGCTATCATGCCATGAAGAATCATTTTTCCTTGTGGCTCATGGCCAGGGGAGAAGTAAAGTTAGCAAGGCTGATAAATCCGATAAAGGTTTCAGGTTTTAAAAGCATCAAAGAACTCAGGGAGTTTCTTGTTGACATCATCCGCAAACGGAGGCGCGAAATAAAGATGGGCAGGGTAGTGAACTTTGAGGAGTCTGCCGTTATTGAGGAGACCAATGTGGTAAGCCTTGCCGGAGGCTCACTTGGTGGGAAAGGAAGAGGTCTTGCATTCATTAACACTCTGATATACAGCTTTGAACTTGGTAAATTGCTGCCGGGGATAAACATTAAATCACCAGTCACCGCAATTATCGGCACAGATGAATTTGACATGTTCATGGAGCGCAATCACCTGTGGACCATTGTTAAGGAAGAGAAAGATTTTGCTCATCTTCAGAAGCATTTTATTGAAGGAAACCTGAGCTTTACGCTTGAAAAAGAACTGAGGATATTCCTGAAACAGATTGAAAAGCCTATTGCAGTCAGATCGTCAAGCTTGTTTGAGGATTCTATGAGCCAGCCATTTTCCGGAATATTCGGTACTTATCTTCTGCCCAATAACCATACGGAGTTTGAGATCAGATTTAAACAGCTGTGTGAAGCGATCAAGCTTGTCTTTTCCTCGATCTATTCAAGGAGTTCACGGACTTATTTTGAGGCAATAAGTTATAAGATTGAGCAGGAGAAGATGGCGGTCGTTATCCAGGAGGTTGTTGGTAACAGGTTCGGGGATGCTTTTTATCCCCATATCAGCGGTACGGCCCAGTCGTTCAACTTCTATCCTGTTGCACATATGACCCCTCAGGAAGGGTTTGCTGTTATAGCAGTCGGTCTGGGCCGCTATGTTGTTGAAGGTGAGAAAGCATTCCGTTTCTCTCCAGCTTACCCGTCGCTTGAAATTATCTCCCAGGAGGACATGTACAAAAACTCGCAGGTTCATTTTTACGCGGTTGATATGAAAAAGAAGGACCTGAATCTTCTGGAAGGTGAGATGGCAGGCCTTATTAACCTTGATATCAGCAGTGCTGAGGAACACGGTACTCTCAAACATGCAGCTTCGGTCCTTAATAAGGACAATGATACAATAATACCGGGACTTGATGCTCCCGGACCGCGCGTGATAAATTTTGCAGATATCCTTAAATATAATTATATCCCTCTGGCATCAACGCTCAGGACCATTCTGGATATTGTTGCTGAAGCAACCGGAAATCCTTCTGAGATCGAATTTGCCGTTGATCTGACAAAAGACCAGGATGGCAATGCCTCTTTTTATCTGCTTCAGATAAAACCACTGATTGGAAGCGGTGCCGGTTATAATATTGATCCTTATAGCATTAAAAGTGAAGATCTTGTGCTGGAATCCCATAAATGTATGGGCAACGGAATGATTGAAGATATATCAGATGTAGTTTATATTGAACCGGAAAGGTTTAATAATCTTCAAACTAATGAGATGGCTGAAGAAATCGACATGATCAATGAGAAAATGCTCAGGGAGAACCGCTCATATGTTCTTGTAGGTCCCGGGCGCTGGGGTTCCAAGGACAGATTTCTTGGGATACCTGTTGTCTGGCCGCAGATATCAAATGCAAAGGTCATCGTAGAAGTCGATCTGCCTGACTTTCATCATGATGCATCTCTGGGCTCTCACTTTTTCCATAATATCATTTCAATGAATGTCGGCTATCTGTCAATAAAACATGGGATACTGAACGGAAAAATAGACTGGCAAAGGCTTGAAAAACAAGAAGTTGTAGAAGATGGCAAATTCTTCCGCCATATCCGTTTTAAGAAACCACTGCTGATAAGGATGGATGGGAAAAAAGGACTGGCTGTAATTACAATGAATAAGTAAAATATTTAATCATGATTATAGAAGGTGTACTCGATCTTCAGAAATATGATTTTACTGATACTTCATTTAATCTGCTAATGCAGAGAAGAATCCATCGGGTTCTTGTAATATGCAGTAATTATGATAATTACATGCTTGAGGAGGATGGAAGGATCGATGAACAGATATTTAATGAATATGTATCCCTGAATCTCCGGTATCCTCCTTCTTTTGTTCAGACCGACAATGCAGAGGATGCTTTTAAAATACTTCAGGAAGGGAATGTGGACCTCGTAATCTCAATGCTCAGCCTGAAGGGAACTGATGTTTTTGCCCTCGCAAAGAAGATCAAAACGAAATATGAAGATATTCCTATTGTTGTTCTTACTTATTTCTCGCGCGAGGTTTCCCTGAGGCTCGAAGGTGAGGACCTGAGTGCAATTGATTATGTATTCTGCTGGCTCGGCGATGCATCACTGATTCTTGCAATAATCAAGCTGATCGAGGATAAGATGAATGCCGAACATGATATCGAAAGCATTGGTGTCCAGGCAATTATACTTGTCGAAAACTCTATCAGGTATATCTCTGTATACCTTCCGAATCTTTACAAGATCGTTCTTTTCCAATCACTTGATTTTCAGAGAGAAGCTTTAAATGAGCATCAGCGGATGCTCAAAATGAGGGGAAGACCTAAAATACTGCTCGCCAATAACTTCAATGATGCCCTCGCTCTTTATAAAAAGTATAAATATAATGTCCTTGGGGTTATCTCTGATATAAGCTTTAAAAGAGATAATGTTCCTGATGAGAATGCAGGCATAGAGCTATGTAAAGTCGTAATGGCTGATGACAACAAAGTCCCTTTTCTTCTTCAGTCTTCGAATGCAGGACACAGGAAGAATGCTGAAGAGCTTGGAGCCGGGTTTATTCATAAATACTCCAAGTCGTTATCACTTGAGTTAAGGAATTTCATCATCCAGAATCTTGCCTTCGGGCCCTTTGTATTCAGAAATCCTGATACGCTTGAACCTATAGCAATCGCTACTGACCTGCAGAGTCTCCAGCAAAAACTTCTTACCATCCCTGACAATACGCTTGAATATCATGCAACTCGAAATCATTTTTCCAAATGGCTGAATGCCAGGGCTTTATTCCCGGTGGCTCAGATGTTCAAATACATCAGGAAAGAGGATTTTGAAACCATGGATGAGATGAGACGGTTCCTATATATCGCAATCTCAAGCTTCCGGCTTGGGAAAGGCAGGGGAGTTATCGCAAAATTCGACAAATCGAGCTTCGACGAATATCAGATTTTTTCACGTATAGGAGAAGGTTCAATCGGGGGAAAGGCCAGAGGACTTGCCTTCATAAACAGGATCATCAAGAATAACAAGCTTTTCAATAAGTTCCCTGATGTTCTGATAACTATACCGAGGACTGTCGTTTTAAGCACCGATATCTTCGATGAATTCATGGATCATAATAACCTGTATTCTGTTGCACTTTCTGACCTCACTGACGATGAAATCCTTAACAGGTTCATAAATGCAGAGCTTCCGGGACGTGTTTACCAGGATTTTTACGCTTATCTGGCAGTCTCCAGGAGCCATCCGATAGCCGTCAGATCCTCTAGTAAACTGGAAGATTCACATTATCAGCCTTTTGCTGGAGTTTATTCGACCTATATGATCCCGAGGCTTACAGATAATAAACTTATGGTCAAGGCACTGTCGGATGCAATTAAGGAAGTATATGCTTCGGTTTATTACAAGGCCAGCAAAGCTTATATGACTGCAACATCAAATGTGATTGATGAGGAAAAAATGGGGATCATCCTGCAGGAAGTTTGCGGTAACAGGCACGGCGATATATTTTATCCTACCCTGTCGGGTGTTGCCAGGTCAATAAACTACTACCCGATTGGGTCTGAAAAAGCTGAAGATGGTATTGCAAATATTGCTTTCGGCCTTGGAAAGCTGATAGTTGAGGGAGGAATGTCGCTGAGGTTCTGTCCTAAGCTTCCGAAAAAAATTCTTCAGCTCTCTTCTCCCGAAACGGCATTGCGTGACTCACAGAAGGAGTTCCGCGCACTCGACCTTGACATTGACAGCTTTGTACCCTCAACTGATGATGGTGTCAACATCCTCAGGATTGATATAAAAGATGCAAATAATGATAATGCCATGAAATATGTGGCATCGACATACGACAGAACCAATAACATTCTCCGCGACGGGATAATGCAGCAGGGAACAAGGGTGATGACATTTTCAAGTATTCTGCAGCATAAATCATTCCCGCTGGCTGAAATCCTGACAACCCTGATGGAACTTGGTCAAAGGGAGATGAATAATCCGATCGAGATTGAATTTGCAGCCAACCTTGAAACTCCTCCTGGAACACCTAAAATCTTTAACTTTTTGCAAATAAGACCAATAGTTCATTCTGATGAAACCTATAGCATCAACCTTGAGAAAATTAAAAAGGACGAAACGATAATTTTCTCTGAATCAGCTCTTGGAAATGGAGTCTTTAAAGGTATTCATGACCTTGTTTATATAAAACCGGAATCCTTCAATGCGGCTCAGAATAAAAATGTAGCAGTGATAATTGAAAACCTGAATGCAGCATTTATTAAGCAGGGGACAGGATATGTTCTGATCGGCCCGGGAAGATGGGGTTCAACAGACCCATGGCTTGGGATCCCGGTCAAGTGGGCACAGATTTCAGCAGCAAGGATCATCATTGAGTCGGGATTGAAGAATTATCGCATAGATCCAAGCCAGGGAACTCATTTCTTCCAGAATCTTACTTCATTCGGAGTAGGTTATTTCACTTTAAATCCATATATCAATGAAGGTTACTATGATGTAGAGTTTCTGAATAAGCTGGAGGTTGTGTATGAGGACGACTTTATCAGGCATATACGTTTTGAAAAACCTCTCGAAATAATGATAGACGGTAAAAGGCATAAAGGAGCAATAATGAAACCGGTACTATAGGGGGCTTAACGGCACAATGGCGCAAAGGTGTAAAAGCAAAGATATAATTTAATATTACTTATGGAAACAGCAAAAACAGTATATAAAGGAGACCTGAGGACAGAGATGACTCATATCAGATCAGGCAGCAGCATAATTACCGATGCCCCGGTTGATAATAAGGGTAAAGGTGAGAATTTCTCTCCAACTGACCTGGTTGCTTCTGCACTTGGAAGCTGTATTTTTACGATAATGGGAATAGCAGCACAAGAGCATGGATTTTCAATTGACGGGGCTACGTGTAAAATTACCAAGATCATGACAGAGAGCCCGAGAAAAATCGGAGAGATCCGTATAGAATTTGATTTTACCTGCAGAAATTATACCGATAAGCAGAAAAAGATACTGGAATACTGTGTCAGAACCTGCCCGGTAGCTTTGTCACTTAATGATTCTGTATTCCAGAATGTGACAATGTTATTTTAATAGAGGAGCAGCAGCACAATAGCACAGTGGAAATAGCTCCCCCTTTGAAGGGGGCAGGGGGATGTTATTTGCTGGTTTGTTAAAATACGATCCCTGAAATAATAACATCTGTATTTACTTTCCTTAAAAGCCCCTGCAACACAGAGCCGGGACCAACTTCAGTAAATGATGTTGCCCCGTCGGCAATCATATTCATTACGCTCTGTGTCCATCTTACCGGAGAAGAAAGTTGTAGTACAAGGTTTGCTCTGATCATATCAGTATCAGAAGATGGTTTGGCATTAACGTTCTGATATACAGGGCATAAGGGTTTGCGAAAAGTAGTCGCTTTTATTGCCTCTTCGAGTTCGGCTCTTGCCGGCTCCATAAGCGGAGAGTGGAAAGCACCTCCAACAGCCAGTTTCAGAGCCCTTCTTGCTCCTTTCTCCTTCAGGGCCTCGATCGCTTTCTCAATGCCTTCATTTGAACCGGAAATGACTATTTGTCCGGGGCTGTTATAGTTAGCCGGAACAACAACTTCTGATATTGAAGAACAGACATCCTCGACAATTTTATCATCTAGTCCGAGTATTGCAGCCATGATTGAAGGAGTCTTTTCGCAGGCTTTCTGCATTGCCATTGCTCTTTTTGCAACGAGTACCAGCCCATCTTCAAAGGAGAGAGTTTTAATAGCAACCAGCGCGGAGAATTCACCGAGGGAATGACCTGCCACCATACCGGGTTTGAAATTATCACCCATAACAGCAGCGAGGATTGTAGAATGAAGGAAAATGGCAGGTTGTGTTACTCTTGTTTGTTTCAGATCTTCATCGGTTCCTGCAAACATCAGGTCGGTAATAATGAAACCCAGGATCGAGTTTGCTTTCTCGAACATCTCTTTTGCCAGTGGTGACTTATCATAAAGGTCTTTCCCCATACCAACAAACTGAGCCCCCTGTCCGGGGAATACATATGCTTTCATAATAATAATTTTAGGTTACCACGTTTACCCATGCGCAGCCCAGAAATAGGAATTATTTTTTAATGAAGTCGTGATCCTATAAGATGGATAAACTCCTCACGTGTATTCAGTTGTTCGAGGAAGATCCCTGTAAAAGCTGAAGTTGTGGTGACCGAGTTTTGCTTCTGAACTCCCCTGATTTGCATACACATATGCTGAGCCTCTATAACTACCGCAACACCCAACGGTTTAAGAGTATCCTGGATGCAATTCCTGATTTGTGTGGTTAGTCTTTCCTGTACCTGCAGCCTTCTTGAATATGCCTCAACAACACGTGCTATCTTACTAAGCCCGGTAATATATCCATCGGGAATATATGCTACATGAGCTTTTCCGAAAAAGGGGAGCATGTGATGCTCGCACATGGAATAGAGATCGATATCTTTAACAATCACCATCTGACGGTATTCCTCCTTAAACATTGCGGAATTCAGTATCTCATGAGGATTCATATTATAACCCACGGTCAGATAATTCATGGCTTTAGCGACCCTCACCGGGGTCCGGGTCAAGCCCTCCCTTTCAGGATCCTCACCTATGAGTTCAAGTACCCGCCTGTACATTCTTGCCATCTCTTCGATGGTATCTGCATTCCACGTCTCAATCTTATTGTATCCATCATCGGTCATTCCCGATCCGTCATTGATTTTTTCAATTCTCTTAGCCATAGTATTCTATGAAATTATTTTCTGTCTCTTCAATTTTAATACAATGTAAACTGGCCCCTGCCTTCTCTATCTCCGGTTTCAGCTCATTCCATATTGCTATTGTAAGATTCTCTGTTGTGGCAATCTTCCCTTTCATGAAGGCAACATCTATGTTAATATTACGGTGATCGATCTTTTCAATAATTCTTTCCTGTATGATTTTTTTTAGAATGCTGATGTTCATCACAAAACCATGATTCTCGGATATTTCACCTTTAACAGTAACCCATAGGACATAGTTATGCCCATGCCAGTTTGGATTGGAGCATTTACCGAAAACCTCAGAATTCTTTTCATCAGTCCAGTCCTGCCTGAACATCCTGTGTGCAGCACTGAATCTTTCTCTGCGGGTAAAGAAAATCATATGAAAGTGCGATTTAAATACAATATTAACCAATAAAGTTGATCTTTTTAAAGATCAAAAGCAATATATTTGATGAACCGACCCTCCAACCGCCTGAAGGAAGACTAAGATATTGAAGGGAATAACCCAACTTTAGGGAGGAAGGGGGGCATTGATGATCGAGGAAGATGAATTCTGGCAAACATAACAACTTGTATACCAAGATATTACTTGTTGCAGCAACTGGGGCTGAGGCTGATGCATTTAAGAGGATTCCCGGAATAAGATCTTCTTCAGAAGGATTTATACTGGGCAGATGCGAGATCACTCTTCTGGTAACCGGAGTAGGATCGGTTTCAACCTCATGGGTTATGGCAAAATGGTTCTCAGTAAATCAAAAGCCTGACCTTGTAATTAATATAGGTATAGCCGGCAGCTACCGGGAAGATATTAAGATCGGCGAAGTTGTGCTTCCTGTCTCGGACTGTTTTGCCGATTCAGGAATCGAAACCAGGAATGAGTTTATCACACTTGCTGAAGCCGGACTGGAGGATCCTGACAGGTTCCCATTCAAAGCAGGTAAAATAAGAACGGAAAATAAATATATTGAATTGAATCTGAAGCATTTAAAACAGGTAAATGCAATCACCGTAAATACAGCCTCAGGTTCAGCTGAGACCATCGGAAAGCTGTTAAGAAAGTATAATCCCGATATTGAAACAATGGAGGGTGCAACTTTTTTCTATATTTGCAGCGGGGAAAAAATACCTTTTCTGGCAATGAGGTCAATCTCCAACAGGGTTGAACCCCGCGACAAAGACAAGTGGGATATCCCGCTTGCCCTTAACAGCCTGTCAGAAAAGCTCAGAGAATTTATTTTAACTCTTGATTGAGAAGATGAAACTGACACTGGGATTCTCGCCGTGCCCGAACGACACCTTCATTTTTGATGCGATGGTGCATGGCAGAATTGATACCGAGGGACTTGAGTTTGAATATTATCTTGCTGATGTTGAAGAGCTTAACAGGAAAGCATTCACCGGCGAACCGGATATTACAAAAATGAGCTTTTACGCATATGCGTTTGCAGCTCAGAATTATCTGATCCTCGATTCAGGAAGTGCTCTTGGACACAGAAATGGTCCGTTGCTGATAAGCAAAAAAATATCAAATCCTTCGATGCTGAAGGATGCCAGTATTGCAATCCCTGGAAAATATACTACTGCCAACATGCTTTTTAGCATTGCATGGCCTGATGCTTTGAATAAGACGGAGTATCATTTCTCCGATATCGAGAGAGCACTTCTCCATGATGAGGTCGATGCAGGTCTTATAATCCACGAAACCCGTTTCACCTACGCTAAAAAAGGGCTTAAGAAGATAGCTGACATGGGTGAATACTGGGAGAAGCTTACAGGCTTTCCAATACCTCTCGGCACAATTGTGATAAACAGACGAATTCCTGAAGAGACAGCCTTAAAAGTTAACCGGATAATCAGAAGAAGCCTGGAATATGCATATCACGATTCGCTGGCATCATATGATTTTGTTGTTACGAATGCAAAGGAGATGGAGAAAACGGTGATGAATCGTCACATCAAGTTGTATGTCAATAAGTTTACTCTGAATCTTGGGAAAGGAGGCAAAAGAGCCATTAATGAGCTGTACAGAATAGCAGGCGGAAGGGGAATAATTCCTCCAATGCCG
The DNA here is from genome assembly GCA_025454795.1 of Bacteroidales bacterium. GTDB lineage: Bacteria > Bacteroidota > Bacteroidia > Bacteroidales > VadinHA17 > LD21. Next base: position 30,373 of record JALONT010000002.1, on the reverse strand, counting down.
GGGCAGATATTTCTTAATTCACATTAGGTTTGGCAAAAAATACTTAATTTGGTGATCCTATTACTTTCTAATTAGATTTATTATCATTAACAAAAAAGGTTTACATACACTGGTCCTCATGACCATTTCTGTCAACCTTATGGCCCAGCAGGGTGCCATCGTTGACCGTATTATCGAGCTCGGTAAGAGTGATAATCGTACAATGCACCATCTCGATGTTCTTACAAACCGCTTTGGTGGCCGTCTCGTGGGTTCTGATGCTTATGAAAATGCAGCATTATGGTGCGCTTCGGAGTTCAAAAAATGGGGGATGGAGGTGATAATGGATGAAGCCGGCACCGTACCTGTTGGTTTCAACCGCGGACCATGGTTTGGCCGTCTTCTTTCAGAGAACGGTATGGTCCTTCATTTTGCAACTCCTTCATATACATCAGGTACTAAAGGGGTTCAACGTGGTCGTGTTCTCATTGAACCGAAGAGCCGGGAGGAATTCGACCGTATGAAAGGTGCTCTGAAAGGAGCATGGGTGCTGATTGGAGGTAAAAATAACGGATGGCCGATAGATTTTTCTCTCAAATCTGATTCAGCAAGGGAAAAGATCATTGCTCAAAATGATTCAATAGCAAAGCTTAATCATGAGATCAGGAGAGAGAATTTCACCCGTCGTGATAAACCTCAGAAGGAACTTATACCGCTGAAGGAGGAACCTGCTCTTTTTTTCCGCCAGATGCGCGAAGCAGGTATTCTTGGTGTTATCCAGTCGTCTGAAGTTCCGATCGTGGCGCTTTATGACAGGAAGAACCTCGAAAAGATGACATTCGAGACATTGCCAACTGTGTGCGACATAAAGCTAGATGAGACACAGTATTCACTCATCAGGAAAATGGCTGAGGAACGACGTTTTTTGCTCCTTGAATTCGATATCAGAAACCACTTTAAACCAGGCCCGGTGCCTTATCATAATGTAATAGGGGTTATTCGAGGTACTGAATACCCAAATGAATACGTAATGATGGGTGGTCATCTTGATGCTTTCGACGTGGCATCCGGTGGTATTGATGACGGTTCGGGTGTGACTTCAACAATGGAAGCAGCGCGTCTTATCATGGCTGCCGGTGGCAAGCCAAAACGCACTATCCTGGTCTGTCTGTGGGCAGGAGAGGAGTTCGGTCTATATGGTTCAAAACATTGGGTGGAAACCAATAAAGATAAGCTTCCAAAAATCTCTAATTACATGAACCGGGATGCCAGTTCAACGGTAGCTACAGGAATTACAGTTCCTGAAGCCATGTATGAAGATTTTGAAAAGGTCTGCAAACCTGTCAACAGTATAAATCCGGATTTTCAATTCAAGCTGAATAAAAATACCAGTCCACCACGACCAAAACCTGTCATTGCTGGTGGTACTGACCATGCTTACTTCGCAATGAACGGGGTACCTGCTCTCGCTTTGGATGAAGCTGATCTTAAAGGAAATGACTTCAAATACAATGAGATCTGGCACACAGAAAATGACATGTATAATAAAAGCGTACCCGAATACCAGGACCATACTTCCATTGTAACAGCTGTCGTTGTCTATGGTATTGCGAATCTTGATCATCTTCTTTCCAGGAAGGGATTGTACGCAGAGGATGCAGACAAGAAATAAGAACTAAACTAATAAATGGATAAGATGAAACTAAAAGATCTTGTTCTTAAGACACGTTCCTACCGACGGTTCGATGAGTCATACCGTATCGAATACAGGACACTGGAAGATCTGGTTGATCTGGCTAGGCTGTCGGCTTCCGGTGCAAACCGTCAGCCGTTAAAGTTCCTGCTGTACAATTCTCCTGAGAATTGCGCAAGGGTTTTTCCATCTGTTGTATGGGCTGCCTACCTTAAAGAGTGGGGCGGACCCAGTACCGGTGAACGACCGACAGCTTATATTATAATACTCGGTGATAAATCAATTGCTGAAGGATTTGGAGTAGATCATGGTATTGCAGCACAGAGTATGATGCTTGGAGCCACAGAAGCCGGACTGGGTGGCTGTATGATTGCTTCCATCAGGAGAGAGATGCTCCGGAACGAACTGTTAATACCGGAAAAGTTTGAGATTCTTCTTATTCTCGCTCTGGGTAAGCCGATCGAGAAAGTCATAATTGATGATATCAAAGATGGTGATATTAAGTACTGGAGAGACAATGAACAGAACCATCATGTACCTAAAAGACCTCTCGGAGATTTGATAATCAAATTGTAATTTTGTTCCTGTGATGAAAAGGTGGTTTGTTATATTACTTGCACTTTTTATTTTGACCTGCCATGGTTTTAGCCAGGGATCAGTAAGAAAAGGAGGTATGATCCTTTTTCATGGATTGGTTATGGATGCAAAAACCGAATCCCCGTTAGCAGGGTCCCAGGTAATTATAAACAGATCTTTTGCATCAGTCAGCAATGGTGAAGGCAAGTTCGCACTTTATGTCAACAGGAGTGATACTGTTGTTTTCAGCAGGCTGGGTTACAAATCAGCTATGCTCTTTGTCAGCGATACCCTTGCGGGTAAAGAATTTATTGCCGGAATTTATCTGCATGCAGATACAGTGTCAATTGGGGAGGTAATTATTGTACCGAGACTGACGAACCTGAAATCAGACCTTCTGAGACCCAGGGCAGAAGCAAGTACTGATGTGGAATATGCAAAATACAACATGGCAGTCTCTGCTTACCAGGGACGCATGACATCGAATAAGACTGGTGATCCTTCAGTTAATTATGAAATCATTCGTCAGCAGCAGCGAAATGATGCATATTCAAAGGGACAGATTCCGTCAGACAGGATTGTCGGTATAAGCCCATTGTTACTTGTTCCTGCTGCATATATGCTGATGAATGGTTTACCCGGTAAACCGGAACCGCTGCAACCGCATCTGACGGAGCAAGAGGTGAATCAGATACATAGGAAATTCCTGGAAAAGTTGAAACAGGGGAGATAAAAAAGTTTAACAGGGCACCCTGTTGCCTGTCTCCTGTCGCCAATTACTACCTACCCCTTAACAAAGATCGCCTTTATAATATGGCTTACCATCTTTGGGTTTTCCTTCAGGCGACGGGTTGAATAGGAAATCCATTTTTCACCGAACGGAACATAAACCCTCATTAAATGTCCGTCATTTACTATGTTTTCCCGAAGCTTAGGGGTAACACCATAAAGCATCTGGAATTCATAAAGATGCTTCGGGACATTATATTTTTCAAGCAATTTATATGCACCATCAATAAGGGCTTTGTCATGGGTGGCAATACCCACATGTATCTTGTTTTTCAATATAAATTCAAGATCCTCAAGGAAATGCTGATTGATCTCTTCATATTTTTTGTAAGCTATTGTTTCGGATTCAACATAAATACCTTTACAAAGTCTGAAACTTAAAGGTACAGCTTCACTGTTCAGATCAGCTAGTCCTTTAATATCATTCATGGTTCTTTTAAGATATGCCTGGATTACCAGCCCCACATTCGCAGGGAACTCAACCTTAAGCTTTCGGAAGAGTTCAATTTCCAGGTCGGTGCACGGAGAATCCTCCATATCGATCCTGATAAATCCCTTATAGGAAGCAGCCTTAGCTACTATCTCCCTGATATGCCGGTGACAGATATCCTTATCAATGAGGAGTCCGAAACTTGTAGGCTTAACGGAGAAATTTCCGTCAATACCGTTTTTATACGTAATGTCAATGGTGTCAAGGTATTCCTTCTTATTAGTTTCGGCTTCTTCAAGGTTTTTAATGAATTCGCCAAGTACGTCGAGTGTTACTTTGATCTTATTGCGGTTAAGGTCCTTTGATACACGGATTGCGTCATCAATCGTTTCCCCGGAAATATAAACCCGTGAAAATATCCAGATAAATTTCTTCGGGAAATAAGGCAATATTGCTGCAATGAATTTGTTGAACATATTCGAATGATAAATAGTGAAAAATACAATCTTAAATAAAACGCTAATAAAACTGATCCTGATTCATTTTTTAATGACCTTTGTCATTGATAAAAGGTGTTTTCAAAGATGAAATTATTTAATTTGAATTAATTTTCCAGATAGTGCAACCATTTTTTTTATTACACTGTCTTAAAAATGGCCTCTTTATATGATGAGCGACCAGCAAATAATAGAAGGATGCGCGAAGCATGAGAGAAAAGCGCAGCAACTGCTCTACGACAGATATTCGCGTTTTCTTCTGGGTATTTGTCTCAGGTATGCTACTGATAAGGCAGAGGCGGAGGATATTTTACAGGAGAGTTTTCTAAAGATCTTTTTCAATATAGAAGATTTCTCAGGAACAGGTTCTTTTATAGGATGGTTGAGAAAGGTTGCAGTCAATACGGCAATAACTCATTATCATAAAAACCTGAAATTCAGGTATCATGTTGAAATTGAGGAATTTGTGTCTGCAGAAACAGGAGTTTCAAGCTTTGAGGAGGACTTTTTTACAGCTGATGAGCTACACAAAGTGATGAATGAGCTGCCTGCCGGTTACAGAATGGTATTCAACCTTTATGCTGTTGAAGGATATAAACATAAGGAGATTGCTGAGATGCTCGGAATCGATACAAACACGTCGAAATCGCAATATAGCAGGGCAAAAGCGGTTTTAAGAGATAAACTCAATAAACTGGGGAAATTGAAGAGCAGCTATTCTTCTGGTGATAAATGAAAACAAAAATTGGACACTAAATACATTGAAAGAAGCAAAGGAAGATAAAATGTTGAGGGAGTTATTCAGGCAGAAGCTTGAAAACGCAGAAGTTATCCCTTCTCAGTCTGCAGGTAAACAACTTATGAGCAGGCTTGGAAGAAGGGAATTTCTCCGTTTTAATCCGGCCAGGTTCAATATCTGGTACACCGGAGGTATAGCTGTTGCCGGAGCTGCTCTTGCATTGATTCTTGTTTCAGGTAACGGTAATACTGAAAAAGATGCTCCTGTTAATTCAACTGAGATACGGGGATCAGCGATCATCAATGATCAAAATCCGGATACTTCGCAGTCTCAGGTCAGGACTCCGGGTGAGAACATCAGTAATTCAGGTATTAGTGAAAAGAAAATTTCAGGAAATTCATCCGGCGTTATTAATAAGAAAACCCGGCAGAATAATCCAATACAGGGAAAAAGTGTTTCTGCTCCGTCCGGAGTTGTCAGCTCTTTACCAGAAGAAGGGCTTTTCTATGATACGGCTACCGACAGGAATAAGCTCCAGGGCGGAACTAAGATCACAGGAAGCCTTATTGAATCATCTCTTAAGGAAGGGTGCACACCTCTGAGAGTTAAATTCATGAACATTGATCGCTCCTGCGACTCATGCCGCTGGACATTCGGAGACGGAGGATATTCGATAGAGAAAGAGACTGAATGGTTGTTTGATCTTCCGGGTGAATACAATGTAATGCTTCATTCTTTCGGTCCCAATGGCAGGATGTCACTCTCTTCAGAAATAATTACAGTACATCCACTCCCGGTTGCCAGGTTTGAAATTGTACCTGAATATGCTATAATCCCGGATGATGAGATTATTTTCCATAATCTTTCGTCTGATGCTGTCAGGTACAGTTGGGATTTCGGAGACGGAAATAATTCGGAACTCTTTGAACCCAGGCACCAATACAGGAAGTTCGGCAGGTATTCCGTTACACTTATTGCCACTTCTGAGTCCGGCTGTTCCGATTCAATAATTGTAACAAATGCATTTTCCGGTTCAGGATATTTTATTTATTTTCCTAATGCATTCATACCCAATCCAAACGGACCTTCAAACGGTTATTATTCATTAAAGAGTGACGAAATAGCCCAGGTTTTTCATCCTGTTTTCACAGGTGTTTCTGAATATCAGTTAAGGATATTCAGCAGAAGAGGAATACTTTTATTCGAAAGCAATGATATAAATATCGGCTGGGACGGTTATTACAAAAGTCAGTTGAGTGATCCCGGCGTCTATGTCTGGAAAGTACGTGGTAATTTTATAAATGGAGAATCTTTTACTAAAATGGGAGATGTCACTCTTCTGAAAAACTGATCATAATATGCAGGTAAACACAGAGATATACATTTTCTCATCAATCACCAGATAATAGTTCTTCATATTAATTTACCCGCTCTTCATTAAAAATTCATATTGGTTTTAAAATTTTAGGGGTAAAAATTCGTTAAATAGTAAGGAATTGTTAAATGGTTTCACTATTTTCGTCGAGTAAACCTAACAGGATCAACTTTGTTTAGGAGGATATTAAATATACTGCTACTGACATTCATTCTATTTGTAGATGGATATAGTCAGGATCCGACATTCTCTCAGTTTTATGCCAATCCGCTTTATCTTTCTCCCTCTTTCGCAGGTGCTACTGAAGAGTACAGGTTTTCAATGAACTACAGAGATCAGTGGCCGGCAATTCCGGGTGTTTTTCACACATATAGTTTTGCATTCGATAAAGCCATGCCCAACTTTAATTCCGGAATTGGCGTACTGGCAACATACGATGTTGCAGGTTCCGGAGACCTGAGTACTACAAATATCGGACTTCTATACTCGTACGACTTCAATATCAACAGGGAATGGCATATCAGACCGGGTGTCAACTTCAAATTCTACTATCTTGGACTCGATATTTATAAACTGGTCTTTAACAGTCAGATAAGCGGAAGCGGGACAACACCGCCAGTTACACCTCCCCCGTTCGATAAGGTTGCTGATGTTGATTTTGCAACATCGGCTCTTGTTTACAACGACAGGATCTGGGGCGGCTTCACACTCGACCACCTGCTGGTTCCCAAGACTTCTTTCTATGGGGACGAGGCTAAGGTCCCGATAAAATTTAATCTTTACGGCGGGGTCCAGATACTTAAGAAAACCCGTCTGCGTACCAAGCTCAAAGAGGTTCTGTCCGTTGCCATGAATTTCCAGAAACAAGCCAGATTTTATCAAACCGATATAGGACTCTATTATTATAAGGATCCTCTGATCTTCGGATTGTGGTACAGGGGAATTCCATTTGTGACATCTCAGGCAGGAGATGCAATTATTGGACTGGTAGGATTTAAAACGGAGCAATTCCATATCGGATACAGTTACGATTTCACAGTTTCAAACCTGCTAAGCTCAACGGGTGGCGCACATGAGATTTCTCTAATCTATGAATTCACATCATTTACTATCGGCTCACAGCGAAGAAAAATCAGGGCCATACCTTGCCCCGAATTCTAATGGCAATTCTTAAGCCCCAGCGCTCTTGCACCTTTTCCATTCATAATAATTTTCAGCCTGTTGTATCCTAAATTGTTTAAATGTTTTATATTTGCGCCTTACTATATGTTAAACAAATATTTAGCTTGCGATGAAGAAACTTTCTGTGATACTTTTTGCTGTTTTATTTCTTGCAACAGCATTCCTTTATTTTCTGCACTATACAGGAAATAAAAGCAAAAAACCTGTCAGTAATTCCAGCCAGACAGAATCTCCCGCACAGGGAATTGCCTATTTAAATATTGATACAGTTATCTATAAGTTCGATATGTTCTTCGACAGAAGGGGAGAGCTTATTGAAAAACAGCAAAAAGCTGAAGCTGAGCTTAATTCAAAGGGCAGCAAATACGAAAAAGGTGCCAAAGATTATCAGGAAAAAGTCTCAAAAGGTCTGGTAACAAGGGCAACTGCTGCAGAAATGGAGCAAAATCTCCTTCAACAACAGCAGGAACTTGTAAACCTTCGCGATAACCTTCAGGCAAACCTACTTGAAGAAGAGCAGGTTATGAATCGGCAGATCATTGAGTATATCACCAGTTATCTCGAAGAAAAAAAAGCAGATTATAATTTCCAGTATATCCTTGGCAAGAGCTTCGGAAGTGTCGTACTTTATGGCGATTCAGGTCTCGACATTACTCAGAAAGTGGTTGGCGAACTGAATAAAAAGTACCAGGCTGAGAAAAAATAATTGCAATGGGTTTTGCTGCAGCGTGGCTTGAAAAAAGGGCGCTGTTCACCGAAAGAATAAAAGAGTCGCCTGACAGAGGAACTGGAATCATTGTCGTAGTACCGGCTTATAATGAACCCGGAATATCACAACTTCTCGGATCTCTTGCATCATGTATTCCTCCGGGTTGTAAGGTTGAGGTCATAATTGTTATTAATGCACCTGCTGATGCCGGTGAGGAAGCTCTCCTGAACAACAGGCACTGTATTAAAAATATTGAAAGCTGGAAAAAGGTTAACAAAAGTACCTTTTTCCGGCTTTATGTTTTTGATGCGGGACAGCCTGCCATAAATGGCTGGGGAGTTGGTCTTGCCAGAAAGACAGGGATGGATGAGGCCCTCCGACGATTTGATGCCCTGGAAAATCCTTACGGAGTTATTGTATGCCTTGATTCAGACTGTACTGTGGAGAAGAATTATTTCGCTTCTATCTGTGATGAATTTCTTATAAGGAAAGAGCGCTCTGCATGCTCAATAAGTTTTGAGCATCCTCTTTCAGGTAATGAATTTCCAGAGGAAATTTATAATCATATAATTCTCTATGAGCTCCATCTGAGATATTACCTCCAGGGACTCAGGTATTCATGCTTCCCTTATCCCTATCATACTGTAGGTTCTGCTCTGGCTGTCAGGGCAAATCAGTATGTCAGAGCGGGAGGAATGAACCGAAAGCAGGCTGGGGAGGATTTCTATTTTATCCAGAAACTAGTGCCTCTGGGGGGCTACTTCAACCTTGACTCAACAACGGTTTATCCTTCTCCGAGGGAATCGTACAGAGTGCCGTTCGGCACCGGAGCAACAATTACCAAGCTTATGCAAAATGGCGGACAGTTATTGCTTACATATAATGTAGATGGTTTCAGAGAGCTCAGATCCCTTTTTTCAACAGCTGAAACTCTTTATCAATTCTCAAATGCAAAATTAAAACTTCATTATGAAAATTTCCCCCGGGGATTAAGGTCCTTTATATCTGAAGAAGAGTGGTTACATAAAATTGCTGAAATAAAAAGTAATACATCCGGAAAGGAATCATTCAGAAAAAGATTTTATGATTGGTTCAATATGTTCAGGATTGTAAAATACCTGAATCATGTCCATGAAGAGATTTTTGAAATGATACCTGTTGCAGAGGCTGCATCAGAGCTACTGAAAATCTCCGGATATAAATTAAATTCTGTGAATCCAAAAGATCAATTGAACTTCTTTAGAAAGATAGAAAAAGGGCCTATTTGTTTTTTCTCCTGATTTTCCGGTCTTCCTTTGGAGTAAGGACAATATAAAGGTCCTCATCAGCTTTCTTCATCCGGTATTGTTCCCTGGCAAATTTCTCGAGGTTGTGGTTATCGGTTCTCAGTTCCTTCAGCTTGCTTTTCTCAATCTCAATTTTATTTAAAAAATACTCTTTATCCTTTCTGAGCTGATGAAGGTTGCGTATCTCCCTGTATCTGGAAATCAAACTGTTAGTATCAAGAAGCAGTAACCAGATCAGAAAAATAAGGATGGTCAGGATATATTTATTCCTGAATATTGCAGGCAGCTTATTGATGAATTTAAGTCTGATCATTCCTATGCAAACCTACAACATTTTTTTCAACCCCCGCTCATCAGGTAAAGCATATGGACGACATCTCCTTCATGTATAACTACTGAATCGTAATCCTCTCCGGATATCAGAACTCCGTTTATCTTGATTATCCTCATTCTGAAAGAGAACTTTTTTAACTTCAGCATTTCGCTCACAGTCAAAGTCTCCCTGTCGAATGACTCTTCCCTGTCGTTTAATAGTATCTTCATACATGAAAATAATCTCTGGTTTTTTTCATAAGAATCTCAATAACCATGTTTGCCTGCATATTTGCAACTATGCCAACCCTCGGAGCCATCGGAGGGAGTTCTGCATCTGCTGTTGTCGATTCGTCACCACAGACATAAAGTGTATCATCAATCTTCCTGCACCTGATAGTTTCATTTTTACCCCAGCCGGCCACTCCGGATCCTATTATTAAGGGTATCCCTGGCATCTTTATCTGGATTGTCTCAACAATCATCTCTTTCATCTTATCGCTGTCGAAAGCCTCAACCACAACATCGCAGGCGGCAAAAATTACCGGAATGTTATCTGAACTGAGTTTTTCCGTGTGAGCTATTACAACAGTATCAGGATTGATTCGTAAAAGACTTTCTTTCAGGGCAACAGTTTTCATCATGCCCACCTGGTTTGTAAAAAAGTATTGACGGTTAAGGTTTGCAGGTTCAACAGTGTCAAAATCGGAAATTACCAGGGTCCCTATCCCGCTTCTGGCAAGTGCAACAGCGCAGTTGGAACCCAGGCCGCCTGCTCCTGCAATCCCTATCCTGAATTTCCCAAGATGTGCCTTTATTTCAGAAAATCTCATCGAAAGAATGCATGTAAGTTAATACGCAAAATCAAAGATACAATTTGTTTCAATCATCATGTACTCACCCTCCGATCTTCCCCATCTTTCCGACAGGCTACTCATTATACACATCTTTTTTATTTTCCTTTAAGATGTTTTTTAACCACGGGGTTTCACGGAGTTTTCACTGAGTTTCACTGTTTACAATACCGTGTTACTCCGTGCTTAATTTTGTACTCTGTGTAACTCCGTGGTTAATAATATTTTAACAAGTTTCATATATACATTAATAATTTCTTAACATCATATTCTTACAGATGTGTATAAGGAGTTTTCCCGACATTAGAGTGGGGGAAAAGAAGGGAGTGAGTACGTAGGTTACCTCTCATGCTATGTAAAAGTTAACATATTGATTAATATCATGGTATACCTGATATAATTGATTTAACTTTGACTTCACTGGTTTAGGATAAACTTTTTTAACTGATAATCATTTATTTATGGACATTCAGACAATTAAAGCACAACACAGGCTCATAAAGGGATGGGATTACACCTGGACCCCTCTGAATAAAGGTTATACAGACAAGATACTCTATATCAATGTCGGTACTCCGGAGATAAAGGAGAAAGATGTTCCACTGGTGATGAAGGAGAAATTCATCGGAGGGAAGGGATATGGTTTGAGACTGCTGTGGGATGCAACAAAACCTGATACCCGGTGGAATGATCCTGATAATGAAATAATTATATCATCAGGTCCAATTGGGGGTATTACCCAGTACTCTGGAACAGGTAAGTCACTGGTGGTCAGTCTGTCACCGCAGACTGACTCTGTTATTGACAGTAATGTGGGTGGATTTTTTGGTCCTTTTCTTAAATTTTCAGGATTTGATGCAGTGGAATTGCAGGGGAAAGCTGAACATGACGTGATAGTATTTATTGACGGGATCAACCACAGGGTAGAAATATCTGAAGCTCCTGCCGAAGCAACTGACAGCCACCTTTTAGCTGAACAACTGACTGAGATCTTTACAGATAATGAGAATGAAAGGAAAAATATTGGTGTTGTGTCCACTGGTACGGCTGCAGAACATTCGCTCATCGGCATGCTCAATTTCAGTTTTTATGATCCTAAAAAGAAGAAAGTGCGTCTTAAGCAAGCAGGAAGGGGAGGTATAGGAACAGTATTCAGAAATAAGAAGATCAAAGCCCTCGTTTGCAAGATCCCGGGAGTAAAAGGGAACCTTAACAATGTCGTCGATCTTGAAACAATCATGGAGAGAGGGAAGAGGTTTAACAGGGAGATCCGTGAGCTTGACGATAAGCAGTGCCAGATGAGACAGGTAGGAACGGCACATCTTATGGAGATCATGAATGATCATGACCTTCTTCCGACGATGAACTATAAATATGGCAGCCATCCGGATGCTTATAAAATTGATTCTTCAGTATGGAAAAGAAACTTCACTCAGAATACTCCGGACGGGTGCTGGATTGGCTGCAACATGTCATGCAGTAAAAGAATTGACGATTATATAGTAAAGACAGGTCCTTATAAAGGGCAGACAGTTATTGTTGATGGTCCGGAATATGAAAATGCTGCCGGGCTGGGTGCCAATTGTGGAATTTTTGACCCCGATTATATTATTGAAACAAACTTTTACTGTGATACATACGGTATCTGTACCATTACCTGGAGCACACTTACGGCTTTCATCATGGAATGTTTTGAAAATGGCATTCTTAACAGGGAACGAACAGGCGGGCTCGATCTTAAATTCGGAAATTCCAAAGATGCACTCGAAATGCTTCATCAGGTGGCAAGGGGTGAAGGATTCGGGTTGACTGCTGGTCAGGGTGTGCACAAAATGAAAGAGATGTTCATTAAAAACAACTGGGGCGATCCTGCATTCCTGAATGATATCGGAATGGAGAACAAGGGACTTGAATATTCACAGTACATGCCAAAAGAGTCTCTTGCCCAGCAGGGCGGTTTTGCTCTGACCAACAAGGGACCACAGCACGATGAAGCCTGGCTGATCTTTATGGATATGGTCAATAATCAGATACCGACATTTGAAAACAAAGCTGAAGCATTACATTATTTCCCGATGTTCCGGACATGGTTTGGACTCGTAGGGCTCTGCAAGCTCCCGTGGAATGATGTTGAACCTGAAACCAATGCCCAGGCTGATGAGCCGGCAAAAGTTCCAGAGCATGTTGACAATTATGTAGCTATATATAAAGCAGTTACCGGCAGGGAGTTTGATAAGAAACGCCTTGTTGAAGACTCAGAAAGGGTATATAATTTCCAGAGGATTTTTAACCTCAGACGGGGATATGGCACAAGGATCCATGACAACCAGCCCTACCGTGCTGCAGGGCCCGTTACCATAGAGGAATATGAATCACGTGCGGAACGATATGATAAGCAACTTATTGAAAAAGCCGGGTTCAATCCGGCTGGTAAAACAACTGAAGAAAAAATGAAAGTCCTCAGACATTATCGTGAGGATCAGTATGAATCGCTGAGAGATGCTGTTTATAAACGACGTGGCTGGAATAAAAACGGGGTTCCGACAATTGAATTCTTAACGAAAATAGGAATGGATCTTCCCGAAGTGATTGAAGTAGTTAAGAACTACCAATAGACACTTCTCTCCCAACAAATCATATATTTGTAATAGAATTTAATGAAATAGCAGACAGGAAATGAGATACCTGCTTTTTTATATTACAATTTTATTCCTGGTTCTGTCTGGCTGTAATACCGGTAAACAAACAAAGCCAAAAGAGATAATAATTTTTCATGCCGGAAGCCTTTCAGTCCCTTTTAAGCAGATGACATCCGAATATGAAAAAAGGAATCCCGGTGTGAAATTCCTTCTGGAAGCCGCAGGAAGTCTTGTTTGTGCCCGCAAAATAACCGAACTAAAGAAACCATGTGACATAATTGCTTCTGCCGACTATTTTGTTATAAACAAGCTTATTATCCCTGATTATGCATCGTGGAGCATAAGATTTGCAACAAATGAAATTGTAATTGCATTCCAGGATAAATCGGGATATGCCGAAGAAATTGATTCGGTAAACTGGATGAATATCCTGCTAAGAGAGGATGTCACCTTTTCCAGGTCTGATCCTGATTCTGACCCCTGTGGATACAGAACAGTAATAGTCTTTAAACTTGCAGAGAAATATTATGGAATGCCAGGACTTGAAGACAAACTGACCTTTAAAAACAGGGAATTCATCAGGCCGAAAGAGGTCGACCTGGTTGCCCTGATTGAATCGAATGCTGTTGATTATATGTTTCAGTATAAGTCGGTTGCAATACAACACAATTTAAGGTACATTGAACTTCCTGATGATATCAATCTTGGTAATCCAGGGAATAATAAAATTTACAGTTCCGTTTCCCTGGATATTACCGGAAGTACACCAAATAGTAAGATGACAGTAAACGGTGAATATATAAATTATAGTCTTGCAGTCCTTAAGGATGCCCCGCAAAGCGAAGCAGCCATTGATTTTATTGCGTTCATGCTGAGTGATGAGGGGATGGAAATTTTCAGAAGGAATGGTCAGAAACCTATAATTCCATTCAGTACCGAGCAACAGGAAATGATCCCTGTTCAACTCAGAATATATTTAAAAGAACAAATACACTGATAGTCTGAAATGATTAAATATAATCCGTTTAACTGGATATTGCTGATACTCTCATCACTGGTGCTGATGTTTATTCTGGCACCGCTGGCAGGTATGTTCCTCCATACCGGGGGCCACGAATTGCTCGAGACAGTAAACGATAAAGAGGTTCAGAGAAGTATCTGGCTAACATTATGGGTCTCTTTTGCTGCAACCTTCTTATTCGCTTTCGGGGCAATCCCACTCTCATGGCTGTTGGCTCGCAGGAATTTTCCGTTTAAAAACATTGTACAGGGAATTATCGATCTGCCAATTGTTCTTCCTCATACAGCTGCCGGTATTGCAATACTGGGATTTATTTCCCGTGATGGATTTCTTGGAAAAACGGCAGATTTACTGGGACTTTCACTGATCAATAATCCTGCAGGAATCGCACTCGCGATGGCATTCGTAAGTATTCCCTTTATGATCAATTCGGCACGGGATGGTTTTGCTGCAGTTCCCGAAAGACTTGAAAAAGCAGCACTTAGCCTGGGAGCAAGCCGCTCAAGAGTTTTTTTCTCAATCTCTCTTCCTCTTGCCTGGAGAAGCATTATGACGGGATTTATAATGATGTTTGCCAGGGGAATGAGTGAATTTGGAGCTGTGGTAATTGTAGCTTACCATCCGATGATTGCACCAGTACTTATATATGAAAGATTCAGTTCATTCGGACTGAAATATGCCAGACCCGCTTCAGTTCTGTTTATTGTTATTGCTCTGGCTGTTTTTATACTTTTGCGCCTCATATCGGTACGAAAAAAGGAAACACATTTATTGCCTGATGCTGAAACTTAGCCATATATGCAAGAAACTTGGCAATTTTGCCCTCACCGATATTAATATCAATATACCGGCAGGTGAATATTTTGTTCTTCTGGGAAGGTCCGGGTCAGGCAAGACCCAGCTCCTGGAGCTTATTGCAGGGCTCAATGAGGCCGACTCAGGTGAGATATGGCTTGATAATGAGAATATTACCAGAAAGAAGATCCAGGATCGAAACATAGGACTGGTTTTTCAGGATTACGCTATCTTTCCGAATATGACAGTTTTCGGGAATATTGCATATTCTTTGCATTGCAGAAACCTAAGCAGGAAAGCAATAGGTGGTAAGGTTAAAATTATTGCAGAAGAGCTGAACATAAGCCACCTGTTAAACAGGTTTACAATGAACCTGTCAGGAGGAGAGCTTCAGAGAGTAGCACTGGCCAGAACACTGATAACATCACCAAAGTTGCTTCTTCTTGATGAGCCTCTGGCCTCAATAGATGCCAGTCTTAAAGATGATATTAAAAGAACTTTGAGGCAGCTTAACCGCAAAGGACTCACAATTGTTCATGTTACTCATGATTATGGCGAAGCTGTAAGTCTTGCAACACGCGTGGGAGTGATCCATAACGGACACATTATCCAGGAAGGAACCCCGGATATTGTATTCAAAAAGCCTGTTAATAAATTTGTCGCAAGGTATGCCGGAATAAAAAATTTCTTCAGGGTAAAGTTCTTTAATGAAAATGGGAAATGGAAAGCCCGCTGCGATGGTAACCTGGTGTTTAGCCTTGCAAAAGATAATTACCCTGAAGAAGGTCTCATGATCCTCAGAAATGATGCAATAAAGATTCAGAACGGAGAACCTTATAAAGGAAATGATAACCATTTTAAAGGGATCATAAAGGAAATACTTCCTTCCGAAACGGGAATGGAGGTAATGGTTGATGCCGGGGAGATGTTTTATATAGATATTTCTCTTGATGACTTTAAGAAGCTGAATATAAGCGATATGTCGGAAGTGTGGATCAGTTTCCCGGCCGAAGCAGGTGTTGTTCTGGGAGGTAATGTTTAAAGACAAAAGACAAAAGACAAAAGACAAAAGATAAAAGATTAAGATAATAAGTTGCTATTAAATACTTTAAGACTTTCTTCCTCCCCCTTCTTTGCAGCAGAGAAGGGGGCCGGGGGGTGAGTACATGTGAATCAGAGAGAGGGCCAAGGGGTTAGGTAGTTTAGGAAAAAGCAGAAAGTAGTATGGAAATGATAACTTTTGAACAGGCTTACGAAACTGTACTGAAATCAGCTTTCAGCACCAGTACTGAAAAGATACCCTTTACAGAGTCACTGAACCGGGTACTTGCCGGAAGCGTAACATGTGACATAGACATGCCTCCTTTTAATAAGTCGTCAGTTGACGGATTTGCCTGCCAAAGGATTGATCTTGAGAATGAGCTCGAGATACTTGAAACTATTCCAGCCGGAACAGCTCCGGGAAAGTCAATTGGCAATAATCAGTGCTCAAGGATAATGACCGGGGCAATTGTTCCTCAGGGTGCCGATTGCGTCATAATGGTTGAGGATACTGCAATCAGTTCTACAGGAAAGGTAAAGTTCATCGGGACTTTTAAGAAAGAGAACATTGCCATAAAGGGAGAAGATGTAAAAAGAGGAGACGTAGTTCTAAAACCGGGAAGGATCATCAGGCCACAGGATATTGCAGTAATGGCATCGGCAGGTCATACAAGTGTGATTGTCAGCAAGATGGTAAAAGTTGCAGTCATCAGTTCAGGTGATGAATTAGTGGAACCCTCTGAAGTCCCGGGCCCGGCGCAGATCAGGAACAGCAATGCTTTTCAGTTAATGGCACAGGCAGAACGGTCAGGTACTTCAGCCAATTATTATGGCATTGCCAGGGATGATAAGGAGGAAACATTTTCAGTAATAAGTAAAGCAATATCAGGAAACGATTTGGTACTTATAACAGGCGGAGTTTCGATGGGTGATTTTGATTTTATCCCGTCAGTACTTGAGCGGGCTGGTGTAAAAATTCTCTTTTCAAGGGTAGCTGTGCAACCCGGGAAACCAACTACCTTTGGTGTACATCAGAAAGCTGTTGTGTTTGGATTACCGGGAAATCCGGTATCTTCATTCATGCAATTTGAAATGCTTGTAAGACCACTGATCTATAAAATGATGGGACATGAATGGAAACAACTGAATATAAGACTTCCCATGAAAGAAAAGTTTTCCAGGAAATATGCCGACAGGATGGCTTTTATCCCTGTAACTGTCACGCATGATGGTTATGTATCTCCTGTTGAGTTTCATGGTTCAGCACATATTTCTGCTCTGACTGATTCATACGGAATAATAATGCTTAAGATTGGCATTACTGATATTGAGAAAGGAGAACTAGTAAATGTACGACAGATTTGACAGGGAAATAAATTACCTGCGCATTTCGGTAACTGACAGGTGCAATCTGCGATGCCTCTACTGCATGCCTGAAGAGGGAATTAAGCTTCTCAGACATGAGGATATCCTTTCATTTGATGAAATCTCTGAATTTACTAAAGTCGCTGTTGGAAGCGGTGTCACGAAGGTCAGGATCACGGGAGGAGAACCACTTGTCCGGAAAGGAATTGTGACTCTTATAAAGATGATATCTGCAATTGAGGGGATTAAAGATCTTTCGATGACAACCAACGGAATACTCCTGAAAAAGTTCGCTTCTGATCTGAAGAGTGCCGGTCTCCACAGGGTTAATATCAGTCTCGACACAATCGATCCTGTGAAATACTCCTTTGTCACCAGAGGAGGTAGTGTCAACGATGTTCTCGAAGGCATTGAAGCAGCCAGAAAAGCAGGATTGCTTCCGGTTAAAATTAATTGTGTCGTAAAGGAATCAAGAAAGGAGGCTGATGCTGTTGGGGTGACTGATTTTTGTCATAGGAATAATCTGGTAATAAGATATATAAAACAAATGGACCTTGTTAGCGGCCATTTCACAACAGTTGTTGGTGGTACCGGGGGCAATTGTTCTTTATGCAACAGGTTAAGACTTACCGCCAACGGAAAATTAAAACCATGTTTGTTCAACGACATCGAATTTGATATAAGGGAGATAGGATATGAAGAAGCAATAAAAAAAGCAATAGAGTTAAAACCGGCATGCGGTACAACTAATCTGACAGGCGAATTTTTTAATATAGGAGGATAGATGTTATGAAGGATCTTACACATACTGATAAACAGGGCAAAGCTGTAATGGTTGATGTTGGCGATAAGGATATCCAGACCAGGATTGCCAAAGCCCAGGGACATATAAGACTTAATCCCGAAACTATTATTCTTATCCATAAGAACCAGCTTAAAAAAGGAGATGTTATGGCTGTAGCCCGGATTGCAGGTATAAATGCAGCAAAGGAAACCGGTACTCTTATTCCCCTTTGTCATAATATTGCTCTCGAAAATATCAGGGTCGATCTGACTATTGATACCTCCGGTATCGCAGCTGAAAGTGAAATTCGCTGCACCGGAAAGACAGGTGTGGAAATGGAAGCATTGACTGCAGTCTCAATTGCACTGCTTACTGTTTATGACATGTGCAAGGCTGTCGACAAAAACATGGTCATTGACAAAATAGAACTCACAGAAAAACTAAAGAAATGAATCTGCCAGTAACATATGAAACACTTGTTGTCACTCTCAGCGACAGGGCTCACCGGGGAGAGTATGAAGATTTAAGTGGCCCGCGTGTGAAAGAAAGATTAGCTGAGTTTTTCAGTTCTGAGGGATGGAAGTGCAATATAAGTCTGAAGCTTATCCCAGATGATTCTTCAACTCTTGAAGAACTCCTGAAGAGTGCCGGAAATATTTATAACGTTATAATAACTACCGGTGGGACAGGAATTGGTCCCCGGGACATAACAGTAGAGACCGTGAAACCTTTACTTGTAAAAGAGATACCCGGAATAATGGAATTCATCAGGATCAGGTACGGAACAGAAAAACCAAATGCTCTTCTGAGCAGAGGTGTAGCAGGTATTATCGGAAATTCGTTGATCTATACACTGCCTGGTTCTGTCAGGGCTGTTGATGAGTATATGGATGAGATCCTTAAAACGCTGAGACATACCATATATATGCAGTATGGTATTGATACACATAGCAAAGATCAGTAGGATATACGATTGAGCGTATTAGCTGTTACTGAGCCAATGACCCTGTCGTATCTTTCGCGCGGATTCCTGTAATAAACAATTACCAGATAATCGTTTTCCGTTTCATAATGACTTCCTTCGAATTTTGTTGCCGTGCCCTCCTTGTCACCATCCGCCAAAAACACATATTCATAATTGTACCAGCCCTGTTTTAACAACATAGTACACTCATATTGTTCCAGTAAAGGATTGTAGATCATTAGGTTATTATCATCGAACGCCCAGTTGTTAAGATTTCCTGAGACATACATTTTGCCTCCTGCAACCTTGTACTTTGAATGAAGGGTGAAATATACGTTAACATAATCTGCATCAGTCTCAGAGTCTCTGCCCTCCTGGGAAGCAATATAGTACTTACCGTTGAAATCCTGCCAGTAAAAATATGGTTTTGACTCCCTGTTTTCAGAAGGGAAAAGATAAACATGGTAAT
Organism: Bacteroidales bacterium; assembly: GCA_025454795.1. Classification (GTDB taxonomy): domain Bacteria; phylum Bacteroidota; class Bacteroidia; order Bacteroidales; family VadinHA17; genus LD21. The sequence goes on along the minus strand of JALONT010000002.1, from coordinate 10,874 downwards.
AAGGTGACAAGAAATCAATTCTTTTGATGAATTCTGACTGATACCTTATGCTTTTTATATCGAAGTACCTGAATTCATTCCCTCCGTTAAAGATGTTTTTTTCGGATAGTGAATTGTATTTGACTTCATTATTTCCGAATAAATCGGGTCTCAGATTTTTTTTCGCATTACCCCATCGGCCATTTTGAAGAATAAAAGAATAAATATTTCTGTATGGATCAATAATATTGAGTCCGGTCAGGGTAATCGTAAAATCTACCTGTTGCCTGGCATTATCGGCATCTGTCATCCGGGGTCTGTGTGTGGAGATATTTATGCCGGCACCGTTCTCTGTGATAACAAACTGCTGAATCAGAACCGGTTTATCAGGCTTACCGTATGGATAGACACACACAATATAATTCCCTGAAAGTGTAAACCTGATTCGGTCGTTGGGGAATATAATTTTGTAGTGAGTATAATTTACTGTTGTATTGAATGAAGGCCTTACATCTTCGATCTGATTATCGGGAAAGCCTTCGAGGTAGGTATTGTTAAAAATGTCGGATCTGTTCCAATCCTTATCGCAGTGAATGAAAGTATAGTCATAAGATTCAATCTGATTATCAAGCAGATCGAATTGTAATATAAGTTTTTCGTCACTATTCAGCTTAATGACCGGGTAAGAGAGATTCCATCCCTCCTTATAAAGCTGAACGGTTTTTATTCTATTGTCCAGAACGCTATTTGTATAATACCCTGAATCCGGTTCATACTCCTGAACTTCAACAGGTAAGTTCTGGAATAAATTCACTATCAGGGCAAACAGAAAGTTAAAAATCAATAATCCGTGCATTGAGTAAGATCTATCACCGGGAATGTGTTAACAAAAATAGTGCAAATTTGTTGTATCATATTTAGCATATTTGAAATAATATCCTCAGCTATTTATACTTTTGTACCCATTGTTAATTTATTAACAGGACTCTAATATCCAAGAATTATTTTAATAAGATCATATTACATTAAAATGACCAAAAGAATCAGGTTGAAGAGAGGATTTGATATCCGGATCCGGGGTGCTGCCGAAAAGATGGTTGCCGGTGAAATAAATCCTTCTATTTTTGGTGTAAAGCCGGTCGATTTTCCCGGTCTTATACCAAAGCTGAATGTTAAGACGGGCGATAATATAAAGGCAGGATCTCCTCTGTTTCATGATAAGCTGCATCCGGAAATATTATTCACATCACCGGTTTCCGGGAAAGTATTATCCGTAGAAAGAGGTGACCGCCGCAAGATGCTTGAAGTAGTTGTTGAAAAATCCGGGAATGATTTTATCGACTTTGGAAAAGCTGATCCGGCTACCTTAACCAGGGAAAAGATAAAGGAGCATCTTCAGTTATCGGGTCTCTGGCCGGCGGTCAGACAACGTCCCTACCATATTATTGCAAAGCCTTCTGATGTTCCGAAATCTATTTTCATTTCAGGATTTGATACTGCTCCGCTTGCTCCGGATTTTAATTTCATAATGGACAATTCCCGGGCAGATCTGTTTCAGACAGGTATTTCAGCAATTTCAAAGCTTACCGACGGGAAAGTGAATCTGGTGCTGAACGGTATTGTTTCACCATCTGAAATTCTCAGCAGCACGGATGGAGTCGATTTTTCATATTTTTCAGGTCCTCATCCTGCTGGTAATGTTGGTGTACACATTCACCATCTGGATCCAATTAATAAAGGAGAGGTAGTCTGGTATGTAAATTTACAGGATGTTATTGCAATAGGCAGGCTTTTCAGGGAAGGTGTTTACAAACCCGAGAGGATTGTAGCGCTGACAGGATCAGCGGTGATCCTTCCGCAATATTATAAGATTCTCTCAGGTGCTTCCATATCATCTTTAGTATTAAATAATGTAAATCCGGGGAATGTCAGATATATTAGCGGTAACGTGCTAACAGGAAATATGATCTCTTCAGAAGGATTCCTCGGGTACTATGATTCGCAGATCACTGTCATCCCTGAAGGCGATCATTACGAATTCTTTGGATGGGCAGCACCAGGTGCAAATAAACTTAGCTTTTCCAGGACATACATTTCAAGCCTGTTTCCGAAAAAGGTTTATTCTCCTGATACAAATTTCCATGGAGGAGAGCGTGCATTTGTTGTTACAGGACAGTACGAGAAAGTTGTTCCTATGGATATTTATCCGATGCAGCTTTTTAAGGCAATCCTCGCAGGTGATATTGATATGATGGAGAATCTCGGAATTTATGAAGTGGCTGAAGAGGATTTTGCCCTCTGTGAGTTCATTTGTCCTTCTAAAATCGAGATTCAATCCATAGTCAGGAACGGACTGGATCTGATGAAAAAAGAGATGGATTAGAAACGAGATAAAATAACATAATGAGTTCTTTACGAAACAAATTAGATAAACTGAAACCTCATTTTACAGAGGGGGGCAGGTTCTCAATGCTACGCTCCGTTTTTGAAGGTTTCGAGTCATTTATGTTTGTTCCCAACAAGGTTACATCAAAGGGATCACATATAAGAGACAGCATTGACCTTAAACGGACAATGACAGTTGTGTTAATTGCCTTGTTACCGGCTCTTTTATTTGGTGCTTATAATGTTGGTTTTCAGCATTACAGATCAATAGATATTGAAGCAACGATCTTAGTGTCATTCTGGTTTGGATTTCTTAAAATCCTTCCACTGATAATTGTGAGCTATGTCACCGGATTGGGAATAGAGTTTATTGCTGCGCAGATCAGGGGTCATGAGATCAATGAAGGTTTTCTTGTAACCGGACTGCTCATCCCGCTGATTATGCCAATAGACGTTCCTTTGTGGATGCTGGCACTTTCAACAACTTTTGCTGTTATTCTTGGTAAAGAGGTTTTTGGAGGAACGGGAATGAATGTCTTTAATCCGGCTCTTCTTGCAAGGGCATTCCTCTTCTTCAGTTATCCGGCATGGATGACCGGAGATAATGTCTGGACAGAAGGATTAACTGCAGGGAAAAATGTAATCGACGGATTTTCAGGTGCTACACCATTGTCATTATGTGCTGCTGGTGAAATTACAAAACTGCCATCATTCATGCATATGTTTCTCGGGACAATCCCCGGGTCCATTGGAGAAACATCAACTCTGGCAATTCTGATAGGTGCCATTATACTGATTGTTACAGGCGTCGGAAGCTGGAAGATTATGTTAAGCGTTTTTGCCGGGGGACTTGGAATGGGGCTCCTCATGAATGCAACTTCAGCCAATAGCTATATGGAATTGCCTTTCTATTATCATTTTGTTATGGGCGGATTTGCTTTCGGAGCTGTTTTTATGGCTACAGATCCTGTTTCGGGGGCCCAGACTGAAAAAGGCAAATGGATTTACGGTTTTATGATTGGAGTTCTGTCATTACTGATAAGAGTTCTGAATCCTGCTTATCCTGAAGGAGTTATGCTTGCAATTCTCCTTATGAACCTGTTTGCACCTCTGATAGACTATTATGTCATAGAGTCGAGTATCAGGAAAAGGCTAAAACGGGCTATAGTAACCACAAAAATTTAAATAAATGAAGCAATTCAGTAACAGATATATTTTTATCTTTTCGACAGTAATGGTTATTTCTGTGGCAACGTTACTGTCATTGGCTGCCACACTTCTCCAGCCCGCTCAGGAAAAAAATCTGGAGATCGAGAAAAAGAAAAGCATGCTTGAATCCATTGGAGTGCCTGCTACCCGTGATAATACTGAAGATCTTTATGATAAGTACATTAAAGAGAGCTTTGTCCTGAATCCGAAAGGGGAGTCGGTTGACGGGGTGGATGCATTTACAGTTGTGCTCAGAAATGAACAGAAGAAGCCGATTGAAGACCAGTATCTTCCTGTTTTCAGAGCAATCCCCGACGACGGCGAAAAGGTATTGATTCTTCCTGTTGAAGGCAAAGGATTATGGGGTCCGATCTATGGTTATGTCTCACTGAAGTCTGATATGAGTACAATCTATGGTGTCACTTTTGATCATAAAGGAGAAACCCCGGGACTGGGTGCAGAGATAAATACATCAGCCTTTGAAGGGATGTTCCCGGGAAAGAAACTTTTCGACAATGGGACGTTTGTCTCAATACAAGTACATAAAGGCGGTGCTGGTCCGAACGATATTCATGGCGTTGATGCCATATCAGGAGGCACAATAACAAGCAAAGGCCTTGAAAAAATGCTCCTTGACTGCATTTCAAAATATAATGATTATCTCTTTAAAAACAGAAATTAGAATATGGGCAACCTGGAAAATGAGCCGATGTTCTCGGCCAGGAATTTAAAACTTTTTACTGCTCCACTCGGTATGAATAATCCGATCACAGTTCAGGTGCTTGGCATATGCTCTGCTCTGGCTGTGACTGTAAAGCTCAAACCGGCAATTGTAATGGCGCTATCAGTAACGATAGTAGTGGCGGTTTCAAATGCTATTATTGCTGCCATGAGACAATATATTCCTGACAGGATAAGGATTATTGTACAGCTGGTAGTAATTGCAACTATGGTGATCTTTGTTGACCAGTTCCTCAGGGCTTATGTTTTTGATGTGAGCAAACAGCTTTCCGTATTTGTCGGACTTATCATTACCAACTGTATCCTGATGGGCCGTCTCGAAGCATTTGCAATGGTTAATAAACCATGGCCTTCATTTATAGATGGAATCGGGAACGGAGCCGGATATGGAATAATCCTGATTATCGTAGCCTTTTTCAGAGAATTGCTTGGGTCAGGTACAATTTACGGATACCCGGTGTTCGAGAAACTGGGATTTTATTCGATAGGGTACGAAAATAATGGAATGATGATACTTCCTCCAATGGCGCTTATTGTTGTTGGTTTTATTATATGGTTCCAGAGAAGCAGGGATAATAGTCTGGTTGAGAAATAATAAAGAAAAGTCATGGAAAACCTGTTAAATATATTCATAAAGTCAATTTTTATTGACAATATGATTTTTGCCTTTTTCCTGGGCATGTGTTCCTTTCTTGCTGTTTCAAAAACAGTTAAAACCGCGATCGGACTAGGTGTTGCGGTAGTATTTGTCCTTCTTATTACTGTTCCTGTTAACTTTCTTGTAGAAAAGTATGTCCTGAAGAAAGGTGCTATGATCTGGTTCGGAGAAGGATTTGCAGATGTCGATCTCAGCTTCCTGACTTTTATGGTCTTCATAGCTGTTATAGCTGCAATGGTTCAGCTTGTTGAGATGATTGTCGAAAAATTCAGCCCTGCCCTCTATAATTCACTGGGGATTTTTCTTCCGCTCATTGCTGTAAACTGCGCTATCCTGGGTGCTGCTCTTTTTATGCAGGAGAGAGAGTATTCCAATGTTGCGGAGGCTACTGTTTTCGGAGTCGGATCAGGAATCGGATGGATGCTTGCTATTGTGGGGATTGCAGCAATCAGGGAGAAACTGAAGTACAGCAATGTACCGGCACCTCTGAGGGGCCTTGGTATTACTTTTATCCTGACCGGCCTGATGGCAATGGCATTTATGGGATTTATGGGCATTAAAATTTAACAAAGTTTTTTAAATTATGATATTAGGTATAACTACTGCCGGAACTACTCTACTAAGTATAATTGTCTTTCTCATTATAATTTTGCTCCTTGTTTTTATGCTTCTTGTGGCCAGGGATAAATTGTCCCCTAAAGGGGATATCACTCTGCATATCAATGATCGTGACCTGGTTGTTTCACCCGGCTCAAATCTTCTGACAGCCCTCTCAGGTAACAGTATATATCTGCCCTCAGCCTGCGGAGGTGGAGGTACCTGCGGAATGTGCAGGTGTCAGATAATTGAAGGAGGAGGATCAATACTCCCTACCGAGACTGGATTTTTTACCCGTAAGGAACAGCATGACCACTGGAGGCTCGGATGCCAGGTAAAGATAAGGGAACCTCTGAAAATAAAACTTCCTGAATCAATACTGGGAATTAAAAAATGGGAATGTGAAGTCGTTTCAAATAACAACGTTGCAACCTTCATTAAAGAATTTGTTGTAAAGCTCCCGGAAGGTGAAGAGTTAGATTTTGAACCGGGAGGATATATCCAGATAGATGTGCCTAAATATGTAATCTCCTTTAAAGATTTTTCCATTGAGGAGGAATACAGGGAGGATTGGGAAAAATATAAGATGTGGGAGCTTGGGATTAAGAACAATACGGAGACATTCCGGGCATATTCAATGGCAAACTATCCTGCAGAAAAGAACCTTATCAAGCTAAATATCAGGATAGCAACTCCGCCATGGGATGACGTTAAAAAGCAGTTCATGAATGTTCCCCCCGGTATTTGCTCCTCTTATATCTTTTCAAGAAAGCCCGGAGATAAAGTTATTATTTCCGGACCCTACGGCGAATTTTATATAAAAAATACAAACAGCGAGATGGTCTATATCGGAGGCGGTGCGGGAATGGCCCCGTTAAGATCTCATATCTTCCACCTTTTTAATACATTGAAAACAGGACGCAAGGTATCATACTGGTACGGAGCCCGATCGCTGAGGGAAGTATTTTATGATGATGAATTCAGGGCTATCGAAAAGAAATTCCGGAATTTCACTTTCAACTTTGCCCTTTCAGAGCCGCTTCCTGAAGATAATTGGACAGGATTGACAGGGTTCATTCACCAGGTCTTATTCGATAACTATCTCAGTAAACTCGATGAACCTGAAGATATTGAGTACTACTTCTGCGGCCCTCCGGTTATGAATAATGCGGTTATCAAAATGCTCGACAATCTGGGTGTCCCGGCTGAAAATATTGCATTTGATGATTTCGGCATATAAGCATATTTTAAATTTTCTGTATAACTCTGTGATACTTCAATGCAACTCTGTGAAACAAAATTAAGAACTTACACGGAGTATCACAGAGAATACACAGAGGTTCACAGAGATATATATTATTAAATGGGAAACAGAACATTAGCGGTATTTATCATTATAATTTCACTTTTATCCTCATGCAGGGATGAAACTGAGTATTCAAACTTCACAGGATTTGCACAGGGTACTACATATAATATGGTTGTAGAAAATCCGGGTAATATAAATATTGAAAAGCTGCAGGCCGGAGTTGAGAAAATCCTCCGGGATTTTGACATGTCATTATCACTTTACAAGGACTCATCAGTACTTTCAAGGATAAACAGGAATGAGAATGTTCTGGCAGACTCTTTTTTCATCGAAGCCTTCAATTTGTCAGGATATATATCCCGTATTACCAACGGTGCATTCGATGTGACGGTTGGCCCCCTCGTTAAATCATGGGGGTTTGGTCCGGATGAGCATAAAAACTTTTCCGAGTCTAAACGCGACACTCTTCTAAAGCTGGTAGGGATGGAGAAAGTTGAGCTCAGGAATGGGAGAGTTATCAAATCGTTACCCGGAATTTTGCTTGATTTCAATGCTATTGCCCAGGGTTACTCCGTAGATGTTATCAGCAAGTATTTTGAAGGGCTTGGTATCGAAAGTTTTCTTGTTGAAATAGGAGGCGAAGTCAGGGTGAAAGAAGATAAAGGAGGTGTCAGGTGGAGGATAGGGATTGACAGGCCATTTGATAACAATATGATGCCAGGCAATGATCTTGAGGCAATAATTAATCTTAAGGATCAGTCGCTTGCGACATCAGGTAACTACAGGAAATTTTATGTCGAGAACGGGATAAAGTATTCCCATACGATCGATCCCAAAACAGGATATCCTGCTAAAAATCAGCTTCTAAGCGCAACTATTATTGCATCTGAATGTGGTACTGCCGATGGTGTGGCAACTGCCTGCATGGTTATGGGTAAGGATAAAACAATTGAATTTCTGGATAAACATCCTGAATTTGAAGCATACCTTATATATTCTGATGAAAACGGGAATTTTAAAACATGGGCTTCAGAAAAACTGAAGAAGTTTATATCGGAATAAAACCGGTTACCGGTCACCGGTTACCGGCAACCGGAATTTTGTGCCGCATGTTGAACATCCCTCAAAATCATCCGATGGATTACAACCGATATCAGTCTGCCGGGCACAGGTTATGCCCCTTTTTTTCATTTCCTTATTATGACTTATATGGGTATCCGGAAATCGTCCTTTAGGTTTCAGAATTATCCTTATGGCCATTCCGGCTAATGCAATCAGAAGGAATATGGAGCTTATTATTAAAAGTTTGAGGAACATTTCAATTATTTACTTTCAGGAATTCATTAATTCCGTGTGATAATATTATGTTATTGACGCTTATTTAAACAAAGATAATCATCTATTTTTCACTTCCTTTTAAACAACAGAAGTCAAAATTTGTTTAATATTGGCAATTTAGGAGAAAACATCAGACTTTTTGACAAATATGAAGAACGACAACAAACTATCAGAAAAACAAAAAGACAAGAAGAGTATTCTTGCCGATTTCCGTTTGGCAAGCCTGAGCAGGAATCTCAGTATTATCGGCCGCAGGGAGGTCCTGTCCGGTAAGGCAAAGTTCGGAATCTTTGGTGATGGTAAGGAAATAATACAGATAGCCCTGGCAAAACAGTTCAGGGAAGGGGACTGGAGATCAGGATATTACAGGGATCAAACCTGGATGATGGCAATGGGACTTTATAATTCTATTGAATTTTTTCACCAGCTTTATGGAAATACAGACGGGAAGATCAATCCCGGAAGCGGGGGCAGAGTATTCAATAACCATTTTTCTGTACCTAATATCAATTCTGATGGAACATGGCGTGACCTTACAAAACAGAAAAATTCCTCATCAGATATTTCACCGACTGCAGGTCAAATGCCGCGATTACTGGGTCTTGCCTACGCTTCAAAGTTGTTCCGGCAGAATACAGATCTTCACAGGTTTAGTTCTCTCTCAAAAAAAGGTAACGAGGTAGCCTTCGGTTCAATAGGTGATGCCAGTACGTCGGAGGGCCATTTCTGGGAAACGATGAATGCAGCCGGAGTCCTCCAGGTACCAATGGCTATTTCAGTTTATGATGATGGCTATGGTATTTCAGTACCAAAAAAATACCAGACTACAAAAGGAAGTATTTCAGATATACTGAGAGGATTCGAAACTGAACCAGGTCGGCCGGGAATTATTATATTGAAAGGCAGAGGCTGGGATTACCCGGGTCTCATTAAGCTTTATGAGGAGGGTATTGAAATCTGCCGGAGGGACCATATACCTGTTTTATTCCATATTGAAGATGTTACTCAGCCACTTGGCCACTCTACATCAGGTTCTCATGAGCGGTATAAAAATGAGGAAAGATTGAAATGGGAAGAGGAATTCGATCCTATAATAAAGATGCGGGAATGGGTTATTGATCAGAAGATTGCCACTGCTGATGAGCTCGATCAAGCTGCATCTGAAGCAGAGGAAGAAGCCAGGGAATCTCGAAAAAAGGGCTGGGAGATGTTCCAGAATCCCATAAAGGTGGAACGTGATGCACTTGTAAAAATAATTGGTGACCGTAAATGCAAATGTATGGAAGAGGTTAAAGAATCTTCAGTGGATAAGATTACAGAAGATCTGACAAAAATTATCTCCCCTATACGCAAGGATAATTTCATGGCTGCAAGAAAGATTCTAAGAAATATTTGTGAATCATGTGAAAAATCCGACAATCTGAAAGAAGAACTCCATGGATGGCTTAAACGAAACTATGCAGATGCATCGAAGAGCTATGATTCATGTCTCTATAATGAGACTCCGACATCGGCACTTAATGTAAAACCGATATTACCCAGGTATTCGGAAAATTCCCCCGAAGTGCCCGGCAGAGTGATATTAAGAGAAAATTATGACAGGCTTTTCACAAAATACCCGTTACTGGTAACTTTTGGGGAAGATACCGGCAAAATCGGAGGGGTTAATCAGTCTCTTGAGGGACTGCAGAAAAAATTCGGTGATTTGCGAATAACCGACACCGGTATCAGAGAGGCAACAATACTGGGACAGGGTATAGGCCTGGCACTAAGGGGCATGAGACCAATCGCCGAGATACAGTATCTCGATTATCTGATGTATGCACTTCAGCTGCTGAGCGATGATCTGGCAACAACCCATTACAGGACTGCAGGCAAAATGGTCGCACCTCTTATTATTTCTACAAGAGGACACCGTCTTGAGGGTATCTGGCATTCAGGATCCCCAATGAGTATGCTTGTCAATTCCGTGAGGGGTGTCTATGTATGCGCACCGCGGGATATGACAAGAGCAGCAGGCTTCTATAATACCCTTCTGGAAGGTAACGATCCGGCAATAGTTATTGAACCTCTAAATGGTTACAGGTTGAAAGAAAGAATGCCTGAGAATATTGGAGAGTATCGTTTACAGCTTGGTGTGCCTGAAATTCTTTCAGCAGGAACTGACCTGACTCTTGTGACCTACGGTTCAACTGTCAGGATAGCTGCTGAAGCTGTAACCCAGCTGGCAGTTCATAATATATCTGTTGAAATTATTGATGTCCAGACACTTGTTCCTTTAGATACAAGAGGGATCATTCTCGGATCGCTTAAGAAGACAAACAGGATATTATTTGTTGATGAAGACGTACCTGGAGGTACAACTGCTCTGATGATGCAGGAAGTGCTTGAAAAACAGGGGGGATGGCAATTCCTCGACAGTGCCCCGAAGACACTTACTGCCAAAGAACATCGTCCGGCTTATACAACTGACGGTGACTATTTTTCCAAACCGAGTGCTGAGGATATCTTTGATGCTGTTTATGCAATGATGAAGGAGGCGGTTCCTGCAAAATATTGAGGGATGTTCATAAATACTTAAAACTATTGATTGTCAAATAGTTGAATCTCATTAATTTTAAGAAAAAACCCCGAAAAAGCTCTGAACAGCTAAAAATC
>JALONT010000049.1 GCA_025454795.1 Bacteroidales bacterium | reverse complement strand
AACACAATCTTCACTGTCCAAAAAAGAAAAATGAGTAAGACTTCAGGTTAAAAATCTTACTCATTTTAGAAATTTGTCTCTACTCCCGAAAATCCCTATGTAAAATCAAGAATTTTTAAGAATCCTGCGTGATCTGTTCTTAAAAACCTCTCATTATCCAAAAAGCCTACTTAATACAATACCTGCTAATGTTTTCTGTAGCACGTATGTTCCCCAGAGAAAGGGATCTTTTCAGATCATGACAGCCATCATTAATATTACCTGATCTGATGAGTGCAATACCTTTGTTGAGCCAGACTTCTGAATTGTACGGATCGAGATCGAGTGACATGGTGTAGTCCTTAATGGCCCAGGTCCAGGATTTTGACATCAGATATGAATTGGCCCGCTCAGCATAACACAAGGCATTTTCAGGATGTAGTTTCAGGTTCTCTGAAAAATACTCCAGCGCTTTCAGGTTATCCCCGGAAGCAGCTTCTGTCCTGCCTGCAAGGCTCAACGCAGCTTCATCGCCCGGATATACGGAAAGATACTTTTTTATGTCGTCCAATGCTTTATCATTTTCCCCGGTTTTCCTGAAGCATAATGCCCTGTCCAGAAGCAGCTGCGCATCCGGGATCTCAAGATTTATCAGTTTTGAATATGTAAAGGAGGCACCTGCCGGATTCGAAGCTCCTGTTTGTGCTTTTGCAATTGTCCTGAGATACTTTTCATTATCCGGATCAGTAGTCAATAATGCTGATATTGTTCTGATTACATCATTATATTTACCTGCTGATAAATTCATCAATGCTTTTGCAAACTGGATTTTTTCACTACCCGGATAGTCTCTGTCCATATCCCTGATAATCCTCTGAGCCTCTTCACTATTTCCGGAGGAGACATAATACTCAATCTCAGAAAGGCACTTCTCAGGAGCGGTGTACCATTCATTTTTCCAGAAATTGCGCCATTCAGTCCTGTTCTCAATTCTGCTAAATGCAGGATCAGGTAAGATTTCCTTTTCATCTTTCTTAAATGATGATTTCATGCTCCTTTCAAGATGATACAATGAAGTACCGGCATCACCTTTCAATGCATATACCCGGGAAAGTCCATATTCTCCTGAATTTTCCAGGAGTCTGTTAGCTGCATTATAATCTGAAATGGCAGAACCATAATCACCCTTAATCAGGAATGCCTCAGCTCTTGCAGAATAGAGTTTGCTACCTTCCTGTTTTTCAATTGCTGAAGTCAAAACTCCAATTGCCTGATCCGGATTCCCTGATGCTGTAAGCGCCTTTGCTTTGACCAGGTAATCAAATGCAGTTTGTCCGGAAACCATTCCTGTAATAAGGAAAACTGATATCAGTAATATACTTTTCTTAATTGTCATTTGGCTCCCTGCTATTTTGTTTCCACCGGATTAACCTTGCCGTCTATGGTAGTAATTATATGAATAAAGCCGGAAAGATGGAACTGCTCAAGTCCTGAGATCCTATTCTCAAAAACATCACACTGATAGAAATATACTCCCGGAGAAACGATCTTTCCTTTATATGTACCGTCCCAGTTGATCCTTGGTACATCAGTACTGAATATAAGCAACCCGTTTCGGTTAAACAACTTAAAATCAACCTTCTCAACCAAACCGGAGGTCTTTGCAAGAAGAAAGTCATTTATATCGTCACCATTGGGTGTAAAAACATTAGGTATCTCGTAAAATTTACAGTAATCAACACAAGTCGTAAGGGATGCTTCTCCCGCTATGTTATTTAAGTCAAAAGCTGAAACTGCATAGCATCCTGAAATAATATCACCAGGATAGTGTTTAAAGGAAAAGACATTTTTATCGTTGATAGTTGCGATCAGGGAGAGTTCATCATCATAATTCATTTTATAATAGACCTTATAACCAGCCACATCAGCAAAACAGGCTGAATCAGTAACTGTCCATGTAATAATATTATATAAACTATCACACTGGCTTTCAACTCTGATTTCCGGGGGACAGGGGGGTTCATTATCAACCGCTGTTGCGCATGCTGTTTCTGAGAAGTTGATAAGGTTTTTGGGTTTATTATCAGAGAGGTAACCACCTGTGGTTCTGACATAATAACAATATTCCTTACCGTTTTCGAGCCCATAATCCACGAAGTTCAGTTGATTTGTCGAACCAACTGAATCAAATTTCGAAGTAATCTCATTATACCTGAAGAAGTCATATCTTGTATTTATCCACGGGACATTCCTGCTGATCACAAATCGCATCTTCCTGTCACCGGGACTCAGACTAAGAAATACCGAGGATGCATATGAAGTGTCGCCGATTGCGAAATCATTATCAGGGCCCGGAGTTCTGTTCCAGAGAACTACTTTATAGATATGACCTGTAGACAATGTATTGATAGAGTTATCAGTAAACACTGTATCAATATTTTTCAGATCATTTCCGGTTAATGACTTAATAAGTTTATAGTCTGTACCTGCGATTCCCTCTGCCCTGGATATGAGATATTCATAGGGACCAGATGCTGTCGGGATAGTGTCAAGATCTGGCAATACCCAGGCAAGGAATATATTACCGTCGGTCTGGTCAGTTTTTGTTACACTTACATTTGTGATAACAGGAACACCAGTCACCAATGTTGAAGTAATCTCGTTGGATGTTTTGCTTTCTGTTCCATTCTGAAAGACAGCAGTAATTCTATAGGTATACTCCTTCCCAAACTGCAAACCCTGTCCATTATCAGTATCCGTAAATGAGACCTCAGAACTGCCTGAAATATATCCAACCTTCTTAAAACCTGTCCAGGCTGGTACTCCTGCCATGCAGGAATCGGGACTGAAGCTTGAGGCTCCTTCTCTCCTGTAGATGCTAAACCCGGATATAGCTGTGGTTCCGTAATCTGACCAGATAAGTCTGATGAATTTCCCCTCAGGAATTGCATTAATCAAAAGTGGTGAAGGACCCAGCACTTTAATATTCATATTATCAATATCGGAGAGCTTTAGCTCCGGGTTATCGTCATCCGATTTGAATATAATATTGTATGGTTGATTTCTTACTGCTTCGTGACACGTTATCCACCGGAATCTGGAAGAAGCATATCCCGGGGAAGATCCAATCTCTGTGAAGAGTGCCGGGCACGATGTAATACTAAATACTCCGGAGGTAGCTTTAAGATTTATTTTGTCATTATTTGAATCAGAGGCAGTAAACAAAAAATCCACAGTATCACCGGCTTCCACACAGATGTCTTTCAGAGGTCCGTTTACAGGTGGCTTATTAGTGGTTTCAAAAACCTCTATCTGCATGTCCCTTACCACTATTCCTATCTTCCTGTTGTTTCTCCATTCCTGTATTTCCATTGCAACATTGTAGATTCCTGTATCTTTCGGTGTATCCCATATCATGTCACCTGTTATTGAATCAACACGCAGATAATGTGTTGCAGGAGGAAGTGTGTAATTTTCAATAGCTCTTCCATCCTCCCTGGTACATACAGTAAGCTTATATGAAAGAGAATCACCATCAGGATCGAATGCCGCAGGATTATGTATGAAAATATAACCGAGAGCGGCTTTATCGTATGGAGGATTAAGAAGTACCGGTGTGCTGTTACGCCCCATGGACGGATTGACAGTCAGTATTGTAGAAATTGAAAAGACCACATTTACGGAATTGGGAATGTTTTTAACTCCCAGGTTCCTGTTAGGGTCCTGCACAATTATCCTGTATGTACCCGGCCCGGGGTATGTATGGTCTATTATGTATCTGTTTCTCTTATAATAATTTGGAAGCTTCAGCGTGTCTTTTCTGTGGGCTGTTGAAGTAGAATTGTCACCCCAGTCTACTTCAAGTTCAGGCCTGTCAGCATAGCTTAGAGTATAGGTATATGTTGTTATAGTAATTCTGTAAGTCAGATCCGATATCTGAACATAGGTTATTTCCCCGGCCCTGTTATGGGTTGCAGAAAGAATTAAAAAATAAAAAATAAAAAATCCAAGTGCGAATAATCTCTTCATCCCTTTACCTCATTTTCTGAAATTATTTCAGTCTGAATGTCTCTTCTGTTTTTTTCGGAGTCAGCTTTACCCCTTCTTCAATATCATTTATCCGGATAATTGTCATATTGGCCTGATCGGTGTACAATGAAGTCATGATCAGGTTTCTGACAGTTATTGATTCCGGTTTTATATCTGACCTGTACAGAAGGTTAATGCTGATCTCGTTATCTGCTTTAGTCAGATTTAATAACTTTCCTTTCACCTGTTTATTGTTTATAAATATATTTACTTTTTCATCCAGGTATTTTTCCATCAGATCAGCAGGAAACTGCTGATTGTCTGTCACATTCTCCACATAACCCTTTTCATCAAACAACTTATAGTCAATTAAAAAATCATCAAAATACATTTTCACAAAAACCTTTAGAGAATCGGTACCTCCGACATGGTCGATGCTCGTAAGGGTAACATGAACCGGATGAAAAATCAGCCACATGCATAGTGACAGGGTTTTTATCATTCTTTTTCAGTTTCAGGCTAATTATGAGCCGCAAAAATCAGACCAATCATTGATCCTCTTTTATGCTCACCCGGTCTTTCAGATACTGAACCGTACCTACTTCAATAAATGAGAATCCTGAGCCTCCCGAGAAATTACCGGCTAGAACAACAATAATGTCTTTGGCTTTAAGATCGTGAGCTTTCGACAGGTTCTTCAGAGCGATATGTATAAACTCATCAATAGACTTTCTTTTCTCCTGGTAGCTGGCATAAACTCCGTACGAAAGTGCCATCTCTCTCATGGTTCTGGCAGAATAACACTGAGCCATAATAAGATTGAAGCCCCTGAAGGAGGCCATATCCCTGATTGTCCTTCCACCTGTTGTATCGGCTATTATACCTTTTGCTGAGATCCTCAATGATGTTTTGACAGCGACTTTAGCCAGATAAGCAGATATTTCACCTGTTACGTTAAGGTAGGGTGTTTCGAGAAATTTTTCCTTATTGTTTTCAACCTCCAGGGCAACCCTGGTCATTGTTTTTACGGATTCTACCGGGTATTTCCCGTTGGCTGTTTCGCCGCTCAGCATAATAGCATCAGTCTGAGAATATATTGCACTGGCTATATCACTGACTTCCGCTCTTGTTGGCCTGGGATTGGTAATCATCGAGTGAAGCATCTGAGTTGCTACTATTACCGGTTTTCTGCAGTAAATGCATCTTGAGATTATCATCCTCTGCAGGGAAGGTATTTTTTCATAGGGTATCTCGATCGCCAGGTCGCCTCTTGCAACCATAATTCCATAAACAACCTCCATTATATCGCTTATGTTTTCAACACCCTCCTGGTTTTCAATTTTGGCGATGATCTTGATCTCACTTTTGTACTTATCAATTTCAGCCTGGACATCCAGTACATCCTGGCGTGATCTTACGAATGAATGAGCAATGAAATCCACATCATTACGGGCTGCCATCTTAATAAAAGCCCTGTCTTTATCTGTCAGCGACGGAAGATGTATCTTAGCTCCCGGGATGTTCACACTCTTCCTTGAACCTATTATGCCGTCATTCAAAGCTTTGCATATCAGAACCTTACCCTCTCTTTTCTGTACTTTCATTTCAATCTCCCCGTCATCGAACATTACCACTGACCCTAAAGGAACATCCTCTGCAAATGATTTCAGGCTGACATAGAGATTATTTGCTGCAGATTTCTTCTCAGGATCACCGGTTATGCTGAAGCTTACACCTTTTTTTACGATGATCGGGGCTTCACAAACAGTAGTACGGATCTCAGGACCTTTGGTATCGAGCATAAGAGCTATTTTATCCGATACCTCGCGGACATTGTTGATGATACGCTGGGCACCCACAATGGTGAGATGTGCCGAATTAATCCTGACAACATCCATTCCGGCCTCATACATCTGTCTGAGAAAAGCAATTTCGCAGTTTTTGTCTGAGATGGTAGCTACAATTTTTGTCCTCTTCCTCTTCATTTTTTATTTTCTTGTTTTTCTATTCTTCTCAATAAAGGCTTCTACGGCAAGCCTGTAACTATCAAGACCAAATCCGGAAATTGAACCTGAACAGTTACGTGCAATCAGGCTGGTCTGCCGGAATTCTTCACGGGCATAGATATTTGTGATATGAACCTCTACAACAGGCGCCTTCACAGATGCAATAGCATCAGCAATTGCAACTGATGTGTGGGTATAACCTCCTGCATTAAGGATTATCCCGTCTGATGAAAAACCCTTACGGTGTATCTCATTGATTATCTCGCCCTCGATATTCGACTGGAAATATTCAAATATCATTTCCGGATAGAGTGCTTTCAGTTTAATAAGGTACTCATCAAATGAGAGGCTTCCGTATTTCTCAGGCTCTCTTTTCCCAAGGAGATTCAGATTGGGACCATTAATAATATCTATTTTCATATCAGATACTCTTAATATTATAAAAAAGTAAAAATAGCTAAAAAATATTTATTGAAACGATCTGTTCAGATAACTAAGCTTTGTGATAACTTTGTGTCCTTGTGTTTTTGTGGCATTTTTTTCTGCCCCCGGGGCACAAGTGCACTAAGGTTCACTAAGGAAGATAAAATTATTAATATGAGTCTCTCCTGGAAACAGGCAATAAAGGATTTCGAAGTTTACCTCAGGCTCGAAAAATCGCTGTCGGAGAACAGTATAGAAGCATATGCCGATGATGTTCTTAAACTCGAAAGATTCTTTGCAGAAAAAGTTATCGGGAGATCTCCGGTTAGTGTAACTTACCATGACCTCAAGGATTTTCTCGTTTGGTTCAGTGCTGATAACCAGAACGCCAGAACACAATCCAGAACAATCTCAGGAATAAGATCTTTCTTCAGGTTTCTGCTTATGGAAGGTGAAATTAATGAGAACCCGGCATCACTTATTGAATCACCAAGGATAGGACTAAAGCTGCCGGAAGTGCTTTCCATAATTGAAATTGACAGCATGATTAACGTAATCGATCTCAGCAAACCAGAGGGACACAGGAACAAAGCTATTATAGAGACACTTTATGGTTGTGGCTTGAGAGTATCAGAGCTTGTCAATCTGAGATTGACCGATATTCATTATGGTGAGGGTTTTGTGACTGTGACCGGTAAAGGCAACAAGCAGAGGCTTGTTCCGATAAGCGGTAAAGCCATGAAAGAGATCGATATTTATAAGACAGACAGGAATAAACTGAAAGTGATTCATGATCAGAACATTATATTCCTTAATCGCCGGGGAAGAATACTTACGAGAGCTATGATATTTACAATAATTAAAGACCTTGCTGCGAAAGCCGGAATCAGAAAAAAGATCAGTCCGCACACTTTCAGACACTCTTTTGCGACACATCTGATAGAAGGAGGGGCCGACCTCAGGGCTGTGCAGGAGATGCTTGGCCATGAATCAATCCTCACAACGGAAATATATACACACATCGACAGGAGCTTTCTCCGCGATACGCTTATTATGTTCCATCCCCGTGCTTAATAACATCTGTCTTCAACCATTTTTCAAATTCAATTTTTAATGCTATTTTTGCAACTTATTTTAAAAAACTATTATTTCAAAACCATAACATTATGTCGAAAGTAAAAAGAGTATACTCCTTTGGAAAGAAAACTGCAGATGGTAAGGCTGAAATGAAAAACCTCCTCGGTGGAAAAGGTGCCAACCTTGCAGAAATGTGCCTGCTGGGACTTCCGGTTCCGGCCGGCTTCACAATTACAACTGATGCTTGTAATGAATATTACCAGAACAACTGCACTCTGCATCCCGACCTGATTACTGAGGTATGGGAAGCAATGAAGTTAACTGAGCAAACAATGAATATGAAATATGGTGATGCTGATAATGCACTCCTGGTCTCCTGTCGCTCAGGCGCCCGTAAGTCGATGCCCGGCATGATGGACACAGTTCTCAATATCGGTCTCTGCTCAGCTACCATCCCCGGGTTCCTTAAAAAGACAAATAATCCGAGGTTCGTATGGGATTCATACCGTCGTCTCATTATGATGTACGCCGACGTAGTTATGGAAAAAGCAGAAGGTATTGAGCCTGCTGAAGGCAGGAGTATAAGGAAACAGCTTGATGAAATGCTCGATACATTCAAAAAGCAGAAAGGTTATAAATCAGATACAGAGATTAGCGCCGAAGAATTAAAGTTCCTTTCTGAAGAGTTCAAGAAGAAAGTGAAAGAGATTCTTGGTAAACCATTTCCTGATGATGCAAAAGAACAGCTTGAAGGAAGTATCAAAGCAGTTTTCAAGAGCTGGAATGGTAAGAAAGCTGTATCATACCGCCGTATCGAGTCTATCCCTGATGATTGGGGTACAGCTGTGAACGTTCAGGCTATGGTATTCGGAAACATGGGTGATACCTCAGCAACCGGTGTTGCTTTCACACGTAATCCGGCAACCGGGGAAAACCTCTTCTATGGTGAGTGGCTGGTTAATGCTCAGGGCGAAGATGTTGTAGCAGGTATCCGCACTCCCAGTCCCCTCAACAATGACACTAAAAACGAGCAGAACAAACACCTGCATAGCATGCAGGAGGCGATGCCCGGTACTTACAAAGAACTGGTTGACATCCGTAATATTCTCGAGAAGTCGTTCCACGACATGCTGGATATCGAATTTACCATCCAGGAGGGCATTCTTTACATGCTCCAGTGTCGTGCCGGTAAGAGAACAGGTACTGCTGCTCTCAATATGGCTATGGACATGCTCGCTGAAAAGCTTATTGATGAGAAAACTGCTGTTCTAAGGGTTGATCCTGCTCAGCTTGATGAGCTTCTTCACCCGATCTGTGATCCGGTAGCTGAGAAAAAAGTAAAAACTATTGTTAAAGGTCTTCCTGCAGGACCGGGTGCCGCAGTAGGAAAAGTTGTCTTCACTGCTGAAGATGCTGTTGCATGGTTCCGCAAAGGTGAAAAGGTAATTCTTCTTCGCGAGGAGACCAACCCTGAAGATGTTGAAGGTATGCGCGCTGCAGAAGGTATCCTTACTGCAAGAGGAGGAATGACATCGCATGCTGCACTCGTTGCACGTGGATGGGGTAAATGCTGTATTGTGGGTGCTGGCGGACTTCACGTAGAAGCTGCCTCCAAAACTGCCAAAGTAAGCGGAACAAACATAGTAATTAAAGAAGGTGATATTCTTACTCTTAACGGAACTAAAGGCAACGTTTATAATGGAGCGGTTAAGCTGATGGACGCTACAGAAAACCCGCGCTTTCAGGAATTCATGAAGATCGTTGATAAATTCAGAAAAATGGGCGTCCGCACCAATGCAGATACGCCAGCTGATGCAAAAATTGCACGGGATTTCGGTGCAGAAGGTATCGGACTCTTCCGTACCGAGCACATGTTCTATGGTAAAGGTGCCGAGCAGCCATTATTCCTGCTTCGTAAGATGATCCTCAGTGCAAATGAAGCTGAACGTCGCAAAGCACTCGACGAATTATTCCTTTTTGTAAAGAAGGATATGAAAGCTACTCTTGAAGCGATGGACGGACTACCCGTTACATTCAGGCTCCTCGACCCGCCTCTCCATGAGTTTGTTCCGCAGGGAGCAGAGAAACAGGAAGAGCTTGCAAAGGCTTTAGGTATAAGGAAAGAAGACGTCGCTAAACGCGGCGAAGCATTACATGAATCCAATCCAATGATGGGACATCGCGGTGTACGACTTGGCATTACATATCCTGAGATCACTGAAATGCAGGTTAGATCGATGTTTGAAGCTACTGCAGAACTTCTGAAGGAAGGGAAAAATCCGATACCTGAATTAATGGTACCTGTTACATGCGATGTTTCAGAACTTGATGTCACCAAAAAAGTTGTAGATAAAGTCTATGATGAAGTCTGCAGGAAATTCGGAGTTAAAAAGATAGATTACAAATACGGTACTATGATCGAGATACCGCGTGCTGCTCTCCTTTCAGACCGTATGGCAAAGAATGCAGAGTTCTTCTCATTCGGAACAAACGACCTCTCACAGATGACGTTCGGTTTCAGCCGCGATGATATAGGCGGATTCATGAATGATTATCTCGACAAAAAAATGCTTGCTGCCGACCCGTTCCAGACTATCGATCAGGATGGAGTTGGACAGCTTATCAAGATGTCGGTTGAAAAAGGCCGTGCAACAAGACCTGCATTGAAAGTAGGCATTTGCGGTGAACAGGGAGGCGATCCTGCTTCAGTGGAATTCTGCTTCAAAACAGGACTTACATATGTAAGCTGCTCCCCCTTCAGGGTACCTATAGCAAGACTTGCTGCCTCACAGGCTTCAATAAAATTCGGAAAGTAGAGCTATATTATCTTTGCGCTCAAACTAAATCCAGATGAATGGCCTTTCTGCCTTGATCGCATTCCTGCTTGCTTACCTGCTTGGATCAATACCTACAGCAGTATGGGTCGGAAAATATTTTCATGGTGTTGATGTAAGGGAACATGGCAGTGGAAATGCAGGAGCAACAAATACTATCAGAGTGCTCGGATGGAAAACCGGGATACCGGTTCTCATCGTAGATCTGGCCAAGGGTTGGCTGGCAGCTATGCTGCCACTGTTCTTAAAACTTGCACCTCCCGACAGTGCGTTACTTACCAACCTTCAGATAATTACGGGATTAACAGCAATTATCGGTCATATTTTCCCGGTCTTTGCAGGATTCAGAGGTGGAAAAGGCGTTGCAACGGTATTTGGAGTCCTCCTTGCAATTCATCCGGGAGTAACGCTTATTTGCTTCGGAGTATTCCTTGTGATCCTGATACTTACGGGAATAGTTTCAGTTTCATCAATGAGCGCAGGTATTGCATTCCCGATTTTCCTCCTTACAATTTTTGATACTCCATCACTGGTTTTTAAGATATTTTCTGTTGTAGTTGCAATAGCACTTCTCGTAACGCACAGAAATAACATTAAAAGGTTATTAAAAGGAGAAGAGAAGAAACTCTTTAAAAAGAAAGAAAAAGAATCAGTTTCAGAATAGAATCTTATTTTAACCACAAAGTAGTCAAAGGAATATCTATACAGATTCAGAATTGTTCCAGGATCTCAATTCTTTTAGCAATAGGTGGATGTGTTGCAAATAGGGAACCTATTGAAGCTGATGAGTTCTTTAGCTCTGCTTGTGGATTTTCTATAAACATCTGGGCTACATCCTTTCTCTGAACAGCTTCGATTGTTGAATCAGCAGAGATCTTTCTGAGAGCCGATGCCAGTGCCAGAGGGTTTCGTGTCAGCTCTGCAGAACCAGCATCAGCAAGATATTCTCGCTTTCTCGACAGTGCGAATCTGAACAATGAGGCCACAAGGTATCCTACAAGTGCGAGCAGAAGTGCAATGATGATTGCTGCTCCTCCACTTCCCTTTTTCCCGCGACCCAGAGATCCGAACCGAAGCGATCTGAATAAAGCTTCTGCCAGAAAGGCAAATATCCCTACAAACACAATCGAAATTATCAGGAGCCTTACATCACGGTTCCTGATATGAGTAAGTTCATGAGCGATCACTGCCTCCAACTCATGATCATCAAGTTTGTTCATTATGCCCCGCGAAAGTGATATTGAATACGTTTTTGGGTTTATGCCGCTAGCGAATGCGTTCAGGGAGTCATCCTCTATAATGTTTACTTTTGGCATTGACATCCCTGTGGATATACAAAGATTCTCTACAAGGTTGTAAATCCTTTTGTTCTCTTTTCTTTCGAGAGGTTTTGATGATGTTGCTTTGTCTATCATTGAGGAATGAGAGGACCATGCTATTGTAAACCATACGATTACACCAATTGTAACCCAGGGAATGGTCCGAAGGAATCCGGAGTTAACCGATTGGATCAGGTTATATGATTCCTGCCCGGCATGTGACTGGCTTACCGACATAAAGAAAAAGAAGAGCCAGGTCAGTCCAAAGAAGACAACAGGGAACATCAAAAGGAGCAATAAAGAATTTGTATTGTTCCTCCTGATCTGGCTCTGAAGGCCAAAATACTTCATCAGCTAGAACTGAATTTTAGGAGGTTGTTCAGCAGCTGCCCTCTGATCGCCCAGCTCAAACATTGGTTCGCGTTTGAAATTAAACAGTGTGGCAATAATGTTCGACGGGAATACTTCTGTAGCAACATTGAGTTCCTTGGTTGACGAGTTGAAGAACCTTCTGGCTGCAGCAATCTTGTTTTCAATATCAGATATCTCATTCTGCAGATCAAGAAAATTCTGGCTTGCCTTAAGATCAGGGTATGCTTCAACAGCCACCTTCAGACCATCAAGAGCAGTAGAGAGCCTGTTCTCTGCAACAATCTTATCGTTAATTGTTGAAGCTTTCATCGCGTTTGCACGGGCTTCAGTTATCTCGTTCAAAACGCCGCGTTCGTACTGCATATAACCCTTTACAGCTTCAACAAGCTGGGGTATCATATCATGCCGCTGTTTCAGCTGGACATCAACGTCAGCAAATGCCTGCTCTCTGGAATTTCTAAGCTTTACAAGCCTGTTATAGAGCGAAATGGTCATCAGGATCAGTAGCAGGATGACCCCCAGAATAACTAATACTATTATCATTTTATTTCAATTTGGTTAATATGGTTAACTTCGTTCCCTTAAAGAAAAAATAAAGATATTAAATTATGCTATATTTAACTATATCGAAAATCAATTTTAAAACAAAATAAGATATTTATGAATGATGGGAAGAAGATGCTGGAGCTGATAATCAGCCGGCAGAGTGACAGAAAATACAGTGACAGGCCTGTTGAAGAAGAGAAGCTTGAAAGAATAATCGAGGCCGGAAGGATGGCTCCTTCCGCATGTAACTCCCAGCCTTGGAAACTGATAGTGGTAACGCATAAGAACCTGCTAAAAAAGGTTGCTGTTACTGCTACAGCTAAACTACTGGGAATGAACTCTTTTGTCAGACAGGCTCCGTTAGCGATTGTGATGGTAAGGGAAAAACCAAACTTTTCATCCAAAGTGGGAGGAACAATCAAGAAAAGGGATTACTCCCTTATTGATATCGGAATAGCCTCTGAAAATATCTGTCTGCAGGCAAAGGCAGAAGGTTTAGGATCATGTATGATAGGTTGGTTTGATGAACCCGGACTCAGAAAGGTACTGTCTATCCCACGTACAAAACGGGTTGAGCTTATAATTACCCTGGGTTATTCTCTTAGTGAACAGAGGGAAAAACGAAGGAAACCGAAAGAAGAGGTAGTGTCATATAATAAGTACTAAAACTTCAGATATGTATTCCATAGGAAGTTTAGAGTATAGAGTTTGGAGTTCAAAGTTTAAAATCCAAGGTTAAAGGAATTAGGGAAATGAGATTAGAAAGAAATACGTAAGTTTGTATAGTGTTGATAAAATAAAACTTATGGAAACTCTGAAAGATATTCTCCTGATAACTATACCTGCATTGCTGGTACTTATAACTGCATGGCTGATGATAAGGAACCTTTTAAAGAACGACCAGGAAAAAAGGAGAGAGGAACTGGTCCTGCAGAACAGCCGGACCGTCACACCCATAAAACTCCAGGCATATGAAAGGATTGTACTTCTTCTTGAGAGGATTTCACTAGAGTCGCTTCTTGTAAGGGTAAGTGCCCATGGCATGAATGCCACGCAGCTTCATTCTGCACTCCTGACAACCATAAGAAGCGAATTTGAGCATAACCTGTCGCAGCAAATCTACATGAGCCCTCAGGCATGGGAAGTAGTAAGGAATGCCCGTTCCAATATGATCAGGATAATTAACAGTAGTTTTGAAAAGCTGCCGGAAAAAGCGTCAAGCATGGAATTAAGCAAGCATCTCCTTGAGGCGGTAATGGAGATGGATAAAGAACCCACTCGTGCTGCAATAGACTACCTCAAAGGGGAAATAGGCAGGATGATATAGCCGGCGACATGTCACCGGTAACCGGATAAGCATATTTACAACAGTTCCACACTTCTTTTCACAAACGTACTCAGCTCCTCACCTCTCAGCATATTATTTGCAAGCAGCGCAAGATCAATAAGTTGTTTCACAACCTTGTTGTCCCTGCCCCACGCTTCCAGCATGTCTTTCCTGGTACTCTCAATATCGCCGAGCTCTTTCTTCATCTTCTCAAGATCATCCTTTTCTGGCTGGCTTATTTCATCCTCCTTTTTATTCTTATGTTCGCTCTCAAGAAAGGCAATCTCCTCCCTGATCTTTTTTCTCTCAGCATCATTCTCTGCAAGCTTTACCCCTGATTCTTCCTTCAGATCATTACTGATCTTAATAACCAGGTTATGGTTGGGGTTGACAACAAGGTTATAGCTGTCGGGCATTTCACCGTAGAAGTTCATTCCTCCTCCCATCTGTGACATATCCTTCATTCTCCTCATAAATTCCGACTGCGTAATGATCACAGGTGACTCATTTTCGTCAAGTGTCTCAAAGACAACATTATAGATCTCTTTTGACTTTACCCTGACATTGAAAACACTCTTCAGATCATTCTTCTGTTCTTCCGATAACCTGGATTCCCTCAATTCATCTTTCTGAATGATTTTTTCAATGACATCAGAGTCGACTCTTACAAATCGTGATTCTTTGAATTTAGTCTCAAGATGGTTTATCAAATGAACATCAAGCTGACCATCGAGGAGAAGCACATCATAACCTTTGTTCTTTGCCTTTTCTATATAGGTGTACTGATCTGTCTTGTTCGTCGAATAGAGATAGACAAGAGTTTTGTGTTTGTCGGTCTGATTCTCTTTGATCAGTTTTTCATACTCTTCGAATGTAAAGTACTTATCATCAGTATTTTTCAGGAGTGCAAACCTTGAAGCTTTTTCATAGAATTTTTCTTCTGTTATCATGCCGAAGTCGATAAACAGCTTAAGGTTATCCCATTTTTTCTCAAACTCCTCACGTTTATTCTTAAAGATATCATTCAGTCTGTCAGCAACTTTCTTGGTGATATGGCTTGATATCTTTTTCACGTTTGCATCGCTCTGAAGGTAGCTTCTGGATACATTAAGGGGGATATCCGGAGAATCCAGTACCCCATGCAGCAGGGTAAGAAATTCAGGTACGATGCCTTCTACTGAATCAGTCACAAATACCTGGTTGCAGTAAAGCTGGATTTTATTCTTCTGTATCTCGATATTGTTCCTGATCTTAGGGAAATAGAGGATCCCTGTAAGCTTGAACGGATAGTCAACGTTAAGGTGAATATTAAACAGAGGCTCATCACCTGCAGGATAGAGCTCCCTGTAAAACTTCTGGTAATCTTCCTCCTTCAGATCAGAGGGCTTAAGGGTCCATGCCGGTTTTGTATTGTTGATTATTTTATCCTTCCCGGTATCAACATATTTCCCGTCTTTCCACTCCTGCTCTTTTCCGAATGCTATCTCGACAGGAAGAAATTTACAATATTTTTTCAGAAGCTGTTCAATCTTACCCTCTTCCAGAAAATCCTTTGAGTCCTTATCAATATGGAGGATGACATCGGTACCACGATCTGTCTTTTCCGATTCGTCGATGGTAAATTCGGGACTGCCGTCACAGGTCCATTTTACAGCCTGAGAATCCTCCTGCCATGATTTTGTTACTACCTCAACCTTGTCAGATACCATGAATGAGGAATAGAAGCCAAGTCCAAAATGACCTATAATTGCACTTGACTGATCCTTATACTTATCAAGAAAGTCATTTGCACTTGAGAAAGCGATCTGGTTGAGATATTTGTCGAGTTCTTCCTGAGTCATACCAATGCCCCTGTCTGAGACCTTAATTGTTTTTTTCTTCTTGTCAACAGATACCCTGATTACAGTCTCGCCCATCTCTCCTTTATAATCGCCGGCCAATACCATGGCTTTTAACTTCTGCGTAGCATCAACAGCATTTGAAATAAGTTCCCTAAGGAAGATCTCATGGTCGGAATAAAGGAACTTTTTTATTATCGGGAAGATGTTTTCGGTTGTTACACCAATTTTTCCGGTTTGCATATCGATATTATTTTGATTAACCATTTAATGCCCAATAATCTTTCAAAAGATGTGCCATCGAAAAAAACTGACAAATAGTCATTAATTTATATTTTGGATTGCGGATTTTGGATTGCGGATTTCTAAAATCCGAAATCTCATATCTGAACCGAGCCGAAGGCGAGCTCGGCGAAGCCAAATCCGAAATCAAAAATACTTCGGAAGCTTTAAATAAGCAAGAAGTACTAAAATGGCAGACAGGCCAAGAAACGCCAGCAATACGTAGAGTGAGAAATTCCTCCGTTTTCTGTAGATAGCCATGCTATGCTCGCTGATGAGCTTCTTAACTGCATTATGTATTCTCAGAACACTATTTGCATTTTTGGGAATATATGCATCGATATTGAACATGACAACCTTTTTGAGATAATCCATCTTTTCTGCCGGGACCAGGAGAATAAGCCCTGTTTTATGATCATATCTCTTTATCTCCATGGTCATTTCTTCAATCATTTCAAACTGTTCCTTTGCATCAGGAACTCCTATGATTGCCACTTTGCAGAAGCCGCTATCCATCTGTGCCCTGCAGTGATCTTTAAATTCCTGCTGGGTATGAAATGATGTCACAGTGTAACGTGAACCATCTGAAAATCTTTTTCTGACATCCTCAGTAAAACTCCGATGATCGTCATAACATATAAGATATGTCATTTTTGTCGTGGGCATAGGATCAAGTCTATTTCAGATACTTATTTTTTATTCTTTACATCAGCATTTTTGATGAATTTCCAGACTCCTTTTTTCAATAAATATGCATCATACGTAAATTCTGCACCGGCATACTCAGGCTTTTCATTCTGATCGTCAGAGAAAGATACCAGGTGATCAAAGACTATCATCTTTTTAGAATGTAGCCTCAAAGTCATAACACCATCCGATGAATACTCAAGAACCTCACGGAAATTTTTATCTTCTCCCTTAACGAAACAATCGTTTCCGAAAAGAATACTCCCTCCTTCCGGAAAACTCAGTACATCAATTATCTTCCTGGTTATTAATATATTACCATAATCAATCCCCAGAAGAATGTAATATGTCCTCTTCTCCTTTTTGAATGGTTGAATGCTATAATAGAGGGCCCCGTACCAGTTTTTGTCAGTATAAGTCTGGTCAGTTCTGACTGCCTCCTCCTGGTTCTCCCCTGTCAGTTCGTACACCCGGTTTTGTTCTCCCTTATCTCCCTTCCTTATTAAAAAACAGAAATATCTGTTGCTTCCGTCTCTGAGAATGAGATTCCAGTTAATAATCTTCAGGCGCGAGTCAGGAGACGTTACCTGTCCGAGGTAACGGAGGTTGGTAAACTTATGTTCAAATACCGAATCGGATGCAACATAGCTGCTGATTATCAGTCTGACCGAGTCATTAAGCCTGATCCTTTCACCATCATCATTAGTATATAGTATCTTGTTGTACAGATTCTCCAGCAACGGTGAAATATTTGGTGACTTTGTCTGACCTTTAACCGGTGACATAATTATCAGTGCGGCAATAATAATTATGTATCTTTTTGATTTCATTGGATCTTTACTTTTTTTTGCGCTTCATCCATTAGTAATATTAACTGTCTGCAGGCACTTTTTATTTCTTCATCATTAATAATAAGCGGAGGTGCTACCCTGAATGCGCCATTACAAAACAGGAAATAATCCAGTATAATACCATACTCAGGGGCATGTGATATTATATAAGGTATAAATTCCTGACGGGCAAGCTGAACGGCAAGGAGGAGACCCTCTCCCCTGACTTCTGAAATAAGCGGATGTACCAGCTCTTTCCTGAAGAGTTCCGATTTTACTTTTGCTGAAGCAGCAAGATCTTCTTCAATAATAACCTCAAGAGAGGCAAGTCCGGCTGCGCAGCAGACCGGATGGCCTCCGAAAGTAGTTATATGCCCCAGCTGCGGATTTGATATCAGCGCCGACATTATCTCTTTTGAAGATATGAATGCTCCGAGAGGCATGCCTCCACCGAGTGCCTTGGCCAGGACGATTATATCAGGGACGACACCGAACCTGTCTGTAGCGAACAAGGACCCTGTCCGTCCAAAACCTGTCTGAACCTCATCGAATATCAGAAGAGAGCCTGTTGAAGAGCACCTTTTTCGAAGCTCTTCGAGAAAACCTATTTCCGGATAGATAACCCCGGCTTCAGCCTGTATGGGTTCAGCAATAACACAGGCAGTATGGCTGTCAATCATATCCAGTCCTGAGAAATTGTTAAACTCAGTCTGCCAGGTATCCGGCAATAAAGGCCTGAAAGCATTCCGGTATGTCTCGTTTCCCTGGATTGCCATGGCACCGTGAGTGCTTCCATGATAGGCGTTTCTGAAGTAAATGACTTTGCTTCTGCCTGTAAATCTTTTTGCTAGTTTGAGAGCTCCCTCAATTGCCTCACTTCCTGAATTGACAAAGAAACAGTTATCAAGACCCGGGGGAAGAAGTCCGGCAAGACGCCCGGCATACTTCACCTGTGGTGACTGGATAATCTCACCATAAACCATAAGGTGCAGATAAGCATCGACCTGATTTTTTATAGCTTCAACAACTTTAGGATGCCTGTGGCCGGTATTGCTGACTGATACTCCTGAAATGAGGTCAAGATATTTCTCACCCGATGGTCCGTACATGTATACGCCCTCGGCTCTTTTAATTTCAAGCATCAGTGGTGAGGAAGAAGTCTGACCCAGGTGATTCAGAAAGAGCTGACGATTGGTAAGCATCTGAAAGAGAGTGATTATCTGGCCATCACGTTAATATCATTCAGCAATGAATCTCTGAATGATTTACCGACCGGGATGCTCTTCATTGTACCTCCAACAATAAGATCGAGAGAATTCTCCTTGATGGTCTGGATCATACTCTTGTTTATGATGAATGACCTGTGTACTCTGATGAAGACACCTGAAGGCAGCTGGCTTTCAATAGCTTTCATGGTAAAATGAATTGTAAACCTGTCATCATTGGTGGTCAGCGTGACATAGTTCTCCAGGGCTTCGATAAAGATTATATCTTTCAGTTTCAGTTTGACAAGGGAAGAACCTTTCTTGATAAAGATCTCTTCGTCTCCGGTGTTGATTGCCTCTTTGCGTGAAAAATATCTTATCGTTTTGTCGATTGCCTTGCAAAAGCGTCCATAAGTAACAGGTTTGAGAAGATAATCGACAACATTGAATTCGAAAGCTTTTAGAGCGTATTCTTCGGCAGAGGATACTATTATAATGTTAGGAGGGAAATCAAGACTGCCGATAAAGTCGAAGCCGTTCATCTCCGGCATCTGCACATCGAGGATGATGAGGTCGATATCCTGCCTTTTTGTGAGGATGTTTCTGGCATCGACAGATTCGCTGAAAGAGCCTATAAGGTTAAGTGATGTGGATTTAGCCACATAACCTTCCAGTATTTTACAGCTCATCTTATCGTCATCAACAATAATGCAATTCATCATCTATGATTTTGTCCCGACTATCAAAATCAAAAATAGTAAAAAACATTCACAAATTTTAATATAAGTTTATTAGTTAAATCAATTATAATAAAAAAGGGGTGTTTTCACACCCCTTAAGCAACCTCAATCAGTTCAGATTAAAGACCTTTGTTAAGTGCGGGAGCTGCTTTGAATTTAACGACTTTCTTGGCAGGAACGTTCAGTTTGGCACCGGTACGTGGGTTGCGAACTACTCTTGCACTTCTTTTGGTTACATTAAAAGTACCAAGGCCAGGGAGCTGTATCCTGTGACCTTTTTTCATAGCTTTTCCAAAAGCCCCAACAAATGAGTTTAAAGCTTTTCCTGCATCTTTAATAGAAAGACCTGCATCAGCTGCAATTGCATTAACTAATTCTTTTTTTGTCATGATAATAAAATTAAAGGTTATACCAATTTTACTAATTGAATACAAATTTATTTTATTTTAATTCATATGCAAATTTATTTTTCCGTTTTTCCACAAATAGTGACACTTTTAGGTCAAAACAGGCATTTTTTTGGACGAAAGTCCGCTTTCGTAGAAAAAGTCGCTGTTCCTCACCATTATTAAGTTTGAGAAGCATTAGGAGCAAGTATTTGTTTACATCATGTTCATAAAATTTGTATATCATTGATATTCTGATCGTTATGTAATCTGATTAAATAAATTCCGAAAAATCAAAAAAATATTAACTTTGCGGCGGAGAAAATATCCGCTTTACGGGTTTATGTCGGGTAGTAGAATAATCCGCCTCCGCTAATTCTACGGCGGAAGAAGGGAGAAATGGTCCCGCTTAAGCGGGATAGACGCCACGGCGATGCGGCGGTCTTGAATTTAAAGGGGAGATAATTTATTGGAGAAATGGCAGAGCGGTCGAATGCGGCGGTCTTGAAAACCGTTGTCCTGTATCCACGGGACCGGGGGTTCGAATCCCTCTTTCTCCGCAGCACAAAACACTCCCGTCCGCCGGTTGGCGGACGGGATTTTTGTTTTCAGATGGCCGAATCAGGTCTACCTGAATAAGGACATATGAAAACAAAAAGACCTCATGAGTGAAACGAATGAGGGAGTGTTTTAAGCTGCAAGGTCCCTCCCAATGGGATCATGAAATAATCCCTCTTTCTCCGCAGCACAAAACACTCCCGTCCGCCGGTTGGCGGAGTGTTTTATAAAACTCTGAGCGAAAAGTATTTATGTTATTTTCATTGATATCAGCATAATGCAAATCACCCGTATTGAGTAAAAACAAAGGATTTTGAGTAACAGCTGCAACTAAACCCGACTCATCCATTCGTCCTGCCCTAAGACTATTTCCAAAAGCAAATTTAAATGACTGACGGGTTGATGGATAAGTTTTAAACTCCCCTCTGCCATCTTTTTGCAAAACACCATCAATCACCAATCCATAATAATAGGTTTGGGTAGGGTTAAGATTCTTTAATTTCAGTTTTGTCACTCTATCGGGCACTGATGCTATTAACACTGTATCGGAGGTAATATAGTCGGATAAATCAGGATTGGTGCTTGCTTTTACGAAAACCGATCCAGTAAGCAAAAAAGTACGATATACGATGGTTGCACTCGAATGGGTAACAGCACCGCTATAGGGTCCAAAATCGATATTAGCACTGTCGGGTTCAGCCGCTTCTAAAATAAAAGAATTGATTAAAAGAAATTGTATTATAAACAATCTGAATACGATTGTAATTTTTATTTTTTTCATGAGAATATTCAAGTTATTGCTTATAACTTCATTCGATTTTTCATTTGAGCCTCGACTTGCTTTTATTAGGGAATCTATTTGCTTTCAATGATTAATTTCTGAGCATAGATCCCTTCTTGGCTATCCCTGGCTTTTAAAATATATATTCCTGAGGGGAGATTATGATCCTTAATATTACTTATTCTCTCAAGGGTCCTTATATTGTAAACCAGGCATCCCAAAAGATTGAATATCTCAACTTCACAACCACCGATTCCATTCAGGTCAAGCGTGAAGGAGGAACCGGCAGGATTCCCAATATCTCTGAAGGTAGCTGTAACTGTCTGGTTATATTTTCCAATAGTAATGGTAGTTGAAGATCCCTTAATATCTGCAATCCCGGCTGTATCTCCAGTCCATTTGTCGAAAAGCTTTCCGGACGGAGGGGTATCTGCTGTGATGTTAATGACTTCACCTTCTTTGTATACACCGCTTCCTGACCCGTACCTTACTATAAGCTTCTTAATAAGGCTCAGATAGCTTGCAGCCACAGTAATGTCCACAGCAGGCATGTTAAGCGTACTGATAATGACGGCCGGATCAGTTACATAAGCAGTATCACCGGTCCAGCTAAGAAATTCATAATCATCCTCCGGTTCATCTGCAGCTATTTCAACAAGATCCCCTGGATGATATTCACCCGTACCGGAGCCATTGCGTACAAGAAGAAATTTACCGAAAGCACTTCCTGTCAGCCCGATTTTTATAAAAATGATTTTCGGTTTAATCAGCGGTGTAATGGTAAGCCTGCCATCATTAACCTCTACATTTTCAAAATAATATTCATCAAAATTACCGATATTCGGTGTCGGATCCATCCGGTCGATCCCTTCCAGGTTAATACTGTTATTCTGGTCAATATTACTGGCATCCCCCATGAAAAGATTAACGTCATAAAAACCATCAGGCAAGCCAATCTCCCAGATCGCCATTCCGTTTTTATACATATGATTCAGCGTCGACTTCCTGGGATCATCAGGTTTGCCCCTGTCACGGGTTTCGTTATTTGGCCCGGTGGCCCATCCATACCAATGACCATTATCACGAAGGCCATATTCATAGCCATAATCAGGAATGTACCCGGGAGGCACAGGGGAAGAAGCCGGTTGGAAATTAATGTTTACAATTGAATTGGAACTCATCACAAATCTTGCAGAAAAGGAGTAATCGTCCAGCATGGTAAATATTACCGGGTTTTGTGAACCTGTTAAATCACCTGTCCACCCTTCAAATTGAAAGGGAAAGGACGGGATGGCGAGTATCGATACTTCCATGCCTTCTACATAAATGCCTCCTGGAGGATCAAACTCTACGGTTCCTTCCCCGACAATGGAATCAATGGTAAGGAAACACATTTTGGAACCAACATAGATCTTACTGCTGTCCACCGCCAGGTTCCCGCTATCGTCAATCGTCCTGGCAATAATAAAATGCGGGCCCACAGCAAGACCAGTCAGAGTGGTATCAAGTGATGGTAAATCCGATGAAGTAATAAGATCTTCATCAAGGTAAACCTGCAGATTTTCAATCTTACCATCTCCATAATCCTGTG
>JALONT010000017.1 GCA_025454795.1 Bacteroidales bacterium | reverse complement strand
GCCGCAAGGCGGATGAATGAGGAATCTCCTCCTTGCCCAGTGATTATTTTTGAAATTGTAAAAGATGTGTATAAAGGATAGTACGAAGTAGAGAGGGGGACAAAGGGGGTGAGTACATGAAGATAGGGAGGAGATTGTAAAACAAATTCAAATAAACCCATTACCTTACTTAATTTATTATTTATTCTAACAAAAATTGTGCATAATTTTATGATATTTTTAACATAAAAACCGATTGAGAATTGTATCTTTGTTGGATTGATTAATATGCATAAAATCAATATTTTAATATATCAAAATTAGGCTTATCCTAAAGGATGGTTTTGGTATTGTTTTAATTGTCAGATTTTAATAAAATTTATTATTTGAAAAATGAGTGAGAAGAAGAAAAAGTTGCAGGAGAGCAGTGATTATTCAGCGGATAGTATTCATGTCCTGGAAGGTCTTGAGGCAGTCCGGAAGAGACCTGCAATGTATATTGGTGATATTGGAGTAAGAGGACTTCATCATCTTGTATATGAAGTTCTGGATAACTCAATAGATGAAGCGCTTGCGGGATATTGTTCTAAAATTGAAGTTGTGATCCATGAAAATAATACCGTCACTGTAACTGATGATGGAAGAGGTATTCCCACCGGGATAATGGAAAAAGAACAAAAATCAGCCCTGGAGGTCGTCATGACTGTACTTCATGCCGGAGGGAAATTTGATAAGGAATCATATAAAGTATCAGGGGGACTCCATGGTGTGGGCGTATCATGCGTTAATGCACTCTCATCGCATCTTTCAGCAGTTGTTATGAGAGAGGGTAATATGTACCAGCAGAAATACGAGAAGGGTATACCTGTTACCGGTGTTGATGTAATAGGCAAATCAGAAAAATCAGGAACAATAATAACATTTGAACCTGATAATTCTATATTCCAGGCCACTGAATTCAATTTTGAGATCCTTGCTGCACGTCTGCGCGAACTGGCATTCCTGAATAAAGGAATACTCCTGACTATTAAGGATATGCGTGAACTTGTAGAGAATGGTAACGGTGGAAAACCACGATATGAAGAATTCCGTTCTGAACATGGACTAAAGGAATTTGTTGATTACCTCGATTCAAACAGGGAAAGGATTATTGAGAAACCAATTCACATTACATTCGACAAAACAGAGATACCTGTCGAAATTGCTCTTCAGTACAATAACTCTTTCTCGGAAAATGTTCACTCATATGTGAATAATATAAATACAATTGAAGGAGGAACACACCTGGCAGGATTTAAAAGAGGTCTGACAAGAACATTGAAAAAATATGCCGAAGATTCCGGTGCAACAACCAAGCTGAAATTTGATATTAACGGCGATGATTTCAGAGAAGGGCTTACTGCGATAATCTCTGTGAAAGTCCAGGAACCCCAGTTTGAAGGACAGACTAAAACAAAGCTCGGAAACTCAGAAGTAATGGGCGCCGTCGATCAGGCAGTAAGCACTATGCTCACAAATTACCTTGAGGAGAATCCCAAAGATGCAAGGGTAATTGTTCAGAAAGTAATTCTTGCAGCTACAGCACGTCATGCCGCACGAAAAGCAAGGGAAATGGTTCAGCGGAAAAATGAATTTTCAGGTTCCGGACTTCCAGGCAAACTTGCCGACTGCGCAGACAGAGACCCCTCTAAATGTGAAATATACCTGGTTGAGGGCGATTCAGCAGGCGGTACTGCCAAACAAGGCCGGGACCGCAAGTTCCAGGCTATCTTACCACTTCGCGGAAAGATACTGAACGTCGAAAAAGCAATGCAGCACAGGATATATGAGAGCGAAGAAATTAAAAACATTTTTACGGCACTTGGTGTAAATATCGGTACCGATGAAGATAGTAAAGCTCTGAACCTTTCGGGCCTTCGTTATTTTAAGATCATTATTATGACCGATGCCGATGTCGACGGCTCACATATCACCACATTGATCATGACATTCTTTTTCAGATACATGCAGGACCTGATAAGAGGAGGCCATCTTTATATTGCAACTCCACCACTTTATCTGGTTAAGAAAGGTAAGGCTGAACGTTATTGCTGGACAGAAGAGGAGCGCGAAGCTGCAGTACTGGAAATGGGACAGGGGAAAGAATCATCTGTCGGGATTCAGCGGTATAAAGGTCTGGGCGAAATGAATGCAGAACAATTGTGGTCAACTACCATGAATCCGGAAACAAGAACTCTCAGGCAGGTAACTATTGAAAGTGCCGCTGAAGCGGATCATATTTTCTCAATGCTTATGGGAGATGAAGTTCCTCCAAGAAGGGAATTCATAGAAAACCACGCAAAATACGCTAAGATTGACGTATAAATAACCACCTCCCACTGGACGGTACCGTCATGGGGTGGTTTGTCTCATACACCAAAGGATTTTCTCCGGA
This sequence comes from Bacteroidales bacterium, assembly GCA_025454795.1. Lineage (GTDB taxonomy): Bacteria > Bacteroidota > Bacteroidia > Bacteroidales > VadinHA17 > LD21. The sequence continues at coordinate 60,471 of JALONT010000017.1, read as the reverse complement.
TATCTATTGCATTACTCTGGCATACTTCGCTGCAGCAGAAACACCTGGAACATTTATTGTCGGTCAGTAAAACATAATTCGGTTTGTCGTGGTGCATTATGATAGCTTTTTCAGGACAAATTTCTATGCATTCCAGGCAACCCGTACAGTTCCTATGATTGAATACAGGTCTCCGTTCAAACTTCCTTGGAAATTTTATCCTGCTCTTTCCTGATTTTATTTCAGCATGTTTCTTTGTGAAATCAACCCATGTTGCTCCGGTTTTCTGACACACCTGGTATATCCCTGATTTTTCACCCTTGAATACTCTTGTATGTATTGCCGGTGAATCGCCGACCAGGACAACCGCTCCCTTTGACTGAAGGAACCTGATCATAGCCTCCACAACAACAGGATGAGTAATAATGGCTTTTGCAGGGTCGCTGTCGGTAAGTATATTTGGTTTTACAAGGACCTTTTTCCCGCCTACTTCAGGTCCCTGACATATTTCATAAATTTCTGATATGAGGTTATATATTTCATGTAGTTCATATTCCCTGCACTTTCTGACTGTAACTATTGAATTCATTTATTTTTTATTATCTCTCTGAGAATCTCTTCGATATGGGAAATAATATTCTGTACCGGCCCTGTGTAGTTATTGACTAAAACACAGAAAATCAGTTCATTCCCGGAGAGGGACGTGATATAACCGGCATAGTTTCTTACCCTGGTCATGGAACCGCTTTTTGCTGATAATCTTGTATCGAATAATGGATCCCTGAAATAGTTTTTCAATGTTCCTTCCTTCCCGGATTCCGGCAGAGAGTTTAGAAATTCATTGAAATATTTCCCCTTCTTTTTCATATAACTGAGAAGAGTGACCAGGTCTATGGAGTTAACGGCATTTAAAGGTGAGAGACCGCTGCCATCCTCGATGAAAATCCCATCTGTATTGATACCGGCCTCCGATAGAAACTGTTTCACGACTTTAACTCCGGTTTCTGTTGAGCCTGAATTTCCAAAGACCTTTCCCAACTCCTTCAGAAGGTGCTCTGCGTAAAGGTTTATACTTTCATGATTCATCACTTCTATGATATCTTTCAGTGGAGGGGAAATAGTTTCGGTTACAGGGATGACCTGCTCATTGTCAGTTGATTGCAGAAGTCTTGTCGTAGTTGGCTGCCCTGAAATATCTATTCCGGAATCCCGCAGCATCTGATCTATGACTTTCGCCATAATCAACGGAGGATCAGCAATGGATGCCTTGAGTACAAAAGTGTCTTGTTTTGTCAGAACAGTTCCCGCCAGCCAGCCATTCGTACTGTAAGGAGCTGCAAAAATATTTGCATTGTCCCGGGTCCCTTCTGTACCCAGCCAGTTTGAAAACCGGAAGCTGTACTCCTTCGGATATATACCTGTTATTATCTGACTTAAACTGTCGGGAGATCTCTTAAGATGTATTTCGTAAGTATTGTCAAATACAGATAGCCCATAAGCACCTGCTCCGTAGTAATTACCTGCATCTTCCCAGAGCCATTTTGCAGGAACTGGCAGATAATCATAGTAAGAATCATCTGTTATGACTCTTCCGGATACCTTTTTTATTCCCTGTTTTCTTATCTCTTCGATCCAGCTTTCTGCAAATCCTGAATAGTGTTCTTCAAAATTCTTTGATCCCAGGGCAGGATCACCACCTCCCTTAATTATGATATTCCCGTTAAGCCTGCCCGACCTTTTATTCAGTGTCCCGGTGTAACCTACGGTTGTCATGAATCTGTAATCTGGTCCAAGCATTTCAATTGAAGCAGAGGAAGTAATAAGTTTCATTTCAGAAGCCGGATTGAGGCTCTTTCCTGAATTATAGCTAAAAACCGGACTACTGCTGTCCGGATAAGTGATATAAAATGAAACTGAAGCATATGCCATTGATGAATCGGCAAGAAATGCAGTGAAAGCTTTTTCCTGGGAAAATGATAGAAGAGGAAATAATAAAAGTATGACCGTAATGATCCTTTTCCTCATCTACTGGTCATTTTATTCTGTTCGATCGTAGACAGGAGACCGCATGCTGCCTGGATATCTACTCCTCTGGAAGCTCTTATTGTAGTGAGTATCCCTTTGGCATTGAGAGCCTCTTTGAATCTTATGGTTTCAGCCATATCAGGACTTTGGAATTCTGCGCCGGGGATATTGTGAAAACGGATAATGTTAATTCTGCATTTAATTCCGTTAAGAATGCGGGCGAGCTCTTTTATATGACCAGGAGTATCATTCAATCCTTTGAAAAGTATGTATTCAAAGGAGACTCTTCGCTGGTTGTTAAAGCCGAAATCCCTGATGACCCCGAGTACTTCCTTTACCGGGTTTGTCCTCTGGATAGGCATCAGTTTTCTCCTTTCCTCATCAAACGGAGAATGAAGGCTGACAGCCAGGTGACACCTGCTTTTTTCCAGGAACTCTTTAATGCTGTTCTTCAGACCTACCGTGCTTACTGTTATCCTGGTTGGGCTCCATCCGTACCCCCAGTCATTTGTCAGGATCTCAAGACTTTTAAGGAGTTCGGTTATATTGTCCAGAGGTTCGCCCATCCCCATGTAAACCATGTTTGTAAGTGTGCTGAATTCAGGCAGGCTCCTGAACTGGTTAAGAATTTCATTTACTGAAAGGTTTCCCTGGAAGCCCTGTTTCCCTGTCATGCAGAAAACACAGCCCATCTTACAACCAGCCTGCGTAGAGACACAAATTGTAGCTCTCCCTTTGTCGGGGATGTAGGCTGTCTCTATATATTTATCGTTCAGTACCTTATAGAGATATTTTTTTGTGCCATCAGAACTTTCAGCAATATTTAGGGGAGCAGAGAGACCAATTTCATAATCAACGGAAAGAGTATCCCTTATCCTTTTAGAAAGGTTAGTCATTTCATCGATCGTAAATATATCCTTCTTATAAAGCCAGTCAGCGATCTGTTTCGCAGCGAATCCCGGAAGGCTGACACGTTTTGTGACGGCTATCAGTTCATTAAGTGTCTTTCCATATAATTTTTCTTTCTGCATTTTTACCGTCAAGCCATTGTACTGCTGCACCGCTGCACTGCTTTGCCTCTTTGCCTCTTTGCCTTTACCGCTTTAATTGAATCCATAACCTGCTTTCTGAAGGTCTTTTACAGATTTAAATGGTTTGGGTGGATTAAGGTATTTATTCAGGTGGTTATATATCTTCATCCTTATCTCCTTTGCTTCCATATAATCCATTCTGTCGAATGAATGTCCCCCGGGCATATTTTCAAAAATCTCATAGGAGAAATTATTCTTGCCTTCCGCCTTAAGCGATTTTATAAGGTGTTCAACTTCCAGAACATTTACATCCTCATCGATTGTGTTGGTATGTATCAGCAAAGGAGTGTTCTGATATTTGCTGGTCTGCCATGCCGGAGACCTTTTCCGGTATTCGGCAACATTTTCATCAGCAGGCTTTCCTATTGCTTCCTGTCCGGAGAATATGTCACGGTATTCCTGGTCTTTATAACCCATTCGGGCAATAAGATCACTTACAGGTACTCCTGTAAATGCAACCTTGTAGTTCTGCGGATATTCGAAAATATCGAAAAGAGCAATATATCCTCCATGACTCCATCCGACTATACCGACTCTGTTCTTATCTACAATTGAGTAGTTATCAACCATGTACTGACGGCTTGCGTCCACATCCTGGATCTCCAGACCGCCATAATCAATTATGTTGTACATTCCGGCACCATAACCTGTTGATCCTCTGTATTCAGGAGTAGTGACAATATAACCTTGAGATACCATTTCCCTGATGATGTGAGTATAATAAGTTGTGAAATTTGCATGAACTCCTCCGTGGGGAAGTACCAGAAGAGGATATTTTTTACCCGGATCGGCATCCTTTGGGATAAAAATATAGGTCCAGAATTTCACCGGATTTCCGGCACCCTGGCCAGTCGGATTTTTCTCTTTTGCAAGCGGAGGTCCGGTGATAAATACCTTATCAATAAATGCAATATCGCCGACCTTGTTGTACCACAGAACATCATCTGTTTTCTTCTCGAGTATGTCGAACCGGTGACTTAGCTCCTCAAAGCTGGAGTTTATCCTGTTTATAGCATTCATCAGCTCGGTAGTCCCTGGCTGAGCATATGAATTAACTAATCCAGGGACCATGAAAAGAGTAAAAATCAGAGCCATCTTTTTCATTTCAAAATTGAGATTATAATTAAAAAAATCATATTTGATCACGATTGAACAGATGATTAAAGGCAACACCGCTACACCGCTGTATCGCTGCGCCATTACGCCATTATCTCCCCCTCAAACACAAAAGTAGCAGGACCTGTGAGCCATATGTCCGTAACTTTTTTACCTCTGATCTTTAATTCTACTTTAAGATTCCCTCCCCTTGCCCTGACATTGACAGAATTTGTGTCAAAATGTCCTGCCAGCACTGATGCAATGGCAGCGGCAGTTATTCCGGTACCGCATGCCAGTGTTTCATCTTCGACACCTCTTTCGAAGGTCCTGACATACAGGCCATTGTCAAGCACCTGGACAAAATCAACATTAGTTCCGTCCGGTGCAAACAGGGACGACCACCTAAGTTTCTTACCCTCCTCAAAGACATTAAGTTTGTCAGCATTATCCGTAAACACAATATAATGCGGAGATCCGGTATTAATAAAGTAGTTATTTTCGATTAGGCTGTATTTATTTACATTTCCCATCTGGAGACGAACTATATTATTTTCCACACTGGCTTCATGAATCCCGTCAGAAGCCATGAATTTCAGGCTTTTACCGGCAATGTTCCATTTTAGGGCAAAATGAGCCGTGCATCTTCCTCCATTACCGCACATTGTACCGGACTTTCCGTCGGAGTTGAAGTACTTCATTTCAAAATCAGCCTGCTTATGATCTGAGATAAGAATAAGTCCGTCAGCACCTATGCCAAAACGGCGGTCGCATAGTTTGTTAATAAGTTTTGAGTCGGAGGGATTTATTATCCCGCTCCGGTTGTCAATGATAATGAAATCATTACCTGCTCCCTGATATTTGTTAAAAGATATAATCATCAGTGTTAAAGTGTTGTTAAATCATTGTAAATTAATGAAGATCATACAAAAAATGCATGATCTTTGCAAAACAATTCCGTCAGAAAACGGTTGTAAAGATATGAATCTTTTGGTAAGGCTTAAATCGATCATTTTTAAAATTAGTTTTATAATTAGGATACAATAAATTTTAAGGGTTATGAAAGGAAAATATTTATTAGGCGGATTATTAATGGCTACGCTGGGTGCAGTAATAGCTCTGTTTGCATATTCTTCTATTGTTGAAAAGCCGGCCCCGGTTATAGCCAGGGACAGTGCCGGTATTGAAACTCAGAATGCCAGGGCAATTCTCACTTCCTTCCAGATGCAGGAAGGACAGGTTGATTTTACTTATGCTGCGGAACAAACAGTACATGCAGTAGTTCATGTGAAAACCAAGACTATGGTTGCACAGCCGGATAATCCGATTATGGAATGGTTTTATGGCGATCGTTTCAGCAATAAACCGCGTGAAGTTGCAGGTTTCGGATCAGGAGTGATTATTTCATCTGACGGCTATATTATTACAAATAATCATGTTATTGAAGATGCTGAGAATATTGAAGTTAAACTTAATGATAACAGGATATTCAAAGCAGAACTTGTTGGTCGTGATCCGAGTACCGATATTGCACTGTTAAAGATCAAAGCTGAAAACCTGACATATCTTAAATATGGTGATTCAGAAAAACTCAGGGTAGGTGAATGGGTGCTCGCCGTAGGGAACCCCTTTAATCTGACTTCTACGGTCACTGCAGGTATTGTAAGTGCAAAAGGCAGAAGTCTCGGCCTGCTTAACACCGAATACCGTATAGAATCGTTTATACAGACCGATGCAGCTTTGAATCCCGGAAACAGCGGCGGTGCACTGGTCGATACAAAAGGTCTGCTGGTTGGGATAACATCAGCAATTTATTCACCCAGTGGTGCTTATTCCGGAAACTCATTTGCAATACCAGTCAGCATAGTTAAGAAAGTAATCGATGATTTAAAACAGTTCGGAGAGGTTCAGCGTGCAATCATTGGTGTCAATATTCAGGATGTAACCTCAGAAGATGCGGAAAAACAGAATCTCAGTGAAGTAAAGGGAGCTCTGGTTACCAGAGTCATCGACGGTAGTTCAGCCGCAGATGCAAAACTTAAAGAGAATGATATTATTATTAAAATTGATGGTGTATCAGTGAACAGCGCTTCTGAACTGCAGGAACAGGTTGGCAAACACCGTCCTGGTGATAAAGCATCGATTACTTATTTAAGGAACGGGAAAGAGAGTACAGTTCCAGTAACGATGAAGAATGTAGCTGGAAATACAAGTGTTGTAACTCCTGGCATGGGTATCGGGAGTGTTTTCGGTGCAAGAATTGAATCAATCGGTCAGACTGATAAGAAGTCATTAAATATCGAAAATGGAGTAAAAATAGTTGAGCTTAATGACGGGCTATTTAAAGATATGGGACTCAAAAGAGGAACAATTATTCTCAGCATAAACGGTAAGAAAGTGAATAGTGCAGAAGAGGTCCGTCAGGCAACAAACAATAATGAAAAATCTTTAAAATCAATCGAAGGAATTACATCCGACGGAAGGATCTTCAATTATAAGTTCGGGTATTAATAATTGATATATTCTAAATAATTGCATATTAAGGGGTTGCAGAACAACCCCTTTTTATGCAACAATACCCGAGATATTTTGTTATTACATATAAATGCGCTATCTTTGCGAAAATTTTTTAAGGCGGAATGAGACAGCTAAAGATTACCAAATCCATAACAAACAGGGAGAGTGCTTCACTCGACAAATATTTGCAGGAGATTGGTAAAGAAGAGTTGATATCGGTGGAAGAAGAAGTCGAACTGGCTCAACGGATAAAGAAAGGGGACAGAACTGCTCTTGAAAAACTCACCAAAGCAAACTTACGGTTCGTTGTTTCTGTTGCAAAACAGTATCAGAACCAGGGGCTCAGCCTTCCAGATCTTATTAATGAAGGAAACCTCGGGCTTATTAAAGCTGCAGAGAAATTTGATGAAACGAGAGGTTTCAAATTTATTTCATACGCTGTATGGTGGATAAGGCAGTCAATCCTCCAGGCACTTGCTGAACAATCAAGGATAGTCAGGTTACCTCTTAACCAGGTTGGCTCGCTCAACAAGATAAACAAAGCTTTCTCAAAATTTGAGCAGGAGAATGAACGTACTCCTTCTCCTGAAGAACTTGCGGAGGTTCTGGAACTCCCTAAGGAAAAGGTAACAGATACTCTTAAAGTATCAGGAAGACACGTGTCAGTCGATGCTCCTTTTATTGAAGGAGAAGACAATAGCCTGCTTGACGTACTTACAAACCTGGACTCACCTGTTGCCGATAAGCTTCTGATGGACGAATCCCTGTCAAGGGAAATCTACAGGGCACTTGCAACACTTACTGAAAGAGAAAGAGACATCATCCGTTTCTTTTTCGGTATCGGATGTCAGGAAATGACGCTTGAAGAGATAGGAGAAAAATTCGGTCTTACCCGTGAAAGAGTCCGTCAGATAAAGGAAAAGGCCATAAGGCGACTGAGACATACATCGCGAAGCAGACTTCTGAAAGGTTATTTGGGTTAAATCATAATTAAAGTGTTGTGATACAAGGGGTGTATATATAGAACACCACCTCCCCCTGACCATTTGGTCAGGGTACTCCTCCTCCAGGAAGGAGGAGAAAATTAAATTATTATAAAACAATACTTTCCCCTCCTTTTCAAAGGAGGGGTGGCCCCACAAAAGTGGGGCCGGGGTGGTTAATTTGTTATTAATCAAATCTTCTTTTGTTTAAATTGTTCTACCGGACTGATTTTTTAATGAAATTTGGAGACTTGATTTCAATATGGATTTTAAACTTGTTTCAGATTTTATTCCGACAGGCGACCAGCCGGAAGCTATCAGGCAGCTGGTTGAAGGTCTGAATAATGGAGTACCTTACCAGACACTCCTTGGTGTAACAGGGTCCGGCAAAACATTCACCATTGCCAATGTTGTTGAACAGGTAAACAGGCCTATGCTGGTTCTCAGCCACAACAAGACTCTCGCTGCACAGCTTTACGGTGAGTTCCGTCAGTTTTTCCCTGAAAACAGGGTCGAATATTTTGTCTCGTATTACGATTATTATCAGCCTGAGGCTTATTTACCGGTCTCTGATATATATATCGAGAAAGACCTGTCAATTAATGAAGATATTGAGAAACTGAGGCTCAGTGCAACTTCATCATTGCTCTCGGGACGAAAAGATGTGATAGTAGTCTCATCAGTTTCATGTCTTTACGGAATCGGAAACCCGGATGATTTTCATTCAAATACCGTTCATGTCATCAGAGGACAGAATATAGCCAGAAACCACTTCCTTAGAAAACTTGTCGATAGTCTTTATTCACGCAATGAGCTTGAATTCAGGCATGGAACATTCAGGGTTCGCGGCGATACCATTGACATCTTCCCGGCCTATGCCGACATCGCAGTCAGAATTATCTTTTTCGGTGACCAGGTTGAAGAGATTTATACATTTGATCCTCTCAGCGGAAGCAGACTTGAAGATCTGAATGAATATATCATCTACCCGGCGAACATCTTCGTCACTACCCGTGAAAGAATTAATCAGGCTATCAGTCAGATACAGAATGATCTTGCCAGGCAGGTGACTCATTTTAATGATATCGGTAAAAAGGAAGAGGCAAAGAGGCTTGAGCAGAGGGTCTCATATGATCTGGAGATGATAAAAGAGCTTGGCTATTGCAGCGGTATTGAGAACTATTCCCGTTATTTTGACGGACGTGAATCTGGTACAAGACCCTTCTGTCTTCTCGATTATTTCCCGGATGATTTCATTACAGTTATTGATGAGAGTCATGCTAGTATACCGCAGATCAGAGGAATGCACGGCGGAGATCATTCCCGGAAACAGACTCTGGTGGAATATGGATTCCGTCTGCCAGCAGCACTTGATAACAGACCAATGAGGATCGAGGAATTTGAATCCATGACAGGTCAGATAATATTTGTAAGTGCTACCCCGGCTGATTATGAGCTTGAAAAGAGCGAAGGAGTATTTGTTGACCAGGTCATCAGACCTACAGGTCTTCTTGATCCGCCGATCGAAGTACGGCCAAGTCTGAACCAGATCGATAATCTGATGGATGAAATACGAGTACGGGCTTTGGCAGGAGAAAGAACCCTGGTAACCACAATCACAAAAAGAATGGCTGAAGAACTGACAGCTTACCTCTTAAGATTTGATATTCGTTGTCGTTATATCCATTCAGACATTGACACCATCGAACGCATAGAAATTATGGAGGGCTTGAGGGAAGGTGCTTTTGATGTTCTTGTAGGTGTCAATCTCCTTAGAGAGGGTCTGGATCTTCCGGAGGTATCCCTTGTTGCTATTCTTGATGCCGACAAGGAAGGCTTCCTCAGGTCTTCCAGATCACTGACACAGACTGCAGGCAGAGCTGCCCGCAACCTGAACGGAAAGGTAATAATGTATGCCGATAGGATTACAGGAAGCATGCAGATGACAATTGATGAGACAAACAGGAGAAGGGTGAAACAGCTTAAGTATAATGAAGAAATGGGTATTACACCGGCGCAGATCGTCAGAAAAATGGGATCAGTGCTGACCGGATTGAGCAGGAAAGGTGTATCAGTGAAAGCCTATATCGAACCAGAACGGCCGGATATAGCTGCAGATCCTGTTGTGAGATATATGAACCGGGAAGCCCTTGAAAAGGCGATAGAGAAATCAAGAAAAAATATGGAAAAAGCTGCGTCTGAGCTTGATTTCATCGAAGCTGCCAGGTTCAGGGATGAGGTGGCAGATCTTCAGAAACTTCTGAAAAACAAATCAGGAGATTAAGGATTACTTTAATTTATTGTATCGATTTTCTCTGCACTCCAGTTTTCTTTTTTGTTACCTGTGATGGCAACGCCTGACATCATTGTTCCATCCACACTCCCGGTATATAATGATTCTCCGATCCTGAATGTGATCTCGTTTCCTCCAAGCCTTCCGCTTGTAATGGAAATATACTTCCCATTACACATGTATTTTCCATAAAACATCTGGAATTCCTGTATTATATTAAGTTCATCCGTTCCGAGCATCCATCTGCCATCTATTTTTGCCGGGACTATCCACATAAGAGCAGTATTATAGCTGTTCCAGTTCACATCACTGGTAGCCTCATAATCAGATTCCCATTCACCCATGGTGAAAGTATTTGAAACAATGCGGGTTCCGGGTTTAAGTTCAAGAAGCCGTGGTCTTAATTTCAGGTTTATCTCCGGAAGCAGAAACAGAGTAATAACAGTGGCTTTCGACAGATCGTATTCAAAAAAATCGGCTTTAATAAACTCCGTTCTGTCACTTACACCATCTCGTTCAGCGTTTCTCTCTGAAAGGATTACCATATCCGGATTATATTCAATACCCAGTGCAAATGCCCCTTTTTTTGCTGCTGCAATAACTGTCCTGCCGTCACCCGAACCGAGATCTATTACATAATCATTTTCAGTGACATCTGCCATAGTTAACATCAGTTCGACAAGCTCAGCAGGAGTGGGTACCCAGATTACATCCTTGCCCTTCTGTCCAACCTCAGGGATAAATCCAGTTTCTGAGGTGCTATTCTGAGCACCCAGCCTGGCAGGAATAAATATAAGGAACAGAACTGAAAAAATAGAGGCAGATAACTTGTGTGATTTCATGTCATCCACTTTTTGATTATACCGGGAGTTAACGGGAGATAAAAGTTACATAATTCCTGTCAGTCTCTGATAAGTTTTGATACATAATTTGCTATTGCCAGGCAGGATGTCAACCCTGGAGATTCCATTCCTATCAGGTTAATGAATCCCTTATATCCACGCTTACTTTCTTCCATTATGTAGAAATCACGGATAGGATCATCCGGTTTCTGTATTTTAGGCCTTATACCTGCCATCTCAGGGGCTAAATCGTCAAATTCCAGGAACGGGAGGAATTTCCTCGCCGTCATCCAGAATGCTTCCTGTTTTGATGGATTAACTCTATAGTCATAATCATTTGAATCAAGGTAAGTTACATCGGGTCCAAGTTTGACACCTCCGGTCATATCAATGGTTACATGAATTCCGATTCCCTCCATATTATGATGAGGGACAGGATAAATAAGCCTGTTTATTAACCGGTTTTTCGGAGGATTTATCCTGAAATATTCTCCCTTGCAGAACAAGATCTTCAGGTTACCGTCTATTAATCCTGCCATTTCCGCAATCCTGTCTGAAGTAAGACCTGCGGAGTTAATTAAGGTTCCGGTTGTGAAACTGTACTTTGTTTTGTCCGGATTTAAAATGGATACTTCATAACCTTTTTCAAGTTTTTTAATACCTGTTACTTCGCTGCTGTAAACGATCTGTCCGCCATTATTCAGGATATTAGTTTCAAACCTTTTCATAAGTGAATGGGAGTCAACAATACCAGTCGTTGGCGACCATAAGGCTTTCAATGCAAAGACCTCAGGCTCCATCTCAGCAATCTGATCTCTTTCCATCATACTCAGGTCTACCCCGTTCCCGGCCGCGGTTTCCCTGATCCCTTCAATCACAGGAATCTCTTCTTCGGAAGTTGCAACAATGAGCTTACCGCATTTATTACTTGGGATATCAAATTTATTGCAGTAATCGTATAAAAGATACTTCCCTTCTACACATAATCTTGATTTCAGGCTACCCCTCGGATAATAAATTCCGGCATGAATAACCTCGCTGTTCCTGCTGCTTGTCTCCTGTCCGAATGTCGGATTCTTCTCAATAAGGAAAATATTGTTGTGCTCCTGTGAAATTTTTTCGGCAATAGCCAATCCTATAACTCCGGCGCCAATGACAGTTATTTCAGAATCCATTAATCAATTCTTTCAAAATGTTACTTTTTGCATTCACACCTGTTCACAACTATGAAGAGGGCTACAGCAAGAAGTAAGAAGCTGTTGGCAATATGGAAGTAATTAACAACATGGTTGATAGACGGAAGTATACTATTTCCCATCAGACCCGAAATTACACCCAGGAGAATAATTATTGCACCGATACCTGCAGATGTCCAACCGATCACGTTGAGTGTTTTCATGACTTTAAAATTTGGTTAATAATAATGACAATCATTTTATCAAAGGTATTAATTAGCAACAGACAAGTCAAGCCATTTGTTAAAGTTAAAATGCCAATGAACAGATATCTGCAACATTTAGGTAATTATTAAGAAAAAATAAACCAGAATCATTAACTTTAAGTTATAATATTAGCTTAAAAATGTGAAAAACTAACGGGTAATTGAGATAACTTTTAAATCTTTTTTCTGATTCTGGTGGAAAATATTGCTTTTTAATACCCTTCTTTGCAGCATATTGGGAAGAGGATGATAAGATGGAAAATCCTGAATAAATATGTACAATAAAAGTAAGAGTATAAATTATTAAATGATGAAAAGAATTATTGCCATTGTTTTGATAACTGTCATTATTACAGGTATTTCCGGACACCTTTCCGGACAATCAAATCAGGATGGCTCAATGCCTCAGTACCTTTTTGGTGAATTCAGCAAAGGTATTGTGAAAATGAAGAAAGGACAGGTGCAGACCATTTTAATGAATTATAATATGGTAACTGAGAAGATGGTTTTTATAAGAGATGAAAAATATTATGATCTGGTAAATCCTGAATTGGTAGATACTGTTTTTTTGAATGGATCCAGGTTTATTCCTGCAGGTAAAGTATTCTATGAAGTGCTGGTTTCGGATCCTGTTTCTCTTTTTATCCAGCACAAGGGAAATCTGTTACCGGCTGGAAAACCGGCAGGTTACGGTGGAACTTCACAGGTATCAGCATCCACCAGTCTTAGTAGTATTACACTCTCTTCGGGTCAGTATAATCTGAAACTGCCTTCTGATTATATTGTGAGTTCCACCCCCCTTTTCTGGATCCGGAGAGACAATGAAATGTACAGTTTTGAAACTGAAAAACAGTTTCTAAAGCTTTTTCCGGGGAAGGAAGGTATAATAAAAGCATATATGAGGGAAAACCGGTTGAGATTCAGCCGTCCTGAAAATCTTGCAACAATTGTACGTTACATAAGTACTTTAAAATGATTAAGCAGGTAAGTATGCGATAGAATCACTGACAGACACGATTTTTTCTTAATCAGGATTTGCTATTGCCGGATTATTCTTAACTTTATAGTATTGGTTAATATATTTTTGGGGTTATTCAAAAGTATAGAGGTATGAAAAAAGTATTCTTGTTTGTATGTCTGATCATACTGGTCTGTGTATCTTTCTCACAGCAGAATAATTCACCTCTTACACAGGTTGATCCGGCATATTTTTTTACTCATAGCCGGGAGGATCTTATCAGGAAACTTGTAGATCTGCCCTGCGGAATCAAGGCTGATGATCCTTTGAAAGTTATGCTCAAAAAAATAGAATCTTTTCTCATTACTTTTGTCCCTGAAAAAGAGTACGAAGATGATGAGTATGCCAAAGCTGCTAATATTCAGGCTCTTAAGAGTGTTGTGCAGGGTGGGTACGGAATAGGTTCGGTCCTGGTTGACCAGGATGGCAATATAATTGCATACGGGCACAATACACAGATTCAGAAAAAACGATCCGACCTGCATGCCGAAATGACTTTGATGACAAACTTTGAAGAGAGTCACAAGGCAAAAAAATATATGAATCTTTATGTTTATAAACCGGGACTCACTGTCTTTTCCTCATCTGAACCATGTCCTATGTGCTTCATAAGGATCAGTACTGCTGGTGCTGATACAAAGTATTGTACGCCTGGTCCTGAAGACGGGATGGTGACAAGGGTGAATTGCCTTCCCCCTTCATGGCAGGAACTGGCTCTTAAGAACAGAGTGGAAATAGGTGACTGTTCCCCGATAATGCAAAAGCTGTCTCACCTTCTTTTTTATTCCTATCTGCTCGACAACAGGGGCCCGCATTAGTATTAGATTGCTAAAAAACAATCAGGGATGTCCATTTGTAAATTCAGATATGCAATCCGTTGGATGAAATTTATTTTTATTCCACTATTGTTTACCTTTAAACCCGTTAACTGACCTGATCTTAGTATTAATTAAAGCATTGCCGGATTGAAGGAAATTCCATATTCTTTAATTTTGTATATGTAATGGAGCAGAGGGTTTTAAGATGAAGAAATCAAAAGTAATATTATTATTTATCAGTCTTTTACCGGGGATATATTCATGCCATGATACCAGCCGGCATATATCAGCGATTCGGAATAATATCAATTCAATAACAGCAAGCCAGGATACTGCAAGGGTCAACAGTCTTATTAAATCAGGATTTAAACATTTGAATGAAAAGGGTAAAGACATCAGTATAGCCAAAGCTTATATAGATACTGCCCAGAATATTTTTGAAAGACAGAAAGCAGAGTCTCCACCGCTTTTTGACCTCCTTCAGGCAGAATATTCGTTTGCCACCGGCGATTACTCAGCTTCTGAGAAACAAGGTAACATATGCATGCAAAAAGCTAAGGATCTTAATGAGGTTGATGTTCTTGCCAGGGCACTTTTATTCATGGGTAAGTACAACCATCTGACAGGATTCTATAAGGAGAGCATTGATTACTATAATAGAAGCATTTATCTGGCAAAGGAAAGGGGATTGAAAGGCATAATCCCCATTGCCTATATGGGAATGGCAAATGTTTTCACTACAGTAAAGGATCTACAAGGATCAAGGACAAATTATAGTCTGATGATTGAGGCTGCAATGACTGAAAAAGATTCACTAAATATTGTACTTGGATTATTGCGGCTTGGTACTTCATATACTGACAAAGACAGGCATTTCAGCGAAGCTGATTCAATTCTGAGAGAATGTATTGAGATATCTCTGATAATGAAAGATACTTTATATACAGCGTTTGCATCGGCAAACTTAGGCTGGAATTACTATACAGTGAAGATGTATGATTCTTCCATCTTCTATTACAAAAAATCACTTGCCTATAGTCTTCCTGGCCGGCAATATGGAATATCAGGTAATTCATATGGCAATCTGGGAACGATTCACAGGGACCTTGGGGAGAACAGTAAAGCCCTGTATTTCTATGCTAAATCAATAGACCAGGCAAATCTTGTCAATGACTGGTATGGCTTATCGTGGGTATATGAAGATATGAGTCAACTATATCTTAACGCGAAAGATACTGCCAGAGCATTTAATTCTTATGTGCTTTATAAGAGATTCAGTGATTCACTACTGTTAAGGAGTAGTAATCAGGGTCTTGCTGATGCAAGGATCAGATATGAAGCTGATACACATAATAAAGAGATGGCTCTGCTTTCCCTGAGACTAAAGAATAACCGAATTCTTAACATCGGTTTTGCAGGATTGATCATCCTGACGATAACTATCGCCATTCTTCTGTTAAGGAGCGCAAAGCTGGATGGCCAACGCCGTATCAGTGAGATGAAACATCAGATTTCAGAAGTTACACAGGCTAACCTGCGACAGCAAATGAACCCGCATTTCATTTTTAATACCCTCAACTCTATACAATATTATATGTACCAGCACGATAAGCTGGCAACAAATAACTATTTAACCAAGTTCTCAAGTCTTATGCGGAAAGTACTTGAAAACTCCCGGCATACATCTGTCCCTCTCCGCGATGAGCTTGATGCGCTGAATTTATACCTTGAACTGGAATGCCTGAGGTTTAAAGATAAATTCAATTATACAATAAAGGTTGATGAAGAAATAGATCCGCTCTTATTTAAAGTTCCGACAATGCTTATCCAACCCTATGTAGAGAATTCCATATGTCATGGACTGATGCCTCTTGAAGGTAAGGGAGAGGTGAAAATTGAACTTAAGTTCGTAGACGATCATCTGACATGTACTATTGAGGATAATGGAATCGGCAGGGAAGCAGCACAGGAAAAAAACAGGATGAAGAGTGAAAAGAACCATAACTCACTTGGAACGCAGATAGTCACTTCGCGTCTGGACCTTGTAAATGCTCTGTATGGTACCAGTCTGAAGACTCTTTACACCGATCTG
Organism: Bacteroidales bacterium; assembly: GCA_025454795.1. Taxonomy (GTDB): domain Bacteria; phylum Bacteroidota; class Bacteroidia; order Bacteroidales; family VadinHA17; genus LD21. The sequence goes on along the minus strand of JALONT010000017.1, from coordinate 44,277 downwards.
AAAAACGAAAAGGGAGAACCTGAAGGTACAAGGGTGGAAATTCATATTCCTATACTGACATGAATAAAAAGCTGAAAACAGTAATCATTGACGATGAAGCCAATGCAGTCGACTTTATCTCCTCAATAATCGGTGAATATTGTCCTGACCTGGAAGTTGCAGGTAAAGCTAATGATGTGGCAGATGGAGTACAAAAGATACAGGATATTAAACCCGGACTGATTTTTCTGGATGTTGAAATGCCTAACGGTACAGGTTTCGACCTGCTCACCCAATTCCCCGAGAAAGATTTTGATGTCATTTTCATAACAGCATTCAACCATTATGCCATCAAGGCTATCAAATTCAGCGCTGTTGATTACATCCTGAAACCCATTAATATCAATGAATTCATTGAGGCTGTGAACAAGGTTGTACAGAAACGTGCAAATCCTCCCATCAATGCTGGTGAGAACTTCAGAATCCTGATGGAGAACCTGAAAACAGCAACACCATCGCGCCTTGCAATACCAACTTCCGATGGCATGGAGTACCTGAATCCAAAGGATATTATCAGGATTGAAGCTGACAGGAGTTATTCATGGTTTTATCTTACAGGAAACCGCAAAATACTTGTTTCAAAACATCTTAAGGAGTTCCAGGATCTTCTGGGCGACCGTAACTTTTTTCGTTCCCACAACTCATTCCTTATCAACCTTAAATTTGTGCATAAATATATCCGGAAGGAGGGAGGATATATTCTAATGCAGGATGGCGCACAGATTCCTGTTTCACGAAACAGGAAAGACCTGTTCCTTATCCATATGTCGAGATTCAAAGGTTAGGAGTAGGGGCAAATAATAAAAGGGGCAAAGAAGCCCCTTTTTAACTAAACCTGATATTAAGCCGGTCTGCATGACTGTGTTATCTGCCTGCAGTCATGCTGGTTTCTGTGACGAGAAGGAACGGGAAATTAGAAGCAATAAGCTGAGCTGCCTCAATTTCATTCTGATGTCCGGGCCCCAAAACCTTCTGATGGAAATATTCAGCTTTATTAAGAGCTGAATCTGATGTTTTATATCCATACTGCTCATAGGATTTATCAAGCCTTTCAACGCCAAAATATTGTGTGTTGCAGACATACTGTACAGATAACTTATCAGACAGAACGACAAATCTTTTACACTTACGGTCCTTGCAGACCACAACTGTAACCTCCATCGGGGAGTTTGCATAACTGATCTTATAAGCCTGGCAATCTTCACCTTTCATAAGGACCGGATTGTCGGTTATCTCAATCTTGTAGTCTCCGAGTGCTGAAAAGGACTGACCTTTTGCAACAACTTTGTTCCCGAATGAAACAGTACTGATCATTGCAACAAGTACTGTTAATAAAATCATTTTTTTCATGGCTCAAATAATTAAGTGATAATTGTTAATTTTAAAAAGTTTTTACTGTCTATTAAATTATATGACCTTTTTTCCGGAAGGTCTGTTATTCATTCTTTATCCCGAAATTATTCCATTATCTGATACCGGGAAACACCTAATCCACAAATGGTTGATTTGAGTTAACGGATAGCCTGGTTTAGGGGAAATCGAGGGAGTTTGAGTCGGGATCCGGGCTGAGAGAAAGCACTCCTGAGTACAGAGAGCATAATTTTACGATGTTCATGTATTGCCCGGCAAGAGTCAATGCCTGAATAATGTTGACCCTTATTTTGGTTTTATTAAAAAACAAAATCCAATAATCTTTTAACAAGACCTGCCAGCAGAATGGCAAATCCGATTTCAATGATGCATATAGCTATCGCCTTCTTCCATCCGTAATCTTTCCAGAGAATGGATATTGTAGCAACGCATGGTATATAGAACATACTTACTACAGCCAATGTGATCATTTGTTGTGATGTCAGTGCATCGGAGAAGTTTGCCGTTCCCAGGTATGCCGCCAGCATGACAAGTATCAGTTCTTTGCGAAGAATACCGAAAATAAGAAGGATTCCTGTAATTGCAGGCAATCCCAGCCATTGGACGGTAAGGGGGCTTAAAAATAAGGATATAGCCTGCATCCAGCCCGCAAGATTGATCGCCTGAATTATTACTCCTGATATAATTACAACAGGAGCAGCGATAAAGATAAATTCTTTCAGGGCTTGCCATGTCTGCCTTAATATTGTTCTTATATGAGGGGTTTTATAATCAGGCATAGGCATTATCAGTTCGACTGGTTCTCCGGGTATTAATTTAGCTGAGATCCTGCCTAAAAATAATATGAGAACCATTGCAAAAACATATAATCCAAGAGTCCACAACAGACCAACATATTTTCCTACAAGTCCGAAAATAATCACGCTAACAGCTGAACAAGGAACTAGCGTTACCAGGACTGCGGTAATGAATCTTTCCCGTTTTGTTTCCATTATCCTGCAGGAGAGGCACCCCGGCACATTACAGCCAAAACTGATGATGAAGGAAATACTTCCTTTGCCATGGATTCCCATTTTGTGCATTACCTTGTCCATTAAAAAGGAAATACGGGCTATATAACCCCAGTCCTCCAGGATGTACAGGATTATGTAGAATGGCAAAATATAGGGAAAAGCAATCTGGACAAGAGCAAGGACGCTCTCTATTGCTGCCCATCCGAGAGCAGCCAGGAATGATACGCCCACGTTTGTGCTCCACCAGCCGTGCCAGTCTTTGAATATCATTTCCATCCTGCCGGAAAACCAATTCCCAAAGCTGAACACTGTCAGAAACATTCCTCCAAGGATCAATATCATTACCAGGTAACCGGTTATTTTATGAGTTGTAACAACATCCAGTCGGTCGTTCATGGATATTTTCCGGTGAGGAAGTAAATTCACTATTTCTCTCGTTATCTGAGAGGCAAGATGGCTTCTTTCATCGGCAATGACAATAGAAGAATCGTGTCCATGTATCTCTTCCAGTGTAACACTTAACTGTTTTGCTCTTTCCAGCACTTCAGGTTTTTTTTCACGGACGATCTTAATTATCTCACTGTCTTTTTCAAGGAGCTTTATCGCAGTCCATCTTTCAGGATAGGGAAGATCAATATCCTTTAGTCTTATTGACAATTCAGAAATGCATTTTTCTATTTCCTTTCCATATTTTGGAGCTGTGTAATCATTTTTTATCCCTTTACGTTCTATTGCTTTGTCGACAATATCTGTCAAACCAAAACCACGGGAAGCAACTGTCCGGATCACAGGGGCACTGATAATATCCTGGAATTTATATGAATCTATCGTGATCCCCTTTTTTTTTGCAAGGTCGATCATATTCAGAACCAGAATAATAGGACATTCAAGTTCCAGAAGCTGGAGAGTGAATATCAGATTCCTTTCCAGATTTGTTGAATCGATGATATTTATTACAAAATCAGGTTTCTGACTAATAATATATTCACGTGATATTTTTTCCTCGACTGAATATGTAGTCAATGAATAGATTCCCGGCAGATCCAGTACATCAATGGTATAACCTTTATAAAAAAGTGTGCCTTCAAGCTTTTCAATTGTTTTCCCTGCCCAGTTGCCAATATGCTGATGAAGTCCTGTAAAATAGTTAAATACAGAAGATTTTCCAGCGTTTCCCTGGCCTGCCAAAACAATATTAATCTTTTTCTCATCTGTCATTTTAATTCGACGGTTATTTTTGATGCAAGTCCCCGACCTATAACTAACCTGGAACCACAAACTTCAATCTGTACCGGACCCGAGAACAGAGTCCTTCCTATAACCTTTATCTCCGTTCCTGTTGTAAGTCCCAGATCAGCCAGTCTTTTCGTCAGTATTCTTCCGCCAAGAACCGAAATAATAATTCCTGACCGGCCATCTTTAATATCAATTAAACTCATTCTATCTTTCTTATTAATCATTCTTATTATTAATGACGATATGTGAACACATATTCAATTGTAGTATCAAAAAAATTATTCTTCTTCTACATGCCTTAGTCCTTCTGCAAAAAGATTATTAATATGGATATCATCCAGTGAATAAAAAGTTACTTTACCTACTTTATTATATTTTACCAGCTTCATATTTCGTAATGTCCTAAGCTGGTGAGAAATAGCAGAATTTGTCGTTCCGATAATAGTTGCAATATCGCGCACACATAATTCTTTTTCCTGGCATAAAGAATATATAATTTTTGTTCTTGTAGGATCGCTCATAGCTTTAAATGTCTCAGCCAGATAATGAAAGAACTTTTCGGTTTTCATTTTGTTTTTCACCGATTTAACCTTGTCCTTCTCCACACAGGATATTTCAAAGTTATCTGAATTTCTCTTTATCATTTATATGAACAATTGTTCAATTATCTTACAAAATTAAGATATTCCATGGGATAAAAAAATCTTTTATTGGCAATTAATAAATATTAAAAGGATAATCATTCGGCCCAATCTCCATATCACTAAATTCAGGCAGGGTCAAATTAACCGGACATGTATAATTATAAAATAGGGTCTTGACAAAAGTCTTTTCGCTTGCAATTTTTACAGTATTTGCCCTGCCAGACTTCATCAAACTGGTTCATAATGACCTCAACAAATTTTGGATCAGTTGTAATAAAGCCTGATTCAAAGTTGCGGGTATTTGCACTTTTTATACCCAAACCTGCTCCGGTAAGATTTGCAGAACCTGCATAAGCAAATTTACCATCAATAATAATGTGCTTGAAATGAACTCTTGGGCATAGCTGTCGCTCCATATTTTTCCATAACAAAGGGTATTTGTCAAAACTTCTTCTGAAGTTAACACCAGGTTCTTTTGCGTGTAAAAGACGAATGGCTACTTTCTTTTTTGCTAAACTATCAAGTACAGCTAAAAAAGATTGAACAGTTCCTTTGTGGTGCACATGCAAATCTTTTATATCGGCCGTACCTATCCACACAAAGGAGGTTGCACCTGCAACAGGCTCGATAGCATGCTTATATAATTGTTCGTTAGTTATAAAATTTATGATCATGTTTATGTGTACTTTTGAGCAGCTTTTACCTTTCCTGCAAAGTTACGTGAGAATATTAATACAAGTCATACTTATTATAGAAAACCGGTTATATAATAATAGTAATTCAAATAGCAGGAATACGTTTTGTTAACCTGGCTTTTCCTGATCCCGGAGTACCGATCATTATAATATTATACCCTTATGCAGCACTAATGTCAATGATAAGTTGATGGATACTTCTTTGCTTAAAACAATTGTATTTTGTAACTTTAACAAACCCGGGTATTATCTGTTTTCTTAATCATCAATCCAGATATAGTTTAATGAAAAGGATTACCACATTTTCGATTATCTGTTTTTTTATAATGTCATGTACGTTGACAAAGCCATCGACGCAACAGGAAGACGAAATGTTTATTACACGTAAGTATGTTGGTAATTTTATCGGGTACAGTTATACTCAGCCGGATAAATTGGCTGATCCGCATCTTATTTGGATAAAGACTACCCTGGAGGGTACATATGGTAAGATATCAGCCTATTCAAAAATCTGCAGGTTCCAGCAGGGAGATAGATTATACATACGCAGGGTATATATCAACAGGGGTGGAGTGTGGGGAGACTGGGTGTACCAGATAGAATCAGATATTGATAATACAAGTTATATGCTGAGCCAGTTCAAGCATGGAGATAAGATGCTGGTTCAGTCATGGTTCTGATGTTGATGGAAATTCACTTATTCATTGGGCTTTACAAGCTTTAATTAAAAGAAAGTGAATTACCATCCCGGATTCTGATACATTTCCGGGTATATTAAGGTCATATCTTGAGGCAATGGCAACCAGTAATGGTTGGGTTTAACAAATACACGTGTCCAAGCGGTTACTCTTTCAAAGTTTGTGTGATCCTTGTCAAAATTCAGGTCCTGTAAAGCTTTCGACATCGTGTGGGCTGTGTACCACCGCCTGGTGTCAAACCAGTAATGACCCTCAAAGCATAGTTCTACGGCACGTTCGTTTTGGATCAGTTCCCTGAAATCACTATAACCGGTTGGATTGGCGGTAACAGGAGGCATACCTGCTCTTGCACGTACATGGTTGACTGCATCTATAGCCGTTAATCCGTTGGATTCCGGGGATGAACCTGAGGGTCCGTAGACCTCATTTACTGCTTCAGCATACATCAGGTATACGTCCGCAAGTCTTATCAATGGTGTTGCCAAGCGAAATCCATTATATTGACCATCCATCTTATTAATGCCCCTGGGCCAGTATTTGTGAACCACGTAGGAAGTAGGGCACAGAGAACGATCCCCTTTTGTCTTTCCAGCGTCATACATGTAAAGTATTGTATTTGGTGAAATACCGGCCGTATCCCTGTCTACATAGATCGATTTTCTGAACCTCGGATCCCTGTTCTCCCATCTTCTTGTATTGTCATTATCGTATGCCTGCTGATACCTGGTCCCGTCTGCCATTTCAAACAGGTCCACATAGTTTTGAGTTACACCTTCATTATGCGGAGCAGTCTGGCCCGCGCCTCCAAATGTCGTAACATCGGGTGTGTAGGTGCGGGCGAGCCTGTTATCGAATAATCTTTGATCAATCAGTGCCCTATTGTCCTGGTACTCATCATTTTCATAAGAGACAGGTTTGTAGAATACGGTCTCCAGCGTATAAGGGGAGGACCCATCCTTTCTTTGAAACTGGCTCAGATAATCTTTCCAGGGTGTCAGCTGATAGCTACTGCCTCCCTGGTCAATATCCATTGCCAGCACCTCCCATGCCGCATCAGCTGCACGTTCCATGTATTCTAAGTCTACAATGGGACCTTTCCCTGAATAATCAGACATCAGCGGACTTCCGGCGTATAACAGTACTTTTGCAGCAAATCCCAATGCGGCACCCCTGGTCGCCCTTCCAACGTTTGTTCCGGGAACGAGCTGACCAGGTCCCGTTAAATCCCAATCAACTGGTAATAATTCTGCAGCAGTTTCAAAGTCCTTCACAATCTTTTCTGCAGTAGCCTGCCATCCTTCTACCCCTTTGTATTCGAAATATCTCGGTTTCCTTAATTCTTCAGTTGTTGCTCCTGTCAATACCGTGTCAATATAAGCCATCGGACCAAATGCACGAATGATCTCCCAATGAAAATATGCCCGGAAAAAGAGTGCCTGTGCTTTAATAAGTTCCTTTTCCTCTTCTGTGGCATCTGAAAGATACTTGAGATTCTGCAGTGCAACATTACAGACACGGATGTTGGGCCAGGCTTTCTGCCACATTCCAATCCTCACAGTACCCAAACCATTCATTGTCGAGCTATAATAATGGGAATACAAGGTATTTAATCCTATATCGACCAGGAAGCGGTAATCTCCGTTATTAGCTCTGAACGTCGCATGCCTGTCCCATGTGTATAAACATTCACCTCCCCAATTCATACTTAATGCATTATGATCCCGGTTAAAATCCAGGACATCATCGTAAAGCGGATCGATAAAGCCCTGAAAATCATTATATGTAGTAAATACATCCTGAATGGTGGCTCCGGCCTCCGGAGTTCTTTCCAGGTAATCTTCGCAGGCAGAAACTATAAGCATTGCTATAATTGTTGCCTGTATTGTGTATCTCTTTATTCCCATTTCATTTATATATTAATAGAAAGTTAGGATTACTATTCTCAAAATGGTGTGAACCATTCCAGCACTGTTCCTGTGTGCCGAAATACAATAGTATCAAAAACCTCGTGATTTTCTGTGCCATTCAGATAATTGTAATGCAATTGAAAAGTTCTTCTTGATTCTCCTCCCCATACCTCGGTACTCTTATCTCTAGTCAGGAAAGTGCCTGATCCGCTGGCTACAAATAGCGCACCAGGCATTGATTCGACACTGACCGATCCAGATTTGTCGACATCAAGCAATAATCTATATTTACCGTCATCAGATATCCGGCTTCCCGTATGGTTTGTTATTACTTCCGTTAAACTTCCGCTTATAAGTTTAACAATCTTATTTTTTTCTATATACCTGTCCCTGTATACAGTTGCATCCATCCTGTTGCCAATGTTGTCAAGTTTATAATCGACCCCCCTTATCAGATAATCTCCATGGTAGGCATTAATGAATTTAACCATAAAAAGGGTGAAGTCACGGGGGGGAACATTGGCATCCCAGTGTATGCTGCTAGTCTTTACAGGATCAGGGACCACAGGCAGGCCTTTTAAGATAGAATCGATATCCATAGCTTCAGTGATCTTTAGCGGAATCACATAGGTATTCAACAAAGAGAGGGAATCCTCAAAAAAAGCATCATTTAGCTGCACCTCGATAAGTCCTGTGAATTGCTGCTCCGGGATGGTAACGAACGAACCGCTGGATGAGATCAGTTCATAATATGCCGAAGGTAAGAGAATGATTGAATCAATTGTTTTCCCTCTGCTTGATAACGCACGTAGATTATCCGGCAGCAGACTGGGATCATATTCAAAACGAACTTTTCTCTCCTTCGTATTTTTGTAGACACCACCCATGGAAATTCCTATATGAAACCTGTGCTCCAGGTCGACTGAATTGTCGATCCGGGCATCAGTTGACAGGTCAATTGTCCTGGTGGGATATTGCAAGGGGAAATATACAGCCGTATAATCAAAGTCAGAGAAGGAATTATCCCTGCTTGAAATCAATGGATCGAATTTATCACAACCACTGAGTAGCAGGGTAATTATGAGACAGAATTTTGTAAGATTTTTCATGATCATTATATTAATATATCTCAATCAAAGCTTTAATTGGTTTACCAGCCATCATTTTGTTTGATACCCATCTTAAGTATTTCATTGTAGGGTATCGGGCCGTAAATCATATGTGGCATGTACGCCCGTTGAGCGACTTCCTGGATTTTGTATGTTAAATCAGGGTTCATGAAAATTCCACTTACAGGATGTGTCATTTCATTCACCAGGTTCCATCTTCTTATATCCCAGAACCTGTGCCCTTCAAAACATAACTCAATTCTCCTTTCATTTTGGATGGCCTCCCGAAGTCCAGCCTGATCCAATCCATTTATATATGAATGGTTGGTTATTTTGGCTCTATTACGTAAAGCCTGCATCACGGTTAAGGCAGAAATACCATTATAAGTATATGTAGGTCCTCCAAACTCATTGGCTGCTTCAGCAAAGTTCAGATATACCTCTGTTACACGTATATATGTGTAAGAGTGTAATGATGCCGATAAGGGATCCAGCAATACCGATTCATTCATAAACTTCCTCAGGTAATACCCGGTTCGCGTGGAGGTTTCCTGGGCATTGATCCCATCTATAGGATTTCCGGTATGTGTGTAGATCTGTTTGCCTTTGAAACTGCTGCCATTATAGATTATATAAGCTTCCAACCGTGCATCCCTTTTTTGATAAGGTAACAGAGAATTATATACTGCGGACAGTTTAATAGGATATCCATCAGTTGCAGGGAATGCATCAACAAGTTCCTGGGATGGGTTAAGTCTGCCATCCCCGAAATGCGAAGGAGGGAAATTATCTGCCTCCATAGATGAAGATGTTGATAAGGTTGAATACCATATCAGTTCGGGTTCTTTCGATAAGGTTGACGCTGTATATCGTTTATAAAAATCGATACCTTTGGGTGGCAGCTTGGCTACACCTCCCAAGGAATTGATCAGATCATAACTAACTTTCATGGCCTTTTCCCATTTTGAAAGATCATTCCCCGGGTTGTGAGCAGGACTTGCTGCGTAGAGCAAAACACGAGATTTTAATGCATGAACTGTACGTCCGTTAATTCGATTGATGTATTTAATTCCCATAGCGTTATCCACTTCGACATCTTTTATGTTTTCATATACAGCCGGCAGTAAGTTAATTGCACTGTCGCAATCGGATAAAATAGCATTTACACAGGCCTGATAGCTCCCCCTGGGGATTTTAAAATCTTCTCCTTTCAGGACCTTTGTAACGATTGGAAATCCCAGCAGTTCGCCGTCGGCAAACCCGCTGTGGCCCTGAAGCAATTGGAACTGATACCATGCCCTTAGTCCGAAGGCCTCACCTTTCAGTCGCCGGGCATGCAATGTATCAGTAACTGTACTTCTATAGGACCACTTAACGCGGTGCATATTTTCAAGAAAATAATTTAGAGAAAAAAGGCTTGAGTAGGCGACTGACCAGTTTGATATCGGGTTGTACTGTGATGACCACTGACCATCAGAAAGCCTGTTCGCACCACTTCCCTTTTCATTGCTTACCGCATCGTCGGTTGCCATGTCAGAAGTGAAATTGTATAAACCGGGCATATTTGTATATGCTCTGAGTAATACTCCTTCCGCATAAATTGGGTTATTCCAGACGAAATCATCAGAAAGACTGTTATCATAAGCCGGTTCCAATAATTTTTCACAGGAATTGAGTACCAATCCTGATAAAACTATCGCTATTAAAAGAATATCATTTTTCATTGCAAAATTATTTTCTAGAATGAAGCATTCAAACCAAATGAAATAATACCCCTCATTTGAGGAGCACTTTCCGTATTCAACAGCAATTTCTCCTTTTCTTTAGAAATGGTAATCAAATTATTGCCCCTGACGTAGATTTGTGCCCGATCAATCCAGGTAAATTTTTGGGTGTTTATATTATAAGATATCTGCATTGCATGCAAGGTGAATGCATCTTTACTATAGAGCCAGAATGAAGAATTTCTGAAATTATTGGAACTGGTCTGGCTTGTCAGCCTGGGATATGTGGCATTTTGATTGCTTCCGGGAGTCCATCTGCCGGTAACGACATTTGAATATTTATCATTCCCGTCTACCCAGTAATAATTGCCACTTGCATAGCTGTTTGCACCTAACTCAAGTGAACCGAGAGCAAAAAATTCAAATCCTTTATACTTCAAATGCACTTCCAGGGCTAATTGTTGATCAGGGATAACACCGCCGATATTTTTCCTGTCATTTTCATTGATCAGCAAATCCTCATTAAGGTCAATATATTTTAAGTCTCCCGGAGTGACCCTTCCAAAAACAGGTACCGGTAATCCTTCGGTCAGGTTTCCATCGGAATCAAAATCTGCTTCTGTATAAAAGCGATCGAAAACCAGTCCATACATGGCATCCATAGGCTTTCCTTTCATTCTAAGGTACTCATCCTCGTATGGCAATTCATCGATTTGTAAAACTTTTTCAGAAACTGTAACCAGTGTAGCTCCGATATTGTATCCGAAATCTCCCATTTTATTTTTAATCTTCAGTCCAATATCAAGTCCGCTGGTCTGGTAACTGTTATAATTCTCATATCTGTAAACACTCCCAACAATATCCGGATAATAATCATCCCGCTGAACAATATTGTCAATCGATGAACTGATGTAGTAGCTCGACTCCAGGTGCAGGATCTCTGCTAAAACAGCATCGAAGCCGAAAGTTAATTCCTGTCTTTTCGGAAAGGTCAGGTCGCTGTTTCCCAGTTTTGATATCCTGAGGCTCCTGTTTGAAGATGATCCGTTGCCATAGTTAAGTGTAGTGCTTGTATTTATTGTTGTCTTATAGAGGTAGTACTGGGTAAGCATTTGATCCGTGTTGATTATGCCCCAGGAGGCTCTTAATTTCAGGAAATTGAGGAATGAACTTCCGGAGAGAAAACCTTCCTCGCTCATGATCCAGCCTATGGACAGGCCCGGTGAAAATGCATATTTTGCTTCAGGACTGAATCTGGAAGATCCTGCATAGACACCCGTAAATTCAGCAATATATTTATTTTTATACATATAGTTTCCACGTACTCCAAAATGTAAATGCTTCTGCGGAAAATATTCGCCTGTTATATTATAGAAACCATAATATCCCATTGCCAGTGCACTTACCTGGTGATCCCCGAAGATCCGGTCATAATTAAGTACTCCAGAGTAAGTATACCTGCTGTACATAGAGGCATCTCCTACGGTTTTGTTATCCTCCTTTTCGTTAAGTCCGAGTTTAGTAATGACGAGGCTTTCCTGTCCCAGTGTATCTCTTGGGAAAGATGTTTCATATATGGCAAAGGAGTTATCCTGAAAAGTTTCGATGTTATTGTTCAAATCTACTGCCAGGGTGATCCTGGCGCTTAATCCTTCGGTAATTCCTCCAAGATCAATTTCCAGACCTGGCTTAACCTGAAGGGTTCTGTTTAGGTTGCTTCTTATGCCACCGAGGAACAAATCCCCATAAATATTTGATCTGTACTGGTTGGTCCCACCCAATAAATTATCTCCGTCAACCATTATTGCTGCATCCAGTAAGGGGGGATCTGTTACCCTGGAGGAAGGGATAAGCAATGGAAAGTAATCAGGGTGATATGTTGCTGCCAGATCCCAGAAATCTGGTCCTACATAATTTGGCTCTTTATCCAGATCATAATTTACCATGGCTGACATGTCCATTCGTATGAAATCATTCACCTTGTAATTGACCTTTCCACGTATATTGAAAACATTATGTCTTTCATCTGCTCCATTTCCAAGGAATAATAATCCATTATTTTGCCTCCAACTGAAACTTGAATAATAGTTTACGTTCTCGTTACCTCCGGATGCTTCACCAAAGAGAGCGAAATGACTGGTGAGATTCCTGAAATATTTGGAATTGTAATAGTTTTCATCCGGAAATTTTATGGGGTCAATCCCTGAACGGGTACTGTCAATTACACCCGACCTGTTGTAGTTCTTTTTAAATTCTTCTACTGAAATAATCCCATAAAGTGAATCGTTCGCGAGTGCTTCATTATAATAAGTCTTATAGTCGGCAGCAGTCAAATAATCCGGGTATCTTACGGGTTGGCTGGTTCCGGTCTCAACACGAAAATTCAGCCGATTATCAAAAGGTTTTCCTTTCTTTGTGGTGATCAGAATGATCCCTTTGTCAGCCTGGACTCCATATAGCATTTTGGATGCCGCATCACGCAATACTGTAATCTGTTCTACTTCATTAAGGTTTACCAGACCTATTTCAGAAGTGGGGATACCATCGACAACGAAGAGGGCATCACCGATTGCATGGATATTATTAGTACCCAGCACACCGGGAATCCTTCCCCTGATTGCTTCGGCAGTACTTTGTCTGGCATCATAGTCCAGTATCTCTGAAGGATCAAGCGTTGAAACTGTCCCCGAGATCTTTTGCTTATTAAGTGTACCGAAAGGTACATTTACCAGGTCTTTTCCTTTCATCTGGTAAGGAAGCTTTACCATGGAGATGGTTTGATCCTGCTTCTTCTCAGGATCTGTAATAAATAGTGATTCATAATCAGCAGCTTCGATAATCAGAGGAACACCTGGAAGAACCTTAATCGAAAAATTTCCAGTCGCGTCAGAAAGTGCGGACTTAGAACCATTAGCCCTGATCTCTGCATAACCAATAGGCATTCCCTCACTGTCAGTAAGTCTGGCATTAATTGTTATCTTTGAATTATCCTGTGCGACAATGGTATATGGTACTAACAGGGTAAAAGAGAAAATTAAGATTTTAAGCATTTTTGTCATTTTATTGGGCTTATAACTGATTTAGAATGTAATTCTACTTCCAATTTGAATGCTGCCTCCAAGGGGAAAACTTTGTCTTTGAAAGTTGCCAATTTCCTGATCCTGCCATTGCTTCGACCAGTAAAGGAGGTTCGATCCTTTAACATAGACTCTCCACTGCGAGACTTTCAGTTTCTGGGTAACTTCCGGGCTCAGGGAATAGGCTATTTCAAGATTCTTTAACCTCATATAAGAAGCATCAATAATAAAACCATTGCCTACATATTCGTTGGAATTATTTAATTGCCAATCCCATCTCAACTGGTGAAAAGAAGCCTCTTTTGTGATTCCCAATTCGGGTGAAAATGCGTAACCAAGTCTTTCGACATAGATCAGGGGAGCAGAATTGATCAGGTCTATCAGGTTTTCATTTCTTGAAACATTAAATACTCCATAAAATAAAGCAAAGACTTCAATTCCTTTATACTTTCCTCCCAAACGGAAAGAATACGTATTATGAGGCCTGTTAGGAAATCCAACCGGAGCGCTATCAAAATAATCAATGATTCCATCTGCATTGAAATCAAGATGACGGAAATCTCCGGGCAGCGTCCTTCGCAAGAATGATTCCTCAAAGTTTAAGACACCTGTGTAGAGTTCATCCCAACTCTGAATAACTCCTGTGTTGTTAATCCTTCTGGTTTGATCAATGGGATATCCGACAGCTTTCTGATAATCCTTAAGTAAATCAGGTTCTTCCCTTTTAAGCACAATGTCTTCGACATGGGTATAGGACAGGCCTCCATATAAGTTTAATCCATTCCCGAATTTTTTCGACATATTCAGTTCCAGCTCGTATCCTTTGGATTTGGTTTCTCCAAGATTGCCGGAAGGTGGCTGGGTTGCTCCATAGTAAAACGGAATGATCCTGTCTTCTGCAGCGATGAAGATATCATAACGATGATCCCAGAAATAATCTGCAGTTATGGAAACCAGGTTATTTAAAACACCCGCTTCCAGAGCGATATTTTGCTTTTTCACTTCTTCCCAGTGCAAATTGGGATTTGAAATCGCTCCCTCTATTCTCCAGGGATAGATTGAATGCACTTCACCACCGGGTCTTCCAAATGATTGCGTCCAGGACAGTATTTTATAGTCGCTGATGTATTGCCAAGGCGGGGGTGCATCATCAACCCCTACGATACCATAGGAATATCTCAATTTCAATGTATTCATAAAAGACACATTTTCCTTAAAAAAGTTCATGTTGGAGATCAAAATCCCGGCAGCCATGGAGGGGAAAAAACCAAAACGGTAGCTTTTGTCAGCCATGCCGGATTTAACCTGTTTCCTGCCGGCAAATTTCTCTGATCCGTTATAGGCTGCATTAGTCTCGAATAAATAAATCTTTTTATAATCATAGTTGATCCTTCCGACCCAGTCCTCCCGGTAACGGGTAAAATTGCTGCCCCTGGTTGTTTCCTGCCTGCTCATCAAAGCCAAGGCCCCTATACTGTGATTGCCGAAGGTCCTGTCATAATTCAGGGAGAACTGGTAATATAACTGCCTGAGGATACTATTTTGATTTGAAACATCCTCTGTACTATAAGTCGTTGCACGTTCGTAATAGTCAAAGTTAGTTGCGGGCTGGTAGTCCGTGGGATATAGATAGGTGGTAAAATCCTCAATATCAGCGTCCGGGCCTGCATTCAGATATGCAGGATCAATATATTTCTGGAGTGGTCTGTCGACGTTTATATCCGGACCACTTGTATAGAAACTATTGTCATATGACAGCATGGCCTTGGCTGATAATCCCTTGGTTAAAATGCTGAGGTCCTGCTGCAACACAAAGTCGTTGTTCAATTGTGATCGTTTATCCGTTTCCTGTCCATTGAGATTCATATCAATAAAAGAATGAGCGCCCATATACGTGGAATATGGATTAATTGACCCTCCATACGTGCCAT
The DNA here is from genome assembly GCA_025454795.1 of Bacteroidales bacterium. Taxonomy (GTDB): domain Bacteria; phylum Bacteroidota; class Bacteroidia; order Bacteroidales; family VadinHA17; genus LD21. The sequence continues at coordinate 28,833 of JALONT010000017.1, read as the reverse complement.
CTTCGTATTGAAATATTGGATCGTCTCCGGGCTTTTCAAAGAATCCTACATAGATATCCTGTGTACCAGGAGGTTGTTTTTGAATACCAAGGTAACCACTGAGCTGTACTGAAAATACAGTGGATTTAGTCAGGTTAAAATCAAGATTTGTTCTGAAATTAAACCTGTCATATCTGAATTCAGGATTGTAACCCTGTCCAACATCTTCCGTATTTGCAAGTGAGCCTTCGTACTGATAACCAACTGAGGTGAAATATTTAACAAACTTTGTTCCTCCGGAAGCATCCAGATTAAATTTGTAGGATTTTGAAAAATCTTTCAGCATTCTCGCCCGCCAGTCAAAATCCTGATAGTATTGAGGGTATTCCTGGGTTCTGTAATATTCCAGGATCCCACTTGGAACATAACGCCCCCATAAAGAATTATTTAATGCTAATTCGTTTAGGATCGCATAGTTCCTGTTCTTTATCCCTTCATAGGTATTGGCCGTCTCAGGCAACCTTGAGAGAAATCCAAGGGTGGATTCTACATCAAACGACAGTTGAGACTTCCCTTCTGTCCCTCTTTTTGTAGTAATCAGAATAACTCCATTACCCCCTTTCACTCCGAAGACTGCCGTTGCTGATGCGTCCTTTAATACTGAAATTCTTTCAATCTCATGCGGATTACTTTCATTAAAATCCCGTTCTACGCCATCAACAAGAACCAGAGGTGCAGTACTGTTCCAGGTGTTTTGGGCACGTATCAATATTTGTGTATTGAATTCTCCGGGTTTTCCGGTTCTCTGTTGAGTAGTAACTCCAGAAAGCATTCCGGACAAAGAATTAGCCAGGTCTGCACTGCCAGTGGTTGATCGTATGATATCTTCACCACTTGCCTGTACAATGGCACCTACAACACTTTCCTTTTTTTGTTTGCCATACCCAACTACTACTACATCCTCGAGACTCACAACAGAGGATTCCATCGTAATATTTATTGTGGTTTGATCAATAATGGTAACAGTCTGGGACTTGCAGCCCACATATGTAAATGTTAACCGATCGCCGGGTTTTACATTGATTGAATACCTGCCGTTAATATCAGTAATTATACCTGTGGTTGTGCCTTCAATAAATACATTAACACCAATTAATAGTTCTCCCCGATCGTCGATTACCTTGCCCTGAACATTAAGAATCTTTTCCTGGGCAGAGATAAAATGGGAAAAAAACAATAAAAACAACGGTAAGACCATATAAATCTTTTTCATTGGAAAAGGTATTATAGCATTAATTTTTACTTTTTATTTTATAATTTTAGGTCTTACCATTATTATGATATGTAGGAAACTTAATTCAGTACCAGTCAATACCTGGTGTAAGTTTTCTTCTTAAACCATCATTTTTTAATAGAAAGACCTTTAAATGTAAAATTAGAATAAATTTATGGATTTCCGGATAAATAAAAAGTTAATAAAAGATTAACAAAATCCGGAATTGTAAAGATATTTTGTAATAACCTTAAGTCTATAATGGTTAACTTCCTATATATGTGCCATTTAAGGAGTAATTTTCCAAATGAATAATATTTTATTTAAAGTTGATATCATAAAAGATTAACATAAAGATCGTGTTCCAAGGTTAATAGTTCTTTAAATTTAAATGGAACGCAAAGTGTTATTCATTAATAACATGCACAGAATTTCTATGGATTACCAAAATGCTCATTATCAATATATTATAAAATTATAACAAACTATTATTTTAAGTAATGTTCTTAAAAAACCGTTCTCACTAAAAACAGCAATCCTGCAAATCCTGCTTAACCGCTAATTGAGGCCAATGTGATTGTCATTAAAATCCGGCTGAAACCAAACTTCGTTATATTGTGTCACAATGCTGGAAAAGTTGAAATAATAGATCTTATAATGCCCTGTCGCTTCATAGCTATTGTATTCTGACCTGCAAATTTGGTGATGTTACTAATCCTGTAAATGGGGACATAACAAGATTGTTGGGTTATTCAATTTTTTATATCTATTTTTGATCTTAAAGTAGTGATGTTTTTTATCTGTTTAATTTTGGTAACAACTTATATATAAAAAAATTACATCCCTCTTTCTAATTCTTATTTTACAATATAGGGTATGTACTTATTACCACAAAGTTGTATTTTTGTGGCCATGAGATATCCAGTAAACCAGATGGAATCTGAAAATATTTTCTCAAGCGGGGAGAGTTGTATTCAGGAATTAAAAACGAGATAGTATAACACTTCATAGTTAAGTGGCAAAAAGTAAATAACCTGGTTTACAATTATGAGAACTGGTAAAAACTACATCAAAACATGAATGGTCAGTTTGTATTAATGAATATCTATACTGCTAAATATCAGGTAATTACGACATCCTGGTTTTTAAGAAGTTTATTTATTATACTGTTATCTTTTTGCTCATTTATTCCTTTCTCTTCTTTCGGGCAGCAATATGGTTTGGAATTCGCCGGACAACCATTTTCAAAAGATCAGCGTACGATGCTTGTTCTTAATCCGGAAGGTTATTATTCATTTCATGATGAATTTGAGTTATCGTTCAGCATACAAATACGTGATAGTCTGATTGTAAATTTTGGCTATATCGCACGTATCACTGATATAAATGATCGACTTATTGACATAATCTTCGATGGGCCGAAATCACACAGTCTGCATGTTGTTTATGGTCCTTCGCATAAGATTATTTCAATACCTGACAATAATCCGGTCATCTATGAAAAGTGGATTGAGCTCCGACTCAAGTATAGTAAAAAGAATAATACCCTTCAATTTTCCACTCCCGATACCGTTATTCTAGATCATAATGTTGATTTTTCAGGGGAAATAAAAATATTTTTTGGCAGGAATGATTTCAAACAAATAAAAACAACCGATGTTCCGAGAATGAATATTAAAGACATAAGGATTTATCAAAAAGGCAAATGCAGACATTATTTTCCACTCAATGAAATGACCGGTAATGAGGTAAAAGACATTCTCTCAAACAAAAAAGGGATTGTTCATAATCCGGGCTGGATAAAAGCCAGGTATTATTATTGGGAATGGTGTTTTGATACTTACCTGAACGGACTCGCTGCAGTATGCTATGATCCGGGTAATGAAAGAGTCTATATGGCAGGTGATGAACAGTTGAAAATTTTCTCGGTCCTAAATGATTCATCAATAACAACTTTGAATTACAGCACCAGGTTTACAGACCTTATGAGGGGGAGCCGGGTATTTTACGATACAATCACAAATAGATTGATCTGTTATAGTTTAAGGACTAACACAATACATTATTTCAACTTCTCAGAACTAAAATGGGAAAAAATCTATCAGGGCACAAACATTTTAGAACGATTCTGGTTTCACAATTCATACTACTCTGCTATTGACAGCGTTCTATATATTTTTGGTGGATATAGTCAACACAAGTATTATAACCTTGTTCAGCAATTCGATTTCAAAAACAATCAATGGAATACCATTCAGACCCATGGAGATATTTTCCATCCGCGGATTCATGCAGCAATAGGGAATTATGCAGATACTTTATATATTATCGGAGGATTTGGAAGTAAAGCGGGCGATCAGATTATAAATCCAGAGCATTACACAGACTTGCTGGCTTTTTCTTTAAAAGAAAACAAATTTATCAAGATATATGACTTTCAGGCACCCTTGGAGAACATAGATTTTGCACATTCAATGATAATAAATGAAAAAGATCAGTCATATTATGTTCTGTCAACAACAATTTTTGAGTATGAAACATATTTACAATTACTAAGAGGAACCCTGGCAGATCCAAAATTAATTAAACTTGGAAATAAGTTCCCCTATTTATTCGACAATGAGTTTTCTTATTGCGATTTATATTACTCACAAAGCAGCCAGAAACTTTTTGCTATGACTTCTTTAGCCAACCCTGACAAAAACGAGACAAAAATTACGATTAATAAAATATCTTCACCACCTTTTTCTACTGACATAGAGACTGATGAAGACTGGAGTATTTTTGGGAAAATAGTTCCTGGTGTTTTATATTTTCTTATTGTTATTGCCATAGCTATCATCCTGTTAAAGAATATAAGAAAGAAAGAGAGCCCTCCCAGAATTCCCAAAGCAGGCAAGGAGAACGATAAACCAGAGAAGGATATGCTTTCTCAAAACAGCCTGCACCCGGATAAGCCGAATAAAAAACCAAATTCAATTCTTTTTTTCGGAGGATTTCAGATTATTAACAAACATGGAGATGATATTACCAAAAAATTTTCACCACTGCTGAAAGAACTTTTTCTGCTTATCTTTCTTTTCTCAATTAAGGATAAAGGGATATCAGTAGCGATGCTTACGGAATTGCTCTGGTTCTCAATGGATGCGAAAACTGCAAAAAACAACCGTGCTGTGAATATTGCGAAGTTGAAAAATCTGCTTACGGAAATTGATAGTTGTAAAATTACCCGCAAAACTAGTTACTGGAGAATTGAATTTAATGATTCAGTTGTATACAATGATTATTGGTTTTGTATTAAAAGCATTAATCAAGAAAAATTGATATCAAAGGAAGGTCTTCTGCAATTTCTTTGCATTTTAAAAACGGGATCATTGCTTGGTAACGATAATTATGAATGGCTTGATAATTTTAAACTGGAATGTTCAGATATGATAATAGATAAACTTTCACATTTGATAGATCAGGATATATTTGATTCAGATACTGAGTTCATGATCCAGTTGGCAGATGCAATTTTAATTTTTGACCCGATGGATGAACAGGCTATTAGTTTAAAATGCAAAAACCTGACGGTTCTTGGCAAACATAATCACGCGAAAGGAGTGTATAACAAATTCACAAAGGACTATTTTAAATTATATGATGAACCATTCGATCGGTCATTCGCAGATATAATAAACCATCCTGAAAACAGGAAAGATTAGTCTATACCATGATAATTGCCTGAATGAATAAGTCCTGTCTGGCAATTCACTGCTGGCAAATTGGTTTATAGTATAGTTTACCGCGATAGATACTTTGTAGGAGATGGATGAAGAAGCCGATCGCATCGCCAGCGAGCATGCTGAGGTGATAACTGAAAATCTGAGATATTCTTCGAAAAAGATGGAATTACGGTGGATTGTTTCCTGGCGGGAAAACAAATGCAGCTTATGGGGGTATGAAATGGACAATGACCCAAATGTGGTTGAGAAATGGATTGATGTGGCCGCCGGTTTTATGGAGCCGTAGTTTCCGTACCTGAAAAAGATACTTCTGTTTTTCTTGTGGTGGTTAACCGTGATTTTCAGGATACTATCAAAACACTTGTCAAGTGATAAAACATACTTGGGAAAATTATCCTTTACAGCTTCAAGTGTACCATATTCACGGTCTATTACTTTATTGTCTTTTAGTTATGTGCAGACCTGCTCAAAAAAAACCAACTCGAAGGCAGAGTTGGTTTCTTATCTTTAAAGCTGTTTTGTCACCTATTTTACAATTATGCGCCTCGTATTCGTCTCTGAACCATTCTTGATTCTTAAAAGATACATGCCTTTTGAGGTGTTTGTCAAATCGAGAGTTGCCTGCCTGTTATAAAATACTCCCGACCTTACAAGTCTGCCTGTTATACTGTATACCTCATAGGTTGAGTTCTTCATGCGGTCGGGAAGCCTTAAATTAAACAGGCCGTTTGAAGGATTGGGATAAAGGGCAACATCTATTGCATGAAGTTTATCTACACTCACTCCAGTACCTGCGTATTCCACATGGCCAATTCCCTCTGCATCCGGAATCAGCGCTGGAAGATCCCCGTCCATGTTAAATTGGATCAATGGATGCGTATAGGTAAAATCCCTGTTGGCAATGAATCCATCAATGATAATATCCATATATCCTCCCGCCGAAACCATGCTGTTCATTATGTTTCCGTCAGCAGTCAACATCACCTTCTCCCATGGGACGTTAATCACTACGTCTACGTCAGTTAATTCATATCCTGCACGTCTGTTCCCAATGAAGATATTATCCACAATGGTAAGCTCACAAAGAGCAGTATCGGTCACGCTGATATTCATTACAGGATGAATCGAGTCACTTACAGCTGGAAATACAGTGGTAGCATTATTATCAACCAGATTATTGACGAATGCGCAGTTCTCCATTGTAAAAATGAGGGGTGAGTATACACCCGAATTCACGCCGTCCTTGAGTTTGATCACTCCTCCACGGCCTGCTCCCACATCAATAGGATTAGCGGCTGACCTGTGATCCCAGGGATTCATGATATTATTTATGAAGGTACAGTTAGTGATCGTTATCACTCCACCGTTATCCACAGTGATCGGCCCGCCGAATGCAGAACCGCCGTAGGTCACACAACCTATAATCAGGCAATTGTCCATCATGAGTTCATGTGTGCCATTTGCACCGTGCAAGACAGCACCCTGTTTTGCCCCGACTCTGTCGAATACAACGTTGGTTATCGTAATCTTATTGTTCCAAGCTTTGGTTGTACTTGATGCAAACACACCGCCATTTTCATTATCCCCCCTCCCAAAATACCTGAGGGTGAGGTCCTGAATAGTGTATTCAACATTATCCGAGGCGACGTTGGTAAGATTGATGAAATGTGTGCCAAGGGCGTCAGCTTCACCGGGAACGATTCTGTCTGCCCGGAAAGATTCAATAAACGTCTTATCGGCTCCGGCACCCTTGATGGTTACCATAACGGAAGGGTGAATTACACCTTCGGTAGCTGCAAGCTCCACCACCGTTCCTTCCGCAACATTAATGGTTACTGCAGTAATTGTGGGATCTGTGGTAATGTCAGCGTTTATGGCTGTGAATGCTGCCTGTATGGTAGCATAAGTCCCGGGTACATCGTACTGCTGTGCCATGACTCCCGTTGATAACATCAACAGGCCAAAGGTCATCAAAGTAGTAATAGTTTTTTTCATAATAAAAAAGTTAAAGTTAAACGAATAGTGCACAAATTAAATTGTTATATTTAGACATAAAGATAATACAATTTATTAATGGAACGAATTTATTACTAATTTATCATTTAAAGAATTAATTTATCATTTAAGGAATTAATAAAGAGTTAACAGGGTCCATTATAATAATATTGAACAGATATCCAAACAACTATACTATACTATCCTTCGTGCTTGTTAAACAGTCAGTTATGGGATATTATCGTTTAAACAATGAACACTGATTGTTTGAAAATACTATATAAACGGTAGATTTCTCTTTTCGTTAAGTAATTCATAATGTACTCTTTATCAGCATATAGATGGTTACATATCTCTATGATTTGGATTAATAAAGGATTAACAGTGAATTTTTCAATTAATATATGGAATCATTTATAAATTTTGATCTGCTGATGTTCTTGTCAGTTATTTGTTATTTAGATTTTAAATATTTAGACATTTGATGAATATTCAGGAAAAAAATAAGGTTAATTATAAAGAGATAACCTTCAAGTAAAATCAATTAACTAATTGTTAATCTTAATTAATTAATTAATTTTAGTATTATTTTTCTTGAGTATCCGAAATATTTTCATATTTATCTTTACTATGAATGCACTAATCAAACTAATAGTAATTGCTCTGCTGCTGTTATTTATATTTATTGAAAAAAAATCGAATGCACAGACTGTTTTGCAGCGTTGTGATGTCAATAATCTCTGGCAGGGATCCAATACCATTTCGATAAATACATCTGAAAAAAAGGAGGGGGTAGCATCTATTGGTTTTACGGGTAGTGGAACGGACTGGTTCAAAAAGAAGTTTTCACAGACCGATGCCGGCATTGACGAAAGCGGATGGTTCAATTTTTGGCTTTATGTTTCAGATGTAAGTTTGTTAACCGGCGATGGCCAGGTGGAGTTGACCTCCTCGGGAGGCCCGGATGCGGATGAGTATTCATGGCAGGTTTCATCCCAGGGACTCACGAATGGCTGGAATTATGTTCAATTACAGCTATCAGCTGCGAATAAAACAGGATCACCCGACCTGAATGCCATTAACTTCTTCAGGATATACCAGGGTCTTTCCGGACCTATTACCGCCAGGCTGGATGATCTGAGGTTTACAATCACAAAGGATACGATTCTCCGTAATGATCCTTTAGATATTAAAGCACTGGATTTCAGCACGCTTGACGGGAAGGTGATGTTTGGTTACCAGGGATGGTTTGCTCACCCGGATGATGGCTCAGCATGGGGCAGTTGGCGTCACTGGGGTACCATGCAGGATGCAGAGTCCGTTAAAGTTGAGATTTATCCGGACATGAGAGAATATGAGCCGGAAGAGAAGTATCTTACCGGACTTACCTTTAGTGATGGTCGTCCTGTAAGAGTATATTCGGCCTACAACCGCAAAACCGTGATGCGGCATATGAAATGGCTGCGTGACTATGACCTGGACGGTGTGTTCCTCCAACGTTTTTATCCGGACATCGTTGAACAACTGGATCTGTTGGCTCTTCGCGATACGGTTACAGTAAATGTGATGCTGGGGTGTGAACGGTTTGGCCGTACCTTTGTAAATATGTATGACATGACGTGGAGAGACCACGTAATAGATATTGACAGGTTGATAGAAGACTGGAAGCACCTTGTGGATGATCTGAAAATTACGGAGAGCCCGAATTATTTATGGCACAGAGGTAAACCACTTGTTGCACTTTGGGGCTTCGCTCACCGGGAAAACCTATCGGTCGCTCAGCTTGAAAAGGTTATGGATTTTTTTAAAAATTGCCCGGATGAGAAGTACAGAGCCACAGTGATGCTGGGTACAAATCAGGATTTTCACACGAATAGCTCATGGGAGGCGGCACTGAGCAGGGCCGATGTGATCAGTCCCTGGTCGGTGGGTCGCTATAACAGCCTAAGCAGCCATAGTGACTTTATTAAGAAACATATACTGCCCGGGCAGGACTGGTGCGACCAGCGCAATATTGATTTTATGCCTGTCATCTGGCCGGGATTTTCGTGGTATAATTCAAAAAGAGCAGGAGAGTACCAAAAGAACCAGATTCCAAGGGATGGGGGAAAATTTTATTGGACCCAGTCAACAAGAACCGCGAGTGCTAATGCAAAAATGATATATATCGCCATGTTCGATGAAGTGGATGAGGCTACAGCCATGTATAAGCTCTCTGAAACACTTGATGATTCCCCGGCGCAAGGTTACTGGCTGACATTGAATGCAGATGGCTATGACCTGCCAAGTGACTGGTACCTGCGTTGTGCGAAACTGACCACACAGGTAGTACGAGGGGACAGTGAGAACAGAATATATCTTAATACTCCTCCCGATGGAATAGATCATTACATGGTTGAGTCTCAATCCACAAAATGTGGCAGCACTCCCGGAAAACTAACGTTTCTCTATCCCTTGATCCATACAGATTCAATACTTGAATTCAGTATTGACGGAGGTAATACATACCCCTATTCCACACCGGTGGGTTCCGCTGTAATTGAAGCAGGTGAACTTAGCAGTGGTGTTTACGATGTCTGGATGAGAAGATCGGATGGAAGCATGCCAACGGACCTGGGATCATATACAATCTTTGATGCAAGACCGGACGCGATGGTTGAAAGAAAGAAATCAGGTTGTGGATATTCGAGCGGAGAAATTCTGACATTGATCGGTGATTGCCCATATTTAGGGCCTGTCCAGATCAGTATTGACGGAGGGAACAATTATAATTTGACTACAGTTGAAGGAACATGGAGATACAATATTCCAGGTCTTGCACCGGGAGACTATAATATCTGGATAAGATGGGCGGATAAATTATGTCCCACTGAAATTGTAACCGTAAAAATTGAACAAGTCCCTCCGGTTCCGGTTACCTTATACTATTCCATTGACGGAAGGGCATTGGTAAAGGCAGAGGGGAAAGTAATACTCGGCTGTCCGGGAAAATCGCTGGATATCGTTGCTGAACCCGCTGAAGATTCCTGGACCTGGTCATGGTCTGGCGATTTTAATTTCGAAGCCACCGGCAGAAACATCCGGTTTGCAGATACCCTCAATTCAGAAGTGTTTGGTTTTTATACTAAATTTTATGTATCGTATGTTGATGCTGCCAGCGGTTGTGAATTAAAGAACCAGGAATTTGTGGTAAGGAAAAAAAGTGATTGTACAGTAGGGATTGAAGGAACTCAATTACCCTATAATGGTTTACGGGTTTATCCAAATCCGGTCAGTGATATCCTGTACATTGAACCAGGGGAACTATTAATTGAATCCATTGATATTTCAGATATTTCAGGAAGACAAGTATATTCTCAAACGAAATGTCAAAATATGTGTGATTTTCAAATTGATCTTTCACAATACAAAGCAGGCATATATCTATACAAAATACGGGAAATTAAAGGCGAAAGTTTTTATGGTAGATTTATTATAAACTGAATAAGATGTAGCGAAGGGAAACAAGCAATTGATCATCTGTTGTTAATCTATTATTAATTTTTGAATTCTACTTGTTAACCCAATATTAAGCCCTAAAATTCTATACTTGCATTAAATATAAAAAACTGATATGGAAAACTCACGAAGAAGTTTTATAAAAAAGGTAACTGCGGGTTCCTCAGCATTAGCCATTGGCGGTATTGTATCTGGATTCTCCGCAGCAAGTTATTCAAGGATAATTGGATCAAATGACAGAATCAGGATGGGTATAATGGGAACAAATGGAAGAGGGAGACAGATGGCGGCCAATTTTGCTCTTCAAAATAATACTGAAGTGCTGTACATCTGTGATGTGGAAGATAAAGCACTTAAAAAAGGACTTGATGCCGTTCAACAGGCCACTGGTAAAGCCCCAAAAAGTGAAAAAGATATAAGGAAAATGCTCGAAGTTAAAGATATTGACGCTGTCTATCTTGCACCACCTGATCACTGGCATGTTCCGGCTACCATCATGAGTTGTGTGGCAGGTAAGCATGTTTATGTTGAGAAGCCTCTTAGTCATAACCCTGCAGAGGGTGAAATGGCAATTAAAGCAGTAAGGAAATACGACAGGATATTACAAATGGGAGCACAACGACGCTCATGGAAGTTGATTATAGAAGGTATTGATGAATTAAAAAATGGAGTTATTGGAAAGGCCTATATGGCGAAAACCTGGTATACGAATAACAGAAAGTCTATCGGAGTTGGAAAAGTCGTTCCTGTTCCTGCAAACCTGGATTATGATCTCTGGCAAGGACCTGCTCCCCGTCGACCTTACAAAGACAACCTTATCCATTATAACTGGCACTGGTTCTGGCATTGGGGAACAGGTGAATCCTTAAATAACGGAACCCATGAGGTCGATCTTGCCAGATGGGGATTGGGTATTGACTTCCCGACCAAAGTTAATTCTGTGGGGGGAAGATATCACTATAAGGATGACTGGGAAGCTTTCGATACTCAGATCATAACTTTTGAATGCAAAGAGGGAGCATCCGTCGTATGGGAAGGCCGAAGCTGTAATGGGAACAAGGTGGAAGGCCTTGGCCGGGGAGTGATCTTCTACGGTGAAAAAGGCAGCCTGCATACAGGTCACGATGGCTATACCATCTACGATATGGATGATAATATTATAAAGGAGGTGAAATCTGACATCCTGATAGATGGAAGAGATACCTCAAGCCCGTCTGCTAGTCTTGACAATGTGCACATAGATAACTTCCTTACCTGTATACGCATCGGGGGAAAGCCAAACGCTACTGTGGAAACCGGGCACAAGAGTACCACCTGGGTACAATTGGGGAATATCGCTCAAAGAGTTGGACGGAGCCTTACCATTAATCCTGAGAATGGACACATTCAGGGTGACAAAGAGGCGGAAAAGCTCTGGGGGCGTGAATATGAACCCGGCTGGGAACCGAAGTTTTAATGAGCAATAAAATGTAAAGTGATGAATATGAAATTATTGTTCCTGTTTGGTATTGCCTTCGTGGCTGTGCAATGTATCAATAGAAAAGATAATCAACAAAATACTGCAACGGCAGAAGAAAAAAAATGGATAATTCTTTTTGACGGATCCAATAAAGATAAATGGAGAGACACCAAATCAGAGCAGTTCCCGGAACATGGGTGGGTCGTTGAAGGTAATGTTCTGACCGTGCTGGGTAAGACGGAAGATCAGCCGGGAGGTCACGACATTATAACAAAAGAGTGCTATGGCAACTTTGAACTTGAACTGGAGGTAAGATTAACTGAAGGTGCCAACTCCGGGATCAAGTACTTCGTTACGGATTCCTTTCCGGGGAATGAAGGGAATTTCCTGGGGCTGGAGTACCAGCTTCTAGATAATGAAAGGCACCCCGATGCATACGAGGGAAGAGATGGCAACCATAAAATGGCTGCACTTTATGATATGATCCCTCCTCCGGAAGACATTTCAATACATTCTCCCGGTGAATGGAATAAAATAAGGATCGTGGTGGATGGCAACCGCGTGGAACACTGGCTCAATGATGTAAAAATTCTTGAGTTTGACAGAAAATGCCTCGGATTCAGGGAACTTGTAAGTCTGAGTAAATACAAGGACCTGAAGAATTTCGGGGAATTGGATGAGGGTCATATACTGCTGCAGGGCCACGGGAATGACGCCTCATTCAGAGATATAAAAATCCGGGAATGGTAAAGAAAACCGGATTAATTTCCACCAGGGTTTTTCATATCATTCTCACGAGTTTATAAGAATGAAATTTGCAATTGTATTGATTCAAACAGAGCCGGGAATAAATATTTCTCAAAGTGCTTAGATTTCAGTTAGAACTATTTTTCCTGGGTAAGCAGATGTTTATCGCCCCTTATTTATAGTAAAAGAAACTACATGCACAGACAATTATTTTTGCTGATCTTCTCATTGTCATGTTATTATAATTTATATTCAAAAGAAATTATAATTACTCCTTCTGGAGGTGATGATACTGATCTCATTCAAAATGCTCTGGATGGAATAAAAGCTGGAGATACCCTTCGTTTAAATGGTGATTTTATACACAGCAGAACCATATATCTGGGGTCCGATTTTACCTGGATACTTAACGGCACATTGACTTTGGCAAAGTATTCTTCAGATAAACTTGATGATTATGGTTTACAATACCCCGATTTCGACAACAGCCGGATAACGGCTATTGCAACACGGGAAGGTGCAAAGAATATTGATATGTCAGGGGGAGTCATTTATGGGAATGGTGATTTCAATGGCAGACCGAATGGACTGCCCAGGGTGCGGCAGGTAAATATGGTCTGGGCAGAGAATTGTTATTTCCACGATTTTACCGTGGAAGATGCCTCAGACGACTGTTTCACTCTTGGTGCCGCCAGTCATCATAATGTTGTTGAAAGAGTTATCGGAAGGCATGCCGGGGGAAAAGAAGAAAAAGACGGTGGCAATGCCTTGACAGATGTCGGGCATCACAATACCTGGATCGATTGTGTCTCGGACCAGGGAGGCAGTGACGGATGGACCCCCAAATGCCGCTACAGCACATTCATCAGGTGTATTGCTTCAAATAATGCCGGCCCGGGCTTTGGAATGTATGCCCGCGAAGAAGGTTATGCCAACAACAGAGATGTAGGAGCTTATATTGTCGGCAATAAGTTTATTGACTGTGTAGCATACGGAAGTAAGAAAAGCTCCGGCTTTAGTTTTAATATCTCTTCTAATTGTCCGGGAGCCATCATAAAGGATAATTACGTAAAAGCAGTTTGTTACGGCAACCAGGAAAGTGGTGTGGTATTCAGAAATAAAGATGATGCAGAAGAAGGTATCATAAAAGACAATTTTGTGGATATTGTTTGCTATGGTAACAAAGGCTTAACCGGATCCGGAAACCCAAATAGTTGGGCGGGAGGATTGGGCATGGAAAATGACAATAGTACTTCACATAATCTAATTGAAAATATAACCGGATCTGTTGTTTGTTTCGATAATAGAATTGATGTGAATACACGGGGAGGAACAAATTGCAATATAAAAGTTTATCATCCTGAAGGAGAAAGAAGCCCTATACTGGATGATAAAAGCAGTGGTAACAATACCGCAACAGTTGTAGGTTTTAGCTGTACGGATCCATTGGAGAAATGGTGTCAGTATAAATACTGTGGAGCTGCAACACCAACCCTGCCTGATGCTCCCTCCGGACTTACCGCAAATGTAGCTTCTTACAGCCAGATTGACCTTAGTTGGACAGACAATGCTGAGAATGAGGATGGTTTTATCATTGAGCGAAAATCATCGGGACTCTTTTATGTAGTCGCCACCATGCAAGCAAATGCCACCTCATTCAGCGATGCGGGTTTAACGGAACTGACAGATTATACTTACCGTGTTCAGGCTTTTAATGTGGGAGGATTTTCAGGCTATTCAAACGAGATATCAACTGTAACCGGGGCGGATAGCGTTACTTATATGACAGTTACAAAAGCTGGCATGGATTTATTGCCAAGGATTTTTCCCAACCCCTTTCAATCAAACACACAAATTCAGTATACAGTCCCCAGTGCCGGTCAGGTTAAATTAAGCATTTACGATATGTGTGGTAGATTAGTTGGAGTACTTGTGAATGAAAGGAAGCAAACAGGCACCTATACATTAGTATTCAACGCTGATAAGTTGCAAAGCGGAAAATATTATTGCATTATAAATACTGAAGGTTTTGTAATGACTGAAAAATTTGTCCTGCTTAAATAATAACACCTGCCTGCAAATATTTAATTTCTATAAAATATGAAATTCCAGATCATAATTGCTTTTTTTCTTTTGCTCTCAACCGGTCGCATATCGGCTGTTGATATCGTTCCAACCGGAACCAGCGACGACGCAGGGATAATACAGCAAGCTTTGGATAACCTGCACGCCGGAGACACAATCAGATTAAATGGTACCTTTGTTATCTTGAAGACCATCTATCTGCCTTCAGATTTTACCTGGATACTGAACGGATCCCTGGCCCTGGGTGAGAATGTTACTCTTGACCGGGTAGGGTGGGTAGCAACAGGAATTGATGCCAGGCGACCCACCGGGATTACAGAAAAACCAGGTGGTGCAACGAACATTGAAATGTCGGGAGGTACCTACTACGGATATAATGTAAAAAACGGATCCTCTTCAATCCGGTTTATTAATTTTGTTTCGGTTACCCATTCCTATTTTCATGATTTCCTGGTCATTGAAGGGTCCGATGATGGTTTCACCCTGGGGCCGGGCAGCAACAACAATGAATGCCGGAACCTTGTGGGTTCCCGCGCTCACGGAAATGCACTGACGGATAAAGGCGATCACAACAAATGGTATGACTGCATCGCCGAGGATTGTGATAGTGACGGATGGACCCCCAAATGCCGCTATTCTGAATTTTACCGGTGTATTGGAAGAAGAAATGGGGCCCCCGGTTTTGGAATGTATGCCCGCATTGACGGATCAGGTGTCCCGGTTGATCTCGGTGATACCATCGTGGGAAATAAATTCTACGAATGTGAAGCCTATGATAACAACCGGGGCGGATTCGACTTTGATATCTCAAGCACCTGCGGAGAAGGAGCATTGGTAAAGGATAACTACATTCAAGCCATCTGTTATAATAACAAGATGCAGGGTGTGTTCTTCAGGAATAAAAGACCCAACAGCCTGATAGAAAATAATGTAGTTAATATTGTGGCCTATGGAAACCTTGGACAAAAGACCGACGGAAGTTCTTCGTCTTACGGAGGTGGTGTGAGTACCGAGGGAAGTTCTGAAAGCCCGGTCCGGGGAATAAACGGCTGGGTAATCTGTTATGACAATAAGGAATGGGATGTGAATACAAATAACGCAACAGGTTGTAATATAACCGTTTACAACCCATCCAACAAGACTCCTGCTGTTCTGAAGAAAGGAAGTGCATCGAATATACTTACGGTAGTAAACTTTAACTGTTCAGATGTGTTGGAGCAGTGGTGCCAACAAGCATACTGCAGTAATGCCACTACGGAGGTCTCCCCGTCTGAAGCCAAACCATCCTGTCCTTTGTCAAACAACTTTCCGAACCCCTTTTCTGAAAGAATCCGGATTGCTTACACAGTTCCGACGGAAAGTCATGTTTCCATTAAAGTCTATGATTCTTCCGGTAAAGAGCAATGCACTATGGTAGATGAATACAAACAACAGGGGCAGTATATGACAGCCCTTAGTGGAAGTCGCCTTCCCGGTGGTACATTGTATTACCGCATTATTGCCGGGAGGCACGCTGAAACGAAGAAAATAATTCATATTAAATGAAACCTCCATGATTGCAGCATACTCAAACACGCATGAACAAAAATATGGAGGTTCCATCCGGCCGTTTAAAATTAAATTTTGTACGGATGAAAAGCTGCCATAAATGTATACTGATTAGAATAAGGCGGATACACAAATATCTGTACTGCATGATTATTTTCCATTTTTAATATTGATCTGATTTTTAAATCCTTAAACTGAGACCAATGAATCTTAAATTCTACACAATTATTATCCTTACACTCCTGCTCACAGTCAGCAGTGTTCTTGCCATTGACATTGTTCCATCAGGAAGTACAGATGATACACCAACAATTCAGGCAGCTCTGGATGACTTGCAGGATGGAGACACTCTACGATTAAATGGTGATTTTGTTTTCAGACACACCATATATTTACCTTCCAATTTTACCTGGATACTTAATGGAACCCTGACTATGGCTGGCGATGCAGAACTCGATGAAGTCGGTTGGGTTGATCCTCCAATTGATGCAAGACGTCGAACAGCAATTACAGAAAAAAGTGGAGGAGCAACAAATATTGATATGTCCGGTGGAACTTATTACGGGAGTTCAGATAAATATCCATACAGCATGCGATTGATAAATTTTGTCAGTGTGACGAATTGCAAATTTCATGATATGCATATAACTGAAGTAACGGATGATAATTTCACTATCGGCCCGGGAAGTAACAACAATGAACTCCGGAACCTCATAGGCTCTCACTCAAAAGGTGGAAATGCATTGACCGATAAAGGCGATCATAACAAATGGTATGACTGTATTGCCGAAGATTGTGGAAGTGATGGGTGGACTCCCAAATGCCGCTATTCAGAATTCTACCGGTGTATTGCAAGAAGAAATGAAGGACCCGGATTTGGAATGTTTTGCCGCATAGATGGCTCCGGAAATCCTGTAGACCTGGGAGAAGCCATAGAGAATAATAAATTTTTTGACTGTGAATCCTATGAAAATAATGCTTCTGGTTTCAGCTTTAACATCTCGAGTACATCCGGTGAAGGAGGCTCTATTCGGGGCAATTTTATTCAGGCCCGTTGCTATGATAATGCAGAAAGTGGAGTGCGATTCAGAAATAAGCAGCCCAACAGTATTATTGAGAATAATGTACTCGATATAATTTGCTATGGAAACCATGGACTAAACAAAAGTGGTGATCTTTCGAGTTATGCTGGCGGTGTGGGGACAGAGGGAAGTTCAACAAGTCCGGTCAGGGGAATTACCGGATGGGTTGTTTGTTATGACAACGGTCAGGCAGACGTAAATACAAACCAGGCAACCGATTGTAATATAGTAGTTTTTAATCCAAATGATCGGAGCCCTGCCGTATTGAAAAAAGGAAATGCCTCAAATATACTGACTGCGGTTGACTTTAACTGTTCAGAGACACTTGAAAAATGGTGTCAGCAAGAATACTGCGGTGTCTCAACAGTAAACACTGCAATTGCAGAACCTCCGGAGTCTTTTTTTTTATCCCAAAACTTTCCCAATCCTTTTCAGGAAACTTCAACTATTTATTACACAGTTCCCAGACAAAGTAATGTTTGCTTAAAAGTGTATGATTATTCAGGCAGGGAAATTGCTACTCTCATTAATGAAAAGAAAGTTCAAGGTGAATATGAGCTGTTATTTGATGGTAGCACCCTACAAAGTGGATCATATTTCTACAAAATTCAAACGGGCAACTTCGCAGAAACCAAAAGATTCATACTAATTAAATAGATGTTCACATTTTTTAAGAAATTACCTTTTTGAGCTAAAATCATTGATCTAGTTACATTTCAGGTCGGTTGATGGAAAAATTTTCCTTGATTTCTTTTAAAAGGTGCCTATGATTAGATTTTATATTTGCTCTCTAAGATTAGTTCTGCAATTATTAACTTATATAAAATATACCAGTATCTAAAACTTTAAAGAACAATAGTGCGAATTTGGTTGAAATCAATTTTAATCAAACTATCATGAAAACTAAAAGACTATTAAATATTTTTAATTTCTATCAATCTGATTTTGGTTCAGGTATTGACCGGGATCCTGCCTATATGTATGGCCCCATTTCACCACGAACGGTTTATTCTTATTGTTATTCATAGTTCCTCCTCCTGATTATTATAAATAATTATGATTAATGTTTTATAAATAACTCATACTCGGAGATCCATTCATCTGATTGACCCGGGGTAATATTAAGCTCGACAAAATTTTCAGGACAAAGGGTTGGTGTTGTTGCCCAGAATACAAGCCTCGATAAACGTTTGTTAACAGAAAACCTTACACCAGCACCGGTCTTCTTGTTGATAATTTCAGCACGGTGGTCCGAGATATCGCTTCCATAACCCTTCAATAATAACCATATTGTACCTTGAGTGATTTCCTTTGTGAAAATGATCTTGTTTCCTTCGACTCTTGCAATATCCAGAAGATCGCTTTCAGTCGTTACATTAAAAGGAAATGATATCTCAAAATCAGGACCTGTTATTGTACTGTCGATGACGAAGAAATTATGATTAAAAACTTCAGTTTCAATTGTTTTCTGTCCGGTATTTGTAAGTTTATGCAATATTCTGAAACCGGGCTTATCATCAAGAAGTTCGATCCGCTTAGTATAAATATATGCCCATCCTGTTGTGCCTGTCAGATAGTGCCTGAATTCAATCCAATCCCTGCCTTTGTTTACCTTCCAGCTACCATGGTTCAGTATCTTGTATGTTTTATTCCAGACAAAATTCTGTTCATCGGGTTTTTCGAGTATTCCAACACCTATTCGGATGAATTGCCCTCCCGGTGAAGCTTCGCTGTAACCAAGTCCCGCACCTCCGAAAGATTCAACAGGCCCCTGTATATCTTCATGAACAAGTGGATCGTGTGTCGATTTCCATTCTCCATAATACTGATGACCCTCATATTCCAGACTGTATACTATCCCTGACCAGTCAAACCGTGTAGCCCTGTATGAACCAATTACAGTATCCGGGAGATAAAGATGCATGGTTATATTTTTATTAGATATTCTTGCAGAGGGGTAATTGGAATCTGGTGCACAGGAGGGTAAGGTTATTGCAAGGCAGATTCCAAATATATTCAGGAGGTTTTTCAGTTGCATAATAAGATTTTTCTATTGCTGTCAATTTTTCTTATTCAATTGTGATAAAACTAATACAAATTCAAGAAAAAACCTAACAATCGCCCTGAACAATATCTCAAATTAGTCAGACTATTTCAGAACAATCTGGTTAGTTGTAAATTATCACTGCTGTCCGGTTAAGGATGCCAGAATGACAACTGGCTCTCATCGGACAAATTGTTAAAGTTAAATTTACTATTAAAAAGTTCTTTGACAGGTGTCTTCTCAAAAAGAGTAAGACCCTTTGTTTGAGCGAAAGTATAAAGACTGATTGCCAGGTCCAGCTTCTTTTTGGCAATTGCAATTAGCAAGTATGTGCAGATTGCAATCCAAATCTGACAATAAACTGCATTCGGACTTGTTCCGTAAAACGCCTTAATATGAAGATGCTGTTTAATCCATTTGAAAGCATTATTCAAAGCTTTCCATAAGTCATCTAAGGTGCTGAAAACAAGAGGATTTAATATTGAGGATACTCGTCTGTCTGTTATTGAACGGGTAAGTAAGTTGTTGTCGCTGGTTTTAATTGCATTTGCCTGGGTCTATAAGACAGGAATATATCTTGATACTCTCAAACCCGTCAAAATCAAAAAACATGGAAGGAGGGCAAAGAGCCTGTTTAAATATGGACTGAATTACATTGACGACTTGCTTTTTAGCAACGATATAGATAAATTTAACCAATGTTCTAAATTTTTGTCATGTACTTAGCATGTACTTAGTAAAATCTTAGATTTTTATATTCACCTGGTAGATTCTGGATCTTTACCTTGCCATTGTTTTGTAGAATGATTTATTGGCTGGATATTCCCTGTGTTTATTATTACATCATCGAAATAGTTCAGGTATTGTTGCAGAGGAAGCGGGTCGAACGATCGTATTAACGTCGCGATTATTGGAGTAAACAGCCTCGGCACAAGCATGTCAGGAACTTTTGCCAATAAGCTGTTCCATTTTTTCATGATATGGATGAAGAAACAGAACTTCTGAAAACTACTTTCCTGAAAATTACTTTCGTATGGTCAAAGTCTCGCCCCAGTTTAACATTTGTACATTTACACCTTCAGGCACCTGTTGGTAGAGTCTGAATCCCATGTCATGTCCATATGCTCCCATACCATGTCCAAGTTCTAAAAGATGATGAGGAATTATTACCCGTGCATTAATCTGACGCAGTGCAGCCTCCATTGCATCCTGTATTCCTCCTTTACGTTTTCCATTTTCATGGTAAATAGATTCTGGTTTTAACAGAAATAAATCAAGATCTTTTGCATATTCAGACCTGGCAAAATCCATCCATGCTGTATTATCTCCCGAGTGAAGTATTTTCCATTCTCCGGATCGGAAAAAGTAAAAAGAACTGAATCTCAGATTGATGTGACCACCACGAAAAGCAATCCATTCAATGCTTCCCAGGTTTCCGGAAGTAAGAATGCCACTCAAAGGTACCGATAAATTGTCTACAGGTAAAATAACAGGTTTGTTGATTTTGCTCAATTCTGCATTCAAAGTGCTGTTGGGATTAAAATGGTCTCCATCGCTGTGAGTAATAAATAATCCATCCAGTATTTTTGCGAAATCACCAGCCAGATCATTATTCTCAGGATGCAGTACAATATCAACTCCGAAACAGATGCCTGTTGCACAAATGATTACACCTTCATTGTACATTTTATAGACAACTAGATCTCTGGTTGATACCCGGTTCTTAAGTTCTTTTAAAATTTTTCTTTCACTTTCAATTCTGAGTTTGACCAGTGGAGAATAGTTCAGGTCGTATGTTTTTAAAAGACGGGGATCTTCAATGCCTCGGTTTCTCACTGATTTTTCGCCAACAATGGTAGCCACATCCATAGCAGTAAATAATAGTTCTCGTTTGAGATTTTCGCCTGGTACCGGGGGATTTGCTTTGAAACCGCTGTCTATCCATTCCACAAGCTTATCTCCATCAATTGTATCGAAGAACTTATTTGGCATCTTTCTCAGGACATCAGATACATTGTTATATGGACTGGCCTTGTGTCTCACCTGTAGCAATATTAACTCAGTCGAATCTTTTGTATTTAACGAGTTACAACTGATTCCGAGAAACGCAATATAAAAAATGAATAAATAACGAGCAAAATGAGACAACCGTTCTTCAGAATGAAACACATAATTTGTACTCTTCATAATAAAAATCCAGTTTAAAATATACTTAAGAGCACCTCGAAAAAATACTTTTCTCGATGGCATTATTCAACCCAAATATATATTTCAGTTTTCGAAAAACCTAATTTCACCCCCTATTTTTGCTGTATCTATTACAATACCGATAGTACGGACAATAGAGTCTTGCATGCTGTTCTCTAAAAAGCCGAACACTTGTTCGGCCCTTGCTCTTGTCCTGGATTTCTCTTTATTGTTGGCCTTTTGTTCTTCGGTCAAGGGATTGTTTCGGTAGCCTTTCTCATTTATTCTGTTGATGACTTTTTTCTTTTTGTAAACCATTTCCTGATCTTCCCCTGTATAAGCACTTTCAGCATAAAGCGGTTGTCCCTCGTCTTTCTCTGTCAGCAACTGTTCCATAGCTTGTGACCACGAAGTAGCGCCGAAGACAATCATGCACAGAAGCATCAGTAACTATATATTCCTCAATCAGTTTTGTCTTGGTATCAGCTTTTACATGATTTTTAAATCCATAGAAGGTTGCGTTGTTTTTCTTTGTCCACCTGGCATCCACCATCTTGCCTTCATTGGCAAAAACCCCGGCTGCATCAAGAGTTTCGTTAAAGATTTTGTAAATCAAATATATGCTCATAATTATTGCTTAAACCTGCTGACAAAAACCAGGAATTCTTTAGGTTCATTTCATAAAAGATTTCGCTGTTGACACTTTCGAATAAACCTCTGGTCTGACTGATGAAATTTGATACCCTGAAGCAGGGACCATGGTTGATGATCGGCGAATCTTCCCCCATCATCCATGAATAGTTGATTGTAGCCCCGCCATAGTAATAATTGTCCCTTGAACGGTGTCCAATACCGGGTTGGTATTGCGGTTCTCTTCCGGTGAGCATGAAATCATAGTAAAATCCAACGTTTTTACGCCGCTCCCAGTTTATAAAATACTGTACATTCTTGATGGAAAAAGGATCGTTATCCAGTCCTGTTGCATAGTTTTGCGCCCAGACAAGCTTCAGGTATTCATCTCCCGTAAGACGGATCAGGGAAGCATCCTTTGCATAAAAGGACGCACCAATATAAATGTAATCTTGATCATACGTTACTTTGATATCTGTTTTTTCCGTGGGTTCCAGCCCGAAAACGGGACTGTGAGTAACCATCTGAAAGGAAGGAATATTCTGCCAGACTGCGTCATCAGGCATGCCGTCAAAACGGAGTGTCCCCTCCATCTTTGGGACAACCATGCCGGAAGGTGAATCCATAGCCTGCAAATGCAATGACATAAAA
Organism: Bacteroidales bacterium; assembly: GCA_025454795.1. Classification (GTDB taxonomy): domain Bacteria; phylum Bacteroidota; class Bacteroidia; order Bacteroidales; family VadinHA17; genus LD21. The sequence goes on along the minus strand of JALONT010000017.1, from coordinate 5,927 downwards.
ATCAGGGGAAGGAGGATTATCTTCAGGGTATATAAATATCGAGCCATGTTGTGTGTCTTTTTTTGAAAAAGAGAGTTCTGTTCCATCAAAGAGTTTCCGTTATTATCTCCTTCCGAAATAGTCCATAATAGCCTGTTCTCTTCAATATTTGTCAACTCTTCAAGCCGGCACCACATTCCCGGCGAAGATAATCCACGCTCTTTTGTAACTCAGATTGCTGTTGCTCTATTTCAAATTTTTTCTTATCTGTTCCCGCGGGAGCTTCCGATATCTTCAAAGGATGGCCAAGCCTGATCAGTTTCAGAAAATCGACAATTGCAGTAGCAGGAAGATCGGGAAATCCTTTCCAGAATTCAGGTTGCAGAAAAGGAATTGATTTTTTTCTGCTTCCCACTGTTTCCACGTGAATCGGCACGCCGGGACAATTTTCAGCTAAAAAATTTGTGTAATATTTATAATCCATCAATCCGTTGCCAATCGTGGTACATTGCATTGTTGCCCCTTCCTCCGTTTCATACACCATATAATCCCGTGCACTCGTACAAAGAATATGCTTTCCGAGCTCACCATGCAATGCGCGTATCGGATCTTCCATTACCCCAACTGCATTGGCCGGATCCAGCAAAGCCCCGCAAATATCGGTACCTGTTTCATAAATTATACGAAGTAACTCCTCCGTTCTCAGCTCCTCATGATTCTCAATGGCAAACTTTATGCCGGCATCCAGTGCAGGTCCACGCACGGCTTTCTGAACTCTGATCACTTCTTTAATATGAACCTCCATGCCACCTTCCCTGTAACGTTCACTAAGATAACCGATACGGGTGGCAACAATTGGAGAGCCAACAGCGGTAGCCAAACGAATAGCCGCAAGCAACCTTGCTTCAGCGCTTTCATACCCTTCACGATACATTAAGGCTGTTTTACTTATACTAAAAGCACCGATATAAATGCTAATATCATGGGCCCTTGCTAAATTACTAACCTCTGTAATGTATTCACTTTCAAGGCTCTCAAACGAAGTGAAAAAATCATTAACCAGGACAGAATCCAGCTTATGTTCAATGGCATATTCAACCAACTGTTTTGCTTTCAGATTCATTCCCCTTAGGGAATGATTGCAAACTCCTATTGGAACTTTTGAGGATCCAATAGGTTCATTTTTAGATAACATGGCAGTGGTGATTGTGGGAAAGGAGTGCATTGCTAAAACACCCAAGCCTGCCATTTTGCTGAAATCGCGTCTTTTCATTTATTTAAATTTATTAGAAAGTTTGTATTTATATTTTACTTAAAAATCCAAATTGATTTTTTGAGCTAACGGAACCTACCTCGCCCATACACTCTCGTGTGTGTTCTCATATCTGCCTCCTTTCTTTGTTTTTATGCCGCTTCAATAAGCCTGTCAAGCTCTTCCCGGTCGGCTTTATAAAAATGATGCTCATACATTTTCAATTCTATTTGATCAAAATCTGGTTGATACCACAAACTTAGCAGCGTTGTGCCGTAACCTGGGAAACGTTTTGCTGATGAACTGAATGATGTTTTGACGGTTCATGTATTTGGCTACTGTATTGAGGACTGAGTACTTTGTAATGTTACTACCTGTACATGAGGCCTTAACGATTTTTACTTGATTGTTTAATTTTTTATTTGTATTTTTCATCCTGAAAGTGATGTTTTTTTACTTCGTATTTTTTATTTAACATTCTAAATGTTAAGCATTTTGCATCACTTTATATCATTTTTAAATTACTTTTTTAAGTACTAAATATTATCTGCGTAACATTAATTAATAGTACTTAATATGAGTATTATAGTTATCTCAGGAATACCAGGGACGGGACCTGTTAAGGTCACTATTCAGTATTTCAGTCACTAAATTTACATCTTCCACAACCTGGTAGTCAAACATCCCGACACAGATAAAATCAGCTCCACTCTCGAATGCATAACGGAATCCATCCTCAGGAGTGATTGCACCTGCAGCAAGTACCTTAAATCCAATTACAGGCACATTAACTTTACTGATCACCTCCACGGTCTGCTCCGGGAAAATATCCCAAATGTTGTCATGAGAATGATTGTGATCTGGCGATTTTCCTGCGACTTCGAATTCCTGACGAAATTCCCGTGGATGTGCCGACCAGTAATTATCCTGGTGCATGGACTTAAAGTAATAGTCAGGTTTTATACCCGCTTTTTCACATGCAATTACAACCTGTATGGAATGTCCTCCAATTCCTGCCGGGTATCCCTGGCTTTGAACATATTCAACTGCTTCCCGGATCAGGTCCAACTGGCCATTCTCTGTTAAGGAATCACCGCTTGAGCCGTGAACATACATCATTGTGGCTCCGTAATCCATGGCCTGTTTAAAGAAAGATAATCTGTCATTACCTTTCAGGTCAACATTGATCTGGAAATTTGTCATCATCTTGCTACCGGTAATTTTTTTGTATCTATCAAAACAACGGAAAGAACCCAATCCCATAGTTGTCATGTTAATCCCGGCCTGATCAGCAATGGAAAAAGTTTCAAATAATTTTTCTTCAGTATTGTACTGCCTGACAAGCTGCCTGGCATAATGCAAGTCCCGGGCATGAGCAACTCCTGTAACCAGGTTATTTCCCATGATCAGGCGGCCGATTTCAAGATCAGCTATTTTCCCCCTTGGCAATTCACCTTTAAGATCAGTGAGGTCTATTTTTTTCAAAGCGATGGTAGATCCTGATAATGCATCAGGATTCATAGACTTTGCTCTTGCAACAGCTCCAATCAACATCCCTCCAAATAAAGGCAGGGCTGCCAATCCCTTTAATAATTCTCTTCGTCTCGTCATATTAACTGAAACTTCCTCCGGATTACTTGTAACTTCTTCCGGCATTTCAGGTTTATCAACCTTATTTGCAAATTTGAAAGGAATGAATTTTAAAAGACCAAATTCCCTCAAAGGGAATTTTAATATGATAGACAGAGCAATGATTTCTATCAGCTGATTATTAATGATCCAGTAATGCCCGTCTAAGTTTAACCCGGAATAGGCACTTCCAAAAGGCGGATATGCAAAATAATACAGTGCCAAAAGAATTATCCCTGAAACAGAAGATATCCGGAAAATCTATAACCTGCACTACTCCGGGATCTGATGCCATCCAGTGATAAAATCCGGATAGAAATCCAATAGATCCCTTCAGGTACGCCTCAGATGACCAGTCCCCTTGTACTAATTTTATCAAACCTTCATACAGGAAATGCCAGCCGACAAAGATTCTCAGCATAAGTAATGAAATTTTTACAAGGTTTTTCATCATGTTATTATTTTTAAAATTATTTATATTGTTGCTAAAAAGCACTAATACTCTGATATATTAAACTTTACAGTCGTATAAGTCTTTTTATACTTGAGCGAAGCAGTAAGCAGTTTATCTTGTTTTTGATTTCATCCGTTTCGGATTAATAAATATTACTATTTTCTTTCTGGCATATTAAAAGTTACAGGAATTTCTTTTCGCAACATTTTCGCACCCTGCCCTGTCAACCATAAATAATGGTCAGAAGGTTTTCCATCTAAATCAACAAATTTAGCCACGGTACTTACCGGAGGATTATTGCTTACCTTAAAAATTGCAGTCCCTTCGTTTACTTCATCGAACATAGCCACATACAACATATCGGCGCCAGCCAGAATAGCTGTTGATATTTGTTGCCAGTAAAAACGACCTCCTTGGCGTGGAATTGATCCAAGTGGTTTAATATCGTCAGGATATTTTATCCGACTCAGGTTATGCCAACTAAAACCAGGTGTAACAATGGGTACATAATCGATATTATATTCCTTGCACCATTTGATATCGTCTAAAATGATGTCACGGTATCTATCCATATCATGGTGAAGAAGTGGAGTAAAACGTTGAACCATCCAGGGGAGAACTATATCAGCCTGTTTAATCAATTCGTGCAAATACGGGTCATGGATGCAATCCGCATTTAAGTCGCGCCAAAAGGTAGGAACTCCAAGCATAATGCTACAACCTCCATACTCCGGATCATTCTTTAAAAAATCCATAAAGCGCTCCAATCCAATTTTCCGGATATCGTACCCACGATCAGGATTACCAACTCCCCAAATGCATACTAAAGGTTTCCCGTTGTGTTGAAGATAGGTTTTTGTACCTTTTTGATTGGTTAATTTCAGAGAATCAACAATAAACTTCCAGTCATCAATCAATACAGAAACATCTTCGCCCTGAAATGGATAGATACGGGGGCTAACGTTAGCGTTTAAACCAGATAGGTCGTACATAACAGCGATAGCGCGCTCATATTTTGAGGCGGCTGCAAAAGCATATTTCAATACATCGGTTGAATGTCCTTTTCTATTGTTGGGTTTGGCAGCATTAAAAAAACGTTGCATGAATACACCATCCAAACCATATTCCTTCATCCATTTAAAATGAATGTCGATTGTGCTTTCGTCGGCCGAATTGAAGAAGCAGGCTGTACTTCCATCGGCCAATTTTAAGCCGGTGGGATAAGTTTTTTTATATTCACTCACATCCGGCCACATGTCAATTGCAACTTTATTTTCATCGGGATACATTATTCCATCTTCGGGCAAACGAAACCAGCCCTGGTATCCTGCCATCACAAGTCCTTTATAACTTTTAAACCTGCTTTCTGAAGCATGCCTGGTCTGTGAAGATAAAACCAGACTGATCATTATTAAAGAATGCACTAATAAAGTTTTCTTAATACTCATAACTCATAGTTTTAAATTGTTAACACTGGTAAAAGTTATCCTTCATAATAATATAAACAGATCTAAGTTAGAATCAGCTTATGAATTTAGCTGCTGTCAAAAATAATGATGTTTTTTCTTTTTTTAATGCATTAAAAATAATGTTAGTATTGAGTAATTAAGATACTCATTAATATTTAATTAACAGATATTTTTTTTGTACAGACATCCATAATGGAAAGAAAAAGAATCGCCTGAATATTACTACGATGGTTATATAGCTTGTGGGATGATAAATAATTGACAAATTATAAGTTTCACAGCCTATTGCAGATATGTCAGACCTTTGTAGACACTTTTTACAAGATTGTTATATGTAAAATTAAAAAATTGTTATCATGAGTAAGGAAGTCTGGGACATGGTGATTAACCATATTGAGGTGACAGGTGGAACTGAATCCCTGAATAGATCGTTTTATTCAGGGTTATACCGGACCTGCGAGCGAATGATCAACTTTAACGAAGACTATCAATATTACAGTGAATATTATTAGCAGGTTCATAAATCAAAACATGATTTTTATGTCGGCGATGGTATTTGGGATACAAACTCTTTCAACGTATCAGATAATAGTGTAACTTTGTTTTCAACCTTGATTTTCATTGTCGGAATTTGTATTGGTACTTCTATTCCAAAATACTGAATATCAAGGTTTTATACTAATAAAAGAACGTGCATTTATTAACAATAAAATCATAAGATATTAACAATCAATGTGTAATTGTTTTTTTGTCATTTACTGAGAGCAAATATTTATAATTTTAAGTTTAACTCAAAATGAAACGTAAATTATTATTTATCACTCTGATTCTCTTATCGGGCTGTACATCTCATGTGCAGGAGGATTTTACAAAATATGTTGATCCGACGATTGGAACGGTTCCTTTTATTCTGCATGTAACGCATCCTAAAATGCATCTGCCAAACCAGATGATTTCAATGTCTCCGTCAAAGGAGGATTATATTTCAGACCAGGTGGAGGTATTTCCTCTTCCCGCTTCCCTTAACATGAGGATAACACTTGGCGATATCACCAATTCATCATGGAAACAGAAAATGACTATTGACCATGATATGGAGGTTTATCATCCCTGGTATTACTCGACCTATTTAATTGATGATGAC
>JALONT010000048.1 GCA_025454795.1 Bacteroidales bacterium | reverse complement strand
GCTTATTCATATCTCCCCAAAAAACCATCTCTTAACCTTGAAATAATCGATCAATCAATGGGTTTATCTTTTTAAATTTATATCGAACTCACGTTAATTTAAAAAATGGGAATATGAAAAACGCAGGGAAAATTACAGGTATGTTGCTTTTGCTTTTTGTTGCAGTTAATTTATCTCTCAGTGCGCAGCGCGGCATGAGAGGAATGAGACCTGATTCTGTAAAGATGGAAAGGATGCCTCAGTGCATGACTCCTATGCAGATGAATAATATGAACCAGTTTATGTGTCCTATGTTTCCTATGGGGCGGCATGCAGCATGCGGCATGATGCAACCGGCGATGAATATGAGACATATGGGTCCGGGCATGGGACGTAAAGCAATGGTTATGAGGCACCGGGGAATGGGTAACCTCCAGGCTGCACCAAGGATGCGGGTCATGGAAAATATTCCAAACCTGACAGACAAACAGAAAAAGGATATTGCCGATCTGAGACAACAGCAGAAGGGTGAAATGCAAAAATTCAGAGAAGGGATGCAGACGAAAATGAAGGATCTGAGAGAATCTCATAAGACAAAAATGATGGGCCTGCTTACCGATGAGCAGAAGAAGTGGCTTGAAGAGCAGACCCCAGAACCAATAAACAAGTAATATTCAGATTATTGGTAATTTGTAATTGGTTATTTTAATGAGAAATAATGGCAGGACATTTAAGCTTTAGAAGCTGTTGAGGATGTAAGGGTTCAAGACCCTCCGTATGAAGGGGTAAAAAAACCTCCCGGATCTGAGCCTTAATGATTTGTCCGGGAGGTGAGATATTGTTCTATTTGTAGTTACCTGCGTGCCGGTTTAGAGGTACTGGATTTTTCACTTTTTTCTTTTTCAGAGGCAGATTTACTATCTCTGCTGCTCCTGCTACCTGACGAGCTTACCTTAGGTGTTGCCTGTCGGGATGAACTCCTGCCGGAGGCTGCCTTTTGTTCCGTACGCTGTTTCGGGGAAGACTTGCTGGCTTCAGTGTTAGACGTTCTTCCGGAAGTACCGGTACTTTGCTGCTGACGCTGGACAGGAGCAGTCTTACCTGCTTCAGTACTTTCTGATCTTCTTGTCGTGGTCGTATTTTGCTGCTGACGCTGGGTTGTCGTAGCCTTGTTTATTTCAGTGGTAGTTGACCTTCTGGCAGTACCTGTACTCTGCTTCGTTCTCGAGGTAGAGGCACGTTCGTTTGACCCGGTGTCAGTTGAACTTCTCATTGTCGGGGTTCTGGACCCTGTAACTTCTCTTCCCCGGGTTGATTTGGAAGCTGATCTTGCCGACTGGCTATTCCCTGATGCATTATCTGCTGTCCTTCTTTCCCTGGCCGGATAAGTCTTTGCGAAGAGTTCTTCACCATCCCTTCTCTGGTCGGGACGTGAATAGGTTTCTTTATAATTCCCGGCTTCTATTCTGCCTCTAACATTCTGAGAGTGTGCCCGCATGTTATTGTAATAAAAGTCATTATATCGTGTATAGCGGTGGTATTCCCAGTGGCGGTAATGCCTGTAATAATCAGGATACCAGTTATAATGATAACCGTAGTAGTAATGCCAGTAGTACGGGCGCCATGGATTCCAGTAGGTTGGGTAATATCCCCAGTACCATGATGAGTGCCAGCCATAGTAACTCGGAAGATAAATGAATCTTACTACCGGCCATGTAGCAACCTCATAATAAGTTGTCCTGACCAATGTAACATTCTGCCTGTTCCTGGATCTTCCGGTATATCCCGGGTTAGGAGTCTCTTCATATATTGGCTCGATTATGTAGTTCCTGCCATACAGATCTTCATCGCCGATAAGCTGTATCTGTACCGATCCGTCGCCGAACTTCTGGACGGTGAAGACAGCCACATCCTGGTTTTCATTCCTGTTCAGTGCTGCCCTTAATACTATGGTATGGACATCTCCATCAACATAGTCGGAGACAGTTATATAATCTATAAGGTTATCACCATTAAGGTCGAGATTGTTAATCCTGGAATTTTCCTCATTCAGGCTTCTCTCAAAGCCTTCAAGTGTTTCAGATTCCTGGAACAGCTTCATTACTGCATAGAGATTAAGATTGTCTCCGGGAAGACCAAGATATTCATCCTGGTAATTCTGTGCCATTACTGTGGTCCCTGCTGCAACCAGTGCTGCGAGAATCGAGGTGATGATGAACTTTTTCATTTCTTTAAGTATTAGAAGAATCATTTCTTCATAGTACTTATATCAAAAGGTGTACCAAAGTTATTAAGGGAGCATAGGTTCAGGGGTGCAGAGGCGCAATGGTACAGCAACAGACACCCCTCCGTCAGATGGGCAAGACTCTGAATATTAAAGTACAGGATGTATAATTACCTGGAATGTTTCTTAAAGAAGGACCATATCACTTCGCTTGCATCAATATCCCTGCTGGTTTTTCCGATAATCCATGCAGGCAGATACTGAAAACCACCTGGCCAGGTATGTCCTCCGCCATCAACAGAATAAAGAATTACTTCGGTCCCGTCATTTTCGTTAATGTATACCTTTCTCGTTACTCTTGTTCCGTCTTTAGGATCCCTGTCCGGTTCTTCAACCACAACAGGTGTAGTTGCACACTTGTTCCGTTTTATCCAGAATTCTATTGACTCACCTGCAGATAAAACCTTCCCCAGTTTTACGCTGTGGAAATGCCCGTAAATCTCACCTCCTTCAAATGGAACCAGGGGATCATTTACATTGTTTATTGCCAATACTGAAACGGGATTGGATGGCATACAGTCAGGGAAAAGAGGTTGCGGAATATTTCCATCCACGGGAGCAATCGCAGTGATTTTATGAGATAATTCACAAGCCAGACGATATGACATTATGGCTCCGTTAGATATACCAGTAACGTAAATCCGTCTGGGATCTATGCGGTAATCTTTCATCAGTGTATCAATTAATGCCGAAATGAAGCCTACATCATCTATGTTTTCCCGATGTGCACGATCATTTGCTTCCTGATCGATTCTGCCATCATTCCAGTTTAGCTCTATTCCGTCAGGATAAGCTACAATGAATCCATCCTTTTCAGCCAGCTTGTCAAAACCTTTACGCGTAACAAGAACCATGCTTTCTCCATTTCCTCCCCTGCCATGCAAGGCAATGACCAGGGGTACCTGTATGGATTTATCATATGATGACGGAATATGAATATGAAAAGTCCGTTCCAGATTATCATGAGTAAATGATCCTCTCTTGTCACCTCCGGCAGGTGCCGGGAATAATATCAGATTTATTCCTGTCAGCACTTTCATAAATGCAGATGATGCAGGTTTTATTAGTAAACTGAATATTTTTTTCATTTCTGAATAAATGGAACAGACAAATCAGATCTGGTTTATCAACAAATGTACTCATTATTATATTTGTACCTTTATTCCGACACGAAGTACACAAAAAGGAACAATAAGGAAGAACACAAGACAGTTTTGTTAGAAACAAATTCATAATTTTGTACACTAATAAATAATCAGGTGGTCTGGAATACAAATAAGAAGAAGATAATAAATGATCCGGTTTACGGATTTATTAGTATTCCCGGGGACTTCATTTTTGATCTTATTGAACACAAGTGGTTTCAACGGCTTCGAAATATAAAGCAACTCGGCCTTACCAGCTTCGTTTATCCTGGTGCGAACCACAGCAGGTTTCAGCATTGCCTTGGTGCTTTGCACCTGATGGACATGGCTATCAGGACCCTGAGAGGCAAAGGTGTTGAAATATCTCACGATGAAGAAGAGGCAGTTTTCTGCGCAATACTTCTTCATGATGCCGGCCATGGACCGTTCTCCCATGTCCTCGAAAGTTCCATTATTACCGGCATCACACATGAGGACATTTCTCTTTTGCTGATGCGACTGCTCAATGAGTCTTTCAGTGGCAGGCTAACCCTTGCAATTGAGATATTCAAAGGAACATACAGCAGGAAATTCCTTCATGACCTTATTGCCGGGCAGATGGATATGGACCGGCTTGATTATCTGAGGAGAGACAGCTTTTTCACAGGGGTCATTGAAGGATCTGTAGGTTCTGAACGGATCATCCGCATGCTTAATGTGGTAGATGACAGCCTGGTGGTCGATGAAAAAGGGATCTATTCTCTCGAAAAGTTTCTCATTGCCAGACGCCTTATGTACTGGCAGGTATACATGCACAAAACAGTTCTCTCTTCGGAGAGCCTCCTGGTTAAAATCCTGAAGCGTGCAAAGGAACTTGCAGAAGCAGGTATTGATCTCTATTCTACTCCTGCACTAAGGTTCTTCCTTTACAATAAATTAGGTCCTGACGATCTTCTGAAAGAGGGGAAATTCACACCGGGAATTATTGCAGCCAATTTTACGAGACTTGACGATACCGATATACTGGTGTCGGCAAAATACTGGACCGATCACTCTGATAAGGTCCTGTCTGATCTTTCATCAAGACTTATGAAAAGAGATCTTCTTGCCATTGAGCTGCAGAATGAGCCATTCCCTAAAGAGAGAGTTGCAAAACTGAAGAGTGTGGCAGAGGACCGGATGGGAATCAGTCCGGAGATGATTGATTATTATGTATATTCGAACAGTATATCAAATCTGGCATATACCCCCGATGCCCCTGAAGTCACGATATTGCTTAAATCAGGAAAAACTGCCGGTATATCAGCTGTTTCAGATATGTTTGACCACAGGTTCCTGTTGGAGAGAATTACAAAATATTTTCTTTGTTATCCAAAAGAATGCAGATAAATATAAAAATTATGGAATTTACAGCCGCAACAATAGCCGGGTTTCTTAAAGGTGAAGTAGAAGGAAATCCTGATACAGTTGTCAATACGATTGCAAAAATTGAAGAGGGACACGAAGGTGCTCTCTCGTTCCTTGCAAACCCGAAATATGAACACTACATTTACACTACAAAGTCATCCATTGTACTGGTAAACAAGAGTTTCGTGCCCTCCTCAAAAATCGGAGCCACACTGATTAAAGTCAATAATGCATATGAAGCTTTTGCATCGCTTCTTCGTCTTGTTGACCAGGCACGGCCAAGGAAAAAAGGAATCCATCCGGCAGCCATTATTGAACTGACTGCGAAAATCGGTGCCGATGTTTACATTGGGCCATTTGCTTATATCGGTGAAAATTGTATTTTAGGTGACAATTCTGCAGTTTATCCACATACTTACGTCGGGGATAATACGAAAATAGGCAGCAATTGTATTTTATATTCAGGTGTTAAGATTTATAATGATTGTATTCTCGGTGAGGGGTGTACCATTCATGCAGGAACAGTTATTGGCAGCGACGGTTTCGGTTTTGCACCGCAGTCGGAAAATGAATTCATGAAAATACCGCAGCTGGGAAATGTAATCCTGGAGGACCATGTTGAGGTCGGAGCAAATGTTGCTATCGACAGGGCTACAATGGGTTCTACAATTATCCGTAAAGGTGTGAAGCTGGATAATCTTATCCAGATCGGACATAATGTTGAGGTGGGGGAGAATACTGTAATGGCTGCCCTGTCAGGCATTGCCGGCTCGGCCAAAGTAGGGAAAAACTGTATGATTGGCGGACAGGTGGGAGTTAACGGACATATTAAAATTGCTAACGGTACCAGGGTTGGTCCGCAGGCTGGAATTCTCGGTGAAATAAAAGATGAAAACATGGAAATAATTGGAACTCCGGCTATTAGTTACAGACAATTTTTCCGCTCCTCAGTGATTTTCAATAAATTACCTGAACTTAAAGATAGAGTAGACACCCTCGAAAAAGAGGTGGAATCTCTGAAAAAGCTGTGATATATGTTTATGGTCTAAAGGAAATTGACTGGTTATAATGTAGTTAAAGGGTATTATTTTAGCTAGTTCGATTTTTTTTTGTTTTTTTGTACCCGGGATCTAAAACGAACAATTTTACTGATGAGTGAAAAACAGAGGACACTGGCAAAGGAGATCAGTCTGAATGGGAAAGGGTTGCATACGGGCATTAATGCTACGATTACTTTTAAACCGGCCCCGGCAAACCACGGATATAAATTCTGCAGGACCGATCTTCCCGGAAAACCGTTAATTGATGCTCTTGCCGAAAATGTAACAGATACTTCCAGGGGTACGACACTTGTTCAGAATAATGCATCAGTATCGACGATTGAACATGCGCTTGCAGCACTTCATGGTTTAAGGGTAGATAATGCGCTTATTGAACTTAATGGTCCGGAAGCTCCTATAATGGGAGGTGCTTCATGGGCTTTTGTGAAGGCAATAAAAGATGCCGGAATCAAAGATCTGAAGGAAGAACGCAATTATTTTACAGTAAAGCAGAAAATAGTTTTTTCAGATGAAGAGCATGGCGTCGATCTCATCGTTTACCCGGACGACCATCTCAGCATAAATGTTCTTATCGATTATAATTCAAAAATACTGGGAAACCAGTATGCTATCCTTGATTCCATTGACGATTTTGAAGAGGAGATCTGCAACAGTCGCACATTTGTATTCTTTCATGAGCTGGAGCCGCTCTTTAAAATGGGGCTCATTAAAGGTGGCGATCTAGATAATGCCATAGTAATTCTGGAAAAAGAGGTGGAACAGGCTGAAATAGATCGTATTGCAAAACTTTTCAACAGACCGGGAATTACAACTCATACTGCAGGCATACTTAACAATACCGAACTCCGCTATCCTAATGAGCCAGCAAGGCACAAGCTCCTTGATATAATGGGTGATCTGTCTCTTGTGGGTATGCCTATCAAGGGCAAGGTGGTTGCAACAAGACCTGGCCATTATGCGAATACCAGGCTTGCAAAGCTTATGAGACAGGAGATGAAAAAAACTCTTTCAAAGCGGAACATTCCGGTATATGATCCTTCTCTCCCCCCTGTATTTACAATTGAAGATATAAAGAAAAAACTGCCACACCGTTTTCCATTCCTCATGGTTGATAAAATTATATCAATTGATGAGAATACAGTTGTCGGAATTAAGAATATCACCTTTAATGAACCATTCTTCCAGGGTCATTTTCCTGATGAACCGGTAATGCCCGGAGTTCTGCTTGTTGAAGCACTTGCACAATGCGGCGGAATTCTTGTATTAAATAATATAGAGGATCCCGAGAAATATTCAACCTATTTCCTGAAAATCGATAAACTCAAGTTCAAACGCAAAGTAATTCCGGGCGATACCGTAATTTTAAAAATGGAGATGATAGAACCATCACGCAGAGGAATAGTAACCATGTACGGTCAGGCTTTTGTCGGAAATACCCTGGCTGTTGAAGGTGAAATGACGGCCCAGGTTATAAAAAATAAATAGTATTTCAATGATCTCAAAATTAGCTTTTATTCATCCCGGTGCCAGCTTAGGTGAAAATGTCATTGTTGACCCGTTTGCATATATCGCTGGAAATGTAACAATCGGTGACGATACCTGGGTAGGTCCGAATGCAACCATCATGGATGGTGCAAGAATCGGTAGGAATTGCCAGATATTCCCGACAGCAGTAATCTCGGGGATTCCTCAGGATCTTAAATTCCGCGGTGAGGAATCAACAGCAGAGATAGGTGACAGGACAACAATCAGGGAAGGAGTAACAGTCAACAGGGGTACTGCAGCGGTGGGTAGAACAATTATCGGTAATGACTGCCTGCTGATGGCTTATGCACATATCGGGCACGACTGTAATATAGGCAATAACTGCATTATCGGAAATTCATGCGGCATGGCCGGTGAGGTAACTGTTGACGATTGGGCGATCCTCAGTGGCGGTTCACTGGTTCATCAGTTCACACGTATCGGAGCACACGTGATAGTAGGCGGAGGATCAAGAGTCAGAACAGATGTGCCTCCATTTATTAAAGCCGACAGGGAGCCTCTTTCATACCTGGGACTCAATACTGTTGGCTTGACCCGCCGCGGTTTTGAAAAAGAAAGAATAAATGAGATTCATAATATCTACAGGGCAATATATCAAAAAGGCATGAATTTCTCACAAGCCCTGGAGTACATTGAGAAAGAATTCAAACCATCACCCGACAGGGATTACATTGTTGAATTCATCAGAAAATCAGAACGGGGAATTATTAGAGCAAGATAAGATCCTATTTCTTCCAGCCCTGCGCCTCAATCTCAATTTCAGTGCCGTTATCGGCGACCAGGTAATTTCCTGATCCATGTTCCGTAATGTGTCCTATAACTTTTACTGACCGGATATTCTTAATATTTTCGAACAGATCCAGAGGCACGACGCAGGTCATTCAGCAGACTCAAACGTTTACAATATCTCTTCCGAATGGATTCAATGCAATAGCTGTAAGTTTGAAATGCTGAAGCCCGAACGGGATACCTATTATTGTAATACATAGAACTAATCCGAATATTACATGAGTCAGAGCAATCCAGATACCTCCGCAGAGAAGCCAGATCACATTCATAACTATATAAAGGCAACCTGAAGCCCTTGAATGTACGCGCGTATCACGACCAAAAGGCCATATTGCAATGGTAGCCATCTTCAGGGTCTGTATACCAAAGGGTACCCCTATGATTGTAACGAACAGGGCTATACTGCCAACGAAATATTCAATGGCTATAATTATTCCGCCAAAAATCAGCCAGACGAGGTTCCCGAGTATTTTCAACTTAATTGATATTTATTCCAGAATTACAGTTTTGTCTTTTGCATACCTGACAGAATAAGTCAGGATAATCTTTTTCGTTTCCTGTGGCTTGATTTCAAGATCCCATCTTAACTGTCCCGACTGAGAGTTAAGTCTGCCACCTGTTAATTCAACAGGCTCAACTGTTATACCGCTGTTGGAGGATACAGGGATCTGATCACTCAGGGTGATCTTAACAGGATTAGCCTTATTGTTTCTTATTGTGATCAGGTACGAATAAATCTCAGTTTTGTTGGTGCCGACAACTTTCTTACTTGTGAAATCCTTCTGCTTTTCTCTTTTTACCAGGATGCTGTTATCAGTTCCAAGTGACAGGACCAGTGTGTCAGTAAGCTGGTTTACATTGAGATATGATTTTCCAACAAAGGTATTCTCGAAATAGAGAGTAGCCTCACCGCTCTGAAGACTCTGTGCAGCCCAGTCGGTTATGTTTGCGGTAAGATAGGCTAAGGGTGTCATTTTTGGAATAGTTACGTATTTATATTCTGCAGGTGTAGCTGTCCTCTGTATTTCAATAGTCTGAATTTTACCATCAGAAGCAACAGAATATGGAAGTGCCACATCGAAGGTTATCGTTGTCTCTCCAACTTGCTTCTCAATAGAAATGGGTGCTGCCTCGGCTTCTTTAGCCATCATCATTTTATCTGATGCCATTTCCATTGCGGCAGGTGCTTCGCTTCTGATACCTGCTGCTTTACCTCTGATCATTATTGGCATGGGATTATAGAAATCTACGAACCATGGGTAGAGGATCGGTACATCACCGGCAACCCATGGGGTTGCATTTGAGAAGCTCAGTTTTACGTCCTTCCAGGGTACCCCGGTATTCTGAAATACATTTGCCTTGTAAAAGATATTTACAGGTTTTGTAATATCATCGACCCTGATATCGTATGAGGGATACCAGCCTGCATTTGAAACCACATAGGCAAATGTCAGCTTGCCGGTTATGGTTTTCTCTGAGGTTATCGCAACCGATATTTCACCTGACGGAAGTTGTTGTTTGCCGATCCTGTCAGCAACCTGCTTCTGAAGTACAGCAATCTGTTTTTCATAATCTTTAATGAGCCTGTTTTTCTTAAGGACCGTCATTGTAGTCTGGTCTATATTGCTGGTATAAAGATCCATAACGCTTTTAAGCTGCTCAATGGTGAATGTTGTCTTTTTGTCTATGACAGCCCTGTTTGCAACAAGAAATGCCTCTTTTTCCTTAAGGATGCTTATGGCGGCTTTTTCATCCTCAATCTTGATCTGAAGAGCTTCTATCTGACTCCTGATGGTTTTAATTTCAGGTAGTTCTTCAAGATTTTCCAGATAGTTGTTCTGGTGATTCACCGAAAGTATCATAAAATCGCCGTAACCTTTGACCTGTATGCTCTGGGCATCGATATATGGAGAAAGTCCTCCGAGCTTAAGTGTAGTTTTACCTGCAGGGATTTCAACAGATGTCTCATGAGTTATTTGTGCCCTGTCGGGATAAACGGTTACATGCTTCAGTCCGGCTTTGATATCTTTATCAGTATCAGCAGAAACATAAAGTGCTACTGCAAATAGTAGTATTGATGAGGTAAACAGTTTTTTCATAATCCGTAGTTTATTAAATTCAACCTTAAAGTTAAGATTTTATTCTGAGGCTGAAATAAAAGACCTTATTAACCGAAGTGTGCTCAAAATTGATGACTGGGGCATCGAGTTAAAAATCAGTATATCAGATCATTGCGATTTTTGTGGTTTATTTTTCTTACTTCTCAGATACCCTCATTAGTCTGTTCGGACCAGCACATTCCTTATTAAAACACTTTTAATATGTTAAATAACATGAATTACACCAGCCTTTTTATATTAAATAACTTCTTTTATTAGGTTGCTGGTATTATTGGTCTACCTTTGGCGAAAATTTTACATAAATAAAATGAAGGGATTAAGGATAGGTAATCTGGCAATAGCTGTTCCGGTTTTTCAGGGCGGAATGGGAGTGGGGATCTCACTTTCAGGTCTGGCGGCAGCAGTTGCCAATGAGGGTGGCGTAGGTGTTATTTCAAGTGCCGGACTGGGTTTATTATACAGGAAATTGTCGGAGAATTACCTTGAAGCAAGCATTCTTGGACTTAAAGAGGAAATACGCAAAGCAAGGAAAAAAACAATCGGAGTAATCGGTGTGAATGTAATGGTGGCCATGACAAATTTTGCAGATATGATCAGGACCTCCATTTCTGAAAAGGTGGATATTATAATTGCAGGGGCTGGTCTTCCTCTAGATCTGCCTTCCTTTTTAAAGAAGGGGAGCGTTACAAAACTGATACCTATTGTTTCATCAGCCAGGGCAGCAAAAATTATCTGTGAAAAATGGAAAACCAACTATGATTATCTTCCCGATGCGGTCATTGTGGAAGGTCCCAAAGCCGGAGGACATCTCGGTTTTAAAGAGGAACAGATAAATGACGGAAATTATTCTCTTGAAAAGCTTGTACCTGAAATTGCTGATGAGCTGAAACTGTTTGAAGATAAATTCAATACAAAAATACCGCTTATTGCAGCAGGAGGTATTTATACAGGTAAGGATATTCATGAAATAATGGAGCTCGGTGCTGCAGGAGTCCAGATGGCTACAAGGTTCGTAACCACGGATGAATGCGACGCTTCACCTGCTTTCAAGCAGACTTATATTGATGCGGAAGAAAAAGATATAGAGATAATTAAAAGTCCTGTCGGTATGCCGGGACGGGCAATTATCAGCAGTTTTATAGATAAAGTCAGAGCGGGTAAGAAACAGCTGAGAAAATGCCCTTTCAAATGTATCAAAACATGCGATATTTCAAAAAGTCCCTATTGCATTATTATTGCACTTATAAATGCTTTCAAGGGAAATTTTGAAAACGGTTATGCCTTTGCCGGATCAAATGCTTTCAGGGCAACAAAAATATCATCAGTTAAGGAAATATTTCAATCCCTGAGAAAAGAATATAAAGAAAGCAAGAATCTTTAATTATTTCCGGACACCTCAAAATACCCGACTGTTCCGGCTTCAGAGGTGGCTTCACCCTGTCCAGCCATCGGACATCCGGGTACCGGACAATTAATTATTTTATGTTCATTATTATCAGCCGGTTCCCATCCAAGAAGGAGGTAGAGAGCAAAAAAGCCCAGTACATATGCCACTGCTACATGCCATCCATTCTTAAACCATTTTACAACATTACGTGCTTCAGGGAATTTATTTGTAATAGCTACACCGGCCGATGAACCGAACCATACCATCGATCCGCCGAAACCGACTGAATATGCCAACATTCCCCAGTCGTAATGCCCCTGGTCGAGGCAAAGCTTTGTTAGCGGGATATTATCAAACACTGCTGAAAGGAATCCGAATGCGAAAGCCGAGTACCACGAAGCCTCAGGCAGCTCTTCTACAGGCATCATTGAAGCACAGGTCACAAGACAGAGAAGGAATATGGTCCCTTTTATTGCACCGGGTACCTCTTTCCAGGGAACAGGTCTGAGAAAAATCCCCAATAGAATTCCTATCCAAACGCCAAGTGCAGGCATGTCATATAAAATATTTGAAATGATAGCTCCTGAAAGAATAATCGCAACATGCGTGATTTTCAACCAGTCGATTTTAACGCCTGTCGGAGCATCCTTTAATATTCGCTGGTACTTGTCTTGCTGGTGTGCTCCAAACCAGGCAAAAAATAGAAAAGCAACAAACGCAGCTACATATGCATGAAGTACATTAAATGCAGCAACCCCGTCGATCCACATCATGGTAGTGGTGGTGTCACCGACAACGCTTCCGCTGCCTCCGGCATTACTGGCAGCAACTATTGCTGCAATATATCCTATATGCACTCTATTTTTAAAGACTACAAGAGCAATTGTGCCACCAATAAGAGCAGCAGCGATATTATCGAGAAATGATGATAGGACAAAAACGAAAATCAATAAAATAAAAGGGCCTTTCCAATCGTCAGGCAGGTACCTCGGCAGGATTTCCGGCACATTTGACTCTTCAAATATTCTGGAAAGAACGGCAAATCCCAGCAGAAGTCCAGCCAGGTTAAGTATAATTCCCCATTCACCCTGACGCATCTCCTTATCCATTAATTGCTCCCAAAATGGTGTAGTTCCAAAGAAATGTTCAAAGAGATGAAATCCCGGATCAAATATCAGCTTGAAGGTCATCAGTACTGTTAATCCAACAACAGCAACCCGGAAGGTCTGTTTATGGAAAAGTGCTACCCCAAGCAGGATAAATCCGAAAATTATGAATTCAAAACGAATTGGCCCAAGTGACGGTACCTGACTTCCTGCTGCAATGAGAGTAACTGGTGATAAAAGAATAACTGATAAAACAAACAGTTTTTTGCTGCTGTATCTGAGGAAGGTGCTGACAGGGTTTTTCATAAGAAAGAAGTTCTTAAAATTTTAACAGGGCGCAAGTTAGATTTTTTTTTTTGTTACAATCATAAACGTATGTCATCTTTTTTAACTCTCAGAAATACGATCACCTTTTAATTTTGCAATATATTTTTTCATCCGTTAAGATAATTTTTTATTTTTGTATGTTTATTTAGATTAAATATAATTAACATTTATGTGTCCGGTTTGTTGTCTTATCAGGAACAGACAGGTTGGCAGTAATTAAATGGGAAAAGATAAGGATAAAATAATAAGTGAAGTAACATCGGGGGAATACAAGTACGGCTTTTATTCCGACATCGAGATGGAGCAGATTCCCAAAGGTCTCAGTGAGGATGTTGTCCGTATTATTTCAAAGAAGAAAAATGAACCTGACTGGCTCCTTGAATTCCGCCTCAAAGCATTCCGTCACTGGCAGACAATGAAAATGCCGGAGTGGGCAAATCTGATAATACCAAAGATCAATTACCAGGATATCATATTCTATTCGGCACCGAAACAAAAAGCAAAATATGAAAGTATTGATGACATTGATCCCGAGCTGAAAAAAACATTTGATAAGCTTGGTATTCCTCTTGAAGAACAGAAACATCTTGCCGGTGTCGCCGTTGATGCCGTAATGGACAGTGTATCAGTTAAAACTACTTTCAGGGAGACTCTTGCAGAGTCGGGCATCATTTTCTGCTCATTCAGCGATGCAGTGAAAGAGTATCCTGATCTTGTGAAACGATATATGGGCACAGTTGTCCCCTATACTGATAATTTTTTTGCTTCTCTTAACTCAGCAGTTTTCAGTGACGGTTCGTTCTGTTACATTCCAAAAGGGGTAAGGTGTCCGATGGAGCTCTCGACATATTTCCGGATAAATGCTGCCAGCACCGGTCAGTTCGAACGGACTCTCCTGGTGGCTGATGAGGAGAGCTATGTAAGCTATCTCGAAGGATGTACTGCCCCGATGCGCGACGAGAACCAGCTTCATGCAGCCATCGTCGAAATAATAGCTGAGAATAATGCTGAAGTAAAATATTCAACTGTCCAGAACTGGTACCCCGGCGATAAGAATGGTAAAGGTGGCATCTTTAATTTTGTAACAAAAAGAGGTCTGTGCAGGGGAGAAAACTCAAAAATATCCTGGACCCAGATCGAAACAGGTTCTGCTATCACATGGAAATACCCGTCCTGCATACTGAAGGGTGACAATTCCACAGGGGAGTTCTACTCAGTTGCTGTAGTAAACAACCATCAGCAGGCAGATACCGGAACCAAGATGATCCACATAGGAAAGAACACAAAAAGCACTATAGTTTCCAAGGGAATATCCGCCGGACAGGGACAGAACAGCTATCGGGGACTGGTGAAGGTCCTTAAAAATGCAATGGGTGCAAGAAATTACTCACAATGCGATTCATTGCTTCTCGGAGATAAGTGCGGTGCGCATACTTTCCCCTATATCGAGGTCGATAACCAGACTGCAATCGTTGAACATGAAGCAACAACTTCAAAGATCGGTGAAGACCAGATCTTCTATTGCAACCAGCGCGGAATATCTACTGAAGGTGCTATAGGGCTGATAGTCAACGGATATGCAAGAGAGGTGATCAACAAACTTCCGATGGAATTTGCTGTTGAAGCGCAGAAGCTCCTGCAGATAAGCCTGGAAGGAAGTGTAGGATAAAAGACACAAGACACACGATAAAAGAAGATCCCCTCCCGGGAGGGGCGAGGGGTAGGTTTTGAATATACAAGACACAAGATAAAAGAAAGAATTAATGTTAGCAATTGAGAATTTAAAGGTTGAAATTGACGGGAAAAAAATATTAAAGGGGATCAGCCTTGAAGTAAAGGCTGGAGAGATTCATGCTATAATGGGACCAAACGGTTCGGGAAAAAGTACTCTTGCTGCAGTTCTGGCAGGAAGAGAATTTGCAATGGTTACAGAAGGAACAGTAACTTATATGGGGAAGAATTTGCTTGACATGCCTCCGGAGGAGCGCTCAAAGGAGGGAATATTCCTCGGATTCCAGTACCCTATTGAGATCCCGGGAGTCAGCATGGTCAACTTTATGAAAACAGCTGTAAATGAACACCGCAAACATAAAGGTCTTGAGCCTCTCTCAGCATCAGATTTTCTGAAAATGATGCGCGACAAAAAAGAACTGGTGGAGATTGACTCCAAGCTTGCCAACAGGTCTGTCAATGAAGGATTTTCAGGAGGTGAAAAGAAAAAGAATGAGATATTCCAGATGGCAATGCTCGAACCTGAACTGGCTATCCTCGATGAGACCGATTCAGGTCTGGATATTGATGCACTCCGGATTGTTGCCAACGGTGTCAACAGGATAAAACGCCCCGATACTTCGGCAATCGTAATTACTCATTATCAGAGACTGCTTGATTTTATTGTTCCGGATGTGGTGCATGTCCTTTACGACGGCAGAATAGTAAAAACCGCCGGTAAAGAACTAGCGCATGAACTCGAGAAAAAAGGATACGACTGGATCAAAAAAGAGGTTGATAAAAATAACCTGTCATGAGCGCACTGAACGAAAGGACAGAAAGATATTATACCCTGTATAAGGACAATATAAAGAGGATCTCCGAAAGCTCTTCCCCTTATATCAACTCGTTCCGCGAGGCTGCCATCGGAAGGTTTAACGAGCTTGGCATACCTACAAAAAAGAATGAGACTTACAAATACACAAGCCTGGATACTTTTTTTAATCACGATTTCAAAAGCTGTTTTATACCGGTGGCACAGGATTTTGTGAAAGCTGAGGAGTTCCGGTGTGATGTGACTGACCTTGATGCTCATGGTATCGTTCTACTTAACGGTTTTTACCCTACAATTCATGACAAGCTGCGAGAGCTGCCCGGAGGTATTTGGATTGGCAGCCTTAATGAAGCAGCAAAGAAATTCAGCAAAAAGATTGAAATGCACTACGGTAAATATGCTGAAGATGATAAAGATGGTCTTGTACACCTGAACACTGCAATGGCCTCAGATGGAGTATTTATCTATGTGCCGGAAGATGTTGTACTTAAAAAGCCGATTCAGATAGTAAATCTTGTGCAGTCGGATGAAGATATATTCAACCAGCACCGCAATCTGATAATCGTCGAAAAAAATGCTGACGTAACTCTTATAGTCTGTGATCATACACTATCGCCACAGAAATTCCTTACAAACGGAGTGACGGAAATCTATGTGGGTGAGAATTCTCATTTCGATATCATAAGGGTCCAGAACGAGCATAACAATGCAGGGAAAATAACTCATACGTTCATCCACCAGGAGAGGAACAGCGTTGCTTCATCGAATAATATCACGCTGCACGGCGGACTTGTCAGGAACAGCACGCACCATTATCTTGGAGGCGAAGGAGCTGAGAGCTATTCCTATGGTCTCTACCTGGCAGATAAATTTCAGCATGTCGATAACTATGTAAACGTCAATCATGCATTTCCTAACTGTACCAGTAATCAGCTGTTTAAGGGAGTTCTCGACGATATGGCCACAGGCGCTTTCAACGGAAGGATCTTTGTCCGGAAAGATGCACAGGGAACATTGGCTTATCAGAAGAACAGCAGTATCCTGCTTACTGATGACGCCAAAATGGATACAAAGCCGCAGCTTGAGATCTATGCTGATGATGTCAGATGCAGCCATGGAGCAACCGTTGGACAACTCGACGAAAATGCACTGTTTTACCTGCAGTCAAGAGGGATAAATAAACGCGAAGCAAGGCTTATGCTTATGTTCGGATTTGCACATGACGTGATTCAGAACATTAAAGTAGAAGCCCTTCGTGAAAGAATGGATAATCTTGTAATGCAAAGGCTTAAGGGGGAATTGTCACGTTGTGCCAGTTGCATGGTTAAATGCGGTTAAAAAATCAGATGAAAAATATTTCCGGTATAAGAGCAGATTTCCCGTTGCTGAGCAGGAGCGTGTATGGCAAACCACTTGTTTATCTCGATAACGGTGCAACAACACAGAAGCCCCAGTGCGTGATAGATGCTGTTGATGAGGTGTACAAATCATATAACGCCAATATTCACAGGGGAGTCCATGCACTCAGCGATAAAGCTTCAGAGGAATATGAAAATGCCAGGGAAAAAGTCAGATCATTCATAAATGCTGAGAAGAGAGAGGAAATTGTTTTTACATCAGGGACAACAGGTTCAATAAACGCCGTTGCTTTCTCTTTCGGAGAGCGGTTTATAAATAAGGGTGATGAGGTCATTGTCAGTCACCTTGAACATCATGCCAATATCGTTCCGTGGCAGATGATGTGCGAAAGGAAGAATGCAAAACTCCGTGTAATACCAATAAACGATATTGGGGAGGTTCTCCTTGATGAATATCTTAAACTACTCTCTTCAAAGACCAAGCTGATTGCAGTTACGCAGGTTTCAAATGCCATTGGAACAATCCTGCCTGTTCAGGAGATCATTGATGCTGCACATTCACGCGATATACCTGTACTTATTGATGGCGCTCAGGGAATACAGCACGGAATAACCGATGTAAGGAAAATGGATTGCGATTTTTATGTCTTCTCCGGACATAAAATTTACGGACCCGCAGGTATTGGCATTTTGTATGGCAGGGAAAAGTGGCTGGCTGAATTGCCTCCATACCAGGGAGGTGGTGATATGGTCGCAAATGTGACATTCGAAAAAACAACTTATAATGAACTCCCCTTCAGGTTCGAAGCAGGAACAATGAATTTTCCCGGGGCGATAGGACTTGGCACCGCCCTTGATTATGTAAGCACAATCGGAATGGAAGATATTGAAATCCGGGAACAGGAGCTTCTTTCATATGCAAATGACAGACTGACAGGAATCAGCGGACTGAGAATATTCGGAAATTCTGTAAATAAAATATCAATCATATCATTCCTGGTGAAAGATATTCACATGTACGACACGGGGATGGTGCTCGACAAGCTTGGCATTGCGGTCAGGACAGGAACACATTGCGCCCAGCCTGTGATGGACAGGTTTGGCATTCCGGGAACCGTCCGGGCTTCATTCTGTTTCTATAATACAAAGGAGGAGATAGATATCCTTGGCACAGGAATTGAGAAGGTGATATCCATGTTTGCTTAAGCTTTGTTTATGACAATTAACCAGGTTCAGGATATGATTATTGATGAGTTCTTAGTTTTTGATGACTGGATGGATAAGTATAACCTGCTCATTGATATGGGTAAAGACCTGCCTGTTGTTGATCCGAAGTTTAAAACAAAGGATTTCCTGATAGAAGGTTGCCAGTCGAAAGTATGGCTTCATCCTGAATTTAGAGGAGAAAAGATTTTTTTCCTGGCCGACAGCGATGCAATTATAACAAGGGGAATCGTTGGTCTCCTGATAAGGGTGCTGTCAGACAGGACACCGGAAGAAATACTTGCAGCTGATCTTTACTTTATTGACAAAATCGGGCTCAGGCAGAACTTGTCACCAACAAGATCAAATGGTCTGCTCTCAATGGTAAGGCAGATCAAACTTTATGCAATGGCATATAAATCAACAAGCAAAAGTAAACCTTCTTAATTCCACTCCCTGGAGGGTCTGGGGTGGGTAATATTGAAGGATAAAGACCGATTAGTAGAATATAATACAATTAGATACAATAAGAAATGGATGCCGCTGAAAAGCTTGAGATTGAAACCAGAATCGTCGGGGTGCTGAAAAGCATCTTTGACCCGGAGATCCCTGTAAATATTTATGATCTTGGTCTCATATACAGCATCAGTGTTGATGATGATAGCATTGCCCATATCATTATGACACTTACCGCACCCAATTGCCCGATGGCGGAAGAGCTGATTGAGGAGGTTAAATATAAGGCAGGAGGAACACGTGGTGTTAAAGACATTGATCTGAAGCTTACTTTCAATCCTCCCTGGGATAAAAGCATGCTGAGCGAAGAAGCAAAACTTGAACTGGGTTTCCTTTAGAAATTCTTTCATATGTCAACAGTGGAAAATAATTTGTCTGCTCTGATAAAAACAAAAGCCCATGAACTGGATTTTGATATCTGCGGTATTGCAAAGACTCGTCAGATGAGAGAGAGAGCTGAATTATTGAGGAAATGGTGCGAGGCTGGAATGAATGACAGGATGAGATACCTGGAGCGGAATCTCGATAAACGTGCTGATCCTGAGGTTTTATTTCCGGGAGTCAGATCCCTGGTTATTGTCGGATTTAGCTATTATTCTGAATTAAAGCAAAAAGACACCGGTGCGCCGCTTTTATCCAGGTATGCTTATGGGGTTAATTATCATGATGTTATTTCCGGCAGGCTTGAGCAGCTTCTTGAAATTATAAAAGCTGAAGTTCCGGGATGCGAAGGGAAAATATTCGTTGATTCAGGTCAGATGATGGAAAAGGCATGGGCCCAGGAAGCCGGGCTGGGTTGGCAGGGGAAGCATTCAATAGTCATAAACAGGGAAATCGGATCATTTTTCTTTATAGGTGTCCTGATGCTGAATATCGACCTTGAATACGATAAGCCATTATCAAAGGATTATTGCGGGGAGTGCAGATTATGTATAGAAGGTTGTCCTACCGGTGCCATAAATGAAAACAGAACCATAGATGCAAGAAAATGCATTGCTAATCTGACAATAGAAAACAGGGGCCCGATCCCCGAAAAAATAATCCCTAAGCTGGGAGGCAGAGTCTATGGATGCGACAAATGCCAGGAGGTTTGTCCCTGGAACAAAAGTGCGAAACCAAATAAACATCCGGAATTTGTTATTAATAAAAAAGTAGCTGAAATGACATGCGAAGATTGGGAATCGTTATCCGAAGACCAGTACAATATCCTGTTCAGAAATTCAGCCCTGGAAAGGGTAAAATTCATTGAACTTAAGCATAAAATCTCTGCTGCAATCAGGTCAATGGATATTTAATTCTCTCCGATAACTGTAACAACCACCTCCCTTTGGTTCCTCGGGCCATCAAATTCACAAAGAAAAATATTCTGCCACGTTGATAGCCCTGCATTGCCATCCATAACAGGGATTGTCTCCGAAGCACCTACCAGCCCTGCCTTAAGGTGCGCATCCCCGTTATTGTCCTGGTGATCGTGTTCCCAGATGCCGGATGGAATAAGCCTGTTGAGCAAAGTAACCACATCATTCTGAACCGACTGATCCCAGTTTTCCTGTATCATTATTGCTGCTGTTGAACCTCTCGCATATACCGATGCAATACCGTACCTTATCTTACTGTCTTTTATTATATCCAGGACATTCTTTGTGATATCAAATAATCCGTTCTTCCTGTCAGTTCTGATTTTAATGATCTTTTGCATATAAATTGATATTACTAATATATAGAGTAACTTATTGATATACAGACTCCCATCCTTACTTTCCCCCATCGAGGAGGGAGTTTCAAGGCTTTTCCTCCCTGGGGGAAGAATGAAAGGGGGTCCGTTTTTACCTAAAATTACAATATGTTTTTTACCTTGCTTATTAAATTACGCCTTTAGTACATAAAAACAATCACTTTTGTGGTCAATAGAAAATTAAAAGAAGGCAATAATCCGGGTTCTCTGATAAAAATAATGAAAGATTTAATCTGTAATGTCATGAAAAACAAATCATTAAAGTTTGCTGTCTTTTTTATTCTGGTCATGATAGCTTCATGTGATGAACCGGAGACAGTAGTAACAAATATTATTCATCCTGATGGATCTGTGACACGGAGGATTGAAATGAAGAACCGGGAGAACAAGTTCAAGAGATCAAATATCCAGGTTCCTTTTGACACCACATGGATTGTAAGAGACTCACTTGAAATCGATGATAAGGGAGATACAATCTGGGTGAAAGGGGCGGAAAAACTCTTTAAAAGTGTTGATGAAATAAACAGGGATTATCTTGCCGATAGCAGTTCTAATAAAGCTGTTAAGAGGAGAACAGAATTCACTAAAAAATTCATGTGGTTTAATACTGAATACAGGTTTGCTGAAATAATCGATGAAACATTATTATTCGGATACCCGGTTTCTGATTTTCTGAACGGTGAGGAGCTTCTATGGTTTTATTCTCCTGAAAATATAATTGATAAAAAAACAGGTGGTGCGGATAGTCTTAAATACAAATCTCTCAACGATACTGTAAATAAAAAGGTTGAGGACTGGGAGGTCAGGAACATAGTCTCGGAATGGATAGGCACTTTTGCAAGACTTACTGAAAAATCGGCAGGAGATGATATGACTGAGGGAACTTTAAAAGCACGCGAAAATGAATTTATAGATATTATTGCACAAAATCAGGAACATTTCGACAGCCTGTGGACTAACGGATACCTTCTTAAAGAGTTTATCGGGGAGGCAAATTCTTTGAAGTATAAAACTGAAGCTGATTCTTCAATTGAAATGGTTTCAGCCCGGTGCTGGGTCGATTTCAGTAATTATATCCAGAGGGCGGGAATGCCGGGGAAAGTGATAGGTACAAATGGTTTTATCGACTCTACGGGATTATTGCTATGGCCAGTGAAATCAGATTTCTTTCTTACAACACCCTATGAGATGTGGGCAGAGTCAAAAACCCCAAATAAATGGGCATGGATTGTTACTGGCGCTTTCCTGTTTTTAGTTATGGCAGGGATGATTTTCAGGGCAATAAGAAAATAGAATAGAAGAGGCCGTCTCATAACAAAATTGAGACGGCTTTTTTATTACGATTTACAGACTGTTTGGGACGACAATTAATTTTTTAAGTCTTTTTTTAAGATTTCTAATGATCTTTATTTAAAACAGGACTTCCCAGCTAGTTCCTTGAAGCAA
>JALONT010000072.1 GCA_025454795.1 Bacteroidales bacterium | reverse complement strand
ATCTGATCCAATACAACAATGGCTATGGCGTTGAATCATATTCTGCAAGTAAAATAAATGTATTAAACAACAATTATGCAGGTAATGGCAATACTGACACTCAACAGAAGATTAGTGAAGATAAGTTTATAATAATGCAACAATAATTGCTGGTGTTGAGGCAAATGACACCTGTAATTAAATGTTAACGGAATCCAAACCTGTTTCAATAATTCTATGTAAATCCATGAATTCCACCAGCCATAATGCAGCACTTTCTTGATCAGGAGTATTGTACGCGAAATGTTCGAACCTGATGGTGCCTTTTACCGGTAAAAAGAGGATTACTGACAATATTGTATTTGCTATCGTTTTAAAGGCACTCATGAATTGTGATAAAAATAAAAAGTAGTTGTAAAACTTATCCAAATCCCTATTCCTGCCAATTTTCTGCCAGCATCAGTATGAAGGATATAATTTTATTATTGCAATGGCATCAATCTCAACCAGAGCATTTTTTGCCATTTTAGAAACTTCGACAGTGGCTCTTGCAGGTTGATTAGCAGTAAAATAGGTAGAATAGACCTGGTTCATAACAGCAAAGTCATTCATATCCTGGAGATAAACAGTACATTTTACTACATTCTCCATATTACTTCCGGCTGCTTCTATAATTGCCTTTAAATTGTTGAGTACCTGTTTGGTCTGTTCCTCTATTGTAGATGGAACTTCTCTGTTTTAATAATTGTTTTATTCATAGTTTATAAATTTACAATGTTTACTGGTTTACCGGCAGCAAAAGCTGCTAAGTTTTCAACAGCAATTTTCATCAATCTTGTTCTTGATTCTTTCGGAGCCCAGGCAATATGAGGAGTAATGATACAGTTCTTAGCCTTCAGAAGAGGGTTACTTGCGGCAATCGGTTCTGCTGAAACAACATCAACGGCAGCGCCTGACACTTTTCCGCTGTTTAATGCATCGCAAAGGTCTTGTTCATCAACCAAGGGTCCCCGCGAAGTATTAATAATCATCACTCCATTTTTCATCCTCGAAATGGTGTTTTTATTAATAATGCCTTTTGTACTATCTGAAAGGGGACAATGAAGGCTTATTATATCAGAATTTTCCAGCAATTCATCAAGTGAAACATACCTGCATGTGTCATTAACCAGGGCCGGATTTTGGTAGCTGTCGAAAGCCAAAACATTTAATCCGAATGCCTGCGCTATTTTTGCAGTAGCCTGACCAATCCGGCCAAAACCAATTAACCCCATATTCTTACCGGCCAATTCGATAAGAGGATAGTTCCAGAAACAGAAATCGGCACTTTTTGTCCAATCGCCGTTTTTAACAGCTTCTGAGTGGTAACCGGTATGATGGCACAATTCCAATAAGAGGGCAAAGGTAAACTGTGCTACTGCTGAAGTACCATAAGTGGGGATATTAGTTACAATAATTCCCAGTTCCTTTGCGGCTATGGTATCAACCACATTGTGCCCGGTTGCCAGAACGCCAATGTATTTTACCGAAGGTGACTTTTCGAGTACTGACTTTGGAATAGGGGTTTTATTTGTAAAAACAATGTCGGCATCCCCAATGGTTTTGATAACATTATCTGGAGAGAAGTCGGTTCGATCATGCACAGTCAGCTCGCCATATTGCCTGATGCCATTCCAGTTTAAATCGCCCGGATTTAACGTATATCCGTCTAATACAACTATTTTCATTCTTTCAGGTTTTTATTTATTCACCCTGGCCCATGCAAGGTTTAATACTCTTTTTGCGTTGGCGACAACAATATCGGGATCTTCATCGCCAACAGGCTTAACCTCAAAACTTAGTATCCTCCGGTTATCAGGATCAAGATAACCTATTTCGAGAAGAACCCTGAGGTATTCTACCAGCTCTTCAACATCATTCTCCCCTCCGGGGTATCCAAACCGGGGGTGAGCATCGCCATAGGCCGGATCTTTTTTGTCTTTCATCATGCAATTGCCCATGTGTGCATGAATAATGTAATCCTTCACCGGAATGAGAGACTGCCGGGCAGTTTCGTGGAGTATCGGCAAATGGCTCAGATCTACCATCAAACCGAAATTATCGAACTCAGCGCAGATTTCTTCTGCATAGCGTTTTGCTATATCTACAGGACCAACCAAAGAGCATTTATCGATGTCGAAATCGAAAACCTCATGTGCAATTTTAAGGTTTCCTTTCGATTTTGCATAAGCACAAAGCTCTTTTGTGGATTTTACAAGTGCCTGATATGCTTCTTCCTTCTTTTCTTCAGTGTATTTGCCACTCAGAAATCCGAAGCCAATTGCACCCATTTCGATGGCTTCATCGATGCCTTCCTTTAGGTTTGCAACAGCTATTTGTCGTTTTGCTTCGTCAGTATCGTTAATGTTCTGCCCGGTGGTTAAAAGCCGGTGTTGTCCTCCGTAGGCAACTGTCAAATGCGACGAGTCCAGCATTTTCTTTGCTTTTTTCCGGATTTCAGCATCCTTTATCCAGGTAATTTCAATTGCTTCAAAATAGTCGTTTCAATTGCTTCAAAATAGTCGTCGATGGCTATTTTGCGAATTGTTTCTTCAATCGGACCTTCGCCTTTTATGGTAGAAGGGTAGGCCATAAAGTGAATTAAGCCAATTTTTGCATACTTGCGAATTGATTCAGTCATTGTTGTTTAGTTTTATACTGTTTATATTTCATGTCGTTTTATCTACCTGTACCGAACTTAGCTTCCTTTTGTTGCTTTTTGCCATGTAGGCAGTTAATACAGGAACCAGGAAAGCCGTCGTGATTACTGCTGCTGCAACCTGTGGTGTTGCGATAGCGGCAGTGGCCGATAAGGAAGGATCGACCATTGCAACTGCAGCCGGTGTAGCCACGGCATTTCCGGCAGTGCTCGCGTTTGCTGCACCTGCAACTCCGGTACCTCCGAATTCGGCAGTTAACGCAGTATATAAGCCCCCATTTGTATTCGACATCGCCGAAATAAATGCAAGTGCTGATATGCCCCAGAGACCTTTGTTTCCGAAAAAATACCCTACCAATAACCCAATGATTACAGCTACCCCATATTTTGTCAGGGTTTGTACAAAGCCAATTTTTAGTGCTTTTGGTCCAGCTTTAATATCCATACGCCAATACACGGGAACCTCTTCGCGAATTGAATTGCCCAGGATTTTGTATACAGGTTGGCCGAGTAACTTTCCCCGCAAATCCCACAGACAGTTGTCCACCGTACTGAAAGCCATAAATATCCGCCCTGTATTGGAATGTCTCCCTTCTTCCCGGATTTTGTTTGCAATTACCTCACCTGTTATGGGATCCTTGCCATGAAGAAAATCCTTCGCACTGCCGGGAAGAATAGTATCCCAGATCATTTCACCATCCAGCCCCTTTTCAAGCGGATCCTTTCCTATCAGCAGTTTCCGGATTTTCTGAAGGTGGCTTTTCAGGAATTCCATATTTTGACTAGGGCTGCCTTCAAATTCCCCTACAGTACCATCTTCCGTTTCAATAATTACAACCTTATCAATGCTGACATTTTTTATTAATTGGTTCCGGGAATGAGAACCCGCGAAAAGAAACTCTCAAGGCAAGAAGGAACATCCAGCAGCAAGAATTCCCGCTTTTGTGAGAAATTCCCGTCTGGAATTCATTTTTACAATTTTTGAATCGGAATTCTTGATGTTCATTAGTTGTTTGTTTTAATAATTAATAAATTATATGCAATTCTATTCCAGTACAGTAAAGTATAAGTTTCTGAATTAGATTTGAACATTTCTTTTAGTTTTTTTGAATTTCAAATTCAACAACTACGGGTTTGTGATCTGATGGGTATTCACCATTTACGTTGTAATCCACGACTTCGTACTTAAGAACCTTCACTGCTCCTTTATAGAGGATCCAGTCAATTTTATTTAAGTCTTCATAAGCATTCTTAAGCAAATCGGGATCGGTTGAATTTTTATCACCAATAAACACCTTATATGGAGGAGTGCCCGGACGGCAGTTAAAGTCTCCCATCAGAAATACCGGCCGTTCTGCTGTCCAGGATCCAAACCGGTTCAGCGCATTTATTCTTTGCAGAATTAGTTTTGAAGCATTAAGTCTTGCAAGAGAATCGTTACGCCCATTAAAGAAATGGGTATTGAAAACATAAAACTCCTTCGTATTTTCCCAGTGTCCCCTGTAATCCTGCGGATATGGGCCATTTTCACCTTCCTTTTGCCTGTTGATTATGGCCAGGCGTACCCAGGTTACCATCCGTGGATTGACTTCCGGTCCGCTCCCGATTATTTCCGGAGTTTCTGAAAGCTGAAAACTTTGCATTTCACGGAGCCGGAACTTATCGCGTTTAATGAAGATCGCCATATGTTCATCGTCATCTCCCCCTTTTCTGCCTTCTCCAATAACAACATATTCAGGCAGGTGATCTGCCATGTAGTCAATCTGTTCCTTCAGACCCTCCTGTGTACCTATTATATCGGGTTCGTATTTCTTTATCATATCTACCTGCCATTCACGCCTTACTTCCCAGGATGGTTTAAAAGAAGGGCTGGCAAACTTTAAGTTATATGTCATCATTTTCAAAGTTACACCTGGGTCATTTTTACTCATGCTGGTTTGTCCAAGAGCCAATTGGCTTAAAAAGAAAGTACAAAAGATGAGAAAGCTGATTAAAACCGAAATTATTCTCATTACAATACTTTTAAAAGTTATAAATGCAAATTATTCCTCTCCCCGTCAGAATACACTCAGGGCTCATTTTAATATTCTCCCCCGGGAATTACCCGTATTAAGAACATCTGCCGGGTTTTTTCTATCATTTCCTTCGCTGTCCATCGTCATGCCGTCCGAACCCTCTTTTGAAAAAAAGACTTTGTTTGATAATGTGCCATCTTCATTGATTGTATACACAAAATTGACATCGCCGGAGCGATCAGCAACGTAGAGAAGTTTACCATCCGGAGAGCCCAGCACCCCGTTGGGGCGAATTAAATCATCAACCACCTTTGTTATTTTTTTTCTATCGGGGGAGATATATAACACATATTCACCATCCAGTTCCATATTATCGCGATTCCCATATCTGGGGTCTGTAAAATAGATCCCGCCTTTGGGATCAATCCACAGATCGTTGGGACTGTTGAGTTTTTTCCCTTCGTACTGATCCGCAATAACGGTGACTTTGCCATCCAGCGTGATCCCGGTTAATTGACGATTGCCTCCTTCGCATACGATCAGCGTGTTTTCATCTTTAAACGCCAACCCATTGGCTTCACCGGAGTTTTCACGAAAAGTTTTGAGTTCGTTCTCGACGGTCCAAATGTGAATCCTGTTTTTATGCACGTCGGTAAAATAGATGTTGCCTTCCTTATCGGAGACAGGGCCTTCCAAAAACCCGAAACCGGTTCCAAGAGTTTCAACCACCGCACCGTCCGCGACAAGCGTTTGGTGACCTTCTTTGATGTATCTTTGCGCCAGCGACTCAGCACAAAAGCCAAAGACCAATAGCATAACAATTACGTGTAACCGATACATAAAATTTAGTTTTATTATTCGTGTCATTTGCGCATCCTTTGTTTTCCTTATTTTAAATAATTACAAACAATCCCAAACATTGCGGTTGATTTAATATGACATCGCGATAGGCGCGTTCCTCTACATTTCCAGGCTCTCCTTCAATCCATATGGGCTCTTTGAAGGGAGCATTCAAGATATCACAATCTGAATGACGCATGTATTCTGTTACAACATAAGGTTCTTTACAGTTCAGTTCCGCCATCTTTTCAGGAATTTTCCTGAAAGCGAGAAAATCAGGAGCATTCAAACCAATCACATCCAGTTGGGGTACATGTTTTGCCAGTTCGGTGATGATGTCCATATTTGATACATTCAGAATTGTCATCACAGGATGATACGGATCTGTTTCCTTGATTTCTTTAAATACCGTGTTCAGTTGTTCCCAATAGTTTATCCTTTGGTTTTCATTTATTTTCAATTCCATTTCTTCACCAACTGCCCAGAATAGAATAGCCGGGTGATCTTTGTATTTTTTTACTAAATCCAGAATCTCAGAAACAGCCGATTGTAGTTTTATCTCTTCACTATTATTCAGAGCATTTACCATATTTGTAGTATCAATCTCTAAGGTTACTGAAATGCCTTTCTTTTCTGCATAATTCAGATCAAAGGAATAGTCGGTTCTTATTCGGATTGAATTTCCTGTGTTATCAATGAGACGATCCAGATCCTTGATTCCAAACTGCCCTTTGACAAAAAACGGAAAACCATTACGATATATCAATAATGACTCCTCTTTTTTAACTATTAAATTACCCTCAGTCATATTTTGTAAATATTCTGCAAGTGCATACATCTGTCTGTTTAATTCTTTCACTTTTTGCCTGTAGGCTTCATAAGGTTTATAATCCCGGTTTACCAAACCCTTGTTAGAAGAAGAACCGGGATCCATAAAACTGTGCCAATGCCAGCCCACACAAGCGTTACTTTTTATTAAAGGAATGGTAAAGTGCTGGTAAAATTCTCCACGTTCTTCCTGTGTGGGTACGATTTGTCCGGCACCTTCAATATTTTCCAGACCGCTGTCCATACCTTTTGCATAAAATTCAGTTACATGAAAGGGTTTACCGGCCCATTCCAGAAACCGGTTCGCTTCCTGTTCTGTCAAACCAATTGTCCCGTATATATTAATAGAGAGTACATCCACATATCTTCCTGATGCTTTGAGAAGGGGCTTGGAAGTTGTGGAGGTTAGCAGGGAAATATCATAACCATGGATACGCGATCCCAGGTATAGGTGGTTTGGATCAGCTTGTTTTATGGCTTTGCTGCAGATAGAGTAATATCTGTCCGCCATAAATTCCATGAATTCCATCCTGTCCTGGTAATTTACATCAGAAAGAGAGTCTTTCCCCCTGGTTTCTTTTAACCATTTCCTTGCTGCTTTATGGCCTGAATCGGAAGAAGGTAATTCGAGGTACCTATCGAGACCATTTGGTAAAAAAGGAAGTTCATTATCGGAATAATAACCGATACAATAGGAATCATTTCGAGTCCGGGAAATTACATTTTCAATTTGTTTATGGCAGTATTCTTCAAAATCAGGTTCAAAAACCGAAACGCAAAGATTGGGATATCTTCTTTTCCAGTTACTGCTATATTCAATGGATTTCGATGCCATAAAACTTCTCATAAGCCCCAATTGAACAGGGTAAGGAAGTGGATTATTCACTTTGCGCAGTTTTTCCCAATCACTCCAACCTCCCAGTGCATTCACCCCTGTTTCCCGAAGCATTGATAAGATTTCTTCGGCCTGGTCAGGTTGGGCGCTTGTACCATTGTAACCAACACTTATATAGGGATGCCCGTCCGGATCTATCATCCACCATTTGTTTTTTATTTTTTCAGTGCGAAAAAATCCTGTACTTTTTAATTTTATGTCTTTATTACCACCGTAAATGCTTAAAGCCTGTTCATCCACCTGTACGAATCCCGGAACATCTCGTAAGGGTAATATTTCCCGGATTGTCCAGTCATAATAAGGCTTGGATTTCTCTTTAACTTTTAAAACCGAATACCCTGATTTGCCATTTCGGTTTGGGTGGGTTGATTGTTCTGGTGAAGAACATGCGACGAATGGAAAAGCCGCAGTACTGCTTAAAATAAGCGATCCCGCATTTAATTTCAAGAATTTTCTGCGTTTCATAATGTATGTTTTAATGTTACTGTTTGAATATCAATGTCAGCCTTTATATAAAAGGTATTTTTTTTAGAGATTTACATATTTTAATCGGTAAGTTTTTTTACCAACTTCTATGTTCAGAATTGCAAAACGATCTATGAAATCCAATGCTAAACTTGAGATATTTTTTTCTTGAAAGATCAACCGACCCGTCATGGAATACACACTTATGTTATCTGCCTGTTGGTTTATTTGTAACATTTTATTCGTAATCGTAAATGGAAAATCCTCCAATTGATCGGAATGTATGGAACCGTTATAATCAGATGTAGTAATATCTTCTAAAGTGGCATATGTGTGTAACACATCCAGGTACATTCCATAGCCAGAATTTGTTTGCCATTCCGCAGCAGACTCAACAGATGTACCTTCTCCCCACTCGTTATAACTGGTTATTAACTGCCAATTCACTTCGGAGCCAACCATCTCCTTAACAATGTCTGTCCATAACTCTTCACTTGCCCGTTCTAAAAATGTTGTATTGTTTGGATCGGCATGTTTAAAACCCGGCGAAATATTGTAAGAAACAAGTTTTCGTGAACTGTCTTCCACTCTGTGAACCCTGGTTGAGGGACCATACTGGTGCCAGGAACTTGGTTGCCTCAAGGCATCTCTATAGCCACCATATATCTTAAGCACGTAATACCATTTATCGTCTACTGCATCGGCCCATTTATTGGTAAATTGATTCGTATTATCTTCGCTACCTTTACTATAAACGAAAATAACTGGCTTACCGTCGATATGCGCGTAGCAATTATGTTTTTCAACATATCTTTTCATAAGGTAATCTAAATCTGCTCGTATTGTATCAAGGGGCTCGTTATAAAAAGCTTCGAGTTCATAATAAATGGCCCATTTAAGGTCAATTTCTCCATTTTTGGTTCTTCTATCCGTTTCTTCCATACATTTCTTAATGGCTGAATCACGAGGTACTCGATTAGCATTATCCAGTCCCCACCACGAAGCTATGACAACATCAACATTGCCATATTCCAATTCGTTGATGTGATTATTGATTAAAGTTCTGTCATTATTATCATAATAGCCATAGGTAGGATTATACGTCACATGATAGCCATTAGGAGCCCAATTGTTTGGATACCATGCATAGTAGAAAATACCCCGCAAGGGAAATTCTGAATCTGTATGAATGATGGTATCACCAGACGCACGTTCTCCATGGCTGATAGCCTTTAAATCATCTGAAGAAAGAAGGCATGTCATGACCAGCATTAAATAAACAGGCTTAATAAAGCGGCTTTCGCTGTTAAATAAAAATTTTCTCATTATAATTTTGAATTAGACAATATGGGTCCTCCGGAACCAATGATAGGATTTACGTAATCAACCAGACTGATAGTACCGCGTTCAGTTCTGCAGGCATTGAATCCCATTCCTATGATCAGGATCAAAAAAACGTATGGGTATTTGATAGTTTTCATCATAATATAATTTTGATATTAATGGTATGATGGAACCGCACATGTTTGATAAAATTATATTTAAAAGTGTTTGTGTTTGCAAAACATGTGGGTTTCATAAGATCTTATAAGACATTACAAATATGACCTGACCCTGTTATGAATTTTAAAATCCCGGTATTGGTGCATCCTTTCCCCATGCTTTGTTAGGCAGGTCTGACAGCTCCAGTTCCAGTGTGGCTCCTGACATGATTTGTTCGTGGGTAATAAATGGGCTGTTAATCTCCTTGCCATTTATAAAAGCCTTCTGGATGTATTTGTTTCGTTTGCTTGCACCTTTAGCTGTTACTGTAAAATCATTTCCATTTTCAAGATGAATGGTGGTCTTTTCGAATACTGGACTTGTAATGGTGTAGTATGGTAATCCGGGTGTTACAGGATAAATCCCTAAATAAGAAAATACCACAAATGCTGTC
>JALONT010000047.1 GCA_025454795.1 Bacteroidales bacterium | reverse complement strand
TGACAGAAGAGCTGCTGTGAAGATGAACGATTTGATTAAAAGAGGTATATGGAATCTCATAACAATATAAACCGTTATGGAATAAAAGAAGGAGGTTGTTAACAAAGGAAGAATCCGTTCCTTTCTTTCTGTAACCATCCATGAACTTATGATATTCCTGTATCTGAACCATGGCATCAGGGAAATAGGTAATAAAACATTGTCTGTCAGGACAATCAGAAACAGGATTTTCTTTACCTGGATTGGCAGATATCCAAAAAGAGTCGGGGCAGAGAATATGATAAGCATGCCGTAAACAGGCATGAGCAGCGGATGAAAAACCACTGAAATAACTTTTGCAATAATATTTCCGGATGAATGTGTCGGGTCAGTTGCCATTCAGTGTGTGTAATATTTATTTTTATTTCAGATAATCTATAAAGTGTAAAATTACACACCCTAAATCTCTCTTCTTAACCTTGCAACCGGGATATTGAGTTGCTCCCTATATTTGGCGACTGTCCTGCGGGCAATCTGATATCCTTTTTCCTGGAGGATATCTGTCAGCCTTTCGTCAGTAAGAGGTCGCCGCTTCACTTCATTATCAATACAATCCTGAAGAATTCTTTTTATTTCCCTTGTCGACACTTCTTCTCCGCTATCTGTTTGCAGCCCTTCGGAAAAGAAAAACTTCAACGGGAAAATACCAAAATGCGTCTGGATATATTTACTGTTTGCAACCCTTGAAATTGTTGAGATATCGAGTCCGGTCATTTCAGCGACATCTTTAAGGATCATTGGTTTTAGTTTTGTCTCATCTCCATCGATGAAATACTCCTGCTGGTATTCGAGTATGGCGTTCATTGTAAGAAGAAGGGTGTTCTGCCTCTGCTTTATGGCATCAATGAACCATCTCGCAGAGTCAATCTTTTGTTTAACAAACATGACGGCATCCTTCATTTCTTTTTTATTGCCTTTGTCCCTGCTGTATGACTGGAGCATCTCGCTGTATGCAGAACTAAGGCGTAATTCCGGAAGATTCCTTGAATTCAGGTGAAGGTCAAAACCATCCTCGGAATGTTCCAGAATGAAATCGGGAATTATAGGCTGGACAATTTTGCTGAAAGGATCGCTGAAGGCTCCTCCCGGTTTCGGATTCAGCTTTAGTATCTCTTCAATTGCCGATTTAAGGTCGCTTTCACTGATACCCATTCTGGCAATGACCTTGTCATAATGTCTTTTGGAGAACTCCTCAAAATACTGGTCAATAATTGAATATGCAAGCTTCAGTGCCGGTTGTGAGTGATCTTTTTTTTCAAGCTGAAGAAGAAGGCACTCTCTTAATGTTCTGGCACCTACGCCGGCTGGTTCAAGGTCCTGAATAACTGAAAGCACTTCCTCAAGTTCCTTTTCGGTTGTCTGAATATTCTGAAGGAATGCGAGATCATCGACAATATTTATGATCTCCCTTCTGAGGTAACCATCCTCATCAATATTTCCGATAATATATTCTCCAAGGATCTTCTGCTTATCATCAAGTTCTCTCAGTCCAAGCTGGGATTCTATGTATTCATGAAATGACGATCCACCTGAAAACGGGATCTCTGTCCTCTTCTCATCATCTTTGCTGTAATTGTTCGCCTGGAGGCGGTATTCAGGTATATCATCTTCCTCGATATAATCGTCAAGAGTGAATTCATCCTGATCCTTATCTTTATCGTCCCCTTCAAATTCCTCTTCATTATCTTCTTCCGGGACTTCTCCCTCTTCGGGGCCTTCTTCGAGTGCAGGATTTTCCTCCAACTCTTTTTTTATACGCTGCTCAATCTGCAATGTAGGGACTTCCAGCAGCTTGATCATCTGGATCTGCTGCGGGGAAAGCTTTTGCAGCAGTTTCTGCTGTAACTTCTGCTTTAACATTTTAGTCCCTGCAAATTAAGTCAATCTTTATATTCTAAAATTCTGCGTTTTTGGGTGTTCTGGGGAACGGAATTACATCTCGTATATTTGACATTCCGGTCACAAAGAGGATCAGTCTTTCAAATCCGAGCCCGAAACCACTGTGAGGGGCCGTACCGAATTTTCTTGTTTCAAGATACCACCAGAGATCCTTTTCGGGTATTTTCAATTCCCTGATGCGGGACAGAAGCTTCTCATAATTCTCCTCTCTCTGTGATCCCCCGATTATCTCTCCGATCCCGGGGAAGAGTACATCCATTGCCCTGACAGTCTTGCCGTCATCGTTCTGCTTCATATAAAAAGCCTTAATTGACATTGGATAATCGGTAAGTATTACCGGCCGTTTAAAATGCTCTTCAACCAGGTATCGTTCATGTTCTGCCTGAAGGTCGGTTCCCCAGCCAACTTTATATTCCCATTTTTTACCTGAATTAACCAGTATATTTACCGCTTCAGTATAGGTGATCCTGACGAATTCATTTGCTACTACAAAGTTAAGTCTCTCAAGAAGTCCCTTGTCGATCATATTATTCAGGAAATCAAGATCTTCCCTGCAATTTTCGAGTGCATATCTGATCAGGTATTTTACAAAATCCTCAGCCAGATCCATGTTGTCGGTGAGATCATAAAATGCCATTTCCGGTTCAATCATCCAGAATTCGGCAAGATGCCTGGGAGTATTTGAGTTTTCAGCACGGAATGTTGGTCCGAAGGTATAAATATCGCCAAGTGCGAGAGCGCCAAGCTCACCTTCAAGTTGTCCGGAGACAGTAAGGTTTGTGGGTTTCCCAAAGAAATCATTCGAAAAATCAACTGATCCGTCATTGCTATGAGGCACATTTGCCAGGTCCATTGTTGTAACATGGAACATCTCTCCGGCACCTTCGGCATCGCTTCCGGTGATAATGGGTGTGTGAAGATAAAAGAATCCCTTATCGTTAAAATATTTATGAATGGCAAAGGACATTGAATGGCGGATCCTCAGAACAGCACCGAATGTATTTGTCCTTGGGCGCAGGTAAGCTATTTCTCTGAGGAATTCCATGGAATGCCCTTTCTTCTGAAGAGGATATGTTTCAGCATCGCTTTTACCGTAAAGCTCTATAGAAGCTGCAGCAATTTCCACGTTCTGACCCTGTCCCTGGGATTCTACCAGCTTACCTGTAACTGCCAGGCAGGCTCCGGTAGTTATATCCTTCAGAAGGTCCTCATTAAATGATGAGGCTTCAGCTACAACCTGTATATTGGAAATTGTCGATCCGTCATTTAATGCAATAAAAACAACATTCTTATTCCCTCGTTTTGTTCTCACCCATCCCTTAACCAATACATCTTCCCCTGTTTTCGGTGAGGATAATAACTCTTTAATTTTTGTCCTTTTCATCTTTAAAAATTAGAATAACCCCGCAAAAATAATAAATTGTTAGCGGGTATACTCCAATTATAATATTTTTAGCATTAGAGAGTTTTATTATAAACCGGTTGCCGGTAACGAATGTTGATTTGATAATTGGCAAAATCTGAATAACTTTGGATATAAATTGATTAAATTACTTGTACTATGGAAGAGCATCAGAAACTTATAGTCGTACCATGGGATTTCACTGAAGTGGCAGACCATGCCCTTGCACATGCAGTTAAGATCAGCCGTATGGTTGGAAATGAAATATGTCTGCTTCATATTGTTGATAAGGCCATCAACCCAAAAGAAGCGGGAGAAAAGAAGATAATGCTGAAGCATGTTGCAGAAGAGAATGGGAAAAAATATAACATGCACATTTCAGCAGAGATCGCCAAGGGGAGTATTTTCACGGCTATCGCCGATTTCGTTAATCAGAAGGATGTTGAGGAGCAGGATAAAAAGGAAGTAAGCCTCGTGCTGATGGGTACCCATGGCATGAAAGGGATGCAGAAGCTTACCGGTAGCTGGGCTCTCAAAGTGATCGTAAAATCTTCAGTACCTTTCATTGTCGTCCAGGATCCTCCTGCAGACCAGGAGAGATATCATAATATAGTTTTCCCTGTCGATTTCAGAAGAGAGAATAAGGAGAAGACAAAGATGGCTATTTACATGGGTAAATATTTTGATTCAAAGGTGCATATGATAGTAACAACCTCAACTGATGCAAGTCTTATCAAGAAAACCAAGATCAATCTGAATTTTGCCATCAAATACCTTATCCAAAATAATATAGAGTATCAGATTCATGAGGTTCCCAAGGGCAACTTTGCCCAGCAGACTATCGATTTTGCACTCAAAATCAATGCTGACCTGATCCTGATAGTAACAACAAAGAATATAACATTTGCCGATTATATGGTTGGAGCCTCGGAGCAATATATTATTGCCAACAGTTCAAAAATACCTGTCTGCTGTGTAAATCCTAAAGCCTCCTTTTCCAAGTCGAGTCAATTCATGGGCGGTTGGGGAGATTGAGATCAACATGTCAATTGTTGTCAGGCAGGTAAGCAAGTTATATGGTGAGCAGAAAGCTCTCGATAATGTCTCCTTTGAGGTAAAGACAGGTGAGATTGTTGCTTTTCTTGGCCCTAACGGAGCCGGGAAATCAACAATGATGAAGATAATTACCGGTTTTATTCCCGCCTCATCAGGTTCTGTTTTTGTAAATGGCATCGAAACGACAACCGATAATAAGGAAATCAGAGAGCATATCGGCTATCTTCCTGAAAACAATCCTCTGTATCCTGAAATGTATGTCAGGGAATACCTGGGATTTGCAGCATTATTTTATAAAAACGGAATTTCTTTTAAAAAGCAGATTGACCACATCATTGAGGTAACCGGGCTTGCTCCCGAGCAGAAAAAAAAGATAGGATCTCTTTCTAAAGGATACAGACAAAGAGTTGGCCTGGCGCAGGCTCTGATACATAATCCTGATATTCTGATACTCGACGAGGCTACAACAGGACTCGATCCCAACCAGATAGTTGAGATCCGGAATCTGATAAAAGATGCCGGTAAAGAAAAAACGATCATGTTCTCTACTCATATTATGCAGGAAGCTGAAGCTGTTTGCGACAGGATCATCATTATCAATAACGGGAGGATCATGGCTGATGAGCTGAAAGGCAATATCTATTCAATAATAAAGAGACAGCTGCAGGTAGTTCATGTCGGGTTTGATAAAGAACCAGCCGAAGCTGATCTGCTAAGTATTGCTAATGTTGTAAAGGTTCAAAAACTTGAAAAAGATCAATGGCTGATCGAGGCAGAAGGAGAAAAAGATATCCGCCCTGATATTTTCTCCTTTGCTGTGGCAAATGATCTCACTGTACTTTCCCTGCAGAAAGAGGAAAGCAATCTCGAAGAGGTATTCAGACATCTTACAAACAGATAATCTTTGTTTTCTTGATTTTTTTTATTTGCTTTGTGCCTTGATCATCTGGTGGAAAGATTTGTGCTGATTGCAACCACAGGAAAAAATGCTAAACTGCGGATATTTCCCTTATTCCAATCAAACATTCTTCCCATCTGTTGTTCAAGTACTTAAAGTGAGCTGACGTTTTGAACACTTAAAAGTTTAAATTGATAATTACATTATGTATTAACTCTAAGTACTCTAAGTACTTAAGGCACTCCAAACTTAATTAACCATGGGCTATTTATTTACTTCAGAATCAGTTTCAGAAGGACACCCCGATAA
The DNA here is from genome assembly GCA_025454795.1 of Bacteroidales bacterium. Taxonomy (GTDB): domain Bacteria; phylum Bacteroidota; class Bacteroidia; order Bacteroidales; family VadinHA17; genus LD21. Next base: position 16,521 of record JALONT010000047.1, on the reverse strand, counting down.
GGTGGCCGATCAGATATCAGATGCATTGCTTGATGAGTTCCTAAAGTGGGATCCGGAATCAAAGGTAGCCTGCGAGACTTTTGTTACAACGGGACTGGTTGTCTGCGGAGGTGAAGTGCAGACATCAGGATGGGTTGATGTTCAGGAGACAGCCCGCCGCGTGATCCGTAAAATAGGTTATACAAAAGCAGAATACCGCTTCGACTGCGACTCATGTGGAGTGATCTCAACAATTCATGAACAATCGCCCGACATTCGTCAGGGTGTAATGCGCGAAAAACCCGAAGAGCAGGGGGCAGGCGACCAGGGCATGATGTTTGGTTATGCCTGCCGGGAGATGGATAACTATATGCCTCTTAGCAGCGAGCTCTCACATATTCTTCTTCAGCAGCTTGCTGCAATCCGGCATGAGAATAAACTTATGAAGTATCTCAGACCCGATGCCAAATCGCAGGTTACTATTGAATATGATGATAATAACAAACCGCTTCGTATTGATACGATTGTGATCAGCACCCAGCATGATGAATTTGTCGTTCCCAAAAACAAATCGCATGCTTCAGAAAAAGCTGCTGAAAAGGCGATGCAGAAAAAAATTGGTGAGGATCTCCAGGCCATACTGATCCCAAGGGTAAAGAAATGCCTTCCTGCAAGGATCCGTAATCTTTTTAAAGAAGATACCAGGTTCCTTGTAAATCCTACGGGAAAATTTGTCATTGGCGGTCCTCACGGCGATACCGGCCTTACCGGCCGCAAGATCATTGTTGATACTTACGGAGGGCACGGAGCACATGGCGGCGGCGCCTTTTCCGGTAAAGATTCATCAAAAGTGGACAGATCAGCAGCTTATGCAGCCCGTCATATTGCCAAAAACCTTGTGGCAGCAGAAGTATGCGATCAGGCTCTTATCCAGGTAGCATATGCAATTGGTGTTGCCCAGCCGGTAGGTCTTTATGTGAATACATTTGGAACTGCTCATGTCAAAGACTCAAAAGGGAAAACCATGCATGACGGAGAGATCGGTGAAAAAATCAGTAAACTGTTTGACATGCGTCCCTATGCCATCATTCAGCGTCTGGGTCTGAAAAATCCTATTTTCCTGCAAACTGCATCATACGGACATTTTGGCCGTGATTATGAAGTAAAAAACGTTGAGGTCTATTATGAAGTCGCCGGCAGTAAACCAAAGCCAGCTAACGGAAATGGTAAAAATGTATATCTTAAAAAAGTGGAATTTTTTGCCTGGGAGAAGCTGGATTATATAGAAAAGATCAGGAAAGCTTTTAAACTTTAGTGGTTAACCGAACCACCCCGTCCCGATTGTCATCGGGACACCCCTCCTTTGAAAAGGAGGGGAAAGTATAATATAAATATCTTAAATTTTTCCTCCTTTAAGGAGGAGTACCCCTGACGTTAAGTCAGGGGGGAGGTGGTTTCTTAATAAACTCCTTAAAACGATGCCTTCACAATCCTGGCAACATTATCCGACCGTCCCAGAGTATAATAATGAATTCCCGGAACGCCTTCTTTTATAAGTTCCTGTGACTGCATTGTTGCCCATTCGATTCCTACTTCCCGTGCTTCGTTATCGGTGGTACATTTTTTAATTGCAGAAACAAGGTCGTTAGGGACATCAATATGAAATGTCTGAGGAAGAAGTCTAATATCATTAAGTGCTGATACCGGTTTAAGCCCTGCAATAATGGGTACGTTGATCCCCATCTTTTTACATTCATCGCGGAATCTGAAGAATTTCCTGTTATCGAAAAACATCTGGGTTACTAAATAACTTGCACCCGATTCAACTTTATGTTTCAGATTTTCCATATCCGTCTGCCTGTTGGGAGCTTCAAAATGTTTTTCAGGGTAACCGGCCACGCCAATGCAGAAATTGGTAGGTGAGGTGTCTTCAAGAGACTCCTCGAGATATCTCCCGTTATTCATGTCAACGATCTGCCTGACAAGCTCAAAAGTATGGGTATGACCATCTTTTTCCGCAATGAAGCTGCGGTTTCCTCTCTGAGGATCGCCTCTAAGTGCAAGTACATCGTCAATGCCCAGAAAGTTCATTTCAATAAGAACGTTTTCTGTTTCCTCTTTCGTAAATCCCCCGCATAGTATGTGGGGGACAACAGTAATATTGTACTTATATTTCACTGCAGCAGCCAGGGCAATAGTGCCCGGACGGATACGTGTTACGCGTTTTTCAATGAGTCCGTCGGGCCTCTCCCTGTATGTTGTCTCATTACGGTGAGAGGTAAAGTTTATATAGGCCGGCTGAAATTCCATAAGCCTGTCTATCGTATTATAAATCCTTGCGATACTGTGTCCCTTCAGAGGGGGCAGCAGTTCAAAAGTGAATAAAGGTCCTTTTGCGTTTTTTATCTTATCTATAACACTCATCTCTGTTAATTATCACAGGTTCGGGGCCAGCCACCTGGCTGCCTCATCAATTGTCATATTTTTCCGTTTTGCATAATCGGAAAGCTGGTCGCGGTCAATCTTCCCCACATTAAAATAAGAAGAAACAGGATGTGAGAAGAGGTATCCACTGACCGTTGCCGGAGGTGTCATGGCAAAATTCTCAGTAAGCCCCACACCTATTGCAGCTTCAGCGTCAAGCAGGTCAAAGATAATCCTCTTTTCGGTATGATCAGGGCATGCAGGATAGCCCGGAGCAGGTCTTATTCCCCTGTACTTTCCTGACAGCAGATCTTCAATCTCAAGATTCTCCCCGTGTGCATATCCCCAGTAATCTTTTCGTATCTTTTCATGAAGCCATTCGGCGGCGGCCTCTGCCAGGCGGTCGCTCAGTATTCTTATCATTATTGTAGTGTAATCGTCGTCTTTATAATGTTTGAATTCCACTTTATTAATATCGGCAGTTACGACAAAGAGCCCCAGGTTATCATTTAGTTCTGATGAATGCGGTGCTATATAATCTGAGAGGGAAAGATTCGGTACTCCTTTTTCTTTCTGTTCCTGGTTCCGCAGGAATCTGAGTACAGCTTTGGGTTCTTCTACTCCCCCTTTGAAGAGCCTGTCCCGCTTCAGCGGAAGGGACTGTGGGATGTTCCTCTTCCTGCCAGAATACACAATTACATCATCGCCATCAGAGGCAGCCGGATAAATTCCAAAGACAGCTTTTGATGTTATAATCCTGCGATTTATTACTTCATTAAGATAATACTGAGCATCATCAAACAGTTTCTTAGCTTCCGCTCCTTTGACCGGATCGCTTAAAATAGCGGGATATCTCCCTGACATCTTCCATGCATAAAAGAAAAATGTCCAGTCAATATATTCCGAAAGCTCCTTCAGATCAATTTCCTCTAATAAATGATACCCTGGTTTAAGCGGTTCAGTAATTTTAAATGTTTTCCAGTCTGTCACCAGCCTGTTCTTCCTTGCTTCCGTAAGTGTCAGAAGTTTTCTTTCATCACGGCGGGAAGCATGATCTTCTCTCATCTTCCTGTATCTCTGAGCTATTGATGTGACATACTGACTGTTATCTGACTGAAGAAGAGCAGACAGGACTCCTGCAGCTTTCGAAGCATCCTTTACATGTATTACTGCATTTGAACAGACAGGAGCAATTTTAACTGCAGCATGGATCTCCGATGTAGTTGCACCTCCGACAAGCAGAGGAATTTTCAGCTTCCTGCGCTCCATCTCGGCGGCAACATGTACCATCTCTTCGAGTGACGGTGTAATTAATCCGGAGAGACCTATGAAGTCAGCTTTTTCTTTTATCGCTGTATCGATAATTTTTTCTGATGGTACCATCACTCCAAGGTCAATTACATCATAATTATTACATGAGAGAACAACCCCCACTATATTCTTTCCGATATCATGAACATCGCCTTTTACCGTTGCCAGAAGAATTTTACCTGCGCTCTTCTTTTCTTCACCTTCGCTCTCCTTTTCAATATAAGGTGCAAGCTTTGAAACGGCTTTTTTCATCACGCGTGCGCTCTTGACAACCTGAGGAAGGAACATTTTCCCGGCCCCGAAGAGGTCGCCTACTTCGTTCATCCCTCCCATCAGAGGGCCTTCAATCAGTTCAATAGATCTCGAAAAGAGGGAGCGTGCCTCCTCGACATCCTGTTCAATATGCTCGTCAAGACCTCTGATAAGTGAGTGCTTAATCCTTTCAACAACAGGTAAAGATCTCCACTCGTCAGCTTTTTCTTCCTTCTTTCCATCACTCTTCAGTCCCTCGGCAAATTTAACAAGCCTTTCAGTTGCATCTTTTCTACGGTTAAGAACGACATCTTCTGTAAGCTGAAGGAGATCTGCTGGTATCCCGGTGTAAACCTGAAGCATTCCCGGATTCACAATGCCCATATCGAGCCCGGCATTTATTGCATGGTATAAAAAGACCGAATGCATTGCTTCGCGGACTTTATCTATTCCCCTGAAGGAGAATGAAAGATTGCTGATACCTCCGCTTACTTTTGCATACGGAAGATTTTTCTTTATCCACTCCGTAGCCCTGATAAAGTTTATTGCATAATTATTGTGCTCCTCGATTCCGGTTGCCACTGCAAGTACGTTAGGATCAAAAATTATGTCCTCAGGTGGAAATTCAAGCTTTTCTACAAGGAGCCTGTAAGATCTTTGTGCGACTTCAATTCTTCTTTCAAAAGTATCGGCCTGCCCTTTTTCGTCAAAAAGCATCACAATAGCGGCAGCTCCATATTTCCTTATCTTGCGGGCATGGTCAAGAAATACTGACTCTCCTTCTTTCAGGCTTATTGAGTTTACGACTGATTTTCCCTGGATGCATTTAAGTGCTGATTCAATGACATTCCACCTTGATGAATCGATCATTAAGGGAAGTTTAGCAATGTCAGGTTCAGCCATAATGAGATTCACAAATTTCACCATTGCTTTTTCGGCATCGAGCATTGCCTCATCCATGCATATATCGATGACCTGTGCTCCGCCTTCAACCTGGTTGCGGGCAATAGCCAGGGCTTCACCATATTTTTCCTCTTTAATCAGGCGTGCGAATTTAATAGAACCTGAGACATTGGTCCTCTCCCCGACATTCACAAAATTGGTTTCCGGAGCAATTCTTAAAGGTTCCAGTCCACTCAGCCGTGTAATCTTTATTATATCAGGCTTAACTCTTGGTTTATATTTTTTTGATGCCGCGGCAATCTTACTGATATGCAGAGGGGTTGTTCCGCAGCACCCTCCGATAATGTTCACCCATCCCTCCTTCATGAATTCTTCTGTGACCGAAGCCATGAATTCAGCTGACTGATCATATTCTCCAAACTGGTTAGGGAGGCCTGCATTCGGATGTGCTGACACGTAAAATCCTGCTTTTGCAGATAATTCTTCAACAAACGGCCTCAGCTGTTCTGCTCCAAGGGCACAATTAAGTCCGACACTGAAGACAGGAAAATGTGAAACTGAAATAAGAAATGCTTCCAGAGTCTGTCCTGTAAGGGTTCTTCCGCTGGCATCGGTAATTGTAACTGATACCATAACAGGAAGTTTCATTTCTTTTTCCTCGAAAACCGAGGCAATGGCAAAGAGAGCGGCTTTGCAGTTGAGGACATCAAAGATAGTCTCAACCAGGAGAATATCGACTCCTCCATCTATGAGACCTCGTGCCTGTTCTGAATATGCTTCAACGAGATCATCGAACGTTACTGAACGGGCACCGGGGTCATTAACATCCGACGACATTGATGCGGTACGGTTTGTCGGGCCAAGTGTGCCTGCAATAAAATGATCCTGTAGTTTATCTGACTTTTCAAATTCTTTGATTGCCTCTTTTGCAAGACGTGCAGACTGAAAATTCATATTAAAAGCCTGGTTCTCCATTCCGTAATCGGCCATGGAGATCCTGTTGGAGTTGAATGTATTTGTAGTTATTATATCGGCACCAGCTTCCAGGTAATCCCTGTGAATATTTTTAATGATCTCAGGTCCGGTAATGGACAATAGATCATTGTTCCCCTTTTGTAATTTCGGGTGATCAGTGAATTCCGTTCCCCTGTAATCTTCCTCCTGAAGCTTATGTTTCTGTATCATGGTGCCCATGGCTCCATCGAGGATGAGAATCTTGTTTTTAATTATATCTTCTAAAGAAGATCTCATGATATTATTGTTTTCTAATCGTTTATATTTCCTGTCATCGCACGTACTCACCTCCTTCTATTCCCCCTCGTATCACACGTACTCACCCCCTTCCTTTTCCACCTCGTATCACATGTACTCACCCCCTTCCTTCGCTCCGCTCAGGCTTTCCCCCTCTCTCCGCCAGTCGGCGGAAAGAGGGGGAATGTGTTAATATATAGCGTGTTACACCCCCCTCTTTCCGACAGGAGAGAGGGGGGCGGGGGGGTGAGTACATGTAACCCCTACTATTAATTTATTCCCTTTCTTCCAGTATTCACAATAAAAACATCCATTTTCCGAAGTTGTTCCCGTAAAGTGAACAATCTTTGAAGATTAACTATGCCGATTGCGTATTTATACAATCTGCCGCTAAAGTATTCCGAGACTTCCTCAAATCCAAATAATTCACGATCCTTTTCATCCTTATACCTGAGATAGATCTCAAGATTATAATCTCTTGTATAATTTGTAACTGTCCCCTGCTGGTACTTCTTATATTCATACCGGTATCCGTATGAGTTGGCGGAGATATCAGACAATACTGCGCTTCCTGTAGCATGACCTCCGGCACCTTTTCCTGAGAAAAACTGTTTGTCGGCGAATGCAGCTTCAGTTATCACACCATTGTACTCATTATCAACATTATAAAGATACTTGTCTGACGATATAAATCGAGGAAGGACAAAGCTTGTGATAGTGTTTTCATTTGTCTTGCCGACAAACGGAACCAGTTTAATCTTGATGCCCTTTTCTTTAGCATACTGAATATCAAACTTTGAAATTTTATTAATACCATAATGGAATACTTCATCAGGATCAAGAAAAAGTCCGTATGCATGTCCTGTGATTATACAAAGCTTATATTTAGCATCCCAGCCCTCAACATCGAGGGTGGGGTCTGATTCTGCGAAACCCTTCTCTCTGGCCTCGTTCAGGGCGACAGAATAATCTATCCCCTGGTTATGCATGAGGGTAAGGATATAATTTGTAGTGCCGTTCAGGATGCCCCGTAATGAATAAAGCAGCTCATTATCATAGTACTCTTCAAGATTCCTGATGATCGGGATGCTTGCTCCTGCCGAGGCTTCGTAAAGAAGTGATACTTTATTTTTCTCCTGCATATCAACAAGTTCTTTGAAATGTTTTGCAACCATCACCTTATTTGCCGTAACAACATTTTTGCCACTCTTCATTGCCGTGGACACTATATTGAATGCCTCATCAGCATCATCTATCAGCTCAACAATTAGATTAATTGAGGGATCATTAAGAATATCATTTTTGTCGAAGGTGAAATTCTCCATCGGTATCCGTCTTTTTTTGGTGCGATCTTTCACACATATCCTCACAATATCAGCCTTGAAGCCTTTGCTGCTGTTAAGCACGTCATGCAATCCCTGGCCAACACAGCCGTAACCGAACATTCCTATTCTTAGTTTTTCTCTTGTCATTTTTTTTCAGTTTGATGTTTTTTCCCAGAATTTTTTTACGACATCTGTCACCAGGCTTGTTTCTATAAGGAATCCGTCGTGACCATAGAATGAGTCAATTTCAACATATTCTGCATGGTCGGTGTTTTCTGCGATCAGTTTCTGCTCATCAGTTGGAAAGAGAATGTCTGATTTTATCCCGACGCACAGGATTTCCGCTTTTATTATTTTCAGAGCATTGATCACCCCTCCTCTGCCTCTTCCTATATTATGAGTGTCGGACAAGGAAGTAAGGCACCAGTAAGAATAAGGATTAAACCTTTTTACCAGCTTATCGCCCTGGTAAGCCTGGTAAGAGCATGCTTTAAAGGAAGTCAGCTTTTCATTGTCTTCCTCTTTCTGGGTCTGGTTGTAAGCAGATGCAGTCCTGTAACTGATCAGGGCAATTGACCTTGCAGCTTTAAGACCTTTCTTTCCGCCTTCAGGATCATTTGCAACAAAGGATTGATCAGCTTCCATAGCCAGGCGCATTGATTCGCTGAATGCCAGCGCCCAGGGTGTTTGCTTTGCACCTGATGCTAAAAGAATAAGCTTTTGGATGATTCCCGGGAACATAATTGTATATTCAAGAGCCTGGTACCCGCCGATTGACGCCCCGATAATTGAATGTATCTTTTTTATTCCAAGATGGTTCCTGAGAATCTCATGGACATTGACCAGGTCACGCACAGTTATTAAAGGGAAATTCCTGAGCCATGGCTTGCCGGTTTCCGGGTTTACAGATGCCGGCCCTGTTGTCCCGTAACATGATCCAAGTACATTCGCACAGACAATAAAATACTTCCCGGTATCAAAAAGGAGCCCTTCTCCTACCATACCCGGCCACCATGCCTCAACATCCGAATTGGCGGTAAGAGCATGACATATCCAGATTACGTTGTCACCTGTTATGTTCAGCTTTCCGTAAGTATCGTAAGCTATCTCCAGTGATGGAAGCAGTGCTCCTGTTTCGGTCTTAAACTGCTGGTTATACCTTAGTGTCTTCATTAAAAGATATGCTTAAATGCCTGTTCAAAATCATAAATTATGTCGTCGATGTGCTCAAGTCCCACAGATACCCTGAAGAGGCCCGGCTCTACACCTGCGGCAATCTGCTCTTCGGCAGAAAGCTGTGCGTGTGTAGTTGTTGAAGGCTGAATTATCAGGGTCTTTGCATCACCAACATTTGCAAGGTGGCTCACAAGTTCCAGGTGTTCAACCAGTTTTGCTGCTCTTGATTTTTCAGCTTTCAATACAAAACTGAGGACACCACCTGCTCCTTTTGGCAGATATTTTCTTGCAAGTGAATTAAAGGGATTATTTTCGAGTCCCGGATAATTGACTTTCTCAACACATTTCTGCGACTCAAGCCATTTTGCGAGGGCAAGAGTATTCCGGATATGTCTTTCCATTCTCAATGAAAGAGTCTCCAGTCCCTGAATAAGAAGGAAGGAGTTGAAAGGGCTTATGGAAGGTCCAAGATCTCTTAATCCTTCAACGCGGGCTTTAACAATGAATGCTATATTTCCTGATGGAGATTTCTCTGAGAATTGTTCTCCGAAAACAAGTCCGTGATAACCTTCTGATGGTTCCGTGAATACCGGGAAATTGCCGTTATTCCAGTTGAAATTTCCGGCATCTGTAATTACACCGCCGATGCTTGTGCCATGTCCTCCGATCCATTTTGTGGCTGATTCGACGATGATATTTGCACCGTATTCGATTGGCCGGCAAAGGAAACCGCATGCACCGAATGTATTATCAACAACTAAAGGAATTCCTTTTTCCCCTGCAAGTTTAGCAAAAGCATCAAAGTCGGGAATGTTGAATCCCGGATTTCCTATTGTCTCAACATAGATCGCCTTCGTCTTCTTGTCGATCAGTTTTTCAAATGATTCCGGTTCCAGATCCTTTGCAAACCTGGCTTCAATTCCGAAACCTTTAAAGGTTATTTTGAACTGGTTGTGTGTGCCTCCATACAGGAATGGAGAGGTGACAAGATTATCTCCCTGTCTCATTATTGTCGTCAGTGTTATTAACTGGGCGGCATGTCCGGAGGAGACTGCCAGTGATGCTGCTCCACCTTCGAGGGCAGCAACTCTGTTTTCAAACACTGCAGTTGTGGGATTCATCATTCTTGTATAAATGTTCCCGGGTTCAGCAAGACTGAAAAGATCTGCGGCGTGTTTTGAATTCCTGAATACATAGGATGAAGTCTGATAAAGAGGAACTGCCCTGGAAAGTGTTTCACTGTCAGGATGCTGTCCTGCATGTATCTGTAATGTCTCGAAGTTTATTTTCCTTTTTTCCATTTTGATGATTTTATTAACTAATTCTGATCAGGCAGACAGGTATAATAATCCTGTCGTTGCGATGATCCTGTAACTGAGTGTAAAGAAATGATTATTCCAAATCAGGATCCTTACCGGCACATGCACATAGGCATGAGTGGCATGATGAAGTTGTTGTGTGTCAGATGAATCGAATTCATGGTACCCGTGTTTTATTTTTATCATCTCCCGGCTTTTCCGGGATTAGGTTTTGGCACCGTTCTCCGCCAGTTGGCGGATTGGTTGCCAGGGTTTCGCAGAGCCTAATCTCTCCGCCCTTCTTAATAAAAACCAAACACCCTTGAATGGAAGGAATATTTGATTTGTGGGGACAAATATAGGAAGGATTTTGAGAAATCCAAAAAATAAACACACAAACTATCCCGAACAATTTCGGGATGGGTTCTCTCTTCTTAATTTATCACACGTACTCACCCCCTTCTTTTCTCCCTCTTTGATAAAGCACTACCATTTATACACAACTATCACAAATAATAATTGGGGGCGTTAATAACAAACAATTCAAAGATTTTTATAAGGGTAAATTGCACGACAGTCGGATCGAAAAACGTGCAGAAAAGATGATGCTGGATATGCTGGATTGTGTTAATGTTGTAGTAGATAAGTTCTGTTTGAAATATCCGGACAGAATAGGAGCCCACAGAATGCCGGGAAACAACAGTTTTGATTATAGCGATCTGGCAGAAGGGATACATCGTTCCTACAGGAATAATGAGTATAATAGTCATTATTTGTGTATCCGGGACACGACCGAGATAGACCTTACTGATAATCTCAAGAGGTTAAGCAGAGAGGATGAAGAGCCGGGTCCGGTAAGGAATGGACAACATATTGGATCTTTTTGTCATTGATACTGGTAACCATTAATAATTATGAAACTCATGAGTTGAAGTGAATCAATTTTTCACTTCATATACTTCCAACACAACACTTGTCCTTTTCATGTCAATATCAGGGTTAATTCCAACTTTCATTAAAAAATCACCAGAGTAAACTTTACTTGAGTCGATCGGCGTTGTGGTTCCAGGGTATAGATTGATTTCTTTAACTGTGTATTGCTTATTAGCATCTAAGCCATTCAATTTCACCGGGCGTTCCGTTACTTTAACATTTTGGCGATTATTCACCAAATAATTAAAAACAATCGCTTTACTTTTATCTGAAGCCACATACATAAGTGCCGCAATTTCATTTTCATATGGACTTACCAAACGATACAAATCCCCATGCCAAACCGTGTTTTTAAAGGAATTATAATTACTAACTGCTCGTTTACAAAATTGCATATCTGCATCAGTTAAATCATCGGCAACAATATCAAAACCCAACTTGCCCATACTTGCAACGTCTATTTTAAATTTAACAGGTTGCTTTCCCCAACTGGTTACATGATTATCGGTTGCAATAGATGGGAAAAAATAAGAGTAATCCCATTGCATAAATATCCTTTCAACCGGTTCGGTATTATCGCTGGGCCAGAACTCGGTAAAATATTTCAGTATTTCATAATCTGTTCTGCCACCGCCTCCCGAGCATAACATCATTGGTACTTTGGGATATTTTGCCCTTACCCTTTCCAAAACCTGATACAATCCCCTTACAAATTCTATATATAAATGAGATTGAGGTAATTTCTTTTCGTTCAGGTAAGGTGAGTATGCATTATATATCACCGAATTACAATCCCATTTAATAAAAGACAATTCCGGATTTTGCGTTAATAGATTGTCTACAATTCCAAATATAAAATCCTGCACCTCCGGATTTGTTAAATCCAGCACCAATTGATCGCGAAAATAAACTTCCGGTCTTTCTGGTTGCCGTATTACCCAATCGAGGTGGTTTTCATACAATTCGCTTTTGGGATTAACCATCTCAGGTTCTATCCATATACCAAATTTAACGCCTTCTTTCTCTGCTTCCTTCACCAGGTACCCTATTCCATTAGGAAGCTTTTTCATGTTTTCCTGCCAATCGCCCAGTCCGGCATTGTCATCATTTCTTGGATACTTATTGCCAAACCATCCATCATCAAGTAAGAACATATCAACCCCAAATTCCTTTGCGTCCTTAATTAATTCAACCAATTTATTTTCATCGAAATCAAAATGAGTGGCTTCCCAGTTGTTCAACAAGGTTAGCCGTTCACCCTGACCGTCTAATAACCGGTATTTTTTTGCCCACGAATGAAGGCTCCGACTAGCCTCTCCTGTACCAATATTTGACACAGCATATATTAAAGAAGGTGTTTTAAAAACTTCATTCTTTTGAAGTAAATATTCTGAAGCGTAAGGGTTGATTCCGGCAATCAGGCGAAGATTTTCATATGAATCAATGTCAAATTCCAGTTTGAAATTTCCCGTCCATTCAAGCTGCCCAAGCATCACAGTGCCTTCGTTTTCTGAAGCATTTTTATCAAAAGACAATATGAAATTATTCGATTCCAAAAGCATTGCCCTTGCCCCCAGCTTTGAATCTATAGTTTTATTACCTCTCAAAAGTTTTTCTTCTGTAGGTTGCATTTCTTTTCCCCATTTATTGTGAAAACTTGTCAGGTAATATTCTTTATTATTAAAATATAAATTAGCAGAGGCGAACTTCAGCAGTCTTACAGCCTTCTTTTCGTTATGCTTTATTTCTGTCCATTGTTCAATCACATTTTCGTTTTTCCAGACTTTATAGAACAAAGAAACCTGAAAAGGATAGCGTGGATCTTTTAGAAGAATTGTTGTCAATGTTGTATTGCTGTCGATTTCTTCCACCGTATGGCGATCATAAGTCAATTCCAAAGATGTGTTTTGGTCATAATGGACTACCTGAATGGCTGGTTCTACCAAATTCCAGGTACCTGCGGGTGTGTATGCAGCATTGTAAATGCCTGCGTTTTTATCATTAATAAAGTATGAGTCTGCCACAGTAGCATATTCACTTTCATCATTCAGTGGTTCACCAAAATATATAGTTCTTAAACGCTCATTGTTATCTGTTTGAAGTAAAATGACACAGACTTTTGAACGAATAGGGATCGTGGTTATCTGAGCTTGTAAAAAACCCGAAGCAATTATCAGATTAATAATCAGGAGACTTTTAATTGTAAAACGACAACATATTTGTTTTTTCATAATGTAATTAGATTTAGTTTGCTATTACGTTTAAATACAAATTGATCTATTGGCCGGACACTGTTGTGAAATTCATTAATAAGTGGTTTCCCTGAAGCATCAACCAGGAAGCCCACTGGGAATATTTGACTCATTAAGGAAAGTTATACTTTAAAAAAAAATCGCATAAACTGCCAATCAAGATTAATATTTACAAAAGCCATTACCTAAGTTATTATGCATCATGCTTCTACAAATCAGACATAGATGGAGGTAGTTTATCCTTTCCCCATTCCGATGGCTTTTCACCCATTACTAATTCCAGAACCGCCCCATTTTTTATATCTGTATGTCTGAACCATGCCTGATTAAAAGGTTTACCATTTAATGCCGCAGATTGCACATAAATGTTTGCTTTTGAAGTGTTTTTTGCAATAATCTTGAACGTTGCCCCATTGCCCAGTTGAATGGTTGTTTCTTCGAATTGCGGACTACCAATTAAATAAAGATCCTGACCCGCAACCGGGAAAAATCCCATGGCATGAAAAGCAAACCATGCGGACATGGCACCCGAGTCATCATTGCCAGGTAATCCACTCCGGGATGTATTGTAATTTTCGTTTATTATTTTGTGAATTCGCTCAGCAGTCTTTTCGGGTCTTCCGGCATATATATATAAACAGGGCGTTAAAAAGCCAGGTTCATTATTTACATTATAAAAGCCCTCATTAAAGAAAGTATCCAGACGTTTGACAAACTCCTTTTCGCCTCCACACGTTTCAATCAGTTTTTTCATGTCATGCGGGACGTAAAAAGAATATTCCCAGGTGTGGCTTTCATAAAAAAACTCTGTCCAATACCCGATTTTCTGAAACATGTCATAAGATTCATCCCATGAACCATCCGCATTTCTGGGCCAAATTAATCCTTTGGAACCATGATCCTCTAACGGTCTCCAAAGGTTCAACCAGTTATTCGCTCTTTTTTTATATTTTTCGTAATCGGCAGTCTTTCCTAATCCCCGGGCAACTGTGGCAATTGCATAATCGCAATATGAATATTCAAGTGTTCTCGAGCCTGCTCTTTCATAATCTGACGAAACATAGCCTAATGCATTATAATTAATTAATCCTCCTCTCCCTTCTTTTTGCTCGTTACCACCGGGAGGTACTTCCGCGTTTTTCACCATGGCCAAAAATGCTTTTTCATAATCAATTCCCTCCAATCCTTTTACAAATGCGTCGGCAATGAGTATATCGCAATTACTGCCTCCCTGAGTTCTCCCATTATCATTTCCGCTGCGGGCATCAGGCATATATCCCTCGTATTCGTAGATGTCAATCAAGGATCGGATAAAGTCAATCTGTTTGTCAGGATTAATAAGAGTTAATAGCGGATTTGTTGTCCTGTAGGTATCCCAAATAGCATAATAATCGTCATAATAGGGACCATTTGGTTTCCATTTAGGATTTTCACCTGTTCTGTCTGTTGGCATTAACATGGAATGGTAAAGTGCAGTATAAAACATTGTTTTTAATTCATCATTACCACCTTCAACACTTACTTTACCAATAACATTGTCCCACTCTGACCGGGCCTGATTTATTATTGCTTCAAAATTCCAATCCGGAATTTCTTTTTCTCTGTTAACCCGTGCCTTTAATCGCCCTAAAAATGAAATTCCAACTTTTAGTTTTAACGACTGGTCAGCGTGGGTTTGGAATTTTAAAAAGGCACCTGTTTTTTTACCAGTATCTGCTTCATATTTAGAATTTGGCCTGATTAATCCCGATTTCCATGTTCCGAACTCATCTGCATGGGTATCCAGTTCTGCACTAAAATAGACGGTATATGCATCACCTTTTCCCCAACCATTGCGTACGCGGGTGTAACCTTCAATTAATGTTGGAGTAACAATTTCAATTTCAGAGCCGACAAAAACCTGGGCTTCTGTTCTATTTCCGGCATAATCAAGGAAACTTCCGGCATCGATTAACAGATACGAACTATCGGATTTTTGAAAAGTATATTTATGGAAACCACAACTATGTGTGGTAGTTAATTCAGCTTGTACATTCCATTTATCCATTTTAACTGAATAGTACCCGGGCTGCACAATTTCACTGGATCCATAGGATGCATAATCTTCAATATTCAAAGTGCCAACAAACGGTGCAACAGTGACATTTCCATATTTTGCACCACCGCCGGTTCCCGACACATGCGTATGACTAAATCCTTTGATTTTTTCGCCAGATATATAGCCGGAATTTGAACCTCCAACACAATCGGGACCTAACTTTACCATTCCAAATGGAAGGCTGGGACCCGGGATTACATTGCCCTTGTTATCCAACCCAATCTGGGGCTGAACAAATTGAATTAAATCCTTCTTTATATCTTGAGAAGAACTACTAAGAGCTATAAGAAAATAACACAGCAATATTACTATTCTATATTTCATTGTCAATTAATCGCTTTTGTACGGCATAATTTATAGATATACTAATGACGATAATTTAATACTCGTCTTTTCGTGCAATGTTCATGATACGCCAAAATACCTAGTTTATTTTTATCGCTGCGTTCGTTAATCCAATCAATCTTTTTCTAAATGAAAGATGATAGATCTCTTATAAAGGGCACTTATTTCCCCTTTTGCCTTTTGGACACCCATAGTAATGCCAGAAATTGTTATTTCCACAAAGTGAAAGTGACGTTGAAATTAAAAGAAGTAAGTAATTGAAGAGATATTTTCATATCTCTTCAATTACTAAAAGACGGTAGATAAACTATAGTTTAATTACCAGCCTTGATTCTGGGTTAAAGTACCTTTACTATTTTCAATCTGAGCAGGGGGAACTGGCCACACATGATGTATTGCAGGATCGAATTGTGGACGTGGGGGCCAAACCACTTGCCCAAGTGAACCATGAAGTGCATTACTATAAGCTGCATCCGCATCACCCCAGCGCACCAGATCAAAATGGCGATCCGACCATTCACACGCTAACTCGCACCGTCTCTCATGTTTAAGGTCATTTAATGTTGCATTGGTTTTTGGAGCCAAACCAGCTCTTGCCCGGATCATATTAATGTACTGGTCTGCATTTTTATTTTGCTTTAATAATGCTTCGGCTTTAAATAGAATAACTTCGGCATATCTTAAAAGAGGGACCCATAATTTGGTTGTTGGTTCATCTCCATTCGAATTAATAGTATTACCAATTGGATTTGCATAGCCAAAAGGTTCGCGATATTTACCAAACATATATCCGGTAAGATTATTTGAGGTTTGATACCAGGTAAATGGTGCTCCAAAATAGGGAAATACATCTCCTTCTTTCAAAATAGTCCAGTCACGACGCTGATCACCTGTTTCATATTCATCAAATAACTCTTTGGTTGGTTGCCAGTAACCCCATCCGTTATATAATCCCCAACCTTTATTTTCCCACA
>JALONT010000046.1 GCA_025454795.1 Bacteroidales bacterium | reverse complement strand
TGTGTTAAAGATTAATTCTCTAATAGAATGAAAATATATTCTGGTTCTTTTAGCTCTAAAGATCTATATTTCAGTTAAATACAAAAATGTGTATAAAGGATAGGCAACAGCAGGGAAGGGGGTTGGGGGATGGGTACATGGAATTGACAGGAGAAAAACTGGAATATTTATTAATTTGGTAATACATAAAATCTCAACATCCTCAGAATGAAAACTCTCATCACATCTTTATTTCTGGTGTTTGCAACGACATTTGCACAATCAGCTGACAAATCCATCCGCATTCTCGTTGTCACCGGAGGTCACGCATACAAAACTGAACAATTTAACCAGATGCTTGCCAGCCTGGGGCCGGAAATAGCTTATGAAATTGCCGAATTTCCAAAGGCATATGATATGTTTCTGCCAGGAAACAGGGATAAATATGATGTTCTCGTTTTTTATCACATGTGGCAGAAAATAACAGACGAACAGGCGAAAGTTTTTACGGAATGTATCAGCGAAGGGAAACCGGTGGTTGCTTTACATCATAGTATATGTGCTTTTGATGAATGGCCTGATTACTGGAATATTATAGGAGGAAAATACTGCCATAAGCTGACAAATATCAAAGGGAAAGAATATCAACCCTGTTCTTATATTCATGACGTGCGCTTCAGTGTGAAAGTTGCCGACACGAAATATCCTGTGACAAAAGGAGTCAAAGATTTTAAGATCTTTGATGAAACTTATAAGGGTTATTATGTTGAGGAAGGCGTTACACCCTTGCTTACCACTGACGAACTTTCCAGTAACCCATTAACAGGCTGGGCGAAGAAGTACGGCAATTCCCGGATTGTGGTGCTCCAGAGCGGTCATGATGTTCCTACATTCGAAAATCCTGATTTCAGAAAGCTGCTTAAACAGGCTATTAAATTTGTTTATACCGGAAAGTAATAATATTTATTCCTGTGTCTACTCTGTGTCACTCTGGGTGAGTTCTTCCTTTTTTCTATCTTTATGCCTGATTTAGTTTCCATGGCAGGCGACTCAAAATACTCTAAACGTGGTGTTTCTTCTCAAAAGGAAGACGTACATAATGCAATAAAGAACATCGATAAAGGACTCTATCCCGGGGCTTTCTGTAAAATTGTTCCGGATCTTCTCGGGGGTAATAAAGAATATTGCAATATCATGCATGCAGATGGCGCCGGGACAAAGTCGTCACTCGCTTATGTCTATTGGAAGGAAACCGGTGACCTGTCTGTATGGAAAGGGATCGCTCAGGATGCAATCGTCATGAACCTCGACGACCTTCTCTGCATCGGGGCATATGATAATATCCTTCTTTCTTCTACGATAGGCAGAAATAAACACCTTGTTCCGGGAGAAATTATCTCTGCAATAATAAACGGCACAGAAGAGATCCTTGAAAAATTCAGGAGTCTCGGAATTGGCATTTATTCAACAGGAGGAGAGACTGCTGATGTGGGCGATCTTGTCAGGACTATTATTATTGACTCAACAGTTATAACCCGGATGAGAAAGAGTGATGTCATCTCAAATCATAATATTAAATCAGGGGATGTCATTGTCGGACTTGCATCTTCTGGTCAGACTTCCTACGAGGACGAATACAACAGCGGGATAGGAAGCAATGGACTTACCTCTGCCCGGCATGATGTTTTCGGGCCTTATCTTGCTCCGAAATACCCGGAAAGTTTTGACTCATCTCTGCCTTATGACCTTTTTTATGCTGGCAGACTGAAGCTTACTGACCAGGTAAATGGTGTCAGCCAGAATGCCGGAAAGCTTGTCTTGTCACCAACACGCACCTACGCTCCTGTTGTTAAAAAGGTTCTGGAGGAGATGCGGAATGAAATTCATGGGATGGTTCATTGTTCAGGTGGGGGTCAAACCAAGATACTCCATTTTATTGATAATCTTCATATTGTAAAGAACAACCTTTTTCAGCTTCCTCCGGTTTTCAGGATGATCCATGATCAGTCAGGAACTGACTGGAAGGAGATGTACCAGGTTTTTAATATGGGGCACAGGTTCGAGATCTATACCGATAATAAAAATGCAGATAAAATCATAGACATAGCTTCAGGCTTTAAACTGGAAGCAAAGATAATAGGTCGTTGTGAAGCCTCTGATAAAAAGAAGCTTACGATTACATCAGAAAGCGGAACATTTGTATTTTAAATTCTATTCTATCTTTGGAGTACGTGGGGGTTACCAAACTTATTTATTAACTTTGCACCCTGAAAATTAGTAGTATATGGCAAACAATATGATTCTCGAGAGGCTGGAGGGAGTAAAAGCACGTTTCGTTGAGGTGGGAGAGCTTCTTACCAAACCCGACATACTCTCGGATATGGAACGGTATGTCAAACTGAACAAAGAATATAAAGATCTTCAGCCGATAATTGAATCATATGAAAAATATAAGCTGACACTCTCCAATATTACAAGCACTAAGGAACTTCTGGGAAAGGAAAAAGACGAGGAAATGAGGGAAATGGCTAAAATTGAGCTGGAGGAGCTTAATTCCCGGATCCCCGGGATGGAGGAGGAGATAAAGATGCTACTTATTCCTGTTGATCCTGAGGATGATAAGAATGCTGTTATGGAGATAAGGGCCGGTACCGGTGGTGATGAGGCAAGCATTTTTGCAGGAGATCTTTTCCGGATGTATACAAAATTTTTTGAACAGAAAGGATGGAAGGCAGAGATTAACAGATTTTCGGAGGGGACAGCAGGTGGCTATAAGGAAGTCGTAATGATTGTCTCGGGTGAAGGTGTATATGGTATCATGAAATATGAATCAGGCGTGCACAGGGTCCAGCGTGTTCCTCAAACTGAAACACAGGGTCGTATTCACACCTCTGCAGCATCAGTTGTA
Organism: Bacteroidales bacterium; assembly: GCA_025454795.1. Taxonomy (GTDB): domain Bacteria; phylum Bacteroidota; class Bacteroidia; order Bacteroidales; family VadinHA17; genus LD21. The sequence continues at coordinate 19,481 of JALONT010000046.1, read as the reverse complement.
GTGCTTCCTGAGGCAGATGAATTTGATGTTGTAATAAAAAGCGAAGATATCCGTAAGGACACATACTGCTCATCGGGCCCTGGCGGACAGTCGGTCAATACAACCTACTCGGCAATACGTCTTACACATGTACCAACAGGTATTGTTGTTACCTGCCAGGATGAGAAGTCGCAGATTAAGAACTATGACAAAGCACTGGTAGAACTTCGGACAAGGTTATATAACCTTGAATATCAGAAATATCTCGACGAAGTATCGCGCAAGAGAAAAACAATGGTATCGACTGGCGACAGGTCAGCCAAGATCCGAACCTACAATTATCCGCAGGGCAGGATGACGGACCATAGGATCAACTATACTGTATATAATCTTCCGTCCATTCTTGATGGTAATATTCAGGAAGTGATCGATAAGCTTCAGATGGCAGAGAATACAGAAAGACTTAAAGAAAGTAATATTTAAAAATCTGATATGAATCATTCACAGCTTTTCAATAATATAATTCAGAAAAGATCATTTCTTTGTGTCGGTCTCGATTCTGAGATTGAAAAGATCCCTTCATTCCTGAAGAAGCTGAAAGACCCTGTTTTTGAATTCAATAAGAGGATAATTGATGCGACACAGAAATACACAGTGGCATATAAGCCTAATATTGCATTTTATGAATCCCGGGGTTCTATCGGATGGCAGTCACTGGAGGCTACGGTTAAATACATAAAGAAAAAATACGCCGATATTTTTGTCATTGCTGATGCCAAGAGGGGGGATATAGGTAATACATCCAGGATATATGCAAAAGCATTTCTTGAGAATATGCCTTTTGACGCCGTGACAGTAGCGCCCTACATGGGAGAGGATTCTGTTACACCTTTTTTGTCATACGATGAAAAATGGGTGGCACTGCTTGCACTTACGTCCAACAAGGGAGCCGATGATTTCCAGTATCATAATGAGGATGGTATCAGGCTTTTTGAAAGAGTCCTGTCAGTATCCAGGAAATGGGGGACTATAAATAATATGATGTATGTAATCGGTGCCACGCGCGCTGAAATGCTTAAGGATATCCGGAAACTGATCCCGGATCATTTCCTACTTGTTCCCGGTGTTGTTGCCCAGGGCGGCAGTCTTGAGGAAGTTGCAAAATATGGAATGACAAACAAATGCGGACTACTCGTCAATTCATCCAGGGGAATCATCTTTGCTGACAATACTGAGAAATTCGCTGAAGTCGCAGGTAAAAAAGCAAGGGAAATGCAACTGGAAATGGAACACTACCTGTCTGAAAGGAACCTCCTTTAAGCATTACAGGTTACCGAAGGAGATTGCTTCGTCGTCACGTTGGACGTGACTCCTCGCAATGACCCTGCCTTCAGTTATATACTTGGCTTACCCAAAAACAGAATAGTATTTCTTATTTTTGTCATTGCGAGTCCGACAAAGGAGGACGAAGCAATCTTTTAATTTAAGTCCGGATTTAATAGAGTTAATTTTCTTAACTTTATATCCTCGCTGTTTTATTTAATTCGTGCTACCATGAAAGAGGAGTTTCTTCACTACCTGTGGAAATACAGTCTTTATAACAGTGATGCTCTGCTGGATAATGAGCAGAAAAGAATTACTGTGATTCATCCGGGTGAATATAACCGTGATTCGGGTCCCGATTTTTTCAATGCCAGGTTATGTATTGCAGGAACCGAATGGGCCGGGAATGTGGAAATCCATACCCGTGCTTCATACTTTGACACTCACGGGCATAATCTCGATCCTGCTTTTGATAATGTCATTCTCCATGTTGTTGCCGAAAATGACAGGAGAGTATTTAACACAAAAGGTGAAGAGATCCTTACTTCAGAAATGGTATTTGATCCGAAGCTGTATGAAAAGTACTTCGATCTGGTCAATAATCCGTTTATTATCGCCTGCCAGGATGAGATAAATTGCATCGACCCGGTTTTTGTCCGTCAATGGCTTGGATCTCTGGTAGTTGAACGGCTTCAGGAGAAATCGGACCAGATATTAAAGATCTATTCTGAGACCGGGAATGACTGGGAGGAGACTTTTTACAGACTTTTATCAAGGTACTTTGGCTTCAGGGTTAATACCGAACCATTTGAAATGCTTGCAACAGCAATCCCTTTCAGGATAATTCGCAAACATTCAGATAATCGTTTCCAGATTGAAGCTCTCCTTTACGGTACTGCAGGTTTGCTTGAAGAGGGACTCTTCAGGGAAGCGCTGAATGATGATTATTATTCCGGTCTGATCAGGGAATTTAAGATTCTTTCCTCAAAATATTCTCTTCAGCCGGTCCACGGATGGATATGGAAATTTTCCAGACTCAGGCCTGCAAATTTCCCCACAATTCGCATTTCTCAGCTGGCCGCAATGTTATCAGTAACCGGTGGTCTGTTTTCCAAAGCACTGGAAGCTAACAATATGAGCCAGTTAAGAGATACTTTTGAGGTAACAGCATCGGAGTACTGGGACGATCATTTTGTGTTTGGTAAAAAGAGCCGGAGGTATCCTAAAATAACAGGATCACAGGCAACCGATATTCTTCTGATCAATGCTGTGGTGCCAGCGATTTTTGTCTATGGTCAGAGCAGGGATTCAAGTGATATCCGTGAACGCGCAATCTCATTTCTTGAAGAGATTAATCCTGAAGGAAATTCAATTATTAGTGAATGGAGATCATCAGGAATTGAAGCTGATTCAGCCTTCATCTCCCAGGCTCTCATACAGTTAAGGAACCACTATTGTAAAAAGAGAAGATGTCTAGAGTGCCGGATCGGAGGGAAACTTATCAGCCTGGGTAAGCCATTCAGGAGGCAGGATGAGCTGATATTGGAACCGTAAGAAGAAAGAGGGGGAGAGTGGGAGAAAAGGAGATTATGAAGTTCTCCTCCCCGGAGAGCCTGCCCCGAGCCAAGCCTCGCGGGGGGCGAGGGGTGGGTTTTTGATAACCCTTTGACGAATGTTAATAATCATTTGATAAATAGACGAATAATTACGTTAACATACGCAACGTTCGATACTGCTTTTACGTCTTTATGACATACAGAGATAGTTTTAAGCGGTAAAATTCGTTTCTGAAAGGAGGAATATCAGGAACAAATAAAAAAAAATTCTCAATTGTTTGATAGTTTACATAAAAAAGCCTTATTTTTGCGTTCCAAAATTGGAGACTCAATTTATTTGTGGATAAACAATATTTTAATTAAAGACATGTATTTAACAGCAGAAAAAAAGCAGGAGTTTTTCAAGTCATTCGGAACGTCTGAGATTGATACAGGTACGGCAGAAGGCCAGATAGCACTCTTCTCATACAGGATCAATCACCTTACTGAGCATCTGAAGAAGAATAAGAAAGATTTCAGTACCCAGCAGGCTCTTATCAAGCTTGTAGGGAAAAGAAGGAGGCTTCTTGACTACCTTAAAGTAAAAGATATCGAGCGGTATCGCGAAATCATAAAAGCGTTGAAATTACGTAAATAGAGGAAAAAGGCAATTCTAAATTGCCTTTTTTCATACTATATTTATTTCATGTAATTTCACCAATCACCAATTATAAAAATATCTAATGTTTAAAATCAAAGAAAAAATTATTGATCTCGGCGACGGGAGACAAATAGTACTGGAAACAGGAAGGCTCGCCAGGCAGGCTGACGGGGCTGTCCTGGTAAAAATGGGAAAAACAATGCTGCTGGCAACTGTTGTTTCAGCAAAAGAGGCAAAGGAAGACACTGACTTCATGCCTCTTTCAGTAGAGTACAAAGAGAAATATGCATCATCAGGCAGATTCCCGGGCGGATTTCTGAAAAGGGAGTCCAGGCCATCGGATTATGAAATCCTGATTTCGAGACTGGTCGACAGGGCATTACGTCCTCTGTTCCCTGATGATTATCATGCTGAGACATTTGTTACGATAAATCTTATTTCGGCCGATACGGATATTATACCTGATGCACTTGCAGGACTTGCTGCATCTGCTGCTTTAACTGTTTCAGATATTCCATTCAAGGGTCCTATTGCGGAAGTCAGGATCGGCAGGGTAAACAATCAATTCATTGTCAATCCAACGGCAACACAGCTTAAAGAGGCTGATATTGACCTGATGGTTGGTGCCACATATGAAAACATACTGATGGTTGAGGGTGAGATGAAAGAGACTTCAGAGGCTGATATACTTGAAGCTCTGAAAATTGCACATGATGCTATAAAGGTTCAGTGCAAAGCACAGATGGAGTTTGCCGAAGAGATTGGTACTACTGTGAAGAGAACCTATTGCCATGAGGTTAATGATGAGGAGCTCAGGAAAAAAGTCTGGGCTGAAACTTACGATAAATGCTACCAGGCTGCTAAATCATCTGCCGATAAACACAAGCGTACCGATGCTTTTGAAGCTGTCATAACAGAATTTATAGGGCAATACACGGAGGAAGATAGTGTTGACGAGTCTCTCGCTAACAAATATTACCATGATGTCCTTAAGGAGGCTTCAAGAAGGCTGGTCCTTGATGAAGGAATCCGTCTCGACGGAAGAAAAACCAATGAGATCCGTCAGATTGAGTGTGAAATAGATCCGCTTCCTGCAACTCACGGTTCAGCATTATTCACAAGAGGAGAAACGCAGTCTCTTACAACTGTTACACTCGGTACAAAGCTGGATGAGAAGATAATCGATGAGGTACTGAATAAAGGTTCAGAGAAGTTTACACTTCACTATAATTTCCCGCCATTTTCAACAGGTGATGCAAAAGCTGCACGGGGAATAAGCAGAAGAGAGATAGGTCACGGAAATCTTGCTCACAGGGCACTTAAGAATATGATGCCTCCCGATGAAGAGAATCCCTATGCAATCAGAGTTGTTTCAGACATTCTGGAATCAAATGGTTCTTCTTCAATGGCAACAGTTTGTGCAGGCTCACTTGCTCTTATGGATGCCGGTATTAAATTGCGCAAGCCGGTTTCAGGAATTGCCATGGGACTTATTACAGATAAGGACGTAAAGAAGTATGCTATTCTTTCCGATATCCTTGGTGATGAAGATCACCTTGGTGATATGGATTTCAAGGTGACCGGTACACGTGACGGTATAACTGCCACCCAGATGGATATAAAGGTTGATGGTCTCTCATTTGAGATCATGGCTAAAGCTCTCGAACAGGCAAAAGCAGGAAGGCTACACATTCTGAATATTATGAACCAGACAATTTCAGAACCTCGTCCGGAACTTAAACCTCATGCACCGAGAATCGAAATGCTTACCATTCCCAAGGAAATGATTGGCGCTCTGATTGGTCCCGGGGGAAAAGTTATCCAGGAGATACAGCGTACTACCGGAGCTACTATTATTGTTGAAGAGATAGATGGTCATGGAGATGTAAATATCTTCGGTGAAAATAAGGAGGTTATTACCGCTGCACTTGACTGGGTTAAGAAAATAGTGACTGTCCCTGAGATAGGACAGGTTTATAAGGGCAAGGTCAAGACCATTGTCCAGTTCGGAGCATTTGTAGAGATACTCCCAAATAAGGATGGACTTCTCCATATCTCAGAGATTGACTGGAAGAAAGTCAAGACGGTTGATGAGGTACTGAAAGAGGGTGATGAAGTCGAGGTGAAGATTATTGATATTGATCCGAAGACCGGGAAGATGAAACTTTCAAGAAAAGTGCTTCTCCCTCGTCCGCCAAAAGAGGATCATGACCGTGATCAGGATCGCAAACATCCTGAAGATCGGAATAAAAAATCAGATTGAAGAACTTGCACAGAGTGACACAGAGAAGTCACAGAGTGACACAGAGATATAATTTGGAATAAACCAATTTTACTCTGGGCGACTCTGTGTTATCTCCGGATTTCCTCTGTGTAACTTGTTTCATGGGACTTAAATTTCAATTCATTTTTGAAAATCCCTTTTCAATTTCTAAATTTGATTTTTGAACTGGAATTATTCAGTAATGAAGATCAGGTATAATTACATTGTCATTGAGGGAAATATAGGAGCGGGCAAAACCACACTTGCAACCCGCATTGCTGAACAGTACAATGCCCGCCTGATACTGGAACATTTTGCAGATAATCCGTTTCTTCCAAAGTTCTATAAGGATCCGGAAAAATATTCGTTTCCGCTTGAGTTATCATTCCTGGCCAGCCGTTATAAACAGCTCCAGGAAGAGCTTGTACCTCAGGATCTCTTTAAAGCTTTTACAGTAGCTGATTATTATTTTATGAAGTCGCTTGTTTTTGCTGCCTCAACTCTGAAAGGAGATGAATATAATCTTTACAGGCAGATATTCTATATAATTTACGGATCTTTACCCAAGCCGGATATGTTTGTTTATCTTCATCTTAACCCTGATAAGCTTCTTCAGAATATCGGGAAAAGAGGAAGGAATTATGAAAAGTCAATAACAAGGGAATATCTTCAGAAGATACAGGACAGCTATTTCACCTTTTTCAAACAAAATCCGGGGAATAAATACCTGGTAATAGATATAAATAATATCGATTTCGTGGCTGATATGGATCATTACAGAAAAATAGTTGATTCGATATTTTCCGAAGAGTATCCCACAGGAATGAATACTTTGATTTTGTAAATATTTTCAAAAATTGGATGTTTCTCGAACATTTTTTTCTAGATTTGCAGATTATTCGTATATTGTTGAATATTTTATCATTAATACATATCTTAAACAAATAACTTTTTTTACTATGGAAAAATTCAGAAGCTTATTTATCCTTATCCTTGCCGCATTGGTTTTGTCCAGTTGCAGTGGCCTGAATAAGATGAAGAAAAATGCAGGCTTAATTAAGTATGAGGTTACCCCTAAAGTACTGGAAACTCATGCAGGCCTTGTTAATGTCACTATCAAAGGTGTATTCCCTGAGAAGTATTTCGACAAAAAGACCACAGTTACAGCTACACCTGTACTTACATATGCCGGTGGCGAAACTGCTTTTGAAAAAGTTCAGGTTCTTCAGGGAGAAAGCGTTCAGGCTAACAATAAGGTAATTACTTATACCGGTGGTGATTTTACTTATACTGCTGCAGTTCCTTATAAAGACGCCATGAAGGTTTCCGAACTCATGCTTAAAGCGAAAGCAGTAAGAGGTAAAAAAAGCCTGGATTTTGATCCGGTTAAACTGGCAGATGGTGTTATTGCAACATCAACATTGGTTGAAAAACATGGCAAAGCTGTAATGATGAAAGATCAATATGTCAGAATTACCCCTGAAAGCCAGGCTGCTGATATTAATTATGTGATCAACAAATACGATATCAGACCCGCAGAACTTAAGGCTGAGGATATCGTTGCACTTAAAAACTATATTCAATCTGTCGCAACCGATCCTAACCGCCAGTTTAAAACAGCAACAATCAGCTCGTATGCTTCTCCGGACGGAGCATTTGACCTGAACGAAAAACTTTCCGGAAACAGAGGTACTGCCGCTGATAAACTTATCAAAAAAGAATTTGTAAAAATTGAAGCCGCAAAAACTGCAGGTTTCTTCGATTCAAAAACAACAGCAGAAGACTGGGACGGTTTTAAAGCTGAAGTTGAAGGCTCAACCCTCCAGGACAAAGACCTTATCCTTCGTGTTCTCTCAATGTATGCCGATCCTGAAGTCCGCGAAAAAGAAATTAAAAACATGTCTTCAGCTTTTGAAGCTCTGAAAACAGACATCCTTCCCAAACTCAGAAGGTCAAAAATGATGGTTGGTGTTGATAAGATCGGCCGCAGTGATGAACAGATCCTTGCACAAGCTTTAGCAGATCCTAAAGTCCTGAGCCTCGAAGAAATTCTCTACGCGGGCTCTCTTACCAAAGATGCAAATGAAATGCTTGGATTTTATCTGGCAGCTGCTGATGCTTATCCGCAGGACCTCCGTGCAGCAAATAACGTTGGTTATGCATATATGGCTTTAGGTAAAACCGATGACGCTATTGCCGCTTTCGAAAAAGCAAAAGCAATCGATAATAATGACATGGTCAAGAATAACCTGGGCTTTGGATACCTTGTAAAAGGTGACCTGGTAAAAGCAGAAGAATATTTTAATTCAATGTATGCTGCATCAACCGAATCAAAATGGGGTCTCGGAGTTATTGCAACAACAAAAGGCGAATATGACAAAGCAGTCAATCTCTTCGGTACAGCGCCTTGCTTCAACCTTGCTCTTGCACAGGTTCTTAAAGGCGATGTCAATAAAGCCAAAGTCACACTTGACAGCATGACAGAAATGTGCAAATGCGGAAAACCATCTTACCTGAAAGCTATCGTTGGCGCACGCCTCGATGACAGGGACTATATGCTAAATGGTCTTCGTGAAGCTGTCGGTTTCAATGCTGACTGGAAAGCTTATGCAAAAACAGACCTCGAATTAGCTAAATTCTGGAACGACGATACATTCAAATCAGCAGTTCAATAATAAAAGAATATTACTACAAAAAAGGGTGTCTCAAAAGGGCACCCTTTTTTATTGAATTCATGGAATTATCCCTAACCTGCTTCTGCAATACACGTACTCACCCACTACCTTCGCTCTGCTCAGGATTCCTCCTCTCTCCGCCAGTTGGCGGAAAGAGGAGGAAGGTTCATACACAGCATCTTAAGCCCCCTCTTTACGAAGTAGAGAAGGGGTTGGGGGGTGAGTACATGCTTTTTTTATTCATCTCCCACAATACTATCCCCGCACTCACTGCGATATTGAATGAATGCTTTGTGCCAAACTGCGGTATCTCAACGACATGATCACAGGTATCCAAAACTGCCTGGTCAACTCCATTAACTTCGTGTCCGAAAACCAGGGCGTACCTGATACCTTCTTTTACTTCAAAATCACCAAGGCTGACAGACCCTTCCACCTGCTCAATACCCACAATTTTGTAACCCCGGGATTTAAGCTCCCTGACAGCTTCTATAGTCTCTTTGAAATATTTCCAGGCAACTGACTCAGTAGCGCCCAGGGCTGTTTTTTGTATCTCCCGGTGAGGAGGAACAGCTGTGATTCCGCAAATGTAAATGCTTTCGGTCAGGAATGCATCCGCGGTTCTGAATACAGATCCTACATTGCTCTGACTCCTTATATTATCAAGAACAATCACAAAAGGAGATTTTTCTGACCTTTTGAATTGTTCCGGGGTGATTCTTCCAAGTTCTTCGTTCTGAAGCTTACGCATTCTTTTTTGTGACAAAATAACTAAAAATATCCGTTTATTATTTTTATTTTGTAACCATTGAATTATGTGACCGGCTCTTTTTACTTTTATTTAAATTACACGAAAATGAACATTCATGAGTTTCAGGGGAAATCATTACTGAGAGCATATAATGTTGATATTCAAGAAGGTTTTGTTGCAGAAACCCCCGATCAGGCAGTAATGGTAGCTGGTCAGCTCCGGGAAAAATTAGGATCGGAATTCTTTGTTTTAAAAGCCCAGATACATGCCGGGGGCAGAGGTAAGGGTGGTGGTGTGAAGCTGGCAAAGTCGGTTGAGGAAGCAGGTGAGCTGGCATCAAAAATGATCGGCATGCAGCTGGTTACACCTCAAACCGGTCCCGAAGGTAAAAGAGTTAACAGGGTGCTGGTTGCACAGGATGTATATTATAAAGGTGCATCAGATATAAAGGAATTTTATATCAGCTTACTGTTGAACAGGAATAAGGGGAGATATACATTAATGTATTCCCCTGATGGAGGAATGTCAATTGAAGAGGTTGCCGAAAAAACACCTGACCGTATTTTCACTGAAGAGATCAATCCCTGCACTGGACTTCAGCAATTTCAATGTCGAAGTATTGCATTTAACCTTGGTCTGTCGGGAGTTGCTTTTAAGAATATGCAAAAGTTCCTTTCCGGGATTTATGAGACATTCACAGGCTGCGATGCACAGCTTCTCGAAATCAACCCTGTGTTAAAAACCAGCGACGACAGGATTCTGGCAGTCGACTGCAAGGTAGTACTTGACGATAATGCTCTTTTCAGGCATCCTGACCTTGCAGGAATGCGTGATATAAACGAGGAGGATCCGGTTGAGGTCGAAGCCGGGAATTATAATCTGAATTTTGTTAAGCTTGACGGCAATGTAGGCTGTATGGTGAACGGAGCCGGTCTTGCCATGGCAACAATGGACATCATTAAACTCTCCGGAGGTTCTCCTGCAAACTTTCTTGACGTGGGTGGTGGAGCCAGTCCAAAAACAGTTGAAGCAGGATTCAGGATCATCCTTAAAGATCCTGCAGTAAAAGCAATTCTGATAAATATTTTCGGGGGTATAGTACGGTGCGACAGAGTAGCAAATGGAGTGGTGGAAGCTTATAAATCGGTAGGTGTAATAAAGATACCGGTGATAGTAAGACTCCAGGGCACAAATGCGGAGGAAGCCAAAAAAATAATTGATGATTCCGGCCTCTCTGTATATTCAGCAACTTCATTCAGTGAAGCAGCTGAAAAGGTTAAGGAGGTGCTTGGTGTCTAAAAGAATAAAAGTAAAACCTCCGGGGATCGCAGTCCTTTCAATAATCGGGATTTTCATAGTTTTTAGCGTTGCCTCAATCACTAGTCCCAGAGATAAAAATGAGGGTTTCCGTTATTTCATAAATAAAAAGATAGGTTCCGGCTGCATTTCCTATAAACAGACAATATTCAGCAGGAAGCTCAGGGATATGCTTCCCGATTATATCGGAGAATCAGGCAATTCAGGAATTAAAAAGTGCAGCAATAAGAAGGAGCTCTTAAAAAAAGCGTCACGAAATGAGGTTTATAAGATCAGGAGCGGAAGAGGATTTGTTGTGGAAGATTTATCATACAGCTTTCCCTATCTGACAAAAGAAGGTAAAATTCTTATCCGGGAAATAGGAAAGCGGTTCAGAAAGAAAATTTCAGGTACAAGGCTGAGAGGATCTGATTTCAGGATCACATCGATGACCAGGACAACTGAGGAATTCCTCAAATTAAGAAAAAATAACCCGAATGCATCAGAAAACACTCCTCATTATTATGGTAATGCGTTAGATATCAGCTATGTAAGATTCTCAGCAAAAAAATGGTTTGTTACTGACTGTGATAAGTATTATTTAAAGGAAGCTCTTGCTGAGGTTATATGGCAGTTAAGGGAAGAGAATAAGTGCTGGGCAACATACGAGATCAAGCAAGGTTGTTTCCATGTTGTTGCCAGATAGTTTCTTACCTGGTCTTATGAGATTCGTCGCAGAATGGTTTATTTCCTGATCTACCGCACCTGCAGAGCCATATCTCCCCCGGTGTTGTTTCACTCTTCCTCTTAAGATCCTTTAAAATAAAATTACCTGTAATCTTCAGGGGACCGGAATCAATAACTTCAATTAATGCCTGTGGCTTCTTTATATCTTTCTCTTCCATAATACCAGGTTATCCTGTAAAACCAATTTTTTTGTGCTTCCCGTCGCAAAATGGCTCATGGTCGCTGGACCCACAACGGCAAATGGAGACAAGACTGTCACTTACCTCTTTTTTGTTCCCGCTGTACGCCAGGGTAAAACTTCCCTTAATGACAACAGGACCATCGGTCATGACTTTTACCGAAACAGGATTCTCCTGAATAGATGACAGATCCTGATTTATTAATTCAGGTCTTCTGAATTTCACGTGATTTGTCTGGTCACTTCTGACATCACGGTTCCTTTCATCATCGTTCCATTTCCAAGTAAGGGCTTCTGTAGGACATAGATTTACTATCTCAATGATCTTTTCAGTCGGAGCCCCCTTCATGTCAACCCAGGGCCTCCGGCTGGGATCAAAGACCTCAATAAGTTCCCTGTAACAATATGAAGCATGAACGCATGCAACCGGTTTCCAGTAAACAGTTATTTCGTCGTTGCTGTATTTTCTTTCATCCGAAAGGGATTTATCTCTTTCCATCTGAGCCGGTTTAAAATTAACTGAATATCTGTTTGCAATTTAACACTTTTTGTGAATAACATCAGTCTATATAATCCTTTGAATATTTATATTTGTCGCTTATCCTGTTTCAATGATTTCAGGAGAATTATAATGTATTTTATTATTTTATGATAAGTAGTGGTTGGAGGAATAAAGAAACAAATTCCGGCAGGGTTTTGCCGTATGTAATCCTGGTGTTCATGTGTTTCTGTTTTCCGGTATGGTCTTACGGCAACAGTACCGGAACGTTTTTCCCCCCTGGTAATCCGATGAATTCAACATTTTTGCTGTCACCAGGGGTCCTGCATACACTCCTTACATTATTGGGAGCCCTGATAATTATTTGTGCCATAATAATTTTTCTTTCAGCCAAACTCAGAAGGGCAAACAGGGAGTTGACCTCAAGAAACAGACAGATTGTAGAAATAAACAAGGATCTTCAAAAAACAAATGAGGAGCTGGCTGTTCAGAAAGACCTGATCGCAAGAGAGCATTCCGAATCGGATAAGTTCTATAAGATACTTTTACAGTCTGCCGATGACGGCGTCTCTTTTTATGACAGGGACTGGAACCTGAAATTTGCAAATGCTGCTTTTTATAATCTTGTCGGATACGACAGGCAATCCTATAATTCAGCCAGTCCCGGAGATTTTATTCATCACGATGATATTAATTATATAGCTGACAGGCTGGAAGAATTGAAAAACAAAGGCTTCCATGAAACCGAGTTAAGACTTCGCCATAAAGACGGCCACTATGTGACCCTTTCTTCAAGGTCAGTAACAGTTAAGGGGGAAAAAGGAGAAGTTCTTGGAGCCCTCACCATTTCGAGAGATATCACGAAAATGAAACTGGTACATGAAGAGCTTATAAAAGCAAATCAGGAAGCTGAAATAAGCAATAGGCTTAAGACCAGCTTCCTGTCCAATATTTCACATGAAATCCGAACCCCTCTCAACAGCGTTGTAGGTTTTTCAAACCTGCTTCTTTCAAATGAAATCACCCGGGAGGCGAAAGAAGAATATATAGAACATATTAACCATAACAGCGAAAAACTCCTCCAGATAATCGGCGATATAATCGACCTCTCGCGCCTGGAAAGCTCACAGATTGAAATTACTTATGAAGAAACTTCAGTAAATGAAATTGTAAATGAGGTCATTGAAGAAGCAAGGCATATAATAAAGAGAAATGAAAAATCAATATTATTAAATGTCAAGAACCAGTTTGAGGATAATGTTGATCTGATTTTCACCGACAAAGTCTGGCTTAAGAGGGTATTAAGCCATCTGATGGATAATGCTGTTAAGTTTACTCTCGATGGGGCTGTAGAATTATCGTATTATAAAGAGAATGAGGATCTTATTTTTAAAATAAAAGATACAGGAATCGGAATAAACAAGGAAAATCTCTCGAGGATATTCGAAGAATTCAGCCAGGAGATTGATGGTCATCATCGTCCTTTTGAAGGTCTCGGGATCGGTCTTACACTTGCCAAAGAGGTGGTTGAGCGTATGGGAGGAAAAATATTCGTCCTGTCAGAAAAAGGTATCGGATCAGAATTCAGCTTTTCAATCCCCTACAGACCTGCAGGAGGCACAAGAGCCAAAATTAAGGGAATCCTTAAAGAGCAGCTTCTGAACCCAATAAACTGGAGTTCAAAAAAATGTCTTCTTGTGGATGACAATAAGGATGTCCTGATTTACCTTAAGAGAATACTTTTTGATACCGGTATAACAGTTTTTACCGCACGGTCCGGAGCTGAGGCTATTGAATTTGTAACGAACAATCCTGATATTAATGTCGTACTTCTCGATATGCAGATGCCGGAAATGAATGGAATTGAAGCGACAAAACATATCAAAAAGATCAGGAAGGAACTTCCTATTATCGCCCAGACAGCTTTTATTTTTGAGGATGATAAAGATATTATCCTTGAGGCAGGATGTGATGCCTGCCTTATCAAACCCATCAGGAAAGAGCACCTGCTGACTGTGATGTCGTCATTTATAAAATCGAGTTAACCACCCCGTCCCGCTAAAGGCGGGGGGAGGTGGTAATCCTTAATTGTTTTCATCTCTCCTTAATTCTTCTTACTTTGCATCTTACATAAATTATGATCTACAGTTTTGCAGATATTATTTTGCCTGTGGCGGTAAAAGGAAGTTTTACGTACAGTATTCCTGACGAATTTTCCGACGATGTAAAACCCGGAATGAGAGTTCTGGTCAGGTTTGGCAACAGGAAGATTTACTCGGGAATTATCTGCAAACTGCATAATGTGGCTCCTGATCTTAAAAATATCAGACCAATCATGGAGCTGGCAGATACTGTTCAGATTGCAAATGAAAGGCAACTTGCTCACTGGCGGTGGATATCTGATTATTACCTGTGCTCCCGGGGTGAGGTCATGAATGCTGCGGTGCCTTCAGCCTTTTTCCCGGAAGGAGATATATCTACATCAGTAATAGAAAAATATTCTCCCAGGGAAGAAATGTTCATTGTCCTGGCTAAAGAGTTCACCGACAAGGAGTTGAATGAGATACTTGATAAGCTTAAGAAGGCACCTAAACAGGCAGAATTTCTGATCACATATCTGGACAGGACCGGATATACCCGGGGATCGGAAATCTTTCCTGTCAGAAAATCATCTCTGCTTAAAGAGTCAGGCTCTTCGCCGGAGGTATTCAATGCACTTGTCAAAAAAGGGATAATGAACTCTGTATCTCTGGAGGTCGGAAGACTGAAGGATTATGGTAATAATAAGGAGCCTCTTAAAATATTGAGTGAAAGTCAACAGACAGCATTCAACAGTATAAAGAATTCCTTTAATAAAAAAGATATTGTACTGCTTCACGGGGTGACTTCCAGCGGCAAAACTGAGATATACATTCATCTTATTGAGGAACAACTGAAGCTCGGGAAGCAAGTCCTTTATATGCTCCCTGAAATTGCTCTCACTACCCAGATAATACTTCGCCTGCAGAAACACTTTGGGGCTGTAACCGGGGTCTATCATTCCAGGTTCAATGACCAGGAGAAGGTAGAGATATGGAAGAGAGTTGCCGACGAAGATCCTGAAACCGGGTACCGTTTGATTCTGGGTGTCAGATCTTCCATTTTCCTGCCATTCAGCGATCTGGGCCTGGTGATAATTGATGAAGAACACGACGGTTCATATAAACAGCATGATCCGGCGCCAAGATATCATGCCCGTGACTCGGCAATCATTCTGGCAGCACTTCATAAAGCCAAAACGCTTCTTGGATCTGCTTCTCCTTCTGTCGAAAGTTATAACAATACGATCAACGGGAAATATGGACTTGCAGAATTAAAGGAAAGATATAGCCAGATAAAGTTACCGGAAATCATTGTTGCCAATACCCGCGAAGCTTACAGGAAAAAGCTTATGGTTTCGCATTTTACTCCTGAGCTGCTGCATGCGGTGGATGAAGCACTGGGTAAAAATGAACAGGTAGTACTGTTTCAGAACCGAAGGGGTTTTTCTCCCTATGTCGAGTGCCCTGAATGCGGTTGGATACCGGTATGCATACAATGTGCGGTTAACCTGACATATCATAAGGGAATAAATAAAATGATGTGTCATTATTGTGGATATTCATCAGGTATGCCCCATGCTTGCGGCAATTGCGGATCGACGGGACTTGTTACCCGTGGATTCGGAACAGAAAAGATAGAAGACGAGATTAAGATCGTTTTTCCTGCTGCCCGGGTAGGGAGGATGGACCAGGATACAACAAGGAGCAAAAACTCATTTAACAGAATAATCAGGGATTTTGAAGAGCAGCGTATAGATATACTTATTGGTACTCAAATGATTTCAAAAGGTCTTGATTTCGAGAATCTTACAGTAGTCGGGATACTTAATGCCGATAACCTCTTGAATTATCCTGATTTCCGGGCTCACGAAAGGAGTTTCCAGCTTATAGAACAGGTCAGTGGCAGAGCCGGACGAAGAAAAAAACAGGGCAAAGTCATTATTCAGACTTCCGACCCCGGGAATAAAATAATCAGGTTAGTTCTCAGGCATGATTACCTGTCAATGTTCAGGATTCAGTCTGAAGAAAGAGCTACTTTCAACTATCCGCCTTTCTGCAGAATGATCCGTATCAGCCTGAAGCACAAGGAACGAAGTTCACTGAATCATTTTGCGGATATCCTGGGCAATGATCTCAAAGGACTTTTTGGAAAAAGAATACTTGGACCGGAGTTTCCTGTTATTTCGCAGATACAGCTCTGGTATATTAAAACTATCCTGATAAAAATTGAAAGGGAAAGATCCATTGTCAGGGCAAAAGATATGATCAGGGATGCTATTTCAAGACTTGAGAAGGAAAAGGGTGCCGGGGGATTGAAGATTGCCATCGATGTGGATCCGTATTAAACGGCATAAAGGCACAAAGGCACAAAGGCGCAATGGTGAAATCATATGATCCCCTCCCTGGAGGGGTTTTGGGGTGGGTTTTAATCATTAAAAGATACTATTTTTGAATAATTAAAATTCCGAAAATGAAGATTGAAGTATCCAATGGAGAAATAATAGACAAGCTTACCATACTTCAGATCAAGCTTGAACGCATAAAAGATGAAGCCAAGCTTAAAAACCTGAGGAGGGAATATGATGAGCTTTCCGGAGTTGCTTCCCCGATAATGAAGGACTCCGATCCTTTATATAAGGCGCTTTACAAGGTTAACTGTGAACTTTGGGATATTGAGGATCTTATACGCTCCATGGAACGGAAAAAAGATTTTGGCGATGAATTTATTTCAGCTGCCCGTTCGGTATATTTCAGGAATGATAAGCGGGCAGAGATTAAAAGGGAAATAAATGTCAGAACCTCCTCCGGGCTGACAGAAGAAAAATCTTACGAAAAATACTAGAATGCATCTACTCCTAATAAGAACATCAGCAATGGGAGATGTGGCTCTTATTGCACCCGTCATCAGAGAGCTAAAAAATCAGTATCCTGATACAACCATAACCCTGGTGACCCGTTCTGCCTTTACATCCCTGTTTTACTCAATTGACGGACTTAAAATATTCACGCCGGATTATCAGAACAGACATAAAGGATTAACAGGGATAATAAATCTGTTCAGGGATCTGAGAAAGCTGAAAAAAATCGATTATGTTATTGATCTTCACAACGTTCTGAGATCAAAATTATTAAGATGGCTATTCCTGTTATCAGGAGTGCCTGCTTCGGTAATAGGTAAAGGAAGAACAGAAAAAAGAAGAGTATTACAGGGTAAAAACAAGGTTCAGTTAAAGCACACAGTTGAAAGATACAGGGATGTTTTGGAAAAAGCCGGATTCCCGGTGCTGCCTGAAACCGGCCCATGGATTATTCCTTCGGAAGAAGCGCAAAAAAGAGTCTCGGGATTGATGACTGAAACCGGATTGCTTCATATCGGTGTCGCTCCATATGCTAAACATGACCTGAAAATGTGGCCCGAAGAAAACATGATTAGGCTTCTGGGATTAATAGCAGGAAGATATAAGGTAAGATTCTGGCTGTTTGGCGGAAATGAGGAAACAGCACAGCTTATTTCTTTTCAAAACAGGGTCCCGGAATCTGTTCTTGTTGCCGGCACCCTCAGCCTGGATGAAGAACTCGCCATGATGAGCAGGTTGAAATTCATGATTGCCATGGATTCGTCCAATATGCATATGGCTGCACTTACAGGAACTAAAACAATTTCCATCTGGGGTGGCACAGACCCTCTTACAGGGTTTGGTGCATGGCAGCAACCGGACAATTATTCTGTCAGAATACCTGTTGAAGAGCTGACCTGCCGGCCATGTACAGTTTATGGTAAAGGAACCTGTCGCCGTGGCGATTTTGCCTGCATGAAATGGCTGACACCGGAGATGGTTCTTAAAACTATTGAAACAATTCTATAATGTCATATAATCTTCGATATTCAACACTCATATTCTGAGCCTGATATTAAATCTTGAAAGTAATCCTGCAAGGCCAACCATAAGCAGTGCCCAGACAAGGGAACCAATGACAGCGATCCATGGATTCTGGGATTGTTTGTAAATCAGAACCGGAACGCCTGACATCCAGATCATGTTATAGAGTATATCAGGAGCAAGATAAGCTGTAAGTGAGTTTTCTCCGGCGGGTTTCAGAAACAGAGACCATCTTCTTTTTTTCTTTACATCAACAATCAGGAAAATAAGAGCAAACAGAAGGAAGCTGATACCATTGCAGATCATTCCCCAGCTGGGGGTACCCTGGATTTTCGAAATAATGAACCAGTTTCGCAGAATAAAACCGGAAGCGATACAGAAGATGCCAAGTCCGATGAAGGTCAGCATAACAAAATGATACCTTTCTGACCGGAATTTCTTTATGATCAGTCCGCCAATAAGTCCTGTAAGTACAATAAAGGGAACATTCCCGTCGATCAGCACGCCAAGATATGGTTTTATTGAGTCAAGTTTACCGAACATATTCCATCCCGACAGCATGTTCATTACCAGGAATATAACCAGCATGACCGAGCTCTTCAGTATAGAATCACGGCAGACCAGATAAGTAAATGCAGAAACCAGATATCCCCAGCCTATCAGTCCGAGGATA
Source organism: Bacteroidales bacterium (assembly GCA_025454795.1). GTDB lineage: Bacteria > Bacteroidota > Bacteroidia > Bacteroidales > VadinHA17 > LD21. The sequence continues at coordinate 939 of JALONT010000046.1, read as the reverse complement.
CCCCACCATCCTGTTATCAGTGAACCGTTATTTTCAGGTTCCCCTGACCTGAATTTTAACACCAGGAATACTAGTATTGCCAGTCCGATAAGTTTGAGTGAGGTGACCAGGAGGAATCTTTCATCTTTTTTCAGGTAGTCGTTCCAGAAAAGAAATACGCCCAGATACATAAGAGTTGCCCACAGGTTTTTCCCGATACCGGTCAGTTCCGGATCGACTCTTTCAGTATTGAGCATAAGCACCCCGATGATGATAAGGCTTATAAACCGGATCAGGATATGCTTGCTGATATCATATTGTGATTCTTTTTTTTCCAGTCTTTTTGAGAAAGCAAAGGGAATAGCCATTCCTGTTATGAACAGAAATCCGGGGAATACCCAGTCTGCCAGTCCCATTCCGTCGAAGGTGGCTTTCATATGGCCGAGCCAGGATGGTGCAACCTGCATATTAAGGTCGTTTACAAGAAGCATGAATAAAAGGGTGAGGCCCCGCATTATGTCGATAGAATAAATCCGGGAATGGTTGTTCATGCAATGGAGGTATTATGTACACAAAGATTGTAAAAATTTATTAATTTTGCCTCCTGAAATTATGACCGTCTACGCCACCGTCTTCGATGAAGGTTCATCGGGCAAAGCAAGGCTACGGCGGTCGAAGCGGGGTGTGGCGCAGTTGGTAGCGCGCTACGTTCGGGACGTAGAGGCCGGAAGTTCGAGTCTTCTCACCCCGACTGAGTAAATCAAATGGCCTTGTAAATCAAATATTTACGAGGCCATTTTCATTAGTAGTACAAAATATTTTCGAATTAACTAATATCTGTATACCAGGAAGTGGGTAACGCTAATTAGGGTTTGCTGAAAAAGTAAATATATGTACGTATAATGTTAATAATCAATGATATGTGTTAATATCTTTAGCTTAAATAAATAGTAAAAATGC
>JALONT010000071.1 GCA_025454795.1 Bacteroidales bacterium | reverse complement strand
CGACAGGGTTCCACCTCTTCCCATTCCGAACAGAGAAGTTAAGCCTGCCAGCGCCGATGGTACTGCAATTGTGGGAGAGTAGGTCGTCGCCGACTTTAAAATGAAGCCCCCGGGAAACCGAGGGGCTTTTTTTATACAATACAGAGGAAGTTATAAAGATTGCTTCGTCGCTGAGCTCCTCGCAATGACAGTGGATATAAGTATATTTTGTTTATGGATTATAAGTGTATATAATAACGTATACTGTCATTGCGAGGAGACCCGCATCAGCGGGGCGACGAAGCAATCTCATGGAATAACCAGAAAGTATATAAAATAGTATACCACATTACAAAAAAAAGGTGCCTCAGCGACACCTTTTAAAATATTTTACGTATAACTATTAATAGAACTTATATCTCTTATCAACAATATTGGCGTCCCTCCGGAGTGCTTCGTATGCTTCATAACTTCCCCTTGTCTGGAAAGTAGCCATTAGCCTCTCCTTAAGAAGATTCTGATCCTGTGCACTCGTAGTTGCAAGACTGTTCACATAAACCATGTAAACACCGTTATTCCCTTTAATGGGACCTGTAACTGTTCCCTGTTTTGCAGATGAAGCCGCAGCAATAAGTGCAGGCTCTGATCCGGCTCCCGGTACAGTGTACGATCTGAAATTGACCTGTGTTGCCTCCTGTACATTGAGTACCATGCTCCTGGCAATATCATCAAGAGTCTTTCCTGCCTGGTTATTCTTAATGAATTCAGCTGAAATTATTTCAGCTTTTTTATCTTTAAAAAGAGCGAATTTAATGTCATTCACAACATCTTCCATCGGAGCAATACCCTCTTCCTGAATCCTTGTACAGAACCCTACTACATACTTATCACCAACCTCGAATACAGCCTGTTGACTGTTATCCAGAATGATCTTTCCTTTTTCAGCAGTAGAGAAGAGAGAAATGATAAGCGACCTCGGATTATCAAGCCCGGGCAACGTTTTCTGCTGCGGTGAAACATCATTGGTAATTCTCTTATTCAGATTCTGAGCAGCGATAGCACTGTTGAACTTTTCGTAAGTGGTGTTCGTACCAGCGAACTGGCTCGCCTGGCTGTAAATATTCTGATTGGTGATCGAACCTGGAATAATTTTTCTGTCGATAATTCCTAAATTGTATTTGCGGGTATTTTTCGACTGGTCAAGGATTTCAATTATATGAATTCCATAGGTTGTTTCAACAGTAGTAATATCACCTTTTCTGGCTGAGAAGCAGGCATTATTAAAGGGAACCAACATCTGACCTTCAGAAAACCAGCCAAGATCACCTCCAAGCTGGGCCGAACCCTGATCATCAGAACTAACCATTGCCAGGGTTTCAAATTTTGTCCCCGATTTAATGAGATTTATGAGACTGTCAGCTGCAACTCTTGTCTGCTCTAATGTTCTGGTCTGATTAGGAGAAAGGAGTATATGTCTGGCATGAACAGAATCAGGCCTGTCAGCTGCCTCAAGCAGCCTGGCAATTTTAAATGAACCATCCTCCTGGTATGGACCAAAAACACTTGTCTTGTCCTCTTTCTTAACGAATTCCCTGAGATTTTCAGGAACCTGGCTTAGCGGGTCAAAGAATCCTACATACCGGGAATCGGCGGAAAGATTTATAAACTGTACCGGGTCAGCAGCTGCAGCAAATTCTTCTTTTGTTTTGGTTATCCACTTTTCAGCCTCCAGAATATCATCTTCAGAAGGGACAATATCAAAGGTTACGTATTCAATATCTCTTAATGCACTCCTTTTGAAATTTTCTTTGTGTTTTGAATAGTATGACTCTATGTCACTTTTAGAAATAGAAACTGAAGAATCAGATAATGAAGCATAATTCTTCATTATGTAACTGAAATCAACGGTTGAACTGTTAAGGTTCATATCGAATTCAGCCTGTTTGGATGTTGCAAAAAGTCCTTTTGAGACAAGAGAATTATATTTTGAATTCATCCTGTCATTTACAATTTCATCTTCAAAGAAGAGCCAGTACTTTTTTGCTGTCTCATCCATGTCGATCTGCTTCAGGAAGTTAACAAGAAATGATTTATTGAATGCACCAGTTGACCTGTTAGTAAACAATTGCTGAACTATCGGATGAGGATTATTGCCCAGAACTAGTTCATCTAACTCTTCGGTGCTGACGTCTATCCCGAGCTTTTTATACTGGTTATCCTGTATTTTTTCTCTTACCATCTGCTGCCAGACCTGCTCTCTGATAGATTCAGCGGTTGCCTCATCAATTGTTGTGGTACCGGATAATTTATAAATCTCGAAAAGATTCTGAACCCGCTGCTCAAAATCCTGGTATGAAACGTATTCACCGGCTATCCTCCCCAACTCATAATATTTTTTAGCCTGAGTTCTCTGTCCCCTGCCATTCCCGAAAAAATCGCTTATTACAAACAGAAACAGCGAAAGACCTATGATCCCTGCAACAAACACGCCTGCTTTCTCCCTTAAAAACTGAATTGCTGACATTAAATATGCTGTTTAATTATTAATAGAATTACTCCTTTTTTATTTCAGGCGACAAATATAACAAATTTCCAATTAAAAACAGACCCTGAAATAATCTGAAAAGGGTAATTAAGAAATAGACTCAGGATTTTGGTGGTTACAGATTTCCGCAAAAGGTTTTAAGGATGCAGGGTATTAAAAAAACAATAAGAATGACAGCGGGATGTAAAAAAATAGGGGGTATGTACAAAAAGAAGTGAAAAAAATTAAAAATACATTAAAAATAGGGGGTGGTTAATAAAAAAGATTATTTTTGCAATAAAAATATAAAAAATGGCAGAATTAAGATTTAGTGCATTAAAAGAGGTATACAACAGAGTGCCTGTTGAAAAAAAGACACCATCAAAAAGTATCTCTGAATACTTTGGTACAAATGTTTTTGATCTCCATAAAATGGAGCATTACCTTTCGAAAGAGGCCTTCAGAGTAGTTAAGAAAGCTATTTATGAAGGAAAGTCTTTGACAAGGCAGGAAGCAGATCAGGTTGCTATAGGTTTGAAAGCATGGGCTCTGGAAAAAGGGGTCACGCATTTTACTCACTGGTTCCATCCTCTGACAGACGGAACTGCTGAGAAGCATGACGGATTTCTTGAGATGGGTGAAAACGGCCATATGGTTGAGAATTTTTCAGGAGCAGTTCTTGTACAGTCTGAGCCTGATGCCTCAAGCTTCCCGAGCGGAGGGATCAGAAATACATTTGAAGCACGCGGTTACACAGCATGGGATGTCTCTTCCCCCGTATTTATTGTAGGAACAACCCTTTGTATCCCTACAATATTTGTCTCCTATACCGGAGAAGCACTTGACTATAAAGCCCCTTTATTGAAAGCGCTGTCAGAGCTTGACAGGGCTGCCGTTGATGTTTGTCAGTATTTTGATAAAGATGTTAAAAAAGTAATAGGTACACTGGGCTGTGAACAGGAATACTTTCTTGTTGATGAAGCTTTGTATTATGCGCGTCCGGACCTCGTACTTGCTGAAAGGACCCTGATGGGACACCAGTCAGCCAAAGACCAGCAGTTGTCAGATCATTACTTTGGTTCAATACCTGAAAGAATTATGTGCTTTATTGAAGATTTTGAATGTGAAGCGTATAAACTTGGTATTCCTGTAAAAACACGCCATAATGAGGTAGCTCCAAATCAGTTCGAATGTGCTCCTATTCATGAGGAAGTGAATCTGGCTGTTGATCACAACCAGCTTCTGATGGATATTATGAAACGTATAGCACGCAATCATAAATTCAGGGTTCTCTTCCACGAGAAACCTTTTGCAGGAATTAACGGCTCAGGGAAACATAATAACTGGTCAATGGCTACAAATACAGGAGTAAATCTCCTTTCCCCCGGGAAGAACCCAAAAACCAACCTGCAGTTCCTTACATTCCTGGTTAATGTTGTAAAAGCAGTCAACGAGAGCAATGAACTGATAAGAGCTTCAGTAATGAACGAATCAAACTCTTACCGTCTTGGCGGTCATGAAGCTCCTCCAGCGATTATTTCAGTCTTCCTTGGAACTTATCTTACCGAAATGCTCGACAATATTGCAAGCAAGGTCACTGAGAAAAAAATGACTCCGGCTCTTAAAACAGAGCTAAAACTCGGAATAGGAAAGATCCCGGAAATATTGCTGGATAATACCGACCGGAACCGCACTTCCCCTTTCGCCTTTACCGGTAACAGATTCGAATTCAGGGCAGTAGGTTCCTCTGCAAACTGCAGTGCTTCGATGATCGTATTGAACGCGGCGGTGGCATATCAGCTTACAAAATTCAAAAAAGAGGTGGACCTGTTAATTAAAAAGGGCAGGAATAAAGATGAAGCAATATTCCAGGTTCTGAAAAAGTCTATCAATGAATCAAAGAGGGTATTATTCGAAGGTGATAACTATAGTAAGGAATGGCATGCCGAAGCAGCAAAAAGAAAACTTTGCAACATTGTCAGTGTTCCTGAATCCCTGAAATGTTACCTTACCCAATTCTCGAAAGAGGTTTTAATAGGTTCGGATATATTTACTGAAAAAGAGCTTGAAAGCAGGGTGGAAGTAGAATATGAAAAATTTACCAAAAAAGTTCAGATTGAAGCAAGAATCCTGGGCGACCTGGCAATAAATCATATAGTTCCGACTGCTATCCGCTATATGACAACATTGATAGATAATGTAAAAGGCCTGCGGGATATATTCAGCGATCTTGAATACGAAAGACTCGCCGGTGCACGTAAAGAGATGATAATCATTATTTCAGATCATATCTCAAACATTAAAATGCTGGTTAACGAAATGGTTGAGGAACGCAAGAAGGCTAACGTGATAGAAGGTTCTTACAAAAAAGCTCTGGCTTATGAGAGTAAAGTAAAACCATATCTTGAAGATATACGGCAACATATTGATAAACTTGAACTTATTGTTGATAATGAAATATGGCCGCTGCCTAAATACAGAGAGCTGCTGTTCACCAAATAGTTAGTATTGATTCGTTTTGTTTATTGCGGGGGGGTGTATCAAAAGGCAACCACCTCCCCCCTGACTGTTGTCAGGGTGGTTAAAATACCTTTTGATACAGCCTCTTTTCTAATTTAAAAACATTAACATTCACTTCTATTTCGGAGGAGTATTGGCCCTACCACATGGCTGCGACGGGGGTGGTTCAATAAACTTTTGATAATTGTATTATTTATAATAATTACAATACCCGATCGTTAGTATCTATTATCAATCTCATTAAAATAATTACTTTTATGGTCAATTAGAGCAGGATATCATGAGAAAATTTTCAATCCTTATTATATTATTGATTATAACTGCAGTTCAGGAAGCTCCGGCACAGAAAAGGAAAGCTGACAGAGCTTATGCCGCCTTTAATGCCGGTGAATATTATGATGCTATTGATCAGTTTAAGGGTACATATTCAAAAACAAAAAAAACAGATAAAACAACCCGTACCGAAATTGTTTTTATGATAGCCGAATGTTACAGGCTGATCAATGATCCGAAAAACGCGGAAACATGGTATAAACTTGCTGTAAAATCTGCATATCCCAGGACTGACGCCCAGTACTGGTTAGCCGAATCGCTTAAAAAAAATGGTAAGTACCAGCTTGCAATAGATGAGTTTAAGAAATATAAGCAGGTAGCTCCCTCCGACTCAAGAGCTGATCAGGAGATACGTGCCTGCGAACTATCCCTTGAATGGCAGCGAAACCCTGATGCATATAAAGTGGATGAACTGAAGGATCTGAATTCGAAAGAATCCGACTTCAGTCCATCCTACGGACGTGACGATTTTGGGGTCATTTATTTTACATCATCCCGTGATGATGCAGCCGGAAACAAAACACATGGAGCCACAGGCCAGGGATTTACAGATATCTTCGAAAGCCGTATCGATAAAAAATCAAAGTGGAGTACTCCGGTCCCTGTAGAGGGGATAAACAGTGAATTCGAGGATGGTACACCATTCTTTGTTTCGGATTACAAAGAACTTTATTATACAAGATGCGAAGCCGGCAAACGGGAAAAGAAAGGGTGTGTTATCATGTATTCAAAGAAAACAGGTGATACATGGAGCGAACCAAAAAATATTGGAATATTGCCTGATTCTCTGGTTGCTGCTCATCCTGCCCTTACATCTGACGGTACCACACTCTATTTCGTGTCAGACATGGCTGGTGGTTATGGTGGAAAGGATATATGGAAAGCTACAAAATCAGCAGGAGGAGATGCCTGGTCAAAACCCGTTAATCTGGGGCCTGATATCAATACAAACGGAAATGAACTCTTCCCTTTTTTAAGAGAGGAAGGAATCCTCTACTTTTCTTCAGACGGACTGATAGGAATGGGGGGACTCGATATTTTCAAAGCTATACCTCAACCCGACGGCTCATGGGTGGTCACCAATATGAAATTTCCGATAAACACCTCTGCCGACGACTTCGGAATTACGTTTGAGAAAGGGAATGAACGGGGGATTTTCAGTTCAACACGTAAGGGCCGTGGTAACGACGAGCTATACTCATTTGAATTCCCTCCTTTGAAATTCAATATAACAGGACTTGTTAAGGATGAAAAGACAGGCGCAGCTATTACTGGATCCACGGTGAGATTAATCGCCAGCGACGGTTCAAACCTCCAGGCTGAAACCGGGGCAGGTGGTGATTTCAAATTTGGCCTGAAACCCGATGTAGATTATATCTTCCTGGCATCAAAAACCGGATTTTTGAACGGCAAGGAGAAAGAAACTACAAAAGGGCAGGAGAAGAGTCGCGATTTTATGGTAACCATTCTCCTTACCCCAATAGACAAGCCAATTGAGCTGCCGAATATTTTCTATGATTTCGGAAAATGGGATCTCCGTCCTGAATCTATGGTTTCTCTTGATAAACTTGTGGAGACTCTGACTGATAATGCCAATGTCACTATTGAACTTATGTCACATACCGACTCCCGCGATACTGAAGAGTACAATTATAACCTCTCCCAGAAACGCGCCCAGTCAGTTGTTCAGTATCTGATTGATAAAGGCATTGAACCGGAACGGCTCTCTGCAAAAGGCTATGGGGAATCAAGTCCGAAAGTTGTTGATGCATCGATTGTTGCCCAGTCACCTTTCCTGAGAAACGGCACAGCACTAACTGAACAATATATAAATACTCTTTCAAACGAAGAGCAAAAGGAGATCGCTCATCAGATAAACCGGCGAACTGAATTCAGGGTGCTGAGAACAGATTATGTATCACCTAAGAAGTAACAAAAGGATAACACGTACTCACCCCCTTCCTTCGCTCCGCTCAGGATTTCCCCCTCTCTGCTGTCGCCTATCCTTTATACACATCTTTTACAATTTCAAAAATAATCACTGGGCAAGGAGGAGATTCCTCATTCATCCGCCTTGCGGCGGATTCATTCGGAATGA
>JALONT010000070.1 GCA_025454795.1 Bacteroidales bacterium | reverse complement strand
ATTCATATCTCCCCAAAAAACCATCTCTTAACCTTGAAATAATCGATCAATCAATGGGTTTATCTTTTTAAATTTATATCGAACTCACGTTAAATTAATTTAAAGAGTAAATGGAGGTCGGAAGGCGGAAGGCGGAATTCCGAAGCAAAAAACTTCTGTCTTCGGACTTCGGTCTTCCGTCTTCATGCTTTTGGTTTCCTCATAATGGCCCAGATCTCAAAAATAAATCCTGCCAGAACAACTATGGGGGCAAGAGTGATTCTTCTGAAGCTGAATATATCGTTACTGAATTTATCGGGGCTCTCCGATTTTCCACCAAGCATCAGCAAAAAGCCGATAACGATGATTACGAAACCGATGGCAAGTAATTTATAATTTCCCCGCCCAAGAGCAAAGTTCATCTTTTCCTTATTCTCATTTTTCGTGGCCATAATTTGTCAATAATAGAGTTTGTCTTCAGAAATGCTTAAGTACCTGTTAACTGCAAAGAAAGTAGATATAATATTTATAAATATTCCGATTATTATTATCGCCGCACCAAGTAGCATTAAAAGATTAGTGTTTTCAAAAGTAAACATAAGAAAGAATTCCTTCTCAATGAGATAAAGAAGCCCCATCAGAAGCGTCATGGCTACCAGTGCAGCCAGAAATCCGTGAAATGCACCTTGCAAAAGGAACGGCTTCCTGATAAATGCCCTGGTTGCCCCGACCAGTTGCATTGTTCTTATCAGAAATCTTCTTGAATAAATTGATAGCCTGATTGTATTGTTGATTATCGTAAGAGCTATCAGGAAAAGGAATGTACTTATAACAAGAAGAAACAGGCTGATTTTTTTTACATTTTCATTGATCAGGAATAATAGCGACTCCTGATAATATACTTCTTTTACAAAAGGATATAACTGAATATATTTCTCGATTTTTGCAACACTTTCAGGATCAGTATAACTGGAAACCAGGTAAACATCTATTGACGGCGGCAGCGGATTATCTCCAAGGAAGCTGATGAAGTCCTCCCCCAGCTCCTCTTTCATCTTGGCAGCTGCTTCATCTTTTGAAATATATTCTGTCGATTTTACATATGCTTTTGCATCAAGGTCTTTCTGCAGCATCCTTATATCAGCCTCTTTAGCATCATCATCGAGCATAACAGAAAATGAAAGACTCTCCCGAAAATAATCCGACAATTCTCTTGCGTTAATCAGGACCAATCCCAGGATTCCAAGAAGAAAAAGAACAAGCGAAACACTCACTACAAGAGTAATGTAAGAACTCCTGAGTTTTGTTTTCGATAATCCTGTTTCGTTCTTATTCACTACTATCTAATTACTTTTATCTTTTATCTTTTGTCTTTTATCTTATTCAACTACTGTCATCCAACCGAACTCATCAGGTGCGTCTCCCATCTGAATTGCAACAAGCCTGTTATAGAGTTTCTGTGTTACAGGACCGGCATTACCATCTTTACAATATTCGTAGATTATATTTTTATCAGGATCTACTATTTTTCCGATCGGTGTAATAACCGCTGCTGTTCCGCATTCTCCGGTTTCGGTAAATTCAGAAAGCTCTTCTACCGGAACCTGCCGGCGTTCTGTTTTAATACCCAGGCTTTTAGCTAATTCGATTAAACTCATGTTTGTTATCGAATTCAGTATTGATTCTGATTTAGGTGTAATGTAAGTATTGTCCTTTATTCCAAAGAAATTGGCCGGCCCACATTCGTCAATGTATTTCTTCTCTTTTGCGTCGAGGAATATTGAAGTGACATATCCATTTTCTTTTGCAGCCACATCAGCCCTGAGACTGGCAGCATAGTTGCCGCCAACCTTATAAATGCCAGTACCTTTTGGTGCTGCACGGTCAACATCCCTGCAGATTACAACATTAACAGGCTTAAATCCATTTTTAAAATAGGGTCCTACCGGGGTAACAAAAACAATGAAAGTATATTCTGCCGAAGGTTTAACTCCAACTTCGGCACCACTGCCATACAAAAGAGGTCTGATATACAATGTCGCGCCTGATCCATAAGGAGGCACAAATCTTTTGTTAAGCTTTACAACCTGAAATATTGATTCTCTGAACATCTCAATGGGAACCCGGGCCATCTTTATGCCATCTGCAGACAAAATAAGTCTTTTAGCATTTTCATCCCACCGGAATAACCTTATTTTTCCGTCTTTACCCATATATGCCTTAAGCCCTTCAAAAGCTTCCTGTCCATAATGCAGGCCGGTTGCAGCAATGTGTATATCAATATATTCTGATGTCGATACCTCAAGGTCTCCCCACTTTCCATCCTTATATTCAGATCGAATATTATAATCAGTCTTTAAATATCCGAAAGGTAGATTTTTCCAGTCAAGTATATCCATAATCAATGCTTTATAAATTGCTGTAAAAATACATCTTTAAAACTTAAATTTTCCAATTTTGAGTTCAGAAAAACTATTATTCATTATAAACCTGAAGATTGCCTATCTGATCTTCAAGGGACACACTTCTCAGAAGTTTTGCAGTGTTCGTTACAAACTCATTATCTATAAGAAGCTGCCTCTGGATTTCAATCCATTCTTTCCTGCTGTGAGCCTTGCCATATTCCGATTCCTCCCTGAGCAGTTTGTCGGTAAGCTTAATAAAGTCGACTCTTCCCATGTAGTCATATTTTGCATCATGCAGAATAAAATCAGAAGGCGATTCAAGGTTGCCAGTAAACGAATTTCTTATCAGCTTTATTATTTCTTCTAGATTTGACTTATCAAAGCCATAGCCCGGGAGTATTTCTTCAGCGATAGAGAATGATTTTTCCATGGGTTTGTCGTAATCAGAAATATATCCGGTAAACAAAAATACAGCAGCGAGCTTAAGGAATAAAAACTCTTCTTCAGGCACTTTTTCTGCTGTAGCCAGAAGCTCAACCTGGCTGCTTATGCTTTTAACAAGAGCGGAATTATGGAAATACAGGTTGGGAGGAGCTTCATTCTCAAACAACTTTATGATCTCCTCTTCAATATCCTGAAGCTTGATCATATGCATCTTCATAATAAATTTTTTATCAGGCATCCCATTTTCATCCCTTAATTCGGGAATTATTCCATTCACAAAGTACATATCAAGTTCACCTTTGTATTTTACGGGCATTTTCCCTCTGTGTTCACATATGAAAAAATCTTTCGCGAACTCATATGTCGTTCCGGAAATATTAATCTTGCCAGCCTCCCCGGATGATTCCATCCTGCTTGCGGTATTGACGGTATCACCCCAGATATCATATGACAGCTTTTTCTGTCCGACCACACCTGCAACAACCGGTCCTGTATGAATCCCGATCCTGATGTCCCAGAATTTCATCCCTTCAATCTCCGAAGTTTCCTTCAGCTTACTCATGTATACCTGCATTTCAAGTGCGGCCAGAATGACCTCAACAGGATTGGTTCTGTTCTTTTCCGGAATCCCTCCTGCGCACATATATGCATCACCGATGGTCTTTATTTTTTCAATGCCAAGCCTCTCAACAACAGAATCAAAATAGAAAAAGAATTTGTCAAGCTCATCTATCAGCACCTCCGGATTTGTCTCTTCAGCTATTTTTGTAAATCCCTGGATATCTGAAAATAAGACTGTAACAAAATTATATTTTATCTTGGTTGCCTTCCCTTTTTCCATGATTTCACTGGCAGTATTTTTAGGCAGTACATTGTCCAGGAGCTTTTCAGTCTTTTCCTTTTCAATTATCAGGTCTTCTGTTCTTTTGTTGATTATCTGTTCAAGCATATGCTGAGTACGCGCAAACCTCAGGTTCAATGATGCATAAAGAGTCCAGATGATTAATGCTGTAAGTAAAAAATATAAGACAATCGCCAGGTCAGAAAAATACCAAAGGGGAAGCACCTTAAATTCTAATGGTTTCAGTTCGCCGGCAGTGTTTCCCTGGTAAATGTACCTTGCCCGGAATATATAATGTCCGGCAGGCAGATTTGTATATTCCTTATAATATGTCTCAAACCATGAGCCCCACTCTCTATCATAACCTTCAAGGAAGAACTGATAAACGATCGAATCAGCTGGACTTAATTCAAATAAAATATTATGATGTTTGTAATCAAAAACCATTTGTCCTTCAGCCGGAATATTATATACTGAATCCCCGTTTACAATAACGCTTTTCACATAAGGCCACTCCCAGGCACCCATGAAAGTACTGCCAGATGCTGACCTGCACAGGATTATTAAAAGGATGATTATTCCGGATTTTGTATTCAGATTCCTGCTGAGCAACATAAAACTAAAATATATCAATCCAAATGTAGCACTAAATACAGACTGGTCAAAAGGAAAGATCAATTTTAAGTATTTTTGCAGGAATAGAAACGCAAGAAATATGCAAATAGTCTTTGCCACAAATAATGAGAATAAGTTAAGGGAAATCAGACATATCCTTGGCGACAGTTTTACACTGTTAAGCCTGGGCGATCTGAATATAAGTGAAGATATTCCGGAGACACAGGCGACACTGGAAGGGAACGCGATGCAAAAAGTACGTTTTATTAATAACCTGGTGGATATGAATATTTTTGCTGATGATACCGGTCTCGAGATCGAGACTCTTGATGGTTTGCCCGGAGTCAACTCTGCACGCTTTGCCGGTGAGGATAAGAATTCTGACGCTAACATAGAAAAAGCTCTTTCAATGATGGGCTCTGCTAAAAACAGGAATGCCAGATTCAGGACTGTAATTGCTCTTATCTTTGAAGGTAAAGAGTACATTTTTGAAGGCATAGTCAATGGCCACATATTGAATGAAAAGAGAGGAAAAGAGGGATTCGGATATGATCCTGTTTTTGTACCGGAAGGCAAAACCCGGACTTTTGCAGAAATGTCTCTTGATGAAAAAAACCTGATCTCACACAGAGCCAGGGCTTTTGAAAAATTAAAAGAGTTTTTAAACAGGAAATCTCTTTTAAACAATAAAGAGCCGATTTAATTGTTTATCTGGAACAAGTACTTAAAATGAATTCAACTTTAGGCACTCTAGGCACTCCTAACTCCAGGCACTTATTTAATATGTTTCATTCTCTGATGAGAAAATCTCTGATCATATCCTGCCTTCTTTTTTGCCTCCTTTCTGTGCAGGGACAGACTCCTGTGGGGTTCTGGACAGATCATCTAAATTATCGTGTCGCAAAACAACTTGCAGCCGGTTCTGAAAGTATCTTTGCCTCCACAGGTTCCTCGGTACTTGTCTATAATAAAGAATTCGGAGAACTCAGAAAATTGTCCACGGTTAATGGTCTCTCCGAAACCGGAATAAGCACACTCGGCTGGTCTGAAGAAAATAAAACTCTGATAATTGCCTATTCGAGCACCAATATTGATCTGGTAAAAAGCAATATAATCTACAATATCCCCGATATCAGCAGAAAATATATTCCCGGGAAAAAGGAGATTAACAGGATCCGGACAAAAGGCAAGTACGCCTATCTTGCCTGCAGCTTCGGAATTGTGGTTGTAGACCTTTTAAGAGAGGAGATATTTGACACCTGGAAACCTGGAACAGATGAAGAGATACCTGAGGTCTGGGATATTGCATTTGGTAACGGAAAGGTTTTTGCCGCAACCGGGATGGGAGTCTTTTCTGCCGAAGCCGCTGATCCCGGATTATCATTTTTCGGGAACTGGACAGCAGAAAATTCTCTTCCTGATCCTTCCGGCAAATATTCTCTGGCATTGTTTTCGGGGAATAAGCTTTATGTCAACCACTCCAATGTTTATGGCGACTCCATATTTGTAATTGATTCCGGCTGTTCATTTTTCTTGGGATCACCGGGAGCGGTATTCACCTCTGCCGAAAAGGCTGGTGCAGGGTTTTCGATTTCCGAGATCAGTACTGTTTATTATTTTAATGAAGGGGGGTTACTTCAGAAATCCATTACTTCTTATGGCTGGGGAACTCCTGAGATTGCTCATTCTATTGCCGATAAAGGAGATATCTGGATAGCTGATGCAGCTTCCGGTCTGATCAGGGGCGAAAACATGTCGGATTTTTCCGCGCTGACGCTTACCGGTCCGATATCCAACAACAGTGTGAATATAACTTCATTTAACGGGAAAACAATAATATGTGGCGGTGGAGTTGATGCTTCCTGGGATAATCTCTGGCGACCGTTCCAGATCTCCATTAACGAAAACAACACATGGGACCTCATCACCGCTGATGGCATCTATGATCCTTTTAGAACTTTCATTGACCCCGCCGATAATGATCATTTTTTTGTCTCAACCTGGGGTGGAGGATTGCTGGAATACAGGAACAATGTTCTTATCAACCATTTCACATACACCAATTCTCCTCTTCAGACAATTATTCCGGACAGGCCGTTTGTAAGAATATGCGGGATGGCCATGGATGAGAACAGTAACCTCTGGATAGCACAGACAGGAGTCGAGAGAAGTTTTAAAGTCCTGAAACCCGACGGTACCTGGATTGAAAATCCGTTGACAATACAGGCTCCGACTATTGGTGATATGATCATTACACGAACCGGACAAAAATGGGTCGTACTTGCAAGAGGCAACGGACTTTTCGTACTTGATGACAATAATACTCCAGACTATTCCGGTGATGATAAATCGAAAAAATTCCTGATAACCGATTCGGATAATAAAGTTATTTCATTTGTATACTCCATCGCTGAGGATATTGACGGAAACATCTGGGTAGGTACTGACCAGGGACCTGCAATCTACTATAATCCCGACAAAGTATTCGATAATGACCTGAAAGCATATCGTATCAAGATCCCGAGAAATGACGGAACCGGCCTTGCCGATATTATGCTAGGAACTGAATCGATCACATCAATTTCTGTTGATGGCGCAAACAGGAAATGGCTCGGGACACTTAGTTCAGGAGCATATTTACTTTCTCCCGACGGTACCCGGCAGATAAGGAACTATAATGAAAGTAACAGTCCGATATTTTCCAATTCAGTTTCCAGCATTGCTGTTGATAATAAAACCGGAAATGTCTGGATTGCAACATCAAAAGGGGTCATTTCGGTAAGGGGCGATGCAACGTCAGGACAGGAGACCTTTAAAGATGTTTATTCATTCCCAAATCCGGTAAGGGAGGATTATACCGGAAATGTCACTATTACAGGACTGATGAGAGACACTCAGATCAGGATTACGGATATCAGCGGGAACCTTGTATATAGAACTGAATCCAATGGAGGAGAGGCTTCATGGGATCTCGCCACTTATAACGGGCAGCGTGTGGCAACAGGTGTATATATGGTCTTCTGTGCGAGCAGAGACGGCTCGCAGTCATGTGTTACTAAAATATTAGTGATAAACTAGTTACATAACGAGGCCGTATCAAAAGGTATTTTAACCACCCCGTCATGACCCTTCAGGCATGACACCCCTCCTTGAAAAGGAGGGGAAATATTTGATAATTAACACATTACTTTCTCCTCCTTTTAAAGGAGGAGTACCCCTGACAACAGTCAGG
>JALONT010000045.1 GCA_025454795.1 Bacteroidales bacterium | reverse complement strand
CCACTCACCCATCTCTCCAAAATAATTAGAACTCTGTTGTGTTACGGCAGTTTATCCGCCAACCGGCGGATGGTTTAAGCCACTCACCCATCTCTCCAATCATACTAACAGAGCGCGACAAAAATAGAAAAACAAGTACTAAGTGCAAAATAAATCACTACTTATTTAAAACCTTTGAACAGATCGATCAGCACCCTGAAATTTTCTATCGACTCTTCATCAAAATCAGAAATGTTAATTAATCCGGTTTTAACATCTGAAAGAAACCTTGAAAATATAAAATTCCTTGGGATCTCTTTATCCCTGACATATTCGGAGTTGGCAACAATGATACCTTCCCTGGTTTTCAAAATGTGATTTTTAAAATCCAGTGTCGACAGGATATCTTCGGAGTTATGAAATTTCTCAGGCATCCTGATAATCATGTCTCTGCTATTGTTTTCCGTTTTGAAAATTGTCTCCTTTAAAGTTCCCCTAATCATATTCTCTTTCTCATTTTCAAAGAGCAGTACCGCAAATTCAAGCCCCCATCCCATCAGGATATTGCATAGCAACGGCATGGAAGACACATTAGTTGAGGGTATTACACTGATCTTCCCTTTATAACCCATCAGGTGGATTATTGCATTAATAATGTAAAATGATCCGGTATCGTTGATGACCAGATTGAATTTCTTCGAAGAGAATCCTTCTCCCGCCATGGGATTCCCAAGGATGCTCTGAAGCGGGGTAAGAGTATCAGGAGATGCAGCCGACAACCTCAGCGGATCGAGGATCCTGGTAGTGCTCCTGAGACTGTCAAGGTCATCCCTCTGTACAGCAAGGACCCTGTGCAGCTTGTTGATCTCGACAAGATGAGGAGAATGTGTAGTATAAACCACCTGTATCTTATCCTTAATGTCCTCAAAAACTTTAAGAACATCCTCCTGTGCCCTGGCATGAAGGCTAATACCTGGTTCGTCCACCAGAAGCACCATCTTTTTGTTGATATTTGCAGAAGCTTTCAGCTCCATGTAAAATGATAAAAACCATCGCACTCCGCGGCTTCTTTGTTTGGGATAGAGACGCTCTCCTTCATCCTTTATCCAGAATTCAAGGTATGGCTTCCCTGCTTTTTCACCATAGGATGAATTATAATGATCAAGTTCAAACTGAATGTGTATTTTATTGTTGCGGCCAACTGACTGTTGCCAGAAATCCAGAAAATTGCGTGTCAGGGAAAGATTCAGATTCTCAATTTTCTGCTTGAGAATCCGGCTTGATGGTTGCTGGAAAAACGAATAATCAAGCTGGGCGATAGCCAGGAAGTTACGGGCAGCTTTGAATCCTTCAACCTGCTCATTACCTGTAAGTATATCTTCCATATCTATCCGGTTTGGAAGAAGACTACCGAAATCCTCGAATAATTCAAAAACCGGACAATATTCAAAATATTTCTTCCCGAGTATCTCGCTGTTATACTGTGATTTATATGATTGAATTATTTCATTTACCTTCCGTTCAGCATCTGCTTCATTCATACCTTCCATCAGGTAACCCGATAATGCAATATGGCTGTCCAGTTCGGACTTCCTCAGATCCCTCTCGTTCCTTGTTTTCCTGTAATCATCAAGAGTCTCCTTCCATTCGATATCATCGTTATCATCTACAGGCCGCATGAGAAGAGTCATCTTCTGGTGGCGTTCCTCAAGTTTTACAGAGAGCTCTGCAAGATGATTATCGAGTGCGTTATACTTATCCTGAATCTTTTTCCACGTATCTCCGGTCTTTTTCATTAATTGTTTACCGGCAAGTTCGGAGGAAATATTTTCTTTCTTCTCCCTTATCTCATTTAACTGACCCTTCAGACCCGGATCTTGTGCTGTATTTTCATTTTTATGGGAATCAGTTTTCCTCGGGAAAAGCCTGAAACCTCTTTTACGACCATCTTTGCCTGAAATCCGTGATTTAAAGTCTGTTTCCTTCAGTGTCAGATCCGATAGCGTTGTTTCAAGCACGGTTATCTGATTAATTTCCTGTTCCAGCTTGGAAGTTACGTCACCCAGGTAAAGCCGCCACGCATCCTCAAGGGAATCAAGGTACTGGCTTATTTCCCCGCTGACAATGATAAGTGAGGAAAGGTCGGCAATCCATGTCCTTGTAAGTTCAACATGAGTAAGTCCCGAAAGCAGTTCCTTAAGTTCTGTACCTGGATTATCGGTGACCTTAATCAGCCATCCTGCAGGAATGGTAAAGCGGCAGCTCACCTCAGGCAGGGAGAGATCACTGCGTAGTACATCTTCGGTAATTTTTCCAGTATAGAAAACTTTCAGCCCTTCAAGTACAGACGTTTTCCCCGACTCATTCTGGCCGATAAGGCAGGTAATGTTATCGGGAGAGAGTGATTGCCATCCCGTATCAACAATAGAACGAAAGTTTCTGATCCTGAAAGCCGTAAGCTTCATCATAATTAAATGAAATTATAATTGAAAACCAAAAACAAGTACATCATCAATCTGCTGGGTATTGCCCTTCCATTCATTAAAAGTGACCTCCAGTATCTCTTTCTGACGCATCATCGGAAATCCTGCCATTGATTCGATTACTCTTCGTAAATGCTTGTGCTTGAATTTTTTATCTGACTGTTCACCGAATTGATCCGAAAAACCATCAGAGAAAATATAGAATGAATCCCCGGGCAAAGTATCTACAGACTGATTGGTAAAAGGATGCTCCTTCAGCGGAGCCAGTCCGATTGTCATTTTGTCAGCCCTGAATTCAGTAAGTTCTCCATTCCGCATTCTTATCAATGGCCTGTAGGCTCCTGAGAACTGGAACTTCCCGGAATTATGATCAATGATGCAGAGGGCAATATCTATACTGTCCTTGGTAACGGATTTGTCTCCTGTCTGGTGAAGAGCCTTCATCACCTTTTCCCTCATCAGGTTCAGCACCCTGTTGGCTTTTATGTTGGACCTCGACTGTAATATATCATTAAGGAAACTAATCCCGAGAATACTTAGCAGGGCACCCGGGACACCATGGCCGGTACAATCTCCTGCTGCTATACAAAGTGAATGCCGGTTATTGAACACATAGTAGAAATCTCCGCTGACTATATCTCTCGGAAGAAAAAGAACAAAAAAATCACTAAATATTCCTTTAAGCAGCTCAGGATCAGGTAAAAGGGCTTTCTGGATGATACCCGCATACCTCAGGCTTGCCAGGTGATCATCAATCCCTGTATCGTGGATTGTTGAAACAAAATCAGAGTTATTCTGATGCTTTATTGTCATTCCATGAGGTTTTCCAACAAATGTTAAAGATACATTAATTTTGATTTCTCCTGCAAATCAGAGTTTCTCTTAACTCTCTTTTCTTGTCAGAAGAACAACATTCTCAACATGATGAGTATGAGGGAACATATCCACAGGTTGTACTTTTGCCACATCGTACCTTTCTGACAGAAGCAGAATGTCGCGTGACTGGGTCGAAGGATTACAGCTGATATAAACAATTTTCAACGGAGAAGCTGACAATATCATTTGTACTACATCCTCATGCATCCCTGCTCTTGGAGGATCGGTAATTATCACATCCGGCCGGCCATTTTTTTCCATAAATTGTTCCGACAGGATATATTTAAGGTCTCCGGAAAAGAATTCAGTGTTTTTAATGCTATTCATTTCTGAATTAATTCTGGCATCCTTAACAGCATCTTCAACATATTCAATACCAATTACCTTACAGGCAGAAGAAGCAACGTAGTTTGCTATCGTTCCGGTACCTGTATACAGGTCATATACAATCTCATTGCCGGTCAGACCGGCAAACTCACGTGCTGTCCTGTACAGCCTCAGAGCCTGGGCGCTGTTTGTCTGGTAGAAAGATTTCGGACCTATCCTGAATTTGAGTCCCTCCATTTCTTCGGTCAGATGATCGTCACCTTTGTACAGAACCGGTGTCTGATCAGTGAGCGAATCATTCTTCTTTGAGTTTATAATGTACATCAGGGAAGTTATCTGCGGAAATTCAGAAGCGAGGAAGTCGAGCAGCCCCTCCCTCCTCTCCTTTTCGTCAAGAAAGAAAACCACAATCACCATCACATTACCGCTCCTGGTATTCCTTATTACCAGGTTACGCAGGAATCCGCTCTGCTGACGGAGGTTAAAAAACGGAAGCGCCTTCTTGTGTGCATACCTTCTTACAGCATCCCTGATAGCGTTGGATGGTTCAGGTTGCAAATAACACTCCCTGATATCCAGTACTTTATCAAAAAGACCTGGAATATGGAATCCCAGGGCATCCTCTTTCTCGTAATCATTGTCGGAGGTTACCTCCTCCTTTGTCAGCCACCGCTTATCGGAGAATGTGTACTCCAGCTTGTTCCTGTAGAAGTAAATATCTGAGGATCCGATGATTGGATTTATTGCCGGTAGAGCTACCTTCCCGATGCGGGTAAGATTATCAACTACCTGTTTCTCTTTGTATTTAAGCTGAAGATGATATGGAAGATGCTGCCACCTGCAGCCTCCGCATATCCCGAAGTGACTACAGACTGCTTTTATCCTGTCAGGGGAATACTCATGAAACCTGATAACACTCCCTTCAAGATACTTCTTCCTCTTCCTTTTAACCTTTATGTCAACAATATCACCAGGCACCAGCATTGGCACAAACACTACCAGATTGTCAACCCTGGCCAGTGCATTTCCCTCAGATCCTATATCAGTGATCCTTATCTTCTCAAGCAATGGCAGCTCTTTCTTTCTTCCCACTAACAGGTTATTTTTTAAATCTGATGTAAAATATTGATCTTCAGACAAACCTCCGCAAAGATAATTTTTCTTAAGGAAACCCTGACTTCCACGGCTGACAGACTTTTTTTATATTTGCGTCAACTTTTGAAGAATGGTTTCTGTACAGGATTTATCGGTATCATTTGGAAGCTTCGATCTGTTGTCAAATATATCATTTCTCATAAATGATCAGGACCGCATTGGACTTGCCGGAAAAAACGGTTCCGGCAAATCAACTCTCCTCAGGATAATAGCCGGGCTTCAGAGTCCTTCAGGAGGGAAAGTTGACATGTCAAATGAAGTGACAATCGGATACCTTCCCCAGCAGATGAAGGTTGACGATTCTACAACAATCATGAATGAGGTCATTACATCTTTTTCGGAGGTTACAGACCTTTACGACGAGATTGAACACTGCTCCTCCGAAATTGCAAGAAGGGAAGATTATGAGTCAGTTGAATATCTGAATCTCTGTGACCATCTTACAGTTATTGAGGAGAGATACAGAATGTTTGGTGGCAGTAACTATCTTGCTGAAGCAGAGAAAACACTTTCCGGTCTCGGGTTCGAAAGGAAAGAGTTTGACAGACCAACAAAAGAACTTAGCGGCGGATGGAGAATGAGGATTGAACTGGCAAAAATACTTCTTAAGAAACCTTCTCTTTTTCTCCTTGATGAGCCTACAAATCATCTTGATATTGAATCAATTCAATGGCTTGAGAATTTTCTTGCATCTTATAATGGTGCTGTGGTTCTCGTTTCCCATGATAAAGCCTTCCTGGATAATATTACCACCAGGACGATTGAGATCTCCCTGGGAAAGATTTATGACTACAAGGCTTCATGGACAAAATTTGTTGAGCTCAGGAAAGAGCGAAGAGAACAGCAGATAGCTGCATACAGGAATCAGCATAAGATGATAGAGGATACAGAGAAATTCATTGAGCGGTTCAGGTATAAAGCCACAAAGGCAGTTCAGGTCCAGTCGAAAATAAAACAGCTTAATAAGATTGATCGGCTTGAGGTTGATGAAGAGGATATAACCGGGATGAATTTAAAATTTCCTCCTTCCCCTCGCTCCGGGACCAATGTTATTGAAGCTGAGGGCCTTTCAAAGAGCTACGGTTCACTTCATGTCCTTAAAAAGATTGATCTCAAGATACACCGTGGAGAGAAAGTGGCATTTGTAGGACGGAACGGCGAGGGCAAAACAACATTTTCGAGAATCATTACAGGTGAACTCGATTATGAAGGTATGCTGAAAATAGGTCACAATGTTAAAATCGGTTATTTCGCCCAGAACCAGGATGAGCTCCTGAACGAAAATAAGACAGTATTTGAGACTATTGATGACGTGGCAAAGGGAGAGATCAGGACAAAGATCCGCGATATGCTCGGAGCTTTTCTCTTCCGTGGCGATGATATCGACAAAAAAGTTAAGGTGCTCTCAGGAGGGGAAAGGTCAAGGCTCGCTCTGGTCAGATTGTTGCTGGAACCTCATAATCTGCTTGTTCTCGACGAACCCACAAATCATCTTGACATGCGTTCGAAAGATATCCTCAAGCAGGCTCTAATCAGATATGATGGCACACTAATTGTGGTTTCTCATGACAGGGATTTCCTGGATAGCATAGCAGAAAAAATTTATGAATTCAGACATAACAGGATTAAGGAATACATTGGAGGCATTTATGATTTCCTGAGAAAGAAAAAGTTAAGCAACCTTAAAGAAATAGAGAGGAAGGATATTACCAGGTCCGATGCAACTGGTAATGACATTTCTATCAACAAACAGAAATATCTCGAAAAGAAGGAATCTGACAGGACCCTGAGAAAACTGAAAAAAAGACTGGAAGATTCTGAGAAGGAGATAGAAAATCTTGAAAAAGAGATATCCTCGCTGGATAAAATTCTTGGTTTAACAGACCAATCTGTAAGTGATACTCATGAATTTTTCTCCAGGTATCAGGATCTGAAGGAGCGACATAATGCAGAAATGGAGAGATGGACACAATATACTCATGATGTTGAAGTTTTCTTAAAAGACAACAGTTAAATAAGGAACTGCAACAATTTAAAAAGGAATACCATGTTCGGCATAAATAAACTATCTTGCCGGAGCGCAGTATAAGTAAGGGTTAACAGGCATTAGAATGAAAAAAAACAGCTATTTATGGATTATCAGGCAAACAGGCATTTTAGCACTGTCAGCTGCGTTTGTTGTTTCATGCTCAACGAGCAAGCCTTCTTTTGATTCAAAAGATCTGTCATACATTTATAATCCTACAAAGAACTCGGTATTTCCACGCTATAATGTCACTAATCAGTCAGATAATCAGTCTGTTCTGGCAATAGATTTTTTTGCAAGCGAACTTTTCTTCTCCGAAGCCAATCCCCAGGGTATACCTTCAGCAATGATGCTCCTCACTGTAAAACTTTTCTGTACCAGCCAGGGCCGGGTACTTGCAGATACTGCTTATTATAATCTCACTATTGTTAAGGAAGAAGGCAGGCAGGAGTACAAGTATAATATCCCATTGAGGGTAAAAAAAGATCTTGAATATGTGGCAGAAGTCAAGATCCTTGACAAGCTGAGATCAATTGTAATACAGTCATTTGTGCCATTTAATACCCTTTCATCCTTTAACAGATATAATTTTATGGCTCAGGGTTATTTCCAGAAGAATGAACTTTTCAATCCTGTTTTAAGGGTTAACGAATATGTGAACCTGGTATATCTGAAAGGTCCAGCCGATTCGCTCTATATTTCTTTCTACAAGCCTTACCGGGAAAATCCTGATCCCCCGTCGATGCTTCTTCCGGAAAAGACAATTGATTATGGACCCGATACCACTGTTTGCTTTCCTTATTCTGATACGCTACCCCTGATGTTTCCGAAGGAGGGCATCTACCTGTGCAGGGTTAACAAGGATTCAAATGAAGGATTCACGTTCTTTAATTTTGGATCAGCTTACCCAAAAATGAACATGCCGGAAGTAATGATTGAACCTCTTGCCTATCTTGCCACTCCTGATGAAATGGATAAGATGAGGAGCGCTGTCAGACCAAAGGTTGCTCTCGATGAATTCTGGATAAAATGTGGAGGCAATGTGGAAAAATCCCGTGAACTTATCAGGATCTATTACACCCGGGTCCGTTACTCAAATCACTATTTCACCTCATATAAGGAGGGCTGGCGTACAGAGAGGGGCATGGTATATATTATTTACGGTCCGCCTGATAAAGTCTACAAAACCGCGGAAGGAGAAAGCTGGGGATATCGTAAACCTGTTCTCAAATCTTCATGGGGAACCAGGTACCGGGTTAAAGAGGAGTATCTTTTCTTTACTTTTAAAAAGAAAGAAAATATATTCTCCGATAATGATTATTTTCTAAGCCGCAGTGAATCGTTAATAACTTTCTGGGATCAGGCTGTTGCAAACTGGAAAAAAGGTATAGTCTTCCGGCTTGATAATCCTGAGGAAATTTAATTTCAATGCAAAAAGAATCTGAATGTATCTTTGGTTTAAGACCTGTTATTGAGGCAATTAAAGCAGGTAAAGAGATCGACCGCCTTCTCATCAGGCAGGGGCTTCAGGGGGCTATTTATCATGAGCTAATGACTGAAGTAAGAAACCATGAAATTGTTTACCAGATTGTTCCTGTAGAAAGGATAGAGCTGGTAACAAGAAAAAACCACCAGGGGGTTCTTGCCTGGCTTTCAGTTATTGAATATCAGCATATTGCCAACCTTCTCCCTATGATCTTTGAAAAAGGTGAAGATCCACTGGTAATTGCTCTTGATGGAGTTTCTGATGTAAGGAACTTTGGAGCGATCGTACGTACTGCAGAATGTCTTGGGGCACACTCAATTATCGTTCCTGAAAAAGGATCGGCAAGAATTACAGCCGATGCAGTAAAGACCTCTGCCGGAGCTCTTCATACATTTCCGGTTTGCAGAGAAAAGTCAATAGTAAGGGCTGTCGAATTCCTCAAAGACTCAGGACTAAAGGTTATCGGGACTGCAGACAGAGCAGGGAAACCTGCAACAGAAGCTGACCTTACAGGTCCGGCGGTACTCATTCTTGGTTCAGAGGATAAAGGCATAAGCCGTGAACTCATAAATCTGTCTGATCACCTGGTAAAGATCCCTATGAAAGGCAATATCAGCTCACTGAATGTATCGGTGGCTGCCGGTATACTGCTTTATGAAACTATGCGACAGCGCTCAGAATAACTATTCAATAATGCTCCTGATCCTTTCGTCAAGCATCTTCTGATCATTTGTGAATGATGCAAGACCTGCCAGCGTAAGAAGGGTGTCGGGAGCAATCTTTTCCTCTTTTATTTTCTTTTCCCAACGTAAATATACCGGTATCTTGCCGTCCGAGGCGATATAAGATTTTTCCTCTTTTGTAAGTACAGGGAACATATCCTCGCAACCTTCCTCGTGGGCAATATGAATAAGTTCTGAACCTGTTGCAGGTACCTTTGAAGCAAGCCTTTCTGCAAGGCTCAGCACCTTATCATCGACATCCCAGAATTTCTCAATCCGGGCGTCTTTTGAAGATTTAAACATGCTGACTTCATAATTCTCATGCATTCGCGAAGTAAATTTGCCTGAAAGTGATTTTCTCCCGGCAGCTGCCACTTTGGGGGGAATGGTATATACATCCGTTCCAGCAAGCAAATCAAGCTGATCAAAGCTTCTGAGACTTGCTGCGATAAGTTTTGTCTGCCAAGGATTTTTTGCTGAAAGTCCGGTGACCCAGTTTTGGGAAGAGATGACAGCCATCTCACCTGCTCCTTTTCCATCGCCAAGTTTATTGTCGATCATAAATGCACCAATTCTACCAAGAAAAACATTCAGGTAGTCTGGCCTGGCAACCCTTGTAACGATCACATTTTCTCTCGCACTGAATTCAAGAGTAAAATTGATCTTTACTCCTGCGTCCCTCAGATGCCTGGCTCCTATTAATCCCTCGGCAGTGTATGGTACTTTAACAATAAACTGTTCAGGGCATATCTCATGAAATCTCTTCCCGTAGTATTCAATAGCCTTAATGTCATGAGCGGCATCTGTATGCAGTTCTACACTGACAAGTCCACCGAATTTTGAGGCAAGCCTGAGCCCATGCTTGGCGTTCAGGATGAAAGCGATCTCTTTTACCCTTTCCTCCTGTGGAAGATCTCTCACAATGCTCTTGGCTTCTGAAATAAAAACATCGTAGATTCCCTTTTGTATTTCGTTATTTAATAGTGTATTGTTGGTTGTCAGGGCACTCATTTCTGACGACCAGTTTGCTTCAGCTTCATCCATGTCGCCGGTATCCAGCCAGAGTTCAGTTCCTGTATTACGAAGTGATTCCCAGAAAGGATCTTTCTTCCCGCTAACATGTTTCTCGCTCAGGTTCTTCCAAACGAAATCGCTGATTCTGGTATTAAGGTCTGCCATGATTTTAAATATTTGGTATATAACAACTACATATCGGAGTTTAAAAATTTCTGGCAAAATTATACAATTTATTGATCTGTGTCGATGTTTATTTTTTAGCTTTACTCAATTTATATTAAAACAGACTTATAATGAGAACATTCGCGCTGTTACTCTTAACATTACTATCGGTAGTTTGCAGGGCTCAGAACAGCTTCGACAAATATTTTACGGGTAAAGTATTAAGGTTTGATTATATGCTTGCCGGAAACTGGCAGAAAACGACTGTTTATCCTGTCGGGATGATTGAAGAACCTTTTTTTGGTGGTTCAAAAACCCAATTAACAGATCCTTTCAATTTCGGAAATTTCAGATATGAGGTTTTTGATGCAGCAGATAATACACTAATTTATTCAAGGGGATTCTGCACCCTTTACCAGGAGTGGCAGACAACTGCTGAAGCAAAAGTAATGGAACGATGCTTCTATGAGGTTGCTACAATGCCCTTCCCGAAGAATAAAGTGAAGTTTTTATTAAGCATCCGCCAGAGGAACGGTTCATTTGCAAAACTCTATGAAACTGAAATAGATCCGACAGACTATTTTATCAGAAAAGAAAAACCTTTAAATACTACATTTACAAAGGTTTATGAAGCCGGAGATCCTGCCACCTCTGTTGATCTGGTCTTTATTGCAGAGGGGTACAAAGCTGACGAGATGGGGAAATTCAGAAGTGATGTTAAAAGGATGGCGGATATACTTCTTGCTGAAATCCCGTTTAATGAGTTTAAAAACAAATTCAACATTTATGC
Organism: Bacteroidales bacterium; assembly: GCA_025454795.1. Classification (GTDB taxonomy): domain Bacteria; phylum Bacteroidota; class Bacteroidia; order Bacteroidales; family VadinHA17; genus LD21. The sequence goes on along the minus strand of JALONT010000045.1, from coordinate 12,751 downwards.
TGTTGAAGCAGTATCGACAGATTCAGGGACAGATATTCCAGGAGAAAAAACTTATGCTAATACTACAGTAAACTCAAGCTTCTATACCTTCGATCTTGAGCGTTACCTGACTACCCGGGATATGAAATCAGTTAACGATTATGCAGCAGTGGTACCTCACGATAATATAATTGTGCTTATCAACAGTACCAAATACGGCGGAGGGGGTGTTTATAATTATTATAGTGGAACATCGGTTGATCACGCTTTCTCACCTACGGTATTTATTCATGAATTCGGACATGGATTTGCCGGACTTGCTGATGAATATTATTCTTCCTCAGTAGCTTATGAGGAATTTTACCCCCTCGATGTTGAGCCGTGGGAACCCAATATAACCACACTGGTTAATTTCGATGCAAAATGGAAGAAGTGCATTTCGAAGGAGACTCCTGTCCCGACTCCCGAAGAGGACAAGTTCATGGATTTAACAGGCTTATTTGAGGGAGGCGGCTATTCAGCCAAAGGTATCTACCGGCCTGAAATGGAGTGCCGCATGAAAAGCAACCAGAAGAAAGGTTTCTGCTCAGTATGCAGTGAGACAGTCAGAAAAATGATAAATTTCTATATTAAATAGAATAATCTGTTTCTCTTACTTTTCTGTCAGGTCAGGAATTCCCTGGGGACATCAATTAATCTTGCGATATCCTCCATCCTTTCCTTTATCTTGAATCCCGCCGTACATTTTACAGTACAACTGATACAATCTTTACAGGCGTTAGCCGGCAGAGATGCTTCTCTTAAAGTATGCTGGGCATGCTCAAAGTTCCTGTAGCCATAAGCATACATATAGCTTCGCATTGCCGTTGGAATCTCAAGGTTATAAGGACATTGCGATAAGCACTTGTTGCACTGGTGACAATAAAGACCTTCTCCGTAATATTTGGCAGAAAAGAATAACTTCACTCCTGCTTGATAGGCCGATCTTATAAAATAGTGAAAAAATAATCCATAAGCTCAAATTTACCAGTTTACACTGAAATACGTATAGTGAATCATTCATTCTATCCTTTCAAAAAGTTGCCTTGCTGTCTCAACCGGTATTTCTTTCTTTCCGAGCCAGGCAGCGACCTTTGCATCGCGGTAGCCATTCCTGACGAGAAGACCGGCAAAATCCTCTGCGCTTTCATAAGTAATGAATTTACCGATCAGGTAAACAATAATACCTCCAGCAATTGTTTCGGAATCCAGTCCCCTGGTACCAGCCATTTTCTTCATTCCCTCGAGGATATCCTCTTTTAACGGTTTTGCTGCTCTTGTCACCTCTACCCTGAATGAAAGTGTCGGGGGAATTGTATCGGCCGGAATACTTGTAAATCTATCAGCCAACGGCTTTTTCCCCCACTCTTTTTCGAGCAGTGCTGCTCTCTCGGTAGAAACCTGTTTCCCGCCTGAAAGTGACACAATAAAAGCATCTTTAAAACCTTTCTGCCTGACTGTCAGTAAAGCTTTTTTTGCATCTGCCAGCCGCCGGAACATTCCGATATAATAATTTGTCTTGTCAGTTCCAGTCACCCTGAATCCATAGACAGGACTCAAACCCTTAAAATAAGAAATTGAGACGGGATTGCGAAACACTGCGACCTGGATTCGATAGATCAGTCCCTCAGGTATTTCAGGACCAATCATAACCTTTTCGCCAGGTGTATCAGATGGCTTTGCATTCGTCTCAAATAATGCAAATACTACACCGGAAATTTTTTCCTTCTGAGTTACTTCTTTATTTATAATCTGACGTTCTGCCGAATTTTTAAGAATCTGTTCTGCGGGTTTCTCAACATCTTTCTTCTGCTTCAATGTGTCCGGGATAATTTTCAAAGTATCCTTAATGATAACACTTTCCGTTTCAGGAACAGATTTATCCTGCTCCACTGTTATTGCAGAATCGACAGCTAACAAGTTACTCTGTCCTTTGTCATTTTCTTCGGTGAACGGTATTGCATTCATCTTTGTTTGAGCCTCGGTATATTTTTGATCAGCAATTTTCTGAAAGGAGGCAGCAAGATTTTCAGTCTTTGCGATGATGGCCCTCAAATCCGTCTTTTCCCGGTAGACCAGCCCCTCAAGGTTTTTCTTCTGCTCCTCCGCAATATTATAAACCGAATCGGCTTTATACTGATAATCAAGTGCTTCAGACAGTATCTTATCATAATCCACAGGAAGAGGCTCATTTCCCGGAATGATTCTGTTTTCATTCAGCCGGACATCATAAACCGGCAGGAGCTTCTTTTCCTCAGGGTCAGATGAAGGAACATTTTCCCGCACTGATGCAGCGGCTACTTTAACTGTTTCAGATCCCTGACCTATATTTTCTTTGCATTGCTGAATGAATGCAGGTACATCAAGCTCCTTCGCTGCTTTCTTTCCAGCATGTTCTGTAAACAAATTATAAGACTCCAGTGCTCCCTTAAAATCGCCGGACAACTGCCGGGCTCTCCCGAGCCAGAAAACAGCATCTGATGGAATTGTTCTGACCACGGCAGCACCCTGCTTAGCCTGCCTGAGGAGGGATACAGCCTCTTTTGGATCGCGGTTCAATTTCACCAGGCATACGCCTGAATAATATTTATACAGAGGATCTTTAGGGTACATTATCAGTAGTTCGGAGAATTCATCATATGCCTTTTCATAATCTCCTTTTGAAAAAGCTTCAAGTGAGGATTGCCTCGAAGCTCCTGACTGAATATTCTGTGAAAACAAATTGCTACCCGTCATATAAAATATCAGGATAACAAGGATAAAGGCAGGGTGTGAGCCTCTATTAGTTGTTTCTCCGATTCTTGTTTTCACAATTATGTAATTACCAGATTAATAAATGCGGAATTAAAAGTCTGAGGGCCGGCACTTTTTGTTAATAACAAAAAAAATGAATTTCTTCAGAATACAATTCAAACTTCGTAAATTTACCCGTAATAACAAAATTAATAAAAAGGATGTCACAATTAAAAGAGGGCATGAAAGCTCCTTCGTTTGAAGGAGTTGATCAGAATAGTAAAAATGTAAAGCTGAGTGACTTTTACGGCAGAAAGGTAGTTCTGTATTTTTATCCGAAAGACAATACTCCGGGATGCACTGCGGAAGCCTGCAACCTTCGCGATAATTACGATTTATTGCTAAAAAAGGGATTTGCGGTTGTCGGAGTAAGTATGGACAGTGAGAAATCGCATAAGAGTTTTGCCGGAAAATACTCTCTCCCGTTTCCGCTTATTGCAGATACATCAAAAAAGATACTTAATGACTATGGAGTCTGGAGGGAAAAGAGCCTTTACGGCAAAACCTTTCTTGGGATCGTCAGAACCACTTTTATTATCGATGAAAAGGGTATTATAGAAAAGGTAATTTCGAAAGTGGAAACCAAAAATCATACAGAACAGATATTCACCATGTACAAATAATAAATCCAGTAATATGAGCAAAGAAAGAAAAGAGATCAACAAAGAGAAGCTGAAAGCTCTCGAAGTAACCCTTGGAAAAATTGAAAAAGATTTCGGTAAGGGCACAATAATGAAGCTTGGCGATCATGCCATTGAAAATATACAGGTTATCTCTACCGGGTCAATCGGCCTGGACGCAGCCCTGGGTATCGGTGGAATTCCGCGCGGACGTGTAACCGAGATCTATGGTCCTGAAGCATCCGGAAAAACAACCCTTGCAATACATGCAATTGCCGAAGCTCAGAAAAACGGAGGCATAGCAGCTATCATTGATGCAGAACATACCTTTGACCGTAACTATGCTGAAAAACTTGGTGTCGACGTCGAGAATCTGCTTATCTCCCAGCCTGATAACGGAGAGCAAGCCCTGGAGATCACTGATAACCTTATCAGATCAGGGGCTCTGGATATAGTTGTTATTGACTCGGTTGCAGCACTTACACCAAAAGCCGAAATTGAAGGAGAGATGGGCGATTCAAAAATGGGATTACAGGCACGTCTGATGTCACAGGCCCTCAGAAAGCTTACTGCAAATATCAGTAAAACAAATACTTCGTGTGTTTTTATAAATCAATTAAGGGAGAAAATCGGGATTATGTTCGGGAATCCGGAAACAACGACTGGAGGAAATGCCCTTAAATTCTATGCGTCTGTCAGACTTGATATCCGCAGGACAAGCCAGCTTAAAGAGGGAGAAGAGATCATAGGGAGCAGGACAAGAGTAAAAATTGTCAAGAACAAGCTTGCCCCACCATTCAAAAAGGCTGACTTTGATATTCTTTACGGAGAGGGGATTTCACAGCTTGGTGAGATCGTTGATCTGGGAACCGACTTCAATATCATCAAGAAGAGCGGTTCATGGTTCAGCTATGGTGACACCAAAATAGGGCAGGGACGCGATGCAGTGAAACAGATACTTCGAGATAATCCCGAACTATACGACGAACTGAAAAACAAAGTCCAGGAAGCTCTTAAAAAATAATAGACTTAATAAACATATCAATTATGAAAAGATATCTTGTCCCGATAATTCTTGCATTTCTCATTTTGTCTGTTTCATGCAAACAAAAAGCACCCGATAACGGGCAACCGACACAACAGTTCAGCACCCAGCTCACAGAAGAGGAAAAGGCTGGTGGCTTAATGACACCGGAAATCATGTGGAAATTCGGCAGACTAGGTAATATAGCCCTCTCTCCTGATGGGTCAACGGTTCTTTATACGGTCACAGAAAGAGACTTGATGACGGAAGCCAGCAGAACTAATATTTTTAGTTTAGCCATATCCGGAGGTGAAGCTGTCCGACTTACAGATACCGGAGGAAGCTCACCTCAATGGTTAGATGATGGAAAATCAATAGCCTTTGTCGATGATGATGGCAACCTGGTATTGATGGATACAAAAGGATCTGTTAAACATCTAGTTGAAGGGCTTACCAATTTCGAAGCCTACAGTATTTCACCTTCAGGAAACAAAATTTACTTTACAAGGAGAGTAAAACTCGATCAGACTGCAAATGAAAAGTATAATCTGCCTAATGCAAAAGTCAGGATTATTGATGATCTTATGTACAGACATTGGAATTACTGGAGCGACTATTCATACAGTCATATTTTTGTTGCAGATTTTAACGGGAAAAACGTTACAGGTGAAAAGGATATAATGGAAGGACAGAAATTCGAATCGCCTCTTTCCCCGTATTTTGATGAAAGTGAAATATCGTGGAGTCCTGATGGAAGATTTATTGCATTCACGACAAAGAGATTAAGGGGTGCAGAAGATGCCAGGAGCACTAATTCAGATATATTTCTATATGAGATATCCTCAGGCAAGGAAGTCAATGTCACTGAGCCGAACAGGGGTTATGACAGGTATCCCATTTTCTCACCGGATGGTTCAAAGATAGCTTTTCAAAGCATGGAGCGAGACGGTTATGAGGCAGATCTCGACAGACTTTTTGTTTACGATATAAAAACCGGAACCCGTACCTGGATTACAAAGGGATGGGAATTTGATGTTGAAAGTGTTAAATGGGCAGATGAACAGAACATATTTTTTATCTGCGCGTACATGGGAACTTCTCAGGTATTCAAGACAAATATTAAAGGTAAAGGTGTTGACCAGGTAACAGAAGGTAAACATGAACTCGGTTCTCTGGAACTGGAATCAGGGAAGATTGTGGCCTCAATTATGTCATTTTCGATGGCTGCTGAAGTTGCTGCTGTTGATATAAGCACCGGTGAGGTAAAACAACTCAGTGAAATTAACAAATCCATCTATGAGTCAATTAAGATGGGAAAATCAGAGGAGAAATACATTAAGACAAAGGATGGAAAGGATCTCCAGATGTGGATTGTCTTCCCCCCTGATTTCGATCCTGCCAAAAAATACCCGACACTTCTCTTCTGTAATGGTGGTCCGCAGAGCACACTGGGCCCTTTCTGGTCATACCGGTGGAATCTTCAGATGATGGCTGCAAAAGGTTACATTGTCTTCGCTCCCAACAGACGTGGTAATGCCGGCTTCGGTCAGATATGGAAGGAACAAATATCTGGTGATTATGGAGGGAAGAACATTCAGGATTACCTTGATGCTACAGATGCCATGGCAAAAGAGCCATATGTTGATGCTGAAAGACTTGGGGCAGTGGGTGCAAGCTATGGTGGGTACTCAGTCTTCTACCTTGCAGGCATTCATGGCGGAAGATTTAAAACATTCATTTCACATTGCGGTGTATTCAATTTTATAAGTGAATATGGTTCAACTGAAGAACTATGGTTCAACGACTTTGATTATGGAGGCCCATACTGGGACATGCCAAAAAGCTACCAGTATTCACCTCATCTTATAGTCGATAACTGGGATACTCCTATCTTAATAATCACTGGAGCCAACGATTTCAGGATCCCTTATACACAGAGTATGGAAGCATTCACGGCAGCTCAGCTTCATAGTATTCCGAGCAGGTTGCTCTTTTTTGAAGACGAGTCGCACTGGGTATTAAAACCGCAGAATTCTGTTATCTGGCAAATGGAATTCTTTGACTGGCTGGATACGTATCTGAAATAAGATAAAAGATAAAAGATTCAAGAGAATAATCAGGAGCAGGTTAGTAAATTCAAAACTTTCTCCACCTTCTCTTCCATCTGTAATTCTCCATCAATCCAATGGATTAATGTGCCTTTTCTTTCCATTCCTCTGAACCATGTCATTTGTCTTTTTGCAAACTGGTGTATGGCTGTTTCAAGGTCATGAACCATCTCATCATATCCGAGCTTCCCGGTAAGGTACAGCGTAATAAATTTATATTCAAGTCCGTAATAGATTAATATTTCACTGCTGATCCCGCCGTCAAGGAGGCTTTTCACCTCATCTATCATTCCGGAGTCAAGTCTATGCATAAGTCGTTCAGTGATCCTCTTCCGTCTCACTTCTCTTGGAACATCGACTCCGATTATCAGAGATTTAAAAACCGGGAACTGAGAATGCTTCTCGGAACGGAACCTGTTATAATGCTCAATTTCAATTGCCCTTATAATTCTCTTTTTTGTATCAATGTCAGTTACATTATGAAGTGTCTTATATGATCTGAGTATTTCGGTGAGCTCTCCTGAAGATTTCTTTTCAAGCTTTGCCCTCAGACCGCTGTCGGGTGGCACCTCGAACATTTTGTATCCGCTAATGATACTGTCGACATACATACCTGATCCACCGCAAACCACAGGAAAAATCTTCTTTTTCTTGAGATCGTGGTATACTTTTTTAAAATCACGCTGATATTCAAAAACATTATACTTATACCCGGGATCAGCTATATCAATCAGATGATATTGCATAGTTCTGCCGTTAATTATATATTCGGTATAATCCTTCCCTGTTCCCAGATTCATCCCCCGGTAAACCTGACGTGAATCTGCACTTATAACTTCACCGCCAAGCCTGTCAGTAATGGCAACTGCCAGGGATGTTTTCCCTGATGCTGTTGGGCCCGTAATTACAAGCAAATCATATTCAGGTTCCGGTCTGGCTGTCACCATGTCAACAATTCTTCGGGGAGAAGCAATTTACCATAAATTTCGCTAATTTTGCCGGTCTTGAATTATTTAATTATTGACCGCATATATTTTGCATTCTTTACCTGACCAGGATAACAATGAGAAGAAGCTCCGGTGATATTGTAATAAAAAACAAGAAGGCATCTCATGATTATGAGTTCCTGGAGAAATATATTGCCGGTATAAAGCTTACAGGTACAGAGATTAAATCCATCCGCCTTGGGAAAGCGGCACTTGCAGACTCTTATTGTTTCTTCAGCGAAGGGGAGCTCTTCTTAAGAGGAATGCATATTTCCGAATACTGGTGGGGCAACCTTAATAATCATGATCCGCTCCGTGAAAAGAAACTGCTCATGAACAGACGCGAACTAAGGAAAATCGAAAGGAAGGTCAAAGAAACAGGTTATACCATAATAGTTATTAAAGTATTCATAAACGATCGCGGTCTTGCCAAAGCTGAAATTGCAGTCTCAAAAGGCAAAAAAGAATACGATAAACGCGAAACCATTAAACGCCGGGATTCTGAGAGGGAGCTTGACAGAATCAGAAAAAAGTAGTTAAAAGTTTGGACTCAGGAGATACCTCGAGTAGAACTTTACGATGGAGTCTACAGCTTCATCTGAAGTGTCAACAATAGTAAAAAGTTTAAGATCATCGGGTGATATATTTTCCTCTTCAGCAAGCATTTCTTCTTTTATCCAATCTATAAGGCCTTTCCAGTATTTTTTGCCGACAAGAATTATCGGGAATTTACCAATCTTCCTGGTCTGGATGAGGGTAATTGCCTCAAAGAGCTCATCAAATGTTCCGAAACCTCCTGGAAGAACAATAAATCCCTGAGCATATTTCATGAACATAACCTTTCTGACAAAGAAATGATCAAAAGTGATAAGCTTATCAGCATCGATAAATGAGTTTGGGTGTTGTTCAAACGGAAGGTCAATATTTATACCTACTGATTTCCCGTTGCCCCGTTTTGCACCTTTATTGGCAGCTTCCATAATACCGGGACCACCTCCAGTAATCACTCCATAACCGTTTTGTGTCAGCTTAAAGGCAATATCTTCGGCTAATCTGTAATACTTATCGTTATGATGTGTCCGGGCTGAGCCAAAGACTGAGACGCACGGACCAATACGGGCAAGCTTTTCAAAACCTTCAACAAGTTCGGATATTATTTTAAACACTCTCCATGAATCAGTTGTATGTATTTCATGCCAGGTTTTTTCATCAAAAGCCTCTTTGATCAGATCAGTCTGTTTATCATGTTTGGCCATGGTAAAAGTTTTAGGATTTCAAATATAATTAATTTATTATGCCTTAAGTTCTGATTTAAGGAATAATCCTGTATAACTATCCCTGCAGAGTGCAAGTCCTTCCGGAGTACCTGAAAAAATTATATTACCTCCCTCTCTTCCGCCCTCCTTACCGAGGTCTATAATGTAGTCCGCCATCTTTATAACGTCCATATTATGTTCAATAACAATAACTGTATTTCCCCTTTCAACAAGCTTATCAAGAACATCGAGCAGTACTCTTACATCTTCAAAATGAAGACCAGTTGTAGGCTCATCGAGGATATACAATGTTTTTCCCGTATCACGCCTCGCAAGCTCCGTGGCCAGCTTTACCCTTTGCGCTTCACCACCGGAAAGAGTTGTGGATTGCTGACCAAGTTTTATATAACCGAGTCCCACATCCTGTAATGTTTTGATCTTATGGTAAATTGAAGGTACATTCTCAAAGAATTCGACTGCAAGGTTCACTGTCATTTCAAGCACATCACTTATTGTCTTTCCTTTATATTTTACTTCCAGCGTTTCACGGTTATACCGCTTGCCATTACATTCTGTACAATTGACGTATACATCGGGCAGAAAATTCATCTCAATCGTCTTCATCCCTGCACCTTCGCATCCCTCACACCTTCCTCCCTTTACATTGAATGAAAACCTGCCTGCGGAAAATCCCCTGATCTTAGCTTCTGTTGTCTGCTCAAATAGTTTTCTGATATCTGTAAAAACGCCTGTGTATGTTGCAGGGTTAGACCTGGGAGTCTTTCCTATTGGTGACTGACTTACTTCAATAACTTTATCAAGATGATCAAGTCCTCTTATTTCTCTGAATGGTAAAGCTGTTTTTCCGGAGTTATGAAACCGGCGTGCCAAAGCAGGATGAAGAGTCTGATTTATGAGTGAAGACTTTCCGCTTCCTGAAACACCTGTTACACAGATAAATGTCCCCAGCGGCAGTACAACATCAACGTTGTTGAGGTTATGACCTGTTGCTCCGTTCATCATCAGGAATTTGCCATTTCCCTTTCTCCGATCTTCCGGAATCTTGAACTTCTTTTTATTAGTCAGATATCCGGAAGTAAGCGTATCATAGTTCCTGATCTCTTCGGGCTTCCCCTGTGCCACAACCAGTCCGCCATGAAGTCCCGCACCAGGACCCATATCTATAATATGATCCGCAGAAAGGATCATCTCCTTATCATGTTCAACCACAATCACAGAATTCCCTGAGTCCCTGAGCTGCTTCAGAGCTCCAATCAGGCGTCTGTTATCTCTCTGGTGGAGTCCTATGCTGGGTTCATCGAGAATATAGAGTACATTAACCAGCCTTGAACCGATCTGTGTTGCCAGTCTTATCCTCTGGCTCTCTCCTCCCGAAAGAGTCCTTGCCCCCCTGTTTAAGGAGAGATAATCAAGTCCTACTTCCAGGAGGAAACCGAGTCTTGACCTTATCTCTTTCAGGATTTCAGCAGCAATCTGTTTCTGCTTTGCGGTCAGTTTATTTTCGACGTCTGTAAGAAATCCGGATAACTCCCTGATATCCATGGAAGATAGCTCTCCTATGTTCTTATCAGCCAACCTGAAGAATAAGGATTCCTTTTTCAGTCTGGTACCATTGCATTCCGGACAAATATTGTACTGGACATACTGGTCTTTTATCCTTGTACCGTTCTTTTTCCCGTTTATAGTTTCAATGTTACCAACAAAATTAACGACTCCTTCAAATGTAAGAAAGTAATTAGAAGTCATTCCCAGTGGGGTGTTTGATAATTTTAAGACCTCATCGGAACCGTAAAGTACCTTTTTCAATGCCTCTTCGGGGATCTCCCTGATCGGTGTATCGAGAGTAAATCCGTTCTTCTCGGCTATTGCTTCAATCTGCCAGAAGATCCAGACATTTCTGTACTTGCCCAGGGGTTCAATTCCACCTTTTCTTATGCTCAGTTCCCTGTCGGGAATAAGCTTTTTCTCATCGATGCTTGATATCTCTCCGAGTCCGTTACAATGAGAGCATGCGCCCTGGGGTGAATTAAAGGAAAAAGTATGGGGTGCCGGTTCGTTGTATGATATCCCTGTTACCGGACACATAAGGTGTCGGCTGAAGTATCGGGGCTCGTTATTCCCGGTATCGAGTACCATCATCACTCCGTCACCCTCGTCAAGTGACATCTGAATGGAGTCGCTGAGTCTCTTGTCTGCTATATCACCTACCCTGAACTTATCGATAATAAGCTCAATAAAATGAGTCTTATAACGATCAAGCTTCATTCCGGGAATAAGTTCCTTAATTTCATTATCAATCCGGACATGCAGAAATCCCTTCCTCCGCAGCTGTTCAAAGAGTTCCTTATAATGACCTTTACGGCCTTTAATTACAGGAGCAAGAAAGTAAACTCTTTTTCCCGCAAAACGTTCTTTAACCAGTTCAATTATCTGATTATCTGTATATTTGACCATCTTTTCACCTGATGCCCACGAATATGCATCAGCTGCCCTTGCATACAATAGCCTCAGAAAATCATAGATCTCAGTAATAGTACCTACAGTAGAACGGGGATTTTTGTTAGTGCTTTTCTGCTCAATGGAAATTACAGGGCTCAGACCGGTAATCTTATCCACATCAGGGCGTTCCATGCCTCCGAGAAACTGTCTTGCATAGGCAGAAAGCGTTTCCATATACCGCCTCTGTCCCTCTGCATATATAGTGTCAAAGGCGAGTGAAGACTTTCCGCTTCCGCTTAGCCCGGTGATCACAACCAGCTTATTCCGGGGGATAGTGACATCAATATTCTGCAGGTTATGTACACGTGCACCAAGCACTTTAATCTCTTCACTCATTTCAGTTCTCTGCTATAAGAGATCAGTTAATGTTTTCAGATCTCTCAGTATTTCGCATGCCCTCTTTGGGGATCTTGATAATGTACACTTTGTCTGGTTTGGGTGTCAGATAAGGTTTCCTCAGCCATGGATTCAGAAATTTCAGTAATTTATAATTAGTACCGAATTGTTCCGCAAACCTTGAAAAATCTGTGACTGCAGTATCGACTGCTACTTCCCTGTATTTCAGAACGGGATATAAATCGTCCTTACTGATCGTGAATCCGTATCTTTCCGGATCTGATATAACCAGTTTATAAGCAACTGCTCTGAAAATATAACGGGCAGTCTCCTCAGCTAAGAGCAGATCATAATAATTATTCTGATTCTGGATTCCTATCTGTTCTTCAATTGCTGCTCTTCCACCGTTATATGAGGCAGCTGCCAGTGTCCAGTTTCCAAATTTTTCATAGGATTTCCTGAAATAATCACATGCAAACTGAGTCGATTTTTCAATATCATACCGCTCATCTACCACAGAATTTATCTCCATTCCTTCCTCTTTCCCTGTCTCAGGCATAATCTGCCAGAAGCCGGTTGCACCTGCAGGTGAGATCATATTGCTGTATTCGCTTTCAGCTGCAACAAGGTATTTGAAATCATCAGGAATATCATTTTTCTTCAGGATCTTTTCTATCACAGGCAGATACCTGTTAGCCCTCTTAATGATGAGTATCGTTGAAGAGTGTCTGTAAGCGCTGGTAAGAATCTCACGTTCAAGGCTTTCTCTTGTATCAAAATTTTCAAGCGGCAATTTCTCACCGGCAAAGATTACAGTCTCAGGAAGTTTATAGGTTTTATTTGAAAATAAAGTATCTGAAGAAGCCCTCGCGGCAGGAGGGTTGCTGAAACCCTTAAATCCCAGTGCAATAGAAAAAAGTACAATGACATTGCCTGCAAAAATAAAAGCTGTAAGTATTTTTTTTGAATTTGAATCTGGCATAATAGATCTGCTAATTAGGGTTTGCTGATAAAATCAGCTTAATAAATATTCAACTCTTAATTTGTTATGACAGACAAGCTTTCTTGGCATTAATAGGAGCATGATTTG
>JALONT010000001.1 GCA_025454795.1 Bacteroidales bacterium | reverse complement strand
TGGAATACAAAGGTCGTTAAGAAACCGGTTAAGCCTTAAACCAGCCTGAATGAGGTCAGATAACACTGAAATTATTGGTTCTTGGACAGACTCCCGTTATTTGCAATTCCAAGCACTCTCACGGCGACTTTACTGTAACCAAATCTATATAGCATATGATAAAAAGTAAAAGTATATACATTATAACTGGACTGATTCCATTATTAACTTTTATTCTGATCTTAAAGAATATTCCAATCAAAATATTTGATCACAGAATTAAACATTCATGCTCAACCTTTTTACTTAATAATGGGAATTCATTACTGATTGGCCACAACCTTGACGACTATATCAAAGTACCTGGACTAGTGGTAATAAATAAACGAGGAATTAATAAAGAAAACATCAGCTGGACCGATTTTAAATCACTTACTGGAAAAAGCAGGTCTTCTCCTCGTTTGCAATGGACTTCTAAGTATGGTTCTATTACGTATAACACTTTTGGAAAAGAATTCATAGATGGAGGAATGAATGAAAAAGGACTCTATATTGGAGAAATGACTCTTATTGGAACAGAATATCCAAAGAATGAAAATTTACCCAATTTCTATCATCATCAATGGATGCAGTATATACTCGATAATTTTTCTAATGTTAAAGAAACCCTGGAAGGCCTACCAAAGATAATTGTCGATGGTCACTGTCAATGGCATTTCTTTATCGCAGACAGATCAGGAGACGCCGCTGTTATCGAGTTTTTAAAAGGGAAAACAAATATTTTCAAAGATACTGACCTGCCTTATAAAGTTCTATGCAATAAAACATACTCACGAGAACTTGATAGTTTAAAGCTTTATTGCGGATTTGGAGGCAAACGACTTGTCAATTTCAATGATACACTTATTGACAGACGATTTGTTTGGGCTAATACAATGCTGTTTAACCTACGACTTCTAAATAATGATTCTAACATAGATTATGCTTTTAAGATTTTAAAACAGATGGATGTTGGTAATAACAGATGGTCAATTGTCTATGATCTTAATAGTATAACAATGTACTTCAACACTTCCTGTGCACGACAAATAAGATATGTTGATTTTCAATCTTTTGACTTTTCATGCAACTCACCTACTATGTTACTAGATATAAATAAAAATCTTAATGGGAATGTATCAAAAGAATTCCAAGTTTATTCCGATGCAATTAATCATAAATACATTAAAGCAAACTGGGACGAGATCGATTTGGGATTTATAAGTAATATATTGTTTAAACCTTTGATGGTCAGTAGACTTAGCAAATACGCAAAGACATTTAGATGCAATTCTGTTAATAATTGATTCAATTAATAGTCTAAAAAAAACTGCAAATAACACGGACAATGCTATGGGTAAGTTGTTTGTCACACTTTTTGCCCCGCTGAGGCGGGATTTCGTCGCTACACACCTCAACTTTTGCTCCTACACCTTAGACAAATTTGTAATGGCCGTCGCACCCGGACACGCGCATCTGCACGCAATTAAAATCCTGCATCTTGACAAATTTCTGGCTCCGAGACAAATTGTACCGCGATCCGCCGGCTGGCGGAACACAACCTCCCCATATTACCGGGCCGTTAGGCGTCATAAGGGGCTGACAGTTAATAAACTAAATATTGTGGATATATGGAAAAAATGAAAGCAATCGTTTATAACAAAAAAAGTTATCCAGACAAGCTTGTCTATTGTGACGTTGACAAACCTGTTCCAAATGACAACGAGGTTTTAATAAAAATGAATTCAGTCTCCTTGAACGCCGCTGATTATCGTTCAATGAAAATGGGACTTATTCCAAAAAGAAAAATATTTGGTGCGGATATTGCCGGCCGAATTGAATCCGTTGGTAAAAACATTTCTTTGTATAAACCTGGTGATGAAGTAATGGGGGATCTTGCCAGTTACGGTTTTGGAGGTTTTGCGGAATATGTCACTGCTCCTGAAAGATCATTGATAATCAAACCTGACCAAGTCTCATTTGAAGAAGCTGCTACATTACCAATGGCTGCAGTGACTGCTCTTCAAGCTTTACGAGATAAAGGCAACATTCAAAAAGGACATAAAGTACTAATTGTCGGCAGTGCTGGCGGTGTTGGAACATTTGCCATCCAGCTAGCCAAATATTTTGAGACCGAGGTAACTGCCGTTTGTAGTTCAAAAAATGTTCAGCAGACATTGTCTCTGGGTGCAAATAATGTAATTGATTACACAAAAGAGAATTTCTCTAACCAAGATAAACGATACGAGATTATCTTAGGAATTAATGGAAATTATCCGTTATTAGCTTACAAGAAAACTCTGACTTCAGATGGAACATATGTCATGGTTGGGGGTTCTTTATCACAAATTTTTAAATCTCTCCTTTTTGGTTGGGTATTATCTTTTGGATCAAAGAAAATGAAGTCTTTAACTGCAAAAGCAAACAAGACTGATTTGGAGTTGCTGGTAAAACTTTTAGAGAAAGGAATCATCAAACCAGTAATTGACCGACGCTACTCGCTTGACAAGACAGCAGATGCAATGGACTACTTAAAACAAGGACACTCAACAGGTAAAGTGGTGATCAATATAGGGCCAATATAATTAATTACGAACGCCTAACATGGGTAAGTTGTTTGTCACACTTTTTGCTTTCCTGCCTGCCGGCAGGCAGGTGCTCCTGCACCCTTGATAAATTCGTAATGGCCGTTGCACCATGATATGCGCATCTGCCCGCAATTAAAATCCTGCACCTTGACAAATTTCTGGCTCCGAGATAGTTTGTACCGCGATCCGCCGGCTAGCGGACCAGTGCCCGCAACGAACTTTGTAACCGGGGATAAATTCGCGGCTCCGATTAAACTTGTACCGCGAAACATGTAATGCTCAATATAATTTGTACCATGACGGCAAAAAGTGCGCCATCCGCCAGCTGGCGGAACACAACCTCCCCATATTACCAGACCGTTAGCGGCAACCATCATAAGGCGCTGTACTCAAATATTATAAACCTGCTTTAGCTAAATATCACAATATGTTGTGATTTTTAATATAAAAGATTACATAATTCAATAAAATAACAACAAAATCATATTATATTGTGATTATTATTGTTTATTTTAAATTTTTATGCTATCTTTACGCTAAAATCACACTATAATGTTGGTTAAAGAACTTGGAAAAGCTATAAAAAATAGACGAAAAGAGTTACGAATCACTCAACCTCACTTAGCTGAACTTGCCAATATAAGCACCAATACTTTGTATAAATTGGAACGAGGGCAGGGGAATCCTTCGTTAGATGTGCTGAACAAATTAGCAGATGTATTAGGGATGGAATTATCTCTTGAGGTGAAAAAATACATTGAATAAATGAGAGCACTGGAAATATATCAAAACGGAACCTTAGCAGGAATATTGACAGAACAAAATCATAAGCACTTCATATTCAGATATGACAACAACTTTTTTAATGATGCAAGTAAACCTGCAGTCAGTCTAACTCTACCAAAAAAACAAAAGGAATACACCAGCGAATTCTTATTTCCTTTCTTTTTCAATATGCTTAGTGAAGGTGTAAATAGGAAACTTCAAAGCATTCAATTAAAGATTGATGAAGAAGACCATTTCGGATTACTGATGGCAACAGCTCAATGTGACACAATAGGAGCAGTTACTGTAAAACCAATAAAAGTAGAATGAATCTAGAGGAAATAAAATATTGCCCAGGGACTTTGGCAGAAGGATATTCTATGTATAGTCCAAGCTGTACAAGGAATTTGTTTAATGGGAAAAAGGTAAGTCATATTCTGCCATATGAACAACCTCAGAAAGATGAAGATGTCGCAGAACAATTCATGGAAAATCGGAAGCGAATATCAATCTCGGGAGTTCAAGAAAAGTTGAGTTTACTACTTGAAAAAAACCAATTACGTCTTACCAAAGAAGGTGAGCAAGGAACATATATATTAAAGCCCATACCAAGAGATTTAAAAAAAGTTGACCAGGTCCCGGCGAATGAACACCTGACAATGCAAATAGCAAAACAGGTTTATGGAATAAACACTGCCGAAAATGCAATGATTTTTTTTAAAGATGGCTCTCCTGCATATATTACAAAACGATTTGATGTAAAAGAGGATGGAACTAAATGGGGCAAAGAAGATTTTGCTTCACTTGCAGGTAAAACCAAAGACAATGCTGGTCCAAATTTTAAATATGAATATAGTTACGAAGAAATTGGAGTTTTAATCAAAAAATATGTTCCTGCTTGGAGAGTCGAAATTGAGAAATTTTTTTCACTGGTAGTTTTTAATTATTTATTCTCAAATGGTGATGCACATTTGAAGAATTATTCGTTGCTCCAGTCTTATAATGGTGACTATCTGCTAAGTCCTGCTTACGACTTGGTTAATACTAGATTGCATGTTGACGACACAGATTTTGGTTTAGATAAAGGACTTTTTGTTGATGATTTTAAAAGCGAGCTATACAAAAAGAATGGACACCCTTCTAAAATCGACTTTGCAGAATTTGCTAAAAGAATAGGTATCATAGAGAGTAGAATAGAAAAATTGTTAAGCCCATTTCTTGAAAGACAGCCTTTAATAGAAACCATGGCAAGCCATTCATTCCTAAATAACCCAGACAAAAGAGGATATCTTTTAATGTATAACACAAGACGGAATTTTTTAACTGCATAAGGTGAAAAGACCTTAGACTGACCACTTAATCACCGATTATAACAGCAGTCTTATCGGCTTGTTAAGATTAAAGCCTCATATCTTATGTTGTCTTTTGTTCTGGTAACGTAGAATGCACGACAATGATGAATAAGGGTATAAAACCGATGAAAGCCGACATAACCTCTATCCATAACATATTATAAAACAGGCTCAACCGGCGTTTTATCCAAGATATTAATATCATTATCCAAATCAAGCCGGAATTCTTTGTCGTTAAAATAAAGAGGTTTTGCTTCTTTGATAAGAATATGGGCGAAGTCGGCGTAAATTTGCCAGATGCGTTTTTCATTAGCATCAGCCAAGGTTGATCTTGAGATCGGCAGATTGATGCCTGAATGATACAATTTGCTGGTGAATGCAGTCAGACGGGTTTCGATGTCACACAAGCTTTCACGACCTGTGAGCTGAGCAAAACTCATTACAAGAAAGTTCTCCCGACAAGAAAACTTTCTTCCCCTGCAGTCACCTTTGTAATGATCAATACCCTTATGAAATTCGTATTCAGGCTTAAAAATCATCAATTGTGTAAAAACAGTTCTTCCGAGATTCATGGCGATTATCTTAAAAATCTCGCCGAAATACTAAAATATCAAATCATTGAAAAAAATATCTTTGTAACAAATTAATTATTTAACCTTTAAACATACTTACTGTTTCTTAAACAGGACAGTAGTGAAAAACTGAATCAAATGAAAAAAGCTTTACCTGTACTAATGATGATCGTGACATTAATTGTAAACCCAGAGTTTAACTCAACGGCGTGTGGTCAGGATGTTCAGCCTGCCCCCAAATTATTTATTGGCGGGGGTGATTTGCCCGAATCAATGTATGAAGAATTTCTTAAATTAACTGGCCCAAATGCAAAACTTGTAGTAATTCCAACAGCTTCTGGTGATGATATTAATGTTGAAGAAATTCAGGATATTTGGCATTCTCGCGGATTCCTAAACATTACGGTTCTGCACACAAACGACCGGGAAGTCGCATCATCCACCGAGTTCACAGAGCCTTTGAGAACAGCGACGGCAGTTTGGTTCAGCGGAGGTTCACAAAACAGAATTGCTGACGCCTATATCGACACACCCGTAGAAAAGGAATTGTATCAACTACTGCAACGCGGTGGGGTTATTGGCGGAAGCTCAGCTGGGGCAGCAATACAGTCTAGGGTTATGATAGGAGGAGGTGGTAAGGAGCCAAAAATCTCGACCGGACTTGAGTTGCTTCCGGGTGCTATCATTGATCAGCACTTTCTAAAAAGAAACCGGCTTTCCAGGCTTATCGCTGCTGTTCGAATTCATCCTGAACTGATTGGGTTCGGTATTGATGAGGGGACTGCTATTGTTGTTTGCGACAACGAATACAAAATTATTGGGAAATCTTATGTGTTGCGTGTTGAACTGATAGAAGGTGAAATAAAAATTGATGCCTTTGAGGATGGAGACATTATTCCGTTGGTGGATAGCTAAGGAACTCATTCTTCGGTTTGTTTTCCTTGGGTTGGTTCTTTCTCTCGAAACAGCCGGTATAAAAGGTGCCGGAATTGTAATGGCAATCATTTTGCTTCAGACAATGAACCTTCCCTTAACGTTGGTTCCTGTACTGGCAACTATTTGGCCTCTGATTGATATTGCACATACGACTTGCAATGTGACTGGCGATTTAGTTGGAACAGCAATTATCAGTTCTCACTTAAATGATATCGACAGGGATGTTTTTTCGGGTGTTAAAGGATAATATTAAGAAACAGAAGAAAAATGGAGTTACCAATTAAAAAATGGTGAAAATGAAAAGAATAGCTTCAATTATAGCAATGGCAGCATTTCTTTTAATCATTGCTCCACCAATGAATGCAAAGGTTAAGCTACACGATAGATAATCCTAAAATTCAACTAATCATAACAGAAAAGCAACGTCAGTTAGCCGAGACAACTTCTGGAATTCTAACATGACTTTTACTCCTGACAAATTAAATATGCCGCGACAAATCCTAACAAAAAAAATTGCATATAATTTAATCAAACTGTAACTTTGATTTAAGTGCTCTTAATTGTTCTTAATAAATTGATTTTGGGTATTCGTATTATCTTGATTATAAAGTTTATAAGTCAAATTATTAACTAAAAGAAAAAAGATGAGAACTCACATTTTCTTCACTTTTTTAGCCTTCCTTTTCTTCAGTTCTTTTTCAAATGCCCAGAACATAAAATTGTATGAACTACCGGAATTCCAGAAAGCGATTAAAAATGAATCAAGGACTGGAAACGGAAAACCAGGCAGTAAATACTGGCAAAATCATTCTGATTATATCCTTGAAGCTATCATTGACACTTCAAAGAACTTATTGAAAGGCAAAGGTTCTATAACATATCACAACAATAGTCCCGTTACTTTAAGAGATCTTCATATAAGACTTTATCAGGATTTATATAAGCAAGGCTCTGCACGTAATTTCCCTTCTTCTGTTGAAGATATTCATAATGGGACTTTTATAGACAGTTTAAATATTAATGGCAAGCAGTATATACTTTTCAATAAACCAGCAAACCAGAGTATTATAAATAGATTCCTCACTGATCTATATATTCAGCTATCAGATTCACTTGTTTCAGACGGCTCCTGTGTAATAGAATTAGCATGGAGTTTTATGATACCATCGTCACAATGGACTAGAAGAATGGGACGATATAGCGATGATTTTTTTATAGGTCAGTGGTATCCTCAAATTGCAGTATATGATGATATTATAGGGTGGGACATCATACCTTACTTTGGATTACAGGAGTTTTATAACGATTTTAATAATTATGATGTTACAATTAAAGTGCCGGACGGTTATATGGTATGGGCTACCGGAGAATGTGATAATCTCCCGGATGTTCTGGATAAGTCCATTATCAAAAACCTGAATCTGGCCAGAAACAGTGATTCGAATGTTACTATTGTTAATCCAGAAGCATATAGAACGACCTTGTTTAAAGGAAATATTTGGCACTTTAAAGCAGAACAAGTTTCCGACTTTGCTTTTGCAGCAGCAACAAATTATTTATGGGAGGGGTCCTCAGTTATAGTTGATCAAAAGACCGGCAGGAGAGTTTTTATTGATGTAGTTTATCCCAAAGAATCAAATTTTCCTTCTAAAACGTTGCAGGTAGCTAAAGATGCGATTCTTTGGACATCTGGAAGTTATCCAGGTATTCCTTATCCATACAGTCATGCAACATCATTTTTTAATGATTTACAGAATGATGTAAGTATGGAATACCCGATGATAGCAAACGATATGATTGATCCGGATCCTGATATACATATGGGTACTGTGGCGCATGAGTTATTCCATAATTATTTCCCATTTTATGTGGGATTTAATGAAACAATTTTTGGCTGGATGGACGAAGGCTGGGTAGTTTTTCTTGAAAACAAGTTTAAAGGAGATGGATATTCCTATTTTGAATCTGGTATCACTAGCTATCCTTTTATTGCAGGTAGTATTTATGATCGTCCATTGTTTAGCTCAACAATGGATGAAAGTATTTTTAACAGAAGATTTCTCAGTTATACCAAACCAGCAATAAATTTAATCTTATTGGAGGAATTAATTGGCGAAGAAGCATTTAAAAAGGCAACAACAGATTTTATAAACACATGGAAAGGCAAACATCCTACCCCATATGATTTCTTCAATGTTTTTAAAAAATATGCAGGTGATGATATTAATTGGTTCCTGAAAGCATGTTATTTTGATTATGGATATGCCGATTTGGGCATCAGGTCGGTTGACAATAACAAAATTATAATTGAAAAACTTGGTAATATTCCAGTGTCGATTAAACTTGAAATTACATATGATGATAATTCGACAGAATCTATCTATAAAAACCTTGCTATATGGAAAACAGGGATTACCGAATATCTTGTTAATCTCAAAACCAATAAGACAATCAAAAAAATAATATTAGGAGATAAATTAATTCCAGATATTGATCCATCAAATAACGTATTTCAAAAATGAAATAGACCACAAAAAACTAAATAACCAATAACACAAAATGTGGATTTTGTTTTATTCTTTTAATACTTCTGACCTATGAAAACAGTAAAATTTATCAAAAGAATAACTCTGATAAATATTATAACAATTCTTTTATTTGTTATTCTTCCTTCATGCATAAGTAAGGTCAAAGAAAAGACTGACGAAGAGCTTAAGGAAATGGCTCTGAAAATCTGTGAGAACAATATAATTTTGGATTCTCATATTGACTGGCCTGAAAAATATCTCTTCTTCCCTGAAGACATTTCCGGAAAGACTTTAAAAGGTGATTTTGATCTTGTCAGAGCCAAGAAAGGAGGGCTGAATGTTGCCTTATCTGTTGCTTATATAAATTCCAATTATGAAGTTGATGAAGGTCGTATTCTGGTTGATTCTGTTATAAAATTGGTTGCAGGGTTCACAAAAACATATCCGGATAAATTTGCGATAGCCAAAAATCCTGATAATATTAAGAAGAATTTTACAAATAATTTATTCTCGTTACCACTCTGTCTGGAAAACGGAACACCTATTGGTGACGATTTAGGGTATTTAAAATATTTAAAGAGACAAGGTATCGTATATATTACTCTAAATCATGATAAAGCAAATCAGATCAGTGATTCTAACTTTGATAAAAATCGGAAATGGCATGGACTAAGTCCTTTTGGATTGGAAATGATAAAGGAGATGAATAATCTTGGGATTATGATAGATATTTCCCACTCGACCGACAGCACTGTGTTTCAGTCATTGCGATATTCAATCGCTCCAATAGTAGCTACTCATTCATCTTGTAGATATTTTACGCCTGGTTTGGAGAGAAATTTATCAGACACTTTAATTAAAGCCATTGCGGATAAAAACGGAATTGTTATGGTAAATCTTTGCTCTATGTTCCTTGATTCAATTTGCATGAAAAATTGCAGTTATCTGTTAGATTGGTATAGATCAAACAAAATAAATATGGATTCTGAAGAGGGAATTGAATTTGCACGTAAGTATGAGGAAACGCACACGATAAAATCAAATTCAAAACAAGTAGTTGATCATATTGAACATATAATTCAAATAGCAGGTATTGATTATGTTGGCATAGGTTCCGACTATGATGGGATGGGCCCATCACAACCTATAGATCTACCTGATGTGTCAAGTTATCCTACAATAGTATTTGAGTTACTTAAACGTGGTTACACAGAAGAAAATATAAAAAAAATATTATCTGATAATTTCTTAAGAGTCTGGAATAAGGTGATTGAAATAGCTGATTCTTTACATAAAGATTTAGCCAACTAATTAAAAATGAGATAATATCCGTTCACTAGGAATAATTACATGAGCGAGGAGAGTCAATCAAAGAGTAAAAATCAACTAACCATAACCCGGACCCTTCGCTCCGCTCAGGGCATGCACGCACATCTGCACATAATTAAAATTCTGCACCGTGATAAATTTCTGCCTTCGAGATAGTTTGTACCGCGATCCACCAGCATCGCCTTCGCGTAGCCGCTTCGGCCTTCGGTCGCCAAAGTCGACCTACGGTCGACGAAGGCGGCGGAGCAAGGCTGGCGGAACACAACCTCCCCATATTGCCATGCCGTTAGCTGGTATACGAGTCTATTCGCTGCCCTATTGCACACATGAAATTAAGTATATACCTTTGCGGTATACTTAAAGCATATTACATGAAAACACTATCACTAAAACTCGACGACAATATCTTCAACGAGACTGAAGACGTCCTAACTAAAGTTAAAAAGTCAAGGAATAGATACATAAATGAGGCAGTTGACTATTATAATAGGATCAACCGGAGAAACCTGATTTCCAGAAAACTAGCAAGAGAATCAAGACTAGTTAAAAAAGAATCCTTAGCTGTACTTGCCGAATTTGAGAGCCTTCAAGATGAAAATTAAACAATTTGATATCTGGATTGCCGACCTGGAACAACAACGTGGCACTGAAACTGGCAAAGTAAGATCTGTTCTAATAGTTCAAACGAGCCTACTTAAAGATCATCCTTCTTCTGTTATCTGCCCTATCACAACTAATATAGTTCCTGAAAGTGAAATACTTAGAGTACATATAAAGAAAGGGACTGCAAATCTTAAAAGTGACTCTGACATAATGATTGACCAGATTCGAGCCGTTGATAACAGACGACTTACACATAAGGTAGGAGAACTTCCTCGTGATCTTCAATTAAAAGTCAAAGAGAATATTAAAGTAATCCTGGACCTTGAATAAAGTACACCAGCTAACACGGACAAAAAAGGTCATTTGTCCAGCCTTCGCTAAAGTTACTGCTGACACAGTTGTCTACTAATTTTATTGCCGGGCTGTTAGCACATATATTTCTGTATCTGACGATTAGTCCTCCCGCCGTAACCGGAAAGAGCTGTTATATAATTAACAATAGTACTTTCTACCGGGACTCTCCCATCACGCGACGAAAAATACATGTGCTAACGGTAACGAGGGAAAACCAGATATGTCAAAATCAAAATTGTAGTATCTTTGAGCCATGAAAACATACAACAAGATAATCAAAATCAGCTCCGACAAGAGATTTGGAAGACCTTGTATCAGAAATACCAGAATTACTGTATTTGATATTCTTGGATGGTTAGGTTCAGGAATGAGTTTTGAAGAAGTACTCAATGACTATCCTGAACTTTCAAGAGAGGATATCAACGCTAGTTTAATGTTCGCAGCTGACAGGGAACGTAAACTTCAGACGATCTGATGAAATTCCTTCTTGACCAAAATATTTCATTTAGGATCACCAGTAAAATCCAGGACTTATTTCCTGGTTCTAAACAAGTTCGGGACTTAGGACTTGAGAATTCCAAAGATTCTTTTCTATGGAATTATGCAAAAGAAAATAATTATTGCATCGTAACATTTGACGGCGCCTTTTACGATCTTGGACTTATCAAGGGATCCTCCCCTAAAGTAATCTGGCTAAGACTTGGGAAC
Organism: Bacteroidales bacterium; assembly: GCA_025454795.1. Taxonomy (GTDB): domain Bacteria; phylum Bacteroidota; class Bacteroidia; order Bacteroidales; family VadinHA17; genus LD21. The sequence continues at coordinate 186,251 of JALONT010000001.1, read as the reverse complement.
ACAAATACACAAAACATTGAGACTGTCTTGAGAAAGAATTACAAGCTCATCAAAGCATTCTTAACTGATCCGAATTATAAAGAGATTGGCTGTCTGGAGATTAACAACTAATTCATTTTCGACATCAATATTTCTGCATCAGGCCTGATTTATAATACCTTGACAGTTTTAAAATTAATACATGTGCTAACAACGCTGTTATAGGCAATAAGCTTACTGCCCATACCACCGGGCCGTTATAGCCAATATGAACTTTTTCAGCGAGATAGACTACACCGAGACACCTACGTAACAAACCGCGACCGCTGATTTGGCTCTTTTTGATTAAATTTGTTCGTCAACGAAAGAAACCATGCTTGAGAAGCTAACTGCCCAGAAAAGTAGCTTTCCCTAATAGATGTTTTTAAAATCTATCTTGTTTTTCTTTATTAAATTCTGAAATTCAAACAATTACGGTTTAATAAATTTAGGAATTACCCTTTCCTCTGAAAAAATAGTTGCTGTATTAATTAAAGCTAAGTGCGAATAAGCCTGAGGAAAATTACCTAAAAGTCGTTTTGTAGAGAAATCAATATCTTCACTAAAAAGGCCTAAATGATTTCCACAGGCGAGGAGATTTTCAAAAATATTCTTTGCATCCTCCTTCATACCAATTCTGAACAGAGCTTGAATTAACCAAAAGGTACATATTGTAAATGATGACGTCGGTTTACCAAAATCATCATGGATTATATAACGATATACCAATCCGTTATATAAAAGTGCATTTTCAACAGCCTTCACGGTTTTTTGATACTTCAGATCATCATAAGCAATAAATCCATATTCAGCCATGAGCAATAAAGAGGCATCAAGATCTGAATTACAATAGGTTTGGGTAAATGTTTGCAAATCCTCCTTCCAGCCGTTCTTTAATACGTCTTCTTTAATGTCATTTGCAATACTCCGCCATGTTTCAGCATAATATGTTTTATTTAGTATGTTTGCTATTTCAGTTGCCCTGTCCATTGCAACCCAGCTCATCACTTTTGAGAAGACAAAATGTTTTTCCTCATTCCGTATCTCCCAGATACCTTTATCCGGTTTTTCCCAATGAGTTGTTATGGTTCTGCAAATATTGCGTACGATCTCCCAAATATCTTCAATTTCATCTAATGTGCCGGGGAAAACCTTGTAATATTGGTATATAACATTCAGTAAATAACCAAAGACATCATTTTGTCTCTGGGAGAAAGCAGCATTCCCAATTCTCACAGGTTTTGAGTTTTCATACCCGGCCAGATGAGGAAGATCTGTTTCAGTAAGCTCCCTTTCACCTCTAATGCCGTACATTGTCTGGAATGAATCGTTCTTCGATTTAAGAATTCCTTTTAAATAAACCATAAAACGCCGAGCGGAATTGGTATGGCCCATTTTAAGTAATGTATCTATCGACATGGATGCATCGCGTAACCAACAAAAACGATAATCCCAGTTACGTACCTCACCTATAGTTTCCGGGATACTGGTCGTTAACGCTGCTAATACAGCTCCGGTAGGTTGATAAGACATAACTTTTAATACCAGTAAACTCCTGTTTATTTCTTCGGTATATTTCTTATACTTTCTTGAACGGTTTGTCCAGTTAAGCCAGTATACTTTTGTACGCTGGAATTCCAGGTAAACCCTTTTAATATCTATATCAATCAGTTTTTGGTTATATGACAGTAAAAGAAACTGGTGTTTTGTAATTGCTATTTCTTTTGATTTCAGGATATCATCGAAGTTTAAGCTGCTATAGAGATAAATGCAATCTGTTGGTTTTACCCGTGAAAATGTCCGTATATAGTTATCAATAATTACATTAGAAACTTCCTCCCTGGCATAATTAAACATAGGGCAGTATACTACTCTGAAGGCTGGAGAACCTGAAATGTGTTTTATATACCGATAAATTTCAGCGGGTGCAAAATAGTCATTCTCAACTAGTTTGTAACGGGGCATAAAGTCAATTACCTCAAATGTACCCTGTTCAGATTTAAATTCTGTACATAAAACATTTGTCCAGATTATGTACTTTTGTGTGATTATATATTTATCATCTGCAATAATACTAAAATACCCTCCATTATCGTTATCAATAAGCTTCGCGAATACGGAAGGGGAATCAAAATCGGGGAGACAACACCAGTCTATACTTCCCTTATCTGAAATCAGGGCTGCACTCCTGCAATTGCCAATTACACCATAATTCAAATTATCCATAATAAATTCCTTTGATGATTGCCCGAATACTTTGCCTGACAATAAGGAACAGATTTTATTGTTTTCTATAACAAAGATAGTAATGAATTTTATTGTGTAATAAGACCTTAGCATATAACAGGGAAATTAACAATCTTTCTCTGGGAAATTGGTAATTTTGCATTCGGTCAGAATCTTATTTCCAATTAATAAACAAATGAGCTAAAAAAATTACCCATAATTATTATGAACGATTTTAAAAAAGCAGAATTGATAAAAAAGTACAGAAACGCAGATAGCAGGATGGTTCTGCTTGACTATGACGGGACTTTAGTTGATTTTACGCCTATGCCTGTTGCTGCCAAATTGACTGATCACTTATTTGATATTCTTATAAGACTGCTTGACACTCCACAAACAGAAATATTTATAATCACTGGAAGAGGTCATCAGGAAACTGATAAAATCTTCGCTAATCTTCCAATTAATATTATTGCAGAGCATGGAGCAATAATTAGAGAAAGAGGTAGATGGGAAAATCAGATAAACAATAATTGCTCTTGGAAAGAAACAGTCATCCCCATTTTGAATCAGATTACTGCTGAATGCCCTGAATCATTTATTGAGGAAAAAGATTTTTCATTAGCATGGCATTACAGAAATGCTGAATCGCAATCGGGATTTGCTCACTCAAGAAAATTAATCAATAACTTAGAAGCAATAATTCATTCTTATGATTTAAAAATACTGGATGGAAATAAAGTGGTAGAAGTAATGACTAATGAAGTTGGCAAGGGGAAAGCTGTAATGAAATTATTTGAGCAAAAAAATTATGATTTCATATTATCAATTGGAGATGACGCAACAGATGAAGAGATGTTTGAGTTTTTTTCCCATATTACCAAGGCATATACTATTAAAGTCGGAAACGGAGATACTTTTGCCAAATATAAATTTACCAGTATCAACGATGTTGTATTTCTCTTAAAACAGTTATCCTTATGAGATTAACACTTGCATTCATACTTACAATAGTTTTTGCTGTTGGACTGGTAGCATTTGGATTTACTTTTTACCAGAGTACAACTGAAAGGAATAAACTAATTCGAGAACTTGAAATCCGCACTGAACAGGTAACAGAGGATATACTTCAGGGCGATACCTTTTTTTTTGAAATAGTAGATCAACATAATATTGAGCGTTTTGCAGACAGTATCAACAAACGGTACAATTTACTGGGTATTGCAGTTTATTACAACATCGATAGTATTATAAGCAACAATGCTACCCGTAATTTTATTAACCATTCGATGGACTACATTTCACAATCAATAACTGCTGATACATCTCTTGGAAATTTTTTCACAATTGCAGGGGAAAGCATATATCAATATATCAAACCGGGAAACCGGGCAGATATATCCAATAATGCTGTTGTCTTTTATACTGATGCCGGCTACATTGATACAATCATTGGCAAAATATGGTTTCGGAATTTTATAAGATGGTTTATTCAGGCATTTTTAGTATCTCTTGTCACTTTACTTATTATCCGTTGGGGAATTTTTAGTCCTATAAATAAAATTGTAGATTGGGCAAAGGCCGTGCGCACAGGCAGCACAGGACAAATAAAACCGCAACCGTATTTAAAATTTCTTGACCCTTTGCATAAAGAGATTGAATACATAGCAAAAGCAATGCATGAAGCCAAGGCCACGGCTGAAGAAGAAGCACGGTTAAGAACAAGTGCAGAAGCCATTTGGACACCCGAACGACTTAAAGTGGAAATGGAAAATCTTTTACAAAAGAAGAAAATGATTGTTGTTTCCAATCGTGAGCCATATATGCACATCCACGAAGGTAAGGAAATAAAATGCATTGTTCCTGCAAGCGGAATGATTACAGCCATGGAGCCTATATTGAAAGCATGCAGTGGACTATGGATCGCATCAGGGACAGGGGACGCAGATAAAGAAACCGTAAACAAAAATGACAAAGTGGAGGTTCCTCCAGAAGAACCAAAATACACGTTAAAAAGATTATGGTTGACAAAAGAAGAAGAAGACCATTTTTATTATGGCTTTTCAAATGAAGGACTTTGGCCGCTCTGTCATATCGCACATACACGTCCTACATTCAGAAATGATGATTGGCATTATTACAAAAAAGTTAATGAAGATTTTGCCAAAGCCGTGCTGGATGAAACAAAAAATGAAGAACAACCTTATATTTTAATTCAGGACTTTCATTTCGCATTACTACCTGAACTGATAAAAAAAGAAAAACCCAAAGCTAAAGTTGCCATATTCTGGCATATTCCCTGGCCAAATCCAGAATCATTTGGTATTTGTCCATGGCAGAGAGAAATACTACATGGGATGCTTGGTGCTGATTTAATCGGATTTCATACACAGTATCATTGTAACCATTTTCTTGAAACAGTAAATAATGCGCTTGAATCTAGAGTTTTATGGGAGAATTTTTCAGTAAAAATGGGTGGCCGTACAACTTTGGTCAAATCGTTTCCCATCAGCATTGCATTCACATTAAAAGATTACGATAATAATTCAACAAAAATAAAACCATCCCAACTGTTATATGAACATGGTATTACTTCGCAATTTATGGGCATAGGTGTAGACAGGATTGATTATACAAAAGGTATCATAGAAAAATTTCTTGCTATTGAACGATTTTTGGAAAAGAATCCCTCTTATATCGGGAAATTTACTTTTGTTCAAATAGGCGCACCGAGCCGAACTCTACTAAAAAGCTATTCTGACATGGTAAGTGCTGTTGAAAATGAATCTAACAGAATCAACTGGCGGTTCAAATCAAAAAACTGGAAGGCTATACTTCTCTTAAAACGGCATCACAGTCACGAAGAGATAGCTCCCTTTTATTCTTCTGCAAATTTTTGCATGGTTACATCACTGCATGATGGTATGAACCTTGTCGCAAAAGAATTTGTTGCTTCACGAAATCTCAATGACGGGTCTCTTATACTAAGTCGTTTCGCCGGAGCATCGCAGGAACTTCAGGGAGCAATTATTGTTAACCCTTATGACATAGAAAAAACAGCAGATGCTATAAAATTAGCTTTGGAAATGACTACAGAAGAACAGAATAAACGAATGACACAAATGCGACTTATAATTGTCAGACATAATATTTATTCATGGGCTGCAAGCTTATTAAGAACAATGGCTACTATTAATTGATATCTGAATCGTTTACCATGACTTAAAAAAGGTTTGTTACATCTTGACAACTAATATAACACTGGCTACAACACGGTCAATAAAATAAATAGGTTTGTCACGGCATACCCTCCTTTTCCGGCCGAAAGATATCTTCTGCCATTAAACCAGGACTTCTGGTCGGCCGAAATTGCGTCGTGTTACACAACCTCCCCATATTGCCGGGCCATTAGCCTTAATGTGATACATATCTAACTATGAAAAATAACCAACTTTCCATTATATTTGCCACTAAATCATCTTCAAAGATAACATAGTGATATATCAAAACCCACTTACTCAGGAGGTAGAATATGGATGATAATATCAAAAGCAAAGAACAGCTGATTAAAGAATTAGCGAATTTGCGAGAGGAAAATAATTTTTTGAAGTTAAAAGCTGCTGAAGTTTTAAGACTAGAAGCAGAAATCAAAGAGCTTAATTTGGTTAAGGCCAAATTGATAGGCTCGGAAGAGCAGTTTAAGATTTTGTTTGATTACGCACCCGATGCTTATTTTCTAAGCGATCTTAAAGGCACTTTAATAGACGGGAATATTGCTGCTGAAAAATTGCTTGGGCAGGGTAAAAACGAATTAATCGGAAAGAATTACCTGAAATTGAACCTTCTGTCTTTTAAACAGATACCACTAGCAGCCAAACTATTACTCAAAAATTCATTAGGGCAAGCTACCGGGCCGGATGAATTTTTACTAACCCGAAAAGACGGATCAGAAGTAGTTGTAGAAATTATCACTTATCCGATTAAAATCAAAAATCAATGTAGGGTATTAGGGTTGGCAAGGGACATCACCCAACGCAAAAAAGTAGAAGAAGAACTTTCGGAAAGCCATGAAAGAAATATTGCGACTGCATCATTGCTCAACGCTATCCTTGATGCAATACCAGATATGATTGGTATACAGAACAACGATCATGAAGTAATAAGATACAATAAAGCAGGGTATGATTTTCTTCATCTCACACCTGAAGAAGTTTCAGGTAAGAAATGCTTTAGTTTAATTGGCAGGAATACGAGGTGCGAGATATGTTCAACTGCCGATTGTTATTTATCGAAAAAAACGGAGATCCATCAGCAATTCTTCCCCGAATACAATATTTGGTTCGATATGCGTTCTTATCCCATTTTAAATGAAAAAGGAGAATTACTCTATGTCATAGAGCACTTAAGGGATATATCAGATATAAAAAATATTGAACAAGAGTTAATTAAAAGCAAAGAAAAAGCTCAGGAAAGCGACCGCCTTAAATCTGCTTTCCTTGCCAATATGAGCCATGAAATACGAACGCCAATGAACGGTATCCTGGGATTTGCCGAACTGTTGAAGAATCCTATGCTTGCCAGCAACGAAATGCACGAGTATATCAATATAATAAGAAACAGCGGTGTCAGAATGCTCAATATCATCAATGACCTGATAGATGTCTCAAAGATTGAATCAGGACAGATGAATATTTCTATTTCAGAATGTAATATAAACGAACAAACAGAGTATATCCACAACTTTTTCAAACCTGAAGCAGAAAAAAAAGGATTGAAGATTTCCTTTGTAAATAATATTCCTGATAACAAAGCAATTATTTGTACCGATAATGAAAAACTACTCGCCATTCTTACCAACCTGGTTAAAAATGCTATCAAGTTTACTAATGAAGGATCAATTGAATTTGGATATAAAAAAAAGGGAGCCAACATTGAGTTCTATGTAAAAGATACAGGGATTGGCATTACTTTGGAACAAAAGGAAACCATCTTTGAAAGATTCAGGCAAGGAAGTGATTCCCTTAATAGAAATTATGAAGGTGCTGGTCTGGGTTTATTTATATCTAAAAATTATGTAGAGATGCTTGGTGGCAAAATCTGGGTAGAAAGTGATGTAATCAGCTATCGGAACAAAGGTGGCTCTATATTCTATTTTACAATTCCGTATAATCCTGAACAAATTAAAAGCAACGATAATAAAAATGCTGTTCCACCAGATGAAGAAGATTTCAGATTAAAAAACCTTAAAATATTAATCGCCGAAGACGATGATGCATCGGTATTGCTGATTTCCAGAATGATCAAAAAAATCAGTAAAGAAGTATTAATAGCCAAAACCGGGCTCGAAGCAGTTGAAGCATACTTGAATAATCCTGATACTGATTTAGTACTTATGGATATTAAAATGGCTGAAATGGATGGATATGAGGCGACAAGGCAAATCCGTCAATTAAACAGGGATATAGTTATTTTTGCACAGACAGCTTATGCACAAAAAGGCGACAAAGAGATGGCAATCGAAGCCGGATGCAACGATTATATTTCAAAACCAATAAATAAAGATGAACTTCTTTCATTAATAAAGAAGCATCTTAAGAATCGAGAAACAGATAAGTAAAACACTAAGGCTAACACTATACCTCGCTCCTTCTAATTAAGACAGTTATACAATCTAAAATAATTTTCGAACGACATATTTTTAATCAATTCAAAACAATTAGATTTGAACATTGTGCCTTATAAAAGAATATACATTAGCATGACTGAGCGAATATTTAATGATTAGAAGATTCAAAAATATTACTTCTTTATTTCTATTGCTGGTTTTCCTTCTGCCTTCATTAGTTAAACTTGAACATCACCACGAACACTTTGAATGCAAAGCAATAAATGAGAAACACTACCATGTCCTTCATGATAAGTGTGTTATATGTAATTTTGAATTTTCTGTCTTTTTGTCAAACACTGGAGATATTGATTTCCAAAAAGAAAACCCCTTAGAATATTTCTGCAATAATTACGATTCCGTATATTTTTCTAATTTCTCACAATTCTCATTTTTATTACGTGCTCCTCCCATATTTACAAATAGCATTTAAAACATCCTCCCGGATGTAAAACATCTTATTTGTAAAACATTAACTCGTAATAAAATGAAAAAAGTCCTCATAGTATGCGTTTTGATATTATTTTATCATTCACTGAACGCACAAAACAAGATAATTGGAAAGATAACTGACCAGAATAATTTACCATTACCCGGAGCGACAATATTCATCTCAGACATGAACAAGGGAACAATTTCAGATAAAAATGGGAATTATCAATTAGTAAATTTACCTAATGGGAAAAACAGGATTCAATATTCATTTGTTGGTTTCGCTAACCATATTGAAACAGTTGAATTAAACGGAGAAAGCATAGAACTTAATATTTTATTAAAGCAAACTGCAGTTGAAGCGGAAGAAATAGTGGTTTCCGGCGTTTATAATTCCACCCAACATGATAATGCTGTAAAAATTGACGTTTTAAAACTTGATCCACATACAGTTAAAATTACACCTAATTTCTCGGAAGTACTAACTCAGGTGCCAGGAGTTGATATGATTTCAAAAGGGAGCGGCGTTTCTAAACCTGTTATCCGTGGACTTTCGATGAATGATATATTGGTTTTAAATAATGGCGTGCGGTTTGAAAATTATCAGTATTCCAGTCATCATCCTCTTGGAATTGACGAATTTGGAATTGAAGATGTTGAAATAATCAAAGGTCCGGCTTCATTGCTTTACGGATCAGATGCTATTGGCGGTGTCATTAATTTTATCAAAGAAAAACCAGCACCTATTGGTAGCATTACTGGCGATTACAACCTGCAACTCTTTTCAAACACTCTTGGGATGACAAATAATTTTGGAATAAAGGGAGCATCGAAGAAATTCTTTGGCGGAGTAAGAGTCGGTCAAAAAACAAATGCAGATTTTTTGCAGGGAGGTGGCGCTTTTGTTCCCAATTCGCGTTTCAATGAAATGTCTGTTAAAACAAATGCAGGATATACAGATAAAATTGGAACATTTAAATTGTTTTACGATTTCAATAATCAAAAACTTGGCTTGGTGGAAGACGAAGCTATTGATGAAATCACAAAAAGAGGAAGAGAAAACAACATCTGGTATCAGGAGCTGAATACTCATTTACTTTCCTCGCAGAACAAGTTGTACCTGGGCAAATTTAAGTTAGATGTAAATTCAGCATATCAGAATACAGAATTGATTCATTATGGAGATGTTGATGTTTATGAAATCCAAATGAGGCTCTCAACACTTACTTATGAAGCCAGGCTTCATTTACCTTCGAAAGAAGATTCAGAATACATAATAGGCTTTCAGGGTTTTAACCAAACAAATGCAAATCTGAATGACAGAGAAACAAAGCTATTGCCAGATGCTGTCACAAACAACTATTCTGCATTTGGGTTATTGCAATATACTTTATTAAAGAAATTAAAATTGCAAAACGGTGTTCGTTACGACAACAAATCAATTTCAACACAAGCTATCGGTTCGCCTACCGACGCTATGACATATCGTGCAGCCCTTGAAAAGTACTTTGGAAGCTTCAGCGGATCATTTGGCGCGACTTATAACTTATCTGAAAAACTATTATTCAGAGCTAACTTTGCCGCTGCTTACCGCACACCAAATTTAGCTGAACTTACTTCAAACGGTCCACATGAATTGCGATACGAAATCGGGGATAATAATCTTGTTCCCGAAAATTCCTACGAAACAGATTTGAGTATCCATTACCATAAAGATAATTTTACCTTCGACATTGCAGGCTTTTACAATATCATCAATAATTATATATTTATTTCACCAACTGGAGACACAACATCATCAGGGATCTATATATACAAATACAAGCAGGCTAATTCAACTTTATTTGGAGGAGAATCAGGTTTGCATATTCATCCAATACAAATAGAATGGCTCCATTTTGAAACTACATTTTCATCAGTTATCGGAAAGCAAGACAATGGTGAATATTTACCTTTTGTACCTGCACACAAATTACGTTTTGAACTAAGGGCAGAAAAAGAAAATTTACTGTTTCTGCGAAAAGCCTTTGTTTCAGTTTACACAACCACTGCCTTTGACCAAAACTATGCTGCGCCGGATGAAACAACCACTTCCGGCTACTCACTACTGGATCTGAGTATAGGAGGAAACATAAAAATTCAAAACCAACTTATGTCAGTCAGCATAAGTGCAAATAACCTTTTTGACAGAAAATACATTGACCATTTGTCGACTTTAAAAGAAGTAGGATTATTTAATCCCGGGAGAAATATTGCATTGAATTTAAGAATCCCATTTTCAATAACAAAAAATGAGAACAATTACACACCTTGACAATCGAGTAAGGTAAGCTGCTAGTCTTAGTTTTTGCATGACACTGTACCATTTAGACGGGACCTGAAAACAGTTGACAAACCCGGACAGCTCCACTGCTGGACTGCAAAAATTACGACATGCAAATTGAAAAAAAGATATAATAAGAACAATCTGGTTTTTTTGCAAGCACATTTAAAAGCCTCACTAGCTGAAACACGAATCAAAGCTTTTAAACGAGCTTGCAAAGAATAAATCCTGCAAACCATGACTTTTATATTTGTCACATACTGACAATTTTAAAATAACACTGGCTATAACACGCCTATAATACGGACAAGTGGGTAAGTTGTTTCCCGCTGCGCGGGACACAACCTCCCCATATTGCCGGGTCGTTATTGGCAAGCTGAACACCTTGACAGTTTTTCCAGACGAGACAATTGGTTGGACTTGTGCCTTTAAAAACTTAGGACCTGACAATTAACATTGTCTCCATTTATCATGACTTTGCCCGCGCGTAAAAAATTCTAAAATTCATAAATTCAAATTGCACACATCTGCAAACCCGCGCTGGCCAACCCTCAAAACCAAAGGTTTGCAAAAGAGTGCAATCTACCTTTCCACCTTCAATTAAAAATAATATTGGATAACCTTGACTTTCTTAAAATATTATTCTAAATTTGCTGATTATTATATGAGAATTATTCTCTTTTGAAAATTATTAATAATGAAAATAACCGAAATAAGAAATAAACTAATTGAGAAAGAACTAAAAGTGACTCCTCAAAGGATTGCTATTTTGGAGGCTATTATTAAACTCCACAATCATCCTACTGCCGAAAACATAATTGACTATATCCGGAATAACCACCCAAACATTGCAACAGCAACCGTTTATAAAGTTCTTGATGCTTTAGCTTCTAATGAATTAATAAAAAAAGTAAAAACAGAAAGGGATGTTATGAGATATGATGCCGTAATCGAAAACCATCATCATTTATATTGCTCAGAGTCTGACAGGATTGAGGATTACACCGACAATGAACTTAATGAATTGCTTGAAAAGTATTTTGAAACTAAGGGAATACCCGATTTTAAGATTGAAGATATTAAACTTCAAATAATCGGTAAGTTCACAAAAACTAAAAAATGAGACTATGAATTTTTCCAAAGTTATATTGATTGCATCAGGTACTTTATCTCTTTGTATAGGTATTCTTGGCATTATAGTTCCCGGATTGCCTACTACTCCGTTTGTTTTGCTTACTGCTGGATTATATGTTAAAAGCTCTGATAAATTATATCAAAAATTTATAGCTAACAGGTTTATAGGTTTATGCATTTCAGAATTTCAAACCAATAAAGGAATGACAAAAAGGACCAAACTGTTAGCTATTGGCACAATGTGGGGCATGATTACAGTATCATGTCTTTTCTTTATTACACCTCTTGCTTTAAAACTCGTAGTTTCGATAATTGGGTTAATCGGGTCTTTAGTAATGGGCTTCATTGTGCCAACTATAAGTATTTCAAATAGAAATTGCTAAAATCAATTATGTGAATTTGTAAACTGTTTATACTTAATACACGAAGAATATGGATAACAATTCAGAAAAAATCAGTAAATGCCCCGTAACAGGAGCTGTAAGCAAGCATAGTGCCGGAGCGGGCGGCACCAAAAACATCAACTGGTGGCCAAATCAGTTAAAACTGAACATACTACGACAACATTCTTCATTATCCAACCCAATGGAAGAAGAATTTAACTACGCAGAAGAATTTAACAGTCTCGATTTGCAGGCCATCAAAAAAGACCTTCACAAACTAATGACCGATTCACAAGATTGGTGGCCGGCAGATTTCGACCATTATGGCCCATTTTTCATTCGAATGGCATGGCATAGTGCAGGTACATATCGCACAGGTGATGGACGCGGTGGTGCAGGAAGCGGACAACAACGTTTTGCCCCGCTTAATAGTTGGCCAGACAATGTTAATCTTGATAAGGCACGCAGACTGCTTTGGCCAATCAAGCAAAAATACGGTAGAAAAATTTCATGGGCTGACCTTATGATACTTACCGGTAATGTAGCTTTAGAATCGATGGGTTTCAAAACTTTTGGTTTTGCCGGAGGGCGAGAAGATGTATGGGAACCGGAAGAAGATGTGTATTGGGGTTCTGAAAGCAAATGGTTAGACAATGACGAGCGTAAATTGGATAAAACCGAAGTAGATAATCCGCTTGCAGCCATTCAAATGGGGCTTATTTATGTTAATCCTGAAGGTCCAAACGGGAATCACGACCCGCTTTCTGCAGCAATAGATATACGTAACACTTTTGCCCGTATGGCCATGGACGATGAAGAAACTGTTGCGCTTATAGCCGGGGGGCATACTTTTGGTAAATGCCACGGGGCAGGAGATGCCTCCCTTTTAGGCGCTGAACCCGAAGCAGCAGATATTGAGGAACAGGGACTTGGCTGGAAAAGCAAATTTGGCAAAGGAAAAGGAGGCGATACAATTACCAGTGGACTGGAAGTTACATGGACACAAACTCCAGCTAAGTGGAGTTATTATTTTTTCGAGAATCTTTTTAAATATGAATGGGAACTCACGAAAAGTCCAGCCGGAGCGCATCAATGGGTGGCAAAAAATGCCGGAAATGTTATTCCCGATGCACACGATGCATCTAAAAAACATGCTCCAACCATGCTTACTACCGACCTCTCTTTGCGTTTCGACCCTGTTTATGAGAAAATTTCAAGACGTTTCTATGAACATCCTCTTGAATTTGCAGATGCCTTTGCCCGTGCATGGTTTAAATTAACTCATAGGGACATGGGACCAGTCACACGTTATTTAGGCTCCGAAGTACCAAAAGAAGAACTTCTTTGGCAAGACCCAATTCCTGCCGTTAACCATCCGTTGATTGATGAGAAAGATACTGCCGAATTAAAAGCCGAAGTATTAAAATCAGGACTTTCTGTTTCACAATTGGTATCAACTGCATGGGCTTCGGCTTCAACATTTCGTGGTTCTGATAAACGTGGTGGCGCCAACGGGGCCCGCATTCGCCTTGCTCCACAGAAAGAATGGGTTATAAACAATCCAGTTCAATTGGCAAAGGTTCTAGAAAAACTAGTAGCTATTCAAATGGAATTCAACAACGCCTCAAATAACGGAAAAAAAGTTTCACTTGCAGACCTGATTGTTTTGGCAGGTTGTGCTGGTGTTGAAAAAGCTGCAAAAGACGCAGGTTGTAGTTTAACTATTCCTTTCACTCCGGGACGTATGGATGCTTCACAAGAACAAACCGACGTTGAATCCTTCAATGTATTGGAACCTGTTGCAGATGGCTTCCGCAATTATCTGAAAACAAAATATAAAGTATCAACAGAAGAGTTATTGATTGACAAAGCACAATTGCTAACATTAACTGCTCCTGAAATGACTGTGCTTATTGGTGGTATGCGTGTATTGAACACAAACTTTGACAATTCAAAACATGGCGTTTTCACCAAACATCCTGAAATTCTTACCAACGATTTCTTTGTGAACCTCCTCGACATGAATACGGTATGGATGCCTGCATCTGAAGACAAAGAGAAATTTGATGGACGTGACCGGAAAACAGGAGAAATAAAATGGACAGCTACCCGTGCCGACCTTATCTTTGGTTCAAATTCAGAACTAAGGGCTCTTGCAGAGGTGTATGGAAGTTCAGATGCTCAGAAAAAATTTGTACACGACTTTGTGGCAGTATGGGACAAAATAATGAATCTTGACCGCTTTGATTTGACTTGATTTTTTCTGTAATCTGAAATTAACAAAGTAGAAAATCGGTAGTTATATCACAAAAGGTAATATAGACACAGAACTTCTTTACAATATTTAAAGTATTACAGAATTTTTGCTCGCCACATTGACAGTTTTATCGTGACACGACCGGCTTGCCGTTTACCGGGACTTTAAAAAGGGCAACAGAAACCTAACGGCCAGGAAATAATTGTATACCTTGACAAATGACTTTCGTTTAACTTAGAAAAAAACTAAATGCAGATGATATATTTAACTTTAAACCAAATATATATATTAGGACAAAAATGAATAAATCAGAAAAATTCTGGGACAAATCAGCATACAAATTTGATCAGGAAGGAAAAAAAGATGAACAGACTTACATCAAGATTATTGACAGAACTAAGAAATACCTTAAGACTAGTGATACTGTATTAGATTTCGGATGCGGGACTGGACTAATATCCAATGAGATCGCAGACAATGTGAAATTGAATCATGCAATTGATATCTCGTCTAAAATGATTGAGATCGCAAATAATAAAGCAGACAATCGCAAAATTCAAAATATAGAATACACACACTCAACAATATTTGATGATAGATATAAAAGTGGTTCATTCGATGTAATCTTAGCTTTTTATATTCTGCATTTATTGGAAGATAACCAAAAGACAATTCAAAGGATAAATGACCTATTAAAACCGGGAGGATTGATTATTTCTGTTATACCTTGTATTGGAGAGAAGATATTTCTAAATATTTCGTTAACGCTTTTAAGTAAAATTGGATTAATTCCAGATATAAAATCATTTAAAGTCAATGAATTAGAAGATTTAATTGCTGATGGAAATTTTGAAACTATCGAAAATGAAAGTTTGCATCAAAGTATACCACAATACTTCATAGTTGCAAAGAAGATATAAAAACCTTGACTCTGTTTAAACCGAGACAGATTAATAATAGATAAATCCCAATCCGGACAAGAATTATTTGCAACGAAAACATAACACGAACAATGGTCATTTGTTTTTCAGGTTGCGTTCAAAATACTGCCTGTAATCGAACATTGTTAATCGGCTAAAAATGAGAATCTGGTCGACATCCAGTGAGTATAAAATAATTCAGGTCCTTTCAGGACGAAGCAATGTTTTTCTTCTTACCAATGGCAAGTCTAACATATTGATTGACACAAGTCCGGAATTCATGTGGAAAACTCTGCAAAAGAGACTGGAAAGACTGAGGATTAAACAGATTAATCTTTTAGTCCTCACCCATTCACATTTCGATCATGCAGCAAATGCATATAGAATAAAAGAAAAATACAATGCTCAGGTAATTATTCACAAATCTGAAGCTGAGTACCTTGCTACCGGTGACAATATTCTTCCTGCCGCGACAAATCCAATTACAAAATATCTGGTTAAAGTTTTTGCCAGACAGTTTATGTCATTTGCAAGATATCAACCATGCGAATCCGACAATGCAATTGATAAAACTTTTGACCTCTCAAATCTGGGATTCAATGCCTATTTAATTCATACTCCAGGACATACTCAAGGGTCAATTAGCTTAATAATAGATAATGAGGTTGCCCTGGTAGGTGATACTATGTTCGGAATATTCTGGTGGACCGTATTCCCACCTTTTGTATCTGATCACGTTCAAATCCTAAAAAGCTGGAGGAAACTCCTTAATACAAAATGTAAAATATTTATTCCCTCCCATGGCTCAGTAAATAAAAGATCCCTTGTAGAAAGGGATTATAATAAAAGAAATAAACCAAAATAACAGATTAAAATATTATCCCGGAATAACACTGACAATAAAATTACAGGTACAGCCTCCGCCTGGGCTACAGATGGCCTGGTTGTCATGATCTTGTTCCCGCCAAGGAGGAGTTTTGTCGTTAAGTTCCTCAACTTTTGCTCTTGCACCCATGACAGAGACGTTTGTTGTCATGTATCGGATATTGCTATAATCAGGTATAAAGTCAAACAGTAAAATTGTGAAAAACAGATTATTGCCATATTACCTAAAAAAGAGTGAATTTGAACAATACACTATTGACCCTTGTTTACTCTGGGACACCTTAACCAGTAAAACCCAGAACAATGACAACAGAACAAGGCACAAAAGAAAATCCCTGGACACTTAAAACTCCTCCGCTATCATCTGACTTCAAAATGCACAAAGAAGTAAAGGACAACAAAGACGTACTTGTATGTACAGTCGGGAAGACAGTTTTATATTATGACTATCGATGTCTTTGTGACCTTCACACTATGCTTAAAAAGCACGGAGACTGGATGGAGCTTGGTAGCGCTGACGAGCAGAAACCTGCAAAGGAAGGAACAGTAGAAGCCTGGGGGCGCTCAGAGAAAAATCCTGTTGGTGGTTGGTATGGACTTAAAAAAGGACTCAGAGGTCGCCTTGGAATGTACGTCCCGCCATTAATGGAAAAACTGGGACTTGCTGAAGTAACACACAATGTTAAAGGCAACAAAATGAGAGCAAAATAAATCAATAAATAAGTATCACTTTAAAAGGCCAATGTGCTGACATTTTAGCCCTAATTAATCTTAATTTACTCTTATAATCTTGCCTAAAAGAATGAAAACTGTATTAATCACCGGAGCCAACTCAGGTATTGGAAAGGCAACTGCAACTGAACTTTCTGCGAAAGGTTACCAGATAGTGTTTATTGCCCGGGACCTTCAAAAGGCTGAGGCAGTTAAGAATGAAATTATATCTTCCTCAGGGAATAGCAATGTTGATTTTATTATCGCAGATCTTCTATCGTTGACTGATGTTCGCAAAAGTGCTGAATTGTTTAAAGAGAGGTATCAAAAACTTGATATATTGATAAATAATGCCGGCGTATGCTTACCGGAAAGAAAAATTACCGTGGATGGATTCGAGGAGATGTTCCAGATTAATCATCTTTCGCATTTCCTGCTTACAAATAAGCTATTGGATCTGTTAAAAAATAGCGATGACCCCAGGATAATCAATGTCAGTTCAGCAGGTTATAAGGCGGGAAGATTTGATCCGGAGAATCTTCAGAGCGAAAAGAAATTCAGTTCATTCACCACTTATTGTGATACTAAACTATTGAATATTCTCTTCACTTTTGAGCTTGCCGAAAAATTGAAAGAAATAGGTGTCACTGTAAATGCCTTACATCCCGGAGTTGTGAGGACGAACTTTGCCGGTGAATTGAAAGGAGTTTTCGGACTTATTAATAATATGTTTAAACCATTTCTGTTATCACCAAAAAAAGGTGCAGAAACTTCTGTCCATCTGGCTTCATCGGAAGAAGTAAGAAACATTACCGGAAAATATTTTGAAAAATGTAAAGCTGTGGTGCCTAAAAACGAGTTCATTAACTCAGCCAATCAAAAACTTCTATGGGAAAAGAGTATGCAATTCTCGGGATTGAAAAGATGAGTTAGCTCCATTTATGCAAATCTCATAAAGTCTTTCAACTGCTTGCAACCCTTGCCTGACTGCCCGGACTATCAAAACTTTCTTTGAATCTCATCTCGTCCGGAACATTATTCCTTCTCAAATAGTTTTTCCTGAGTTTTCCTGTATACCTTTATGAGAATCTTACTTCTTTTATAAGGAATCCCACAAGTCCACCAGAACCTTTTCCAAAAAATGATAGTTATGTTTAATTTAAATATCAAATGAGAGTACTTTTAACAGGGGCAACCGGTTATATTGCCCAGAGATTATTACCTGTATTATTAAGTAGTGGACATGAGGTAATCTGTTGTGTCCGCGACAAAGCACGTTTTGATTCAAATAAGTACAGGTCACCCTCCTTATCAGTACTTGAGGTTGATTTTTTAAAAACAGAGACACTTAAGAGTATTCCTTTCGACATTGATGCGGCTTATTACCTTATTCACTCCATGTCAACTTCAACAGGTGATTTTGAGAAAATGGAGGAGATCTCAGCCATCAATTTTAAAAATTGTATCCAACAAACCAATGCACGTCAGGTAATCTATCTCAGCGGGATAGTAAATGAGAAAATACTATCAAAGCACCTTGCCAGTCGCAGGAATGTAGAAAGGATATTAGGTTCTGGGTCTTACTCATTAACAACACTCAGGGCCGGAATCATTATTGGTTCAGGAAGTGCTTCCTTCGAAATAATCCGCGATCTGGTTGAGAAATTGCCGGTCATGATTGCTCCCAGATGGCTTGATACAAAATCGCAACCTATTGCAATCCGGAATGTAATTGAATTCCTGTCAGGCGTATTAATAAATGAAACCACATTTAATCAAAGTTACGATATTGGCGGTCCTGATATTCTGACCTACAAGCAGATGCTGTTAAGATTTGCAAAGGTCAGGGGGCTTAGACGATGGATAGGAATTGTACCGGTCATGACTCCAAAACTATCATCCTACTGGCTCTACTTTATCACCTCAACCTCCTACTCGCTAGCTCAAAACCTTGTTGACAGCATGAAAGTTGAGGTGGTATGCAAAGAGAACAACCTGAAAGAGATCCTTGGAATTATGCCTGTAAGTTATGAGGATGCAATAAGTGAAGCATTCGAGAAGATTGAGCTGAATCAGGTACCATCAAGCTGGAAAGATGCACTAACATCCAATACTCTGAATTATGGAATTTCACGTTATGCTGAAGTTCCTGTTAATGGATGCTATTTTGATGACAGGAAACTTCACATCATTGATAGTGAAAAAGTCCTCAATAAAATCTGGTCAATTAGTGGCAGTACCGGTTGGTATTACGCAGACTGGCTTTGGAGAGTTCGTGGATTTGTTGATAAGCTATTCGGTGGTGTCGGGTTAAGGAGAGGCAGAAAAAACCAGACTGAAATCTCACCGGGAGAGGCCCTCGATTTCTGGCGTGTTCTGATCGCCGACAGAACAGAAAAAAGATTGCTGTTATTTGCTGAAATGAAACTACCCGGAGAGGCCTGGCTCGAATTCAGAATCGATAATAATAATGTTTTGCATCAAACTGCAACATTCAGACCTTTAGGACTATGGGGCAGGATTTACTGGTATAGTATTCTCCCTTTTCATGGTTTTATTTTCAGGGGAATGTTAAGAAATATTGCCAGCTAATGAACAAAACACCCAAAGAATTAAGGCTAACCAGTTTCATAGATACATGGATAAACAGAGCACAATAAAAGAATATATCGAGGGCGTCCTTCAGACCAGCCGGTTCGCTGTTCTGGCAACAGAAAGTAATGGACAGCCACATACGAGTCTGATAGCGATAACACCACATGGAAGATTCGGGCAACTGATCTTTGCGACTTATCGGAATACACTTAAGTATCGAAATCTTGCACAGAACAGCAAAGTGGCGCTCCTCATTGAAAAAGGAGATTTTAATATGAAAGATCTGCAGGAAAGCATCGTCCTGACTATTATTGGACATGCTGAAGAGATCAGTATAGAAGAGAATGAAGCAACTTACCAGGCACATCTGAAGCGGCATCCCGAAATGGAATCATTCATGCTTTCATTGGATTGTGCTCTCATTCGGGTTATTGCTCAATCATATCAGGTTGTATATGGGATAAATGACATAAGGTGGATTACAGAACACGATCTTGATTCCTCCTGACAAGTTACCAATGAAATTTTATTATTCTTTAATATTCCAGACTATAACTGACCAGATGCACAAAAACACTACCCTGTTTTCAGTATTATATTCTTAAAAATTCACTGTAATTACAAGTAATAAACCTTAAGTTTTCTAAAATTATAAAATTAAGAATCTCCTTAACTATTCTGTCTTTGTCATGGCAAAAGTTTATAAAATCAAATATATTAACTGTTCCCTTTATTGTGAAGAAATACACGGCTGGCTGAGCTAAAGTACCGGGATCATGCCCGGTTCTGTCGTCGGGTAACACAACCTCCTTTTATTACCTGGCCGTTATGTTGCATTCCCTGGATAATATCAAATGTTAAAGGTTTCTGTTCTTTTGTCTTGATACAACCGAAACCCGAATTTGTGAGCCACATTATTATTAGAGTGCATTAGAGGGGCGAGCTCGGCGAAACCAAAATGAACCAAATAATCAAAGCTGAATAATGCCCTTATAAAGAAATTTAGTGCAGTGGGTGATTTAAGAACAACGATTAACGTCTCTTGTTAATAATTTTCTGTTCAGTAAACATTGGAGTCTGATAACAAACAGGAATAATAACTACTTTTAAAAAAATAACCAGACTACAATTATCCTTAGTAAATAGTATTGATGTTTAACTGAATAAGAAATGGCGCAACAATATTTAGATCATGCAAAAGCAATTTTAACCTCTGATCGTTCAAATTTTAAAGGGGGAAGCAAAGAATCCGGGATTATCTCTTTATTCGGGTATCAAAACGAATATGATCTTAGAGAAGGGTACCCATTATTAACTACTAAAAAGATGGCTACAAGATCTATGTTTCATGAAACAATATGGTTCTTAAGAGGGGATACAAATATTAAATATCTTGAAGACAATAACGCCCCTATCTGGAGACCCGATGCTTTTCAGGGCAATCTTCCCGGGATGCAAAAAGAAGGAATTTTTCCTGAAGGTATTGCAAAGTATTCTCCTGATTGGGACAAAGCAATGGAAGATTATGGTCAGAGAATAAAAGAAGACCCTGCGTTTGCAGAAAAATGGGGCGATGCCGGACCAATTTATGGGAAACAATGGAGGAGATGGGAATATTTTGATCATGACAAAGAGGAGTTTGTTGAAATAGATCAACTGAAACAATTGATAAATGGTCTAAGAAAGAAACCAACCGGGAAAAAACATATTGTTGATTCATGGAATCCCGGAGACACTCCAAAAATGTCTTTGCCTCCATGTCATGTTTTATATCAGGCAACTGCTAATGAAGAAGGCGAGTTAGAATTGCAACTTTACCAGAGAAGTTGTGATCAATTTCTGGGTGTTCCTTTTAATATAGCCAGTTATGCTGCTCTTACCCAGGTAATTGCTCAGGAAGCGGGGATGGTTCCTAAAACATTTATCCATACTTTCGGAGATTCACATTTTTATGCCAGTATTGGGAAGAGAACTCAATGGCACAGAGATAATTTCAGGGAACTGCAAAAAAGAATAAGAAATGTTTCTGCAAAAGAAGAATATTTAGAAGTAGTTGATTGGATTAATAAAAATGCTCCCAGTGACGGCAATGAAGAAAAATATGATCATGTAACTGCAATTCTTGAACAAATGTCAAGAGTACCCAAACCTTTACCAAAATTACACATTACAAAAAAACCCTTTGATCAGCTGACTATTGATGATTTTGTTGTAGAAGATTATAATCCTGATCCTCCGATCAGAAGGAGTATGGCTGTTTGAACAACAACCTTAAAATAATATTTCTGTCAAAAAAAGGGCAAAGGCATTAACAAATTGTGAGTTTAATGCATTTGTTGAAAATTGCATAAAAACGTGCCATACGCCAGCATCGCCTTCGCACAGCCGCTTCGTCCTTCGGTCGCCAAAGTCGACCTGCGGCCGATGAAGGTAGCGGAGCAAGGCTGGCGAAACGCAATCTCAATTTATTGCCTGGCCGTAAAAAGGCAATTAGATGACCGCTCCTGACTTAAATTTTTATAATAAAAGCTGTTTTCAATGAGTACCCTGGTAAAATTTGACAAAATCCTGATTGCTCCTTGTGGAATGAATTGTGGAACCTGTATTGCGTACCTGAGAGAAAAAAACAGGTGCCCCGGCTGTCGGATTTACTCTGCAGATAAAGCTATTTCAATTCAACGGTGCATAATTCCAAAGTGCGTTCACCTTGTCAAAACAACCTCAAAATTCTGCTATGAGTGTGAAAAATATCCATGCAAAAGATTGAAACAGCTTGATAAACGGTACAGAACAAAATACAAAACCAGTTTTATTGAAAATCTTTTAATGATAAAAGAAAAGGGGATTAAAAACTTTCTCTCCTTTGAATCTGAAAGAAGGACTTGCCCAAATTGCGGGTCTGCTTTAAGTGTTCATCGTTCCTTTTGTATTGCCTGTAAGATAAATTTAAATTAGAAATATTCCAATGAACAAACTAAGATTGGATCATGAACAGCCGATATCCGCTGGTGACTGGGGATGGAAATATCATCACCTGGGAATTCCCACGAAAAAGAAAATGCCCGGGGAAACCTATTTACCCAAATTTAAATTTTATGTATCCGGCTTTGACACCAGCCCTTTTGGAATTGAATGGATGAGATTTGAAAAGGATAGCCCTGTCAGCAAATTAATCCAGACTGTTCCACATATTGCATTTGAAGTCAAGGATATAGACTATGAACTTGCTACCCATGATTTTAATGTGATTTCAGAACCTGAATCAAACTCTGACGGGATAAGGGTTGCAATGATTGAACATAATGGAGTACCGGTTGAACTTATCGAATTTGAAATAAACAAATAGTATTTCTTTGGCTATTAAGACAATAATGGAAACCAGCCCGTTAATCGGGAGCCGACAAAAGACAAAATGCGAGATAAAAGATTCATTGCAGAACATCGGGGTGGACATCTGACAAAAGAGCAGCGATGTACGCACTGAAAGCCGTGAAAAATACCGGTAAATCGACAAACGCAGAAAGAGAATGGCAAAATGAACAACTCCCATCTGAAATTATTGAGCTTATCTTAAGTACAAGGAGTAAAAAAGACTTACGACTCACGACTCACGACACTCGGTTTTAACCTTGCGTCTTGCGTCGTGTGCCCTTTTCCATGAGTTCTGGCGTACATTTTGAGTACCTGTAGAAAAAGAAACCGCCTGAAATCCTTGATTTTAAGCGGTTGTAAAAAGAATGAGATCGGTTTCTGTTGACCCACCTGGGCTCGAACCAGGACTCTGCGGAACCAAAATCCGACGTGTTGCCAATTACACCATGGGTCAATATTTTATTTGTTGCCGCTGCAAAACTAAATAAAATTTTGATTGCATTTACTCCCGTTGATTATTAGAGGCTGACTGACGGGATTAGCTATTTATTCTTTGCAAGAAAATCTCCATACAGTTTCTGGTTCATCTCATTAACTTCAACGATTGTGAACGGGCACTCAACAAGCGACCGGAGAATAAACCCAAGCTCACACATATCATCATCGCCCTCCTCATAATACCATGTTATCACGACATTTTCGGCTATTTCCCTGATCTCTGCCATCTGCTTCAGAAGAATATAGAGCCACTTCATTGAACCTGTATTTATATACTCAAATCCCAGATCGATTCTTGTTTTTCCTGTCCAGCTTTTCGAATAATCTGACAGCCACCTGAGTCCCGGCTCATAAAAAGCAGAAGGATTTTCAATAATTGATCTTCCCATGATAAATATCCTGCCCGGTTCCAGAACGATCCAGGGAGATCTTTTTGTGGGTTCGATAATTAATTTGTCAGGGTACATTTCTCTCTTCCTGATTCCAAAATAAGCTTGTGTTCAATATCAATTCCGGACTGCTGAAATTAACTTTCTCAGTTCGTAAAATTAAAAAATGTAGGCTATAATACAAATTTTATTTAGTCGCATCCTGATTAAAAAGAGTTGGTTCTGGTTCCTCCCATAAGGTGGGATGTTCCTCCTCGAACCTTTTCAGAATGGCTTTCATGACTGTCTCCCTTAAAAATTCTGATTTATTCTTTACCCGGTACCGGGTGCAATATATTCCAAGGGCTCTCATCTCCCGGTTGTTCAGCATTACAGAGAGCCTGTTGGTACGCCGTAAATGATCCTCTTTATATACTAAATGCCTCACTTCCTGAAGTAAGCTTATCTGACGGCTAAAATATGAAATAGGAACATCACATGGACGTCCTGCCGGTGACAGTTTTTAAACATAAATTAAAAGCCAGTCCATAAAAGACTGGCTTTGTGTATATTACGGTATTGACAACTTTATGTATTATCCCTAAGCTTTCCCGGCGCTGCCAAGTACATTTACGACTTTATGTTTATAAAGTTCTTTCAGCTTTTCGCGGGCAGGACCAAGGTAATTACGCGGATCAAATTCTCCTGGTTTCTCAACAAATACCTTACGGATAGCTGCGGTCATGGCAAGACGGCCATCGCTGTCGATGTTTATTTTGCAAACTGCTGATTTGGCAGCCCTGCGCAACTGATCTTCAGATACGCCGGCTGTATTTTCCATCTTCCCTCCATACTTATTGATCTCCGCGACAATATCCTGTGGTACAGAAGATGCACCATGAAGAACAATTGGGAAACCAGGGATTCTTCTTTCGCACTCCTCGAGTATATCAAAACGTAAAGGAGGTGGAAGCTCTCCCGGTTTAACCTTGAATTTAAAAGCACCATGTGATGTTCCTATTGATATGGCTAATGAGTCAACTCCGGTTTTCCTGACAAAATCCTCAACTTCTTCGGGTCTTGTGTAAGACGTATGCTCTGATGAAACTTCATCCTCGATACCTGCCAATACACCAAGCTCGCCTTCTACTGTAATATCGAACTTATGTGCATACTCCACAACCTGTTTTGTTAACCTCACGTTCTCTTCATAAGGGAAATGTGAACCATCAATCATCACTGACGAAAAACCGGTCTCAATGCATGACTGGCATGTCTCAAATGAATCACCATGGTCAAGATGGAGAACTATCGGAATTGCATAACCAAGTTCTTTTGCATATTCTACTGCACCTTTTGCAAGGTACTGGAGCAGGGTCTGGTTCGCATATTTACGTGCACCTTTTGATACCTGCAGGATCACAGGAGATTTAGTTTCTACACAGGCGCTGATGATAGCCTGCAACTGTTCAAGATTGTTGAAATTAAAAGCCGGTATGGCATAGCCTCCCCTGACAGCATTCCTGAATAATTCCTTCGAATTTACTAATCCTAATTCTTTATAATGTAACATAATTTATTGGTTTTATATAGGGCGCACAAGATAGTTAATTTAGCTTTTGTGTCAAAAATATTTGATAAAATCTGACCTTTTAACGAATTTTGTTAATGTTTACTGCATAAAAACAGAAATTTGTTTTTTAAACCAGCCTCTGAATTTAAAAATATTGTTTAAATGACCTGACAATAATGTATGTCTCAGTGTCGGTATGTTCATTAAAATAGTGACTGTATATCATCTTTTCAGGAAAATCACTCCTTAAAACTAAGATTATAATTATCTTCGTAACCTTATTTTTTATAAGGATTTAAACAAAGAAATGCAGCACCGGATGAGAATTTACGTATTTATAATTGAATTTTGATCCCGGTCGCAGTTATTCAAATAAATAACGATGAAAAAGATTCTATTCTTCATAACAGTTTTGTTCCTGTTATTCCAGGAATCTGGCTGGCCCCAGAAGAAGGTATGGACTCTCGAGGAGTGCATTAAATATGCCATTGAAAATAATATTCAGATAAAGCAACAGGTTATTCAGACAGAGTTTCAGAAGAATACCCTGGATCTTGCCAGGCTTAAATTGCTGCCTACACTTAATGGCTCGGCATCACACAATTATTCCTTTAACCGGACGCTGGACCAGCAGACCTATCAATACGTAGACCAGAATGGTCAGTCAGACCAGTTCTATTTTGGAGGCAGCCTTCCACTTTTCAGTGGACTTCAAAACTATAATACAATACAAAAGAACAAATACGACCTGCTTGCAAGCCAGGAAGATCTGAAGAATATAAGTGACAATATTTCATTGAATGTAGCCCTTGGCTACCTGCAGATTCTTCTCAATAAAGAATTGGTTTCAGCAGCAGGAAATCAGCTTGGGATAACACTTCAGCAGATAGAAAAAACAAAAAAACTGGTAGATGCCGGAAGTGTCGCACGTGGAAATCTCTTACAAATTCAATCCCAGGCAGCCCAGGAGGAACTCCAGCATATTAACTTTAAAAATCAGCTCGATATTTCTCTTCTGAACCTTACCCAGTTGCTGGAGCTTAAAACACCTGAAGGATTTGAGGTTATAGTTCCTGATATTCTTGTTGATTCAAATTCGATAATTACCGGAAATATTGATGAAATATTTAAGGTTGCATCAGAAACAAGACCTGAAATAAAAAGCTCTGAATATAAGCTGATAGCAAGCCAGTTTGACCTTAAAACGTCACAGGGAGGCAGAAGTCCGCGTCTTTCGATGAACCATTCATTCAGTACAGGATATTCCAGCATAAGAAAAAAACTTCTGGGATTGGATCCCGGAACAGGAGATCCCATCTATGGAAAATATACATTCCAGGACCAGGTAAATGATAATATAAACTATGGAATCGGTTTTTCACTTGATATACCAATCCTTAACGGGTGGCAGGTTAATAAAGACATTTCAAATTCAAAACTTGCAAATGAAAATAGCCGGTATGCACTTGATGGAACAAAGAAACAGCTCTACAAGAATATCCAGCAGGCCTATGCAGATGCTGTTGCCGCTCTTAAAAAATATAATGCCAGCATAAAGGCAGTGACTTCAATGGAGGAGTCATTCAGGTATACCGAGCAGAAATTCAATGTCGGTATGATTACTCCGGTCGATTATAATGCTGCGAAGACACAGCTTTTAAATGCCCAGTCGGACATGTCGCAGGCAAAATATGAGTACATATTCAAAACAAAAGTCCTCGATTTTTACAAAGGGGTACCACTAAATCTGAATCAATAAATTCACATCATAAGGTAGATTATCATGAAAAGCAATAAGTTATTAAAGATCCTGATTCCGGTAGTTGTAGTTCTTCTGATCTTTGCAGTTATTGGTAAAAAAGCCGGTTGGTTTGGTAAAGCAGCCACAGTTAAAGTTGTAGTTGAATATGCCGAAAAACGCCTGATAACCGAGACAATAACTGCCAATGGCAAAATACAACCAGAAAAGGAAGTAAAAATAACTCCTGATGTTTCAGGTGAAATTGTTGAGCTTACAGTAAAAGAAGGTGACAATGTCGATAAGGGACAGCTCCTGCTCAGGATCAAGCCTGATATTTACATATCACAGAAAGATCGCTCAATTGCAGCCATCAGCTCTGCACGGGCCCGACTTGCACAGGCTGAAGCCCAGTTTACCCAGGCAGAATTATCATTCAAAAGAACAAAACAGCTGTACGGGGAACAGACCATTTCCAAATCAGAATTTGAACAGGCCGAAGCCTCCTACAACGTTGCAAAGGCAGAAGTTGATGCTGCAAAATTCTCCGTGGTAAGCACGGAGGCTTCACTTAAAGAGGCAAATGAAAATCTTATTAAAACATCAATCTATGCCCCCATGACAGGTACGGTCTCCATGCTGCTTGTAGAGCTTGGAGAGAGAGTCGCAGGAACAAACCTGATGGCCGGAACTGAAATTATGCGGATCGCCGACCTGTCGCGCATGGAAGCCCAGGTAGAAGTCAATGAGAACGATATCGTAAGAGTGAACCTTGGCGATACTGCACTTATAGAAGTAGATGCTTACCTCGATCAGAAATTCAAAGGTCTGGTGACCGAGATTGCTAACTCCGCAAAAACTACAGGCGTATCAGCCGACCAGGTAACAAACTTTGACGTTAAGATCCTTTTAATTCCCCAATCATATGAAAAACTGGCTCTGAACAGTACTAATCCCTTCAGACCAGGGATGTCTGCCACAGTAGATATCCAGACTGAATCAAAACCTGATATCCTGACAGTGCCGATACAGTCAGTCACAACACGTTCAGATACCACTAAAGTATCAAAAACTGTTTCTGATGAGGAGATACGGACCCTGGTATTTGTCACCGACGGCACTTATGCTATTGCAAAAGACGTGAAGACCGGGATCCAGGATAACAACTATATTGAGATATTATCCGGTGTCGAAGACAGCGCACGTGTAATCTCATCACCATTCAGCGCAATAAGCAAGAAATTATCTGACAGTACTCTGATCGAGATCGTAAAGAAAGAGGATCTTTACAAGGTGAAATAGCCTGAAAGAATCTCCCGGGAAAATGATATTATGTCTTGAAACAGCAACGGATCTCTGCTCTGTCGCATTGTGCGAAAGAAGCGGAGTGATAGCCATCAGAGAAAGCGACAAGGGCAGGTCTCATGCCTCCCTCCTTACAGTTTTCATTCAGGATCTTCTGAATGAGACCGGCATCAGGGCCGGAGATCTTGATGCTGTAGTTGTAAGTAAGGGTCCCGGATCATATACCGGACTGAGGATAGGAGTTTCTGCCGGAAAAGGAATTGCCTATGCCGCTTCCGTTCCCCTGATAGGTGTTGATACAACCCTTTCAATGTTTTATGGATTCATGGAAATACATGCAGAAAAATATGGCCTGGAAGGTACAGATCTATTCTGCCCGTCTCTTGATGCACGCAGAATGGAGATTTATTATTCTTTATTTGATGTGCATGGCGATGCAATCAGAAGCATCAGGGCAGAGATAATGGATAAAAACTCTTTTTCCGATATTCCGGAAACTTCCAGAATTATATTTTTCGGTGACGGAGCAATCAAATGCAGAGATGTAATTACCCGGAGTAATATTCTCTTTGATGCTGATTTCAGGATATCAGCTTCATTTATGCAGAAACCTGCATATGAGGCACTTAATCAGCATCGTTTTGAAGATGTCGCATATTTTGAACCCTTTTATCTCAAAGATTTTCTGACTTCTAAACCTGTTAAAAATCTGTCAGGGAAATAATTGGCCCGTAAATTGTTTTATTAATAATGATGAAAAAGTTGCTGCTGATATCTGTTTTCCTATTTCTGGTAATTTCAAGGGGCACAGGGCAGATCTCTTCATATCAGCCGGGGGAAAAAATTAATTATACCGTTCATTATGGATTAATAACAGGAGGGACAGGTACCCTGGAACTTAAAACAGATACAATTAACGGGAAAGAGGTCTGGCATTCTTATTTACTCGCAAAAACAACAGGTATGGCTGATGCCATATTTAAGGTCAGAGATATTTATGAGAGCTATATGAACCCTGAAACGGAATTACCTGTAAAATCAATCCGTAACATAAGTGAAGGCAGATACAGGAAATACAATGAAGTGATGTTCGATCATGTTTCCCGGAATGATTCTGCTATTCTCACCAGTGATCTCACCGGAGTGCACATAACTACCCGTGGTATCCATGATATACTATCATGCTTCTATTGGTTCCGGAACCATATTCTGCCCGATATTGAGAATATAAAAAAGGGAGAAACGATAACCATCATAACCTGGTTCACGGATGAATTCTATCCGATAAGAATGAAGTATATAGGACCTGAAGAGATCAAAACAAGGGCGGGTAAGATCAAATGCCATAAATTTAATCCGGTGACTGAAACCGGAAGACTCTTTAAAACTGAAGAAGATGTTTCATTCTGGTTTTCTGCTGATAAAAATTATTTACCGGTTAAGGTTCGTTTTGATATCTTTGTCGGGGCGTTCACAGTTGAAATCGTGAACTACGAAGGTTTGGTTTACCCGCTTGATATTAAAAAGAAATAGATTTAATTTAGAATTAGTAAAACGTTTATGGCAAGTACTGCAGATTTCAGGAATGGACTGGTCATTGAATTTAACAATGATCTTTATACGATAGTGCAATTTCAGCATGTAAAACCCGGTAAGGGACCGGCTTTTGTAAGGACCAAGCTAAAGAATATAAAAAGCGGAAGAGTGTTGGACAACACCTTCTCCTCCGGCACGAAAGTAAATGTGGCAAGAGTGGAGAGGCGTCCTTATAAGTATCTGTACAAAGATGACATGGGCTACTATTTTATGCATCTTGAGACATATGAACAGATCCATGTTGAAGAGCACGTTATCGATTATCCTGAGTTTTTACTTGATGATACGAATGTTGAGGTTGTTGTACATGCTGATACAGAGAATATCCTCTCTGTCGAACTTCCTCAGTTTGCTGTTCTTGAAGTGATTTATTCAGAACCCGGACTTAGAGGTGATACAGCAACCAATACTCTTAAACAGGTTAAAGTACAGACAGGAGCCAGTATAATGGTTCCTCTGTTCATAAATACCGGTGATAAAATCAGAGTTGACATAGCAAACAAGGCATATATTGAAAGGGTTAAAAGCTGAGTTCTGAAATGGAAGAAAAAAAGGTCTCTAATGACAGGTTAAAATTATCCAGGTTCAAACTGGATTCCCTGCTTGATATCACATTATCGATCAATGCCAACCTTCCTACAGAAGACCTTCTTTCCAAATATGAATCGATTCTCAGGAACGACCTTGGAATTGGGAAGATACTTATTTTCAAGCGTTCAGCAACCTGGGAATGTCTTCTTAACGGTGGTTTCCCTAAAAATTTTGAAACATTAGATGTTAAATCACGCCTTCTTGACTTTAACGAAATTACATACGTATCAGCCGATATGGGGTTCGAAGGGGTTGACATTATTGTTCCTGTTTATAACAATAATGAACATCTTGCATTTCTCTTTATCGGAGATATTGAAGAAGAGGGGGAAGGAATGAGTCCCGTAATCAAGCATCTTAATTTTATCCAGACCATTTCAAGTATTATAATTGTTGCAATTGAAAATATAAGGCTTCATAAAGAGAGCCTCAGGCAGGAAGCCCTGAAGAAAGAGCTTGAGCTGGCGGCAAGGATGCAAAAAATGCTTATTCCGGACAGCCGTAGTATGCCTAAAAATCCGGAAATGATCGTAAGTGGATTCTATTATCCTCATTATGAAGTCGGTGGTGATTATTACGATTGCGTTAAGCTCTCGGAAACAAAAACAGGTATCTGTATTGCTGATGTTTCCGGCAAAGGAATATCTGCTGCCATCCTTATGTCAAATTTTCAGGCTAGCCTGAGAGCGCTTCTGACTGAAGATATTAAGCTTGACTCCTTAATTCAAAAGCTGAATAAAATAGTAGTTTCAAATGCTGAGGGAGAGAAGTTTATTACCTTCTTCATAGCCCGTTATGACCATAAGAATAAGGTGCTTGAATATATTAATGCTGCTCATAACTCTCCTGTTCTTTTAGATACTGCAACAAATAAGGTTTACCATTTGAAATCCTCATGTGTTGGTATAGGAATGCTTGATGAGATCCCTGCAGTTAATGTGACTGATATCCCGATAAAAAACTTTTCAAAAATCGTTTGCTATACTGACGGTCTTTCGGAGTTAAAAGGTGAGGACGGGGCAGACATAGGTACGAAGGAGATAATACGCTATATCTCAAATAAAGACCCTGTAGAGAAGAATTTACAGGAGATGATCAGGTTCCTGGGAATACCCGATACAAATCCTTATCTTTTTGATGATGTTTCAATAATTGCTGCCGATCTCAGGTAGCTTCAGATTATCCTTATCAGGAAATAGTTCTTTTTCCCTTTCTGCACGAGCAGGTATTTATTATTAAGCGTCATTTCAGGGGTTATAACCATCTCCGGATTCTCAACTTTTTTCTTGTTTATGCTTACACCTCCACCCTGGATCAACCTCCTCAGCTCGCTCTTTGAAGTGAATACCCGGGCGTGGTCTGCACAAAGAGCTGTAAAGGAAATCCCTTCGCAGAAAATCTCCTTCCCAACATCAAAGGTGGGAACACCTTCAAATACGGAGAGAAATGTATTTTCATCTATTTTCCTTAGGGATTCTGTGGTCCCTTTTCCGAAAAGTATCTGTGATGCCTCAAATACCATATCAAATTCTTCCCGTGAGTGCACCATGACTGTTACTTCCTCAGCAAGACGCTTCTGTAACAAACGATCATGCGGCGATTTATTATGCTCAGCTATCAGTTCGTCAATCTCATCACGGCCTATTAAGGTAAATATCTTAATATACTTTGCAGCATCCTTATCTGAAACGTTCAGCCAGAACTGGTAAAAATGGTACGGTGAAGTCTTTTCCGGATCAAGCCAGACGTTACCGGATTCTGTCTTTCCGAATTTTGATCCGTCCGATCTGGTTATTAGCGGACATGTAAGTGCGAAGGCTTCCCCTCCGGTTTTTCGGCGGATCAATTCGGTGCCTGTCACAATATTTCCCCACTGATCGGATCCCCCCATCTGAAGACGGCATCCATATTTATTAAAAAGGTGAAGAAAATCTGTCCCCTGGACAAGCTGGTACGAAAATTCTGTAAAGGACATCCCTTCTTTTGCATCTGATCCGAGCCTCTTCTTTACCGAGTCTTTAGACATCATATAATTTACCGTAATGTGCTTTCCTATATCACGGATAAAGCCAAGGAAAGAGTACTCCTTCATCCAGTCGTAATTATTGACCATAAGCGCCCTGTTCTTCTTATCCGATTGAAAATCAAGGAATTTAGCCAGCTGGTTTTTGATTCCCTCCTGGTTATTCCGGAGAGTTGTTTCATCCAGGAGATTTCTTTCTTCTGACTTTCCAGACGGGTCACCTATCATCCCTGTTGCGCCACCTACGAGAGCTACGGGAACATGCCCGGCTCGCTGAAAG
This sequence comes from Bacteroidales bacterium, assembly GCA_025454795.1. Lineage (GTDB taxonomy): Bacteria > Bacteroidota > Bacteroidia > Bacteroidales > VadinHA17 > LD21. Next base: position 153,358 of record JALONT010000001.1, on the reverse strand, counting down.
TGAACCAGCAGCATTACCTGTACCATGTGTCCTATATGAAGTGAGTCGGCCGTTGGGTCAAATCCTATATATCCGGTGGTAATCTCTTTGTTAAGTAGTTCTTCAGTCCCGGGCATGATATCATGGATCATGCCTCTCCATTTCAGTTCTTCGACAAAATTCATAACCGCATTTTTTGAGAATTGCAAAGATAACAAACAGGATTAAATTATGATATTTTCCGGTTTTTCAGCCGGCTCAGGTTTTTTCTTAAACCTGTCAAAGCTCTGGTTGAAATTACCTTCTCCGATTACCGGGAAGATTGCCGGTGCTATATCCGAAATCGGACTATAGAACCTTGATTCTTCAATTTTCACCCTGGGTAAAAATGGTCTGCGTGCATCTATGGCATTAATCACAACAAAAATCACGCTCATTATCAGTACAGATTTAATAAGGCCAAAGACCATACCAAGAATTCTGTTCAGGAAACCCAGGGATATTGCATCCACAATTTTGTCAGCTATTATCCCGATGAAATGTATTATCACAACAATCACACAAAAAGTTACAAGGAAAGATATAATTCCCACATACTGGCCTGTCATATCGAACAAGTCATAAAGTTTTTCTGATGTGAACGATGAAAATTTTATTGCTCCCCATATGCCAAGTATCAGACCTGCAAGAGAGGCAGCCTCTTTTACAAATCCGTTTGTAAAGCCTGATATTACAGAAAATACAAGTAAAATGATTATGACGAGGTCTATCCAGTTCATTGTTTACAAAATTGACAGTATCAAATATAGTTTATTTTGAGAAATGTAGTTTAACAGTATTTATGACGGTGCAACGGCATAACGGCATAACGGTGTAAATCCTTTTCAACTTCTTCAACTTCTTAAACTCCCTGAGACTTTTCGTCAGACACTCTCTGCAGTGTTTGTAATGAGAAAAAAAAACAATACTTTTGCGCTTCTATCCGGCCCTATAGTTCAATGGATAGAACGGAGGTTTCCTAAACCTTAAATCCAGGTTCGATTCCCGGTGGGGCTACACAAATAAACACATAAAGCCTTGATAATCAACAATATCAAGGCTTTCTTATTTGTTACTACTGAAACTGTACTGGAATATTCACATAGGTTAAGTTATTATGTTTATATATCCCGGGTTTCCTGGATAATGAACCATTTGAAGATAATACTGCTTTTATGGTTATCAAAGGTGGTGCCCGCAATATATTCATAGCATTCATATCATCAATTCCACAGTCTTTATCAAAAATGATGGAGTGTCTTGTCTTTGTTGGTAGCGGTTGGGATCATGTGCTTTGCGTGATGAATATACTTAACATTGAAACAAAAGTTTGCTTCATTAATAATACTATTCGGATGATATTTATAAGTGGTATATAAATCCGACAGAAGGTTTGCAGTAATTAAAGGTGCAAATTAAACCCTCCAAAAACTATGATTTTTGGCATTGGGTAAGCGTAGTTTATATAATATTTCGTATTAGTCAGGTTCTCTCCTTTCACAAATATATCAACGTACTTGTTTAACATGTATGCTATTCTTGAGTTTAGTAATGTATAATTGTCCTTTTCTTCCTGAGGTTTTATTTGTGTATAAAGATTGTGTATGTACTGTACCGAAAGGTTAATGGTAAGTCTGTTCCATTTATAAGTTCCACTTAAAAACAATTGTTGTTCAGGAGAGGCAACAATGGGTTCTTTCATTGAAATATAACTGTAATTAGCGTTCAGGGTGAACATACTGGTTGGCTTAAAAGTACCTGCAAATTCTACTCCAGTGTTAGAAAATTCACCAGTATTCTGGTTTTTAGGGCCGGTTGCACCCATAACAGTCTGTATCAGGTTGTCACCTTTGGCTCTAAATAAAGTTAATTCGAGTGATAATTTGCTGTTAAAAAACTTTTGCAGAATGCCAACTTCATAATTCATCATTCTCTCTGGTTTTAAATTGGCATTAGCGGGAGTCCACAAATAAAGTTCACGGATGGTAGGACTTCGAAATCCTTTTGCTACTGAAGCTTTTAGTGTTGTAGCGGGTGTGGGATTATATGCTAATCCTCCTGTTGGTACAGGCTCGTTACCAAATACACTATTGTGTTCCAGCCTGAAACCTGCATTTAAAACCAGTTTTTCAAAAAATTCGTGTTGAACAAATGCATAGCCTGCCATCTCCCAAACTGTTGTGTCTCCAAATACCATTCCATTACCGTTCATGGCTTTCACGTTTTCTGCAATCCCACCATATTTTTTGTAATCAGTGCCGAAAGTAATTGTATTTCCTTTGAAGAGGTTTAGAGCCTGATATAATACAATACCATAGTTTTTGTCTTTTGAATGAAACCCATCTGTAATTTTATGCTCCCCAAAATTGTAAAAGAATCGTAGTGAACCACTTGTTTTATCAAACTTGTTGTCAAGAGCAACTGCTCCCATACCACGGGTAATATCAATTGTGTAGCCTGCCTTAGAATCTTCAGGACCCGGGTCGGTAGCATCGAAATTTGCTAGACTGAAATCACCACTAATATTGAGATGTTTGTTAATGTTGTATCCTGCATGTAAGTATCCATTGTCTATCTTAAAATCAGATGAATCACGATGACCATTGGTTTGATCGTGGTTAAAAGATGTAAAAACATTAAATCCTTTCTTCTTAAATCCCCCGTTAACCATATATTTTTGAGTATTATGAGAACCATACATGGCACGGGCACTGGCTTTGAAACCATCTTCTTTTTGCTCTTTTGTTATAATATTGATTACTCCACCCATGGCGTTTGTTCCATACAAAGTTGAAGCAGGACCACGAATTACTTCTACCTTTTCGACATCGGATGCCACATATGCATCCGCCAATGGATGTCCCATAATGCCCATATACTGGGGATTCCCATTAAGTAATATCAGAACTTGTGTGTTTGGATTTCCACCAATACCTCTCAGAGAGATTTGACCTGCTGATCCTGTAGAAACACCAAAACCAGTAATACCACGTTGGGTTACAAACAAACCTGCTACTTGCTCTGACAATACAGGCAACAAAGCAGACTCGGAACTATTTTCAATTTTCTCTTTCGAGATCACTGAAACCGTTAACGGAATATTATTTCGGTTCACAGATGTCTTCGTTCCTGTTATTACCACTTCATCAATATTAATGGTATCTTTTAAGATACTTTTTTGTTGTTGTGAGAATCCTGGATACGTAGTCATCACAACTGCAATTATAAAAAGTAAAACACTTCTTTTCATGGAGGTCAAAATTAATGTTACTAATTTCTATTTTCGTGTTACTATATTGAGAAAAAAATATATTATTCCGTCCTACTCATTACCAACTTACCATGGATAATACCTTTAATACTGATTAGCTTATCTGAGAGTTCCGTTAATCTTTTTGCTGTTCCTTTTACAGCAACAATTTCAAGACAATTATCATGACTTAAATGAAAATGTTGTGAGGATAGTATTGCATCATAATATTCGTGCTGAATATTATTCGATTTAGTGGTTATGTCTCCCTTATGATGGTCGTATAGCATAACAATTGCACCGGCTACTATTTGATTGCATTGCCATTTTTTCTCTACCAGATTCCTTTCTATCAAATGTCGGATTGCCTGAGAACGATTCGGCAATCTGTTATCAATTACAAAGCCATCCAGGGCTTTAAGGAGGTCTTCATCTAAACTTACTCCAAATCGTGCTAATGCCATCGTGTTATCATTTGTATAAATCGTGTCATAAAACTAAGCAAATTACTTTTTTAAACAAAAGGGTATTTTACAATATTTTATTAACATGAGCATATTTCTTCCATCACTTTTACTATTGACTTGCTGATAGTAAATTTTCTTAATTCAAAAAACTATGAAAATAGATATAAGGTTACAATCAGGCATTTACTTATTACACCTGAAAGTTACCAATCAGGACGGAATATGTAAGCAGACTAATAAGGTTATTAAGAAATAAACTGATTACAAGAAAAGCTCAAATAAAACCGGGATGTCAGTGATCACGTTGAATTTAACTCCCGTTGATAAGATTTCAATTAGTTAACCTTTACGCCGCTGCGCCATTAAGCCCTTAAGCCAATTTTTTATATCTAATCCTCTTTGGTGTTGTATCTGCAACTTTCTTCTTATAGCTTTCTCCCGGTCTGAGAAATTGTCTAACCAAATTGGCACATTAAGTCATTCATGCAGTGCTATAAAAACTGTGATACATCGCAGTTTTTTTGAATTATCTTTGGGCAAACAGATTTTGCTTAATTTTAAGATAAAGTTAAATATTCCATAAGCTTCAGGAGGACTCTTATTGATAAATACTTTTTCAAAACCTTTCATTAGAATTCCTGGCAGATTAGTATTGTCGGCCTTACTGGTATTTGTTTTTGAACTGAATATTTTCCCGCAGGAGCATAAAATTACAGGGAATGTATATGATAATTCCACAAAGAAGGCTTTGAATTATGTTTCGGTTTATGATATTAATTCATTAAGGGGAACACATACAAATGATTCAGGTTTCTTTGAAATTTCTATGTCCGAAGGGCTGCATAATCTGGCTTTTTCGTATACCGGATATTTGCGGATTGATACAGCCTGCAGAATATCCGGAGATCTTAAAATGACGGTTTTTCTTACCCCTTTCACTGTTACTATGAAAGAGGTAGTGATCACAGCCAGAAATCTTATTGATCATGTTTCCTCTTCGCAGATGAGCACTTTTTCACTTACTAATGTTGAGATGAAAGAATTACCGTCTTTGCTAGGTGAAACGGATCCTTTAAAGATACTTCAGCTTACCCCGGGAGTACAGGCCGGATCAGAAGGTAATATCGGATTTTATGTCAGAGGAGGAGGTACTGATCAGAATTTAATTCTTTATGATAATAACATTGTTTATAACCCGGGGCACCTTCTTGGCTTTTTCTCGGTTTTTAATCCGGACCTAATCAAAGATGCAAATATTATAAAATCAGGGATTCCAGCCCAATACGGAGGGAAATTGTCATCTGTGGTCACGCTGAATAGCTATAAAGGGAATAAAGATTCAGTAGAGATTATGGGAAGCCTGGGGCTTATTTCATCCAGAATTACTATTGGTGGACCGGTATTCAAAAAAAACGGCTCTTTTATTTTCGGGGCTCGCAGGACTTATCTTGAGTTGCTTATGCTGCCTCTGGTTAAAAGTGTCGTGAAGAATACTGCATTTTTTAAAAATAACAGCACTTATAATTTTGCAGATTTCAATGCAGGTATGAAACTTAATATTTCCAGTCGTAGCAATATATCATTCTCTGGCTATTTTGGACATGATAAATTCACAATAGACAGACCCGGAATTAAACAGGAAAATTCTCTTAAATGGGGAAATTCTTTGTATTCCCTTTCCTGGAATCATCAGATTGCCAGGGAAATAGAATTGAACTCAAGCATTTCCAGAACTCATTATAAATTTGAACTTCTTGGTTCACAGTCGGATTATTATTTTAAATTATTTTCGGGAGTAGAAGATTATGCCCTGAAAAACGATATTTCATTTAAGGTTGATGAACATACAGCTAAAGCAGGAATTGAACTGACTGATCATAGCTTTATTCCAAACAGGATCGATGCACAGGCGGGAAATTTTATAGTGAATATCGGACAATTTGGCACTATGCATGCACTTGAAGGCGGAATTTTTCTGGATGATGTGTTTGATCTTTCACCAGATTTTACAATCTCAGCAGGATTACGGTTCTCGTTTTTTAATCACTATGGCCCGTTTATTGAATATAAAAGAGATTTATCGGATCAAAACAGTGATACGATTTATCATCAACAGGGAAAATCGCTGGCGTTCTTTTGCAACCCTGAGCCCCGTCTGGTATTGAAATATCAGGTGAACAATAACACCTCGGTTAAGGCTTCTTATATGAGGATCGCCCAATACATCCATCTGGCTACTTCAGCTTCTGCATCTCTTCCCACCGACATCTGGATACCCAGCACTTCTGGAATAAAGCCACAGATTGGCAACCAGGTAAGTATCGGATATTTCAGAAACTTTCCGCTAAAAAGTCTTGAATTCACCTCTGAGGTCTATTTTAAAAAAATGGATAACACATTGGAATTCCTCAGAGGAATTATTAATAATTCTATTGACGGAGATCTTGAAGAAAACATGGTAGTCGGAAGCGGACAGTCATATGGGATGGAATTATATCTCCGTAAACTGACCGGGAAAACAACCGGGTGGCTCAGTTATACATTGTCACGGACAGAGCAAAAATTCGATGAGATAAATGAAGGATTCTTTTATCCGGCCAAATATGACAGGAGACATGAAATCTCATTGGCATTAGTAAGAAAATTTAATGAAAAATGGTCAGGTTCTGCGGTTTTCATCTTCATATCCGGGAATGCATTTACCATGCCTGTGGGGCGTTACATCATACAGGGAAATATTATAAATGAATACGGCAGTGTTAATAGTTTCAGGATGCCACCATATCACAGATTGGATGTTTCATTTAACAGAAAAGTAATTACACGAAAAAACTGGTCATCTGAATTGATTTTTTCGGTATATAATGTTTATAGCAGGCCAAACCCATATTTTATTTATTTTGAAGCTATTGGCGATATAGACAAATATTCGCTTGAAGTCAGAGCGGTTCAGGTAAGCCTCTTTCCGGTGATCCCTTCAGTAAGCTGGAATTTTAACTTTTAATTGTTATGACGAAACGGAATTTCAAATTGATACTTTTTGTGATCTGCTTTATTTCTGCATTCAGCTGCAACGATGAACTTAACATGAACCTACCCCAGCCTGATGATAAAATAGTTATTGACGGATGGATTGATGGGGGTCAGTATGCCAGGGTTTTACTTACCCGAAATTCACCTTACTTTTCTTCCATTGATTCAGCATCTTTAAGAGATCTGGTTCTGACCACCGCGAAAGTGACACTAACTGATGGCGATAAGACAGAGATCCTGATACTTAGAAAAAACAAAAATTATTTTCCTCCCTACATTTTTGAGGGAAACGAAATAAAAGGGGATACCGGGAAAACGTATACCCTGACTGCTGAGTACGGAGGGAAAACTGCCCGGGCAAATACTACCATTCCCAAAAAAGTTAATCTTGATGCCATCTCCTTTATGTTAAATGAAAATAATGACAGCCTCGGGAACATCTACATGGAATTTACTGATCCCCCTGAAAACAAGAACTATTACAGGATTCTGACAAAGCGTAATGGTAAAGATAAAAGGTACCTATCCCCGATGCTGATGGGACTGGATGACAATTTCTTCAGTGGTCAGAAGTTTGGTTTTACAATGAGCAGGGGGCCTGAATCGTTTCTTTCATCACATGGGAATGAATATTTTAAGATCGGAGATACTGTCAGCATAAAATTCTGTACAATCGATAAAGCTCATTATGAATTCTGGAGTTCCTTCCAGGATGAAGTGCTGAATTCCAGCAATCCTTTTGCTTCATCATTATCTGGAATAAAATCAAATGTTCAGGGTGACGGACTTGGAGTGTGGGGTGGTTATGGCGTAAGTTACTATACTTTGATAATTAAATAAGAGAGCCGTCTCATTGAAACGGCTCTCCACAATCATATCGGGTAAATTATCATATTAATATTCAACCGGATCCATATCAAGTTCGTATTCTGAGTTCAAATCATTTATCAGTCCATTGAGTTCATTAACAAAACTGTCAAATCCGTTGTCAAAATATGTTTCAACATCAATAGGGGATCCATCACTAAATGTCAATCTGAAATCAACATATATGTCTTCATAACTATAGTTAGTCTCATGAACTACATATGCTTCAACTTTTGCCATTATCTCATTATTCGATACATTGACAAGCCTGAGGTTCAAATATTGATTTATTTTTTCAACATAGCGGTCTTTAGCCGTACTTTCATTAATAACTTCATTATCCCAATCCTTATCAATTATCTTGATCTGATCCACAAGATTTTTAACATCAATATTACCTCTAATAGCAATATTGAAAAGCTGGAAATCAGCAGATGCTGAATGTAAAATTTCTTCAAAGTCTGTCTCTTCCCAGGTATCGGTGTAGGGGACAAGAACTTCTTCCCACATATATGTATAAGGATTATACACTAAATCATAATAGTAATTTGTTTCTGAATATGTGGTAGTATTATCATTATAATTATCCTCAGTGAATAAACCCTCTCCTGATGCAGTCAACTTCATTATAACATCAGCTCCCTCAAGAAACTTGTATGAAGCTGAAACAACCTTAGTTGTATTGGCTATATCAATCTCAAATTTAAAACCCTCAATATCAAGGTCTGCTGCAATTTTATTTGGAACCCCATCAGTGTTATATTCAGCTCCAAAAACAAATGTAATGAGCGTCTTACTGCCGACTTTCAGGTCAGCATTTACAGTTGCCGGTAAATCTCCTGTATAATCATCATCAATAGGATTGGCTATGATGACTCCTGTATAATTTGAGATCGTAAAAATTGCATCATTTGTAGTGGCCACATCTGATGATGGAAAATATATAATGAATTTATTTCCGCCCAACACTATATCCCAATCATCCAGTGATGGATTCCATGTATAAGTACCTACATTTTCATCCCAGAATTGTTTAATACTTTCCGGATCATCTCCTTTACATGAGATCATCGCATCAAATACATCATTAACTTTTTTGTTTCCTTTAGCGGTAGAAGTTGCCGCTTTAAAGGCTGAAAAGAGTTTCGAATCCCTGAAAAATCCGATCCCTTTTGAATCCGAAGAAGACATGATATCAGCAAGATTTGCAACTGCATCAATTGTCTTAAGCGGTCTCATCCTGTCCATAACCTGGACAAAATCAATGCCGGCATCTTCAACAACAGTCTTATTCTCCTCAACGCTCAGCTTACTGAACTTTTCAGCTGTATCCTTGTCTTCATTACAGGATGAGATCATAAAAACTAAAAATGATCCCAGAAAAATCAGAAAAAATAATTTTTTCATTTTAAGTTTGGTTTAGTTATGAGTTATTAAAAATGTGAAAACGTAATAGTAAAGAATATTATATCATTCAAAAATATATCTTTTCCCCGGACATTGTCATATCATATATCAACAAAATAACGCGGTTGGTCAATTAGTAAACCATAGCATTTCTAAATAAATGTGCACCGTATTGCTGATTTTATTTTTTTTGTGCCTTTGTGCCTTTGTGCCTTTGCACCATTAAGCCAACCTCTTATACTTAATTCTCACCGGTGTTGTATCTGCGACTCTCTTCTTAAAGCTTTCTTCATAGTCTGAGTAATTCCCTTCGAACCATACAACTTTCGAGTTGCCTTCAAAAGCCAGCATGTGTGTTGTTACACGATCGAGAAACCACCTGTCATGGGATATTATAACAGCACATCCGGCAAAATTCTCAAGTCCCTCTTCAAGTGCCCTCAATGTATTGACATCAATATCATTTGTCGGTTCATCAAGGAGAAGAACATTAGCTCCTGATTTAAGGGTAAGGGCGAGATGAAGTCTGTTCCTTTCACCACCGGAGAGGACTCCGCATTTCTTCTCCTGGTCAGCTCCTGTGAAGTTAAATCTTGCAACATATGCTCTTGCATTAACAAGCCTGTTGCCAACCATAATATCGTTCTGCCCGCCTGAGATAACTTCATAAACTGTTTTTGAGGGATCTATTGATGAATGAGCCTGGTCAACATAACCGAGAGAGACAGTATCTCCGATTTCGAAAATACCTTTTGTTGCATTTTCCTGTTTCATTATCATTCTGAACAGGGTAGTTTTCCCCGCGCCGTTTGCACCTATGACCCCTACAATTCCATTTGGAGGAAGATTAAAATCAAGGTCTTCGAAAAGAAGCTTTTCTCCATATGACTTGGCTACATCAGATGCTTTTATTACTTTATCACCAAGCCTGGGACCGTTGGGAATAAATATTTCAAGTTTCTCTTCTTTCTGCTTTACATCCTGGTTCAGAAGGTTTTCATAAGCGCCAAGCCTGGCTTTTGATTTGGCATGTCGCGCTTTGGGAGACATTCTCACCCATTCAAGCTCACGCTCAAGTATTTTTCTCCTTCTGATATTTCCCTTTTCTTCAACTTCAAGCCGTTTTGTTTTCTGCTCCAGCCATGATGAATAGTTGCCTTTCCATGGAATTCCTTCACCCCTGTCTAGCTCAAGTATCCATCCCGCAACATTGTCCAGAAAATACCTGTCGTGGGTTATGCAAATTACTGTACCATGATATTGCTTAAGTGTTGTCTCGAGCCACTGCACTGACTCGGCATCAAGGTGGTTTGTGGGCTCATCCAGCAGGAGGACATCTGGTTGCTGGAGCAGCAACCGGCATAATGCCACCCTTCTCCGTTCTCCACCTGATAGTATGTCTACCTTAACATCGCTTTCGGGACATCGTAGCGCATCCATTGCCCGTTCAAGCTTATGCTCTACGTTCCAGCCGTCATGATAATCAATCTTTTCCTGAAGCAATGCCTGCCGGTCCATAAGCTGCTGCATTTTATCAGGATTCTCATAAATTTCCGGTTCCCCGAAGCTTTCATTTATCTTTTCATATTCCTTGATAATATCCATTATCTCCATGACTCCTTCTTCAACGATCTCTCTTACAGTCCGCTTTTCCTCAAGAAGCGGGTCCTGGGACAGATGTCCCACTGTGTATCCCGGAAGGAATGTTACCTCCCCCTGAAACTCTTTTTCCTTACCGGCAATGATCTTCAGAAGGGTCGATTTCCCGGAGCCGTTAAGACCTATTATACCGATTTTGGCTCCAAGGAAAAACGAGAGAGAAATATCTTTAAGCACCTGCCGGTGAGGAGGAAAGGTTTTCCCTACCCGGGACATCGAAAAGATGATCTTGTTGTCGTCAGCCATATGCTCAGAATTTTTTTGACAATTTAAACAATCCTGACTGGCCTGTCAAATTATTATCATAAAAACATGTAGGGACGTTGCATGCAACGTCCCTACTTCAATACAAAAACATTTTAAAATATATTTATTGCTTTTCGAAAAGTCTTACTGTTTCATCCTGGAGCAAAACCCACAGTGAATAGACTCCTTTCAGTGTACCGATAGGTATATTGAGGCAGCCCAACGCTGCAACAACAATTACCAGATAACGGGCCCAGGTCTGGTGCGAAAGCAGTCCGATTCCTCCAACCAGACCCAGAGTTGATAGAAACCCGACCAGTAATGGAATGCTTATTGAGAGAAAGCTCAGTACCGCTGTTGGTACTTCCTCATTCGCAACAAATCCTTTTGCAAAATGAAGAGCGAAGAAAACCGCAAGTGCACCGATCAGACCGAGTATGCCAAAGCCTATGTGGATGGCTCCTACCACGGTTACATGTTTTTTCATTTTATTATCTTCCATGATGTTTGATTTTAATCCTGTTAAATTAATTTCATTCCTGATCAAATGACTGGCAATTTAATGAATTGATGCATTGTTTATTCAAAAAGTTGTACCAAAGCAACCTTTTAGGCAAAATTATGTTCTAATATAAAAGAGTTTCATAAATTTGATTTGAAAACTTAATAATAATGAAAAGAAAACTATTATTCGCCGGTGCTCTTATTTTAATAGCATGGGCTTTTAACTCATGCGAATCTCTGTCCGGTTGCAAAACCTGCAAGCAGGTTACATATATCGATGGTTCATATGACCATGAGGGCGATCCTGCAGAATATTGCGGCGCAACATTGTTAGGTATTGAAACCATGGAGGATTTTGTTTCCGGTAATTTGCGTACAACCTGGGAATGTAATTAATAGCGCACTCCTAATAACGTTACATCGTCGACCTGAGGGCTTTCGCCACGCCATCCCTCAAATATTTCATTCAGTCTTTCTCCCTGCTTAAGCATTGGCTGACCGGCCATTGCCACAAGTGTCTCTTTCAGCTTCATTGACATGAATTTCTTTTGTACAGGACCTCCAAACTGATCAGCAAAACCATCGGAAAAGATATAAAACGAATCACCTTTATGAAGATCTATCTTATGAAGGGTGAAAGGAAGCATTCTGTAATGTATTGATGCCGGCATCTTATCTGCACGGTAATGTACAAGTTCGCCTCCGCGTACCACGTAAAGGGGATTATTTGCCCCGGCATATAAAAGTGTATTTTCACTAAAATCAACAACACAGACTGAGATATCCATCCCGTCTTTTACAGAATCCTCATCAGCTACCTGATTGAGTGATTTGATAACACCCTGACGGAGATGTTCTATTATCTGGTCAGGTACTAAAATATGCTTCCCATTAACTATTTCGTTCAGCATGGTCACCCCAAGCATGCTCATGAATGCACCGGGGACACCATGACCCGTGCAATCGGCGACAATTATCACCTGCTTGCTTCCCTGCGAACTGACCCAGTAAAAGTCACCGCTGACAATAGCTAACGGTTTATACAGGACAAAGTGTTCAAGCTTATCGCTGAAAAGCTCAAGAGATGGTATAAGAGCAGTCTGTATTCTTTTGGCATACATTATACTGTCGGTGATATGCTTTTTCTGGTAAGCAATCTGATCTCTCTGGGCTTCAGCAAGATTTTTTTGTTCTTCAATTTCATCTTTCTGGAGAGATATTGTCCTGTTTTTTTCTTCAAGCTTAATGTTTGCCTCTTTCTTGATCTTATATCCACGGTAGATGTAATACCCGAGAAAGCTGACAAGAAGAAGTGCGAGAAGTACAAAGTAAAGGATCAGCTTCTGCTTCTCCAGGGTGGCCAGTTGTAATTTAATTTTGCTTTCCTGGTCGGAGATCTTTTTAAGCTGGTCATTAATCTTAGCAATCTGAAGTCCTATCTTCTGTCTCTGATCTGTCAGAGTATCTTTCTGAACCTGTACTTCCTGCTGCTGAACAATAATAGTTTTTTGCTGGACAGATATTTCTCCCTTTTGTTTTGATATCTGAACCATCTGGGCATTAAGAACTTTTTGCTTTTCGAGGAGAGTCTTTTCTTTTAAGGTTATCTCTTTGTCAAGACTATCGAGAAGCGCTTTTTGCCTGAGGATCTCAGCCTTCTGCCTTTCAATTTCAAGCTGTTGCTGCCTTACAGTTTCCTTCTGTACCTGAAGATCCGCATCGGTTATAACAAACAGATTTTCCCAGTCCTCCTTGGTTTTTATCGCAGAAAACAAGAAATTCTGATTTACTGACATCCCGGCCTTTTTAATCATATCTTCATTTGCTTCAAACCTTGGCTTCCCGTTAAATACCACAAAATTTATCATGGATTCCCGAAATTCATAACCTTCAGTGATCAGCATTGTCTGATGTCCTTCCAGCTTCTCTTTTATTTTGTTCAGATTAAAGCCGCTGGTTTTGTTTACATATAATATCTGGGTATGAATTATCTTATCCTCGCTTCTGAATAAAACAAGCTGGACAGGTTTGTTCTGAATCGTTTTACGGGTCATCTTCAGGTTACCCATCTCATAGAAAAGTTCGTAATTGTTATCCAGGAGTCCTATTTTAAATACAGATGAATCTGCAAAACCGGGTCCGTAATCAATATATCTTGCCATATCAAATACGTAGACAGCCCTTGTAGGATTTTCAAATCCTTCCTGTCCGGAAATTTTATTTACTGTGAGAAACAGTATAAGTATCAGAATTCCTGATCTGAGAAATCCGGTATGCTTATCCATATATTCAGGTTTTAATCTTTACGAAATTGCAACTTTTTATCCAAGAAAGCAAATTCATTTCTTCATCTGACAGAAATGTTGTTGATAAAATGTTAATAATTGCCCTCTGGTAAAACATGTCGCTCTGTTTCTTATCGTAATTTTATACAAGTAAAATTCTACCCTAAAATGGCCTTGAATATCAATGATTTACATCTGACTGGCAAAAACATAGTTATTGTTGAAGATGATATGCCCTCGATCAGATATTATGAAACTCTTTTAAAAAGTTCAGGGGCCGGGGTAAAGATCTTTCGCAACGGAAAGGAATTTATAGATTATTTAAAACAGGATCCCGGGCAAATTGACCTTGTATTTATGGATTTCCTGATCCCTCTCATAAATGGTATTGAATGCCTCAGGATATTCCGTAAAGAAAGGAAGAACATACCGGTCCTGATGCTTACAGCATATTCCTCTGAGCAGTGTAAAACGGAAGCTTATCTCGCAGGCTGCAATGAATACGTCCTTAAACCGATTTATCCAGAAAAGATATTCTTCCTGCTGGAAAAATATCTCAGACATGAGGTTGCGACATCCATAACCGGTTGATCCTGCTCTTATTTCAACCCGGGTTTCTGTATTCCAATATAGGTTGAATAATATTTCTCCAGTTTCTTATTGATTTCGTCAGACAGCTCCTTATTATCATAAGTCATGCAGAAATTTGCAACTCTTGATGAATTCTGAATTGCTGACTGGATCTCATATTCAGCCGAAAATATTACATAAGGACTCTGTTTAAGGTAATAATCGAGCTGTTCATAATAATGATCGCACAAAGCCCGTGTCATCTCTACTGCTTTCCCTGTACTTCCTGAAGCAAAATAGGCTTCAATCAGATCCGGTACATATGAATCATATGGAATCCTCTCCAGAGGAAGCACTTCCATGCACCGGTCAAGGACAGCAAGGGCCTTTTCATTTTTTCCTTCTCCTGCAAGAGCTTTGGCAAGCCTTGCATAATTCAGCCGTGCTTTTATAACAATGATTGTCCGCTTATGATTATGATCAATATTTACTTTTTTATCATTTGCTCCACCCCAGACAAATTTATTCATAATGTTCCCGTACAGGATATCTGTATCAATGCGTCCATAATCGAGCCAGCTTTTATTGGCTGACCTAATCGGAATTAAACGGAAAGCAAGACCCTCGAGCTGGAAGTATTCCTCAAGCCCAAGCGCATCATTATGATAACCTGTTACATAATAAATTGGCCGCTTCCAGTCGTTATGAGCGAGAATATCGAGGACAATCAGCTGACTCTTGAGAATTGAGTTCCCTTTAAGCCGGATATCAATATAAGGAACGATCCTGGAAGAATCTTCAGGCTTTACAGTCCCGGATTCAAGAACTTTCTTTCTATCAACCGGGATACGAATGGTCCTGGTTGGAATTATATCAAGGACCTCTGTTGCTGAAATCTGTACTTTGGTTCCTTTATTTTCGCTATTCACCCAGTCAATGACTGTCGATATATCAACGGGATCTTTTGTTTTTTCAACGATGAAAACCTGGTTATTAATTCCGTCGTAGTATTTTTTAGAAGGAAGCGTAACCGGAAGTGGATCCGACTCATATACTTTATTTTTCATCTGGTCGATGTACCAGTCGGTATTTAGCAGCATCAGATTGCAGACACGCATATCTGTTCTCTTTCCTTCAACCTCCTGGGCATACCAGAGAGGGAAAGTGTCATTATCTCCGTTTGTAAACAGGATTGCATTTGGTGCACACGACTCAAGATAATTAAATGCAACATCTCTTGCCAGGTAACGTCCGGACCGGTCATGGTCGTCCCAGTTTTCCGAACCCATTATAACAGGAACTGCAAATAAGCAAAGTATACCCGCAAGCGGGGCAGCTGCTTTTTCTCCGGTCAACTTTGCCAGCAGCTCAAAAATTGCGAGGACTCCAAGCCCGATCCAGACAGAAAAAAAATAAAATGATCCCACATATGCATAATCACGCTCCCTGGGCTGGTTCGGATACTGATTGAGGTAGAAAACAATGGCAATGCCTGTCATAATAAATAAAAGCATTACTATCCACCAGTTCTTATTATCCTTATTAAGCTGGTAAAAAAGCCCTGCAATTCCAAGAATGAACGGCAGAAGAAAATATCTGTTTCTCGAAGTGTCATTTTTCTGATCAGCAGGAAGATCGTAAGTTCCCGACCTTGGTTCATCAATGAACTTTATTCCCGTTATCCAGTTTCCGTTGACAGCACCTCCTGTACCCTGCGTATCATTCTGCTTCCCCGAAAAATTCCACATAAAATATCTGAAGTACATATATCCGTACTGATAGGAGAGCATGTACCTGAGGTTCTCTCTGAATTTTGGCTTTCTTACTGTCGCCTTTTGTCCCGATTGATCAGTAACCTGTAATGGAATCCCTTCTGATCCGCCCCATTCCTTATATACCGCTGCATGATCGCCCTGTTCGCTCCACATCCTCGGGAAGAGAGTGATAAATCTTTCATCATAAATCCTTTCAAGGTTTCTGTGTGTTATCACATATTTACCGTCTTCAAGTACATATACCGGTTTCCCGTCTTTATAATCCAGAACAGGTGCATTATAATATGGACCTTTAATCAGGGGCCGTTGCCCGTATTGTTCTCTGTTCAGATAATATAAAAGGCTGAACGGATTGGATGGATTATTTTCGTTCAGCGGGGTATCAGCTGTTGATCTGATCACAATGATGGCAGTGGATGAATATCCTATGAGAATGACTGTAACTGCTGTCAGCAGGGTATTTAGAATAACTCTGTCCTTTGCGGCAATGTACCATACGACTCCTGATACAGCTGCAAGAATCAGTACATTAATAAATGCCGATTCTGAAACAACCCAGATTCCGGTAAAGAAAAGAGCTGCTATTGCAATTAATGCATTCCTGCTATTGTTCCCGGATTTCAGTGATAGTTTTATAGCGGTAATGAAAAGAGCGGCTGTCAGGATTATATGAAAGATCATTCCGCTGTTCTGAGGAAGCCTTAACCTGTTTACAAAAAAGAGGTCAAACCTTGATGAGATCTTTACTATTCCAGGCAGGATGCCCCACATCAACAGCGCAAGAATTATGAATGACAGGGCAATGGAATAGATGAATCCTTTCCAGGAAAAATTAAATTTTTTGAAATAATATACAAGCACAATAGCCGGAAGAGTAAGCAGATTGAGAAGATGGACACCTATTGAAAGACCCATAAGGAATGCAATCAGAATTATCCACCTGTCGGCAAATTCCTGATCAGCTTCATCTTCCCATTTCAGAATTGCCCAGAATACAGTAGCTGTAAAGAGGGATGAAGTTGCATATACTTCACCTTCAACTGCAGAAAACCAGAATGAATCAGAAAATGTAAAAGCAAGGGCTCCCACAATTCCTGCAGCCATTACAGCAATTATTCTTGCCTGTGTGAATCCGGATTCATCTTTTACAACGATTTTGCGTGCAAGATGAGTTATTGTCCAGAAAAGAAAAAGGATCGTAAACGCACTGACAATTGCTGACATTGCATTTACCATTGCTGCAACATGCGATACATTGCCTCCAGCAAACAAGGTGAAGAACCTTGCAAAAACCATGAAGACAGCGTTTCCGGGGGGATGTCCTACCTCCAGCTTGAATGCTGATGCAATAAATTCACCGCAATCCCAGAGGCTGGCTGTCGGTTCAATTGTCCTGAGATAGGTAAATGCTGCAATGGCAAAAACCACCCATCCTGTTATATTATTTATCAGCCTGTATTTTTTCATCAATTCTCTTGTTTAACTGAAGACCCTCGATTTCGGATCAGACGACGAAAATACTTATTTTTCTTTTCATTGTCACAACTCTTCAACTCACTTATTTTCCTATTTTTGAGCAATATTCAGAAAAATGCAGCCCCTTAGAATATACTGTTCTGCCCTATTTATTTGTTTATCGTTTGCCGTTTCCGGTCAGTATTATAATACCGGCCAGGATCCGGCTAATCTTAAATGGCTTCAGGTTAAAACCAAAAATTTTCGGGTAATCTACCCTGAGAGTTATGGCATAGAGGGACTCAAATATGCTGAGGAACTCGAAAAGTCAACCAATGACCTTTCAATACTTTTTCCTGAAAGAAAATTAAAAATCCCTGTTATAATTCATAATTATACTATTCGGTCTAACGGGTATGTTGCGTGGGCTCCAAAAAGGATGGAGCTTTACCCTACCCCGGATCAAAACACAATACCGCTTGATCAGAACAGGCAGCTTGCCCTGCATGAGCTCACACATGTTATGCAAATGGAATCACTGAATACCGGTTTTTCAAGAATTCTGTCTTTTGTTCTCGGCCAGCAATTTCAAGGGGTCATTGCTTCTCTCCTGCCGCTCTGGTACATGGAAGGTGATGCCGTATTTGCTGAATCTGTGCTTACTGAATCGGGAAGGGGAAGAATTCCTTCATTCCAGAAAGAGCTTAAAGCAATTGTCATTGAAAATGACCATCTCTATAAATATGACAAAATGCTTAACAGTTCTTTCAGGGATTATACGCCGGATCATTATCAGTACGGTTACCAGATGGTGGCCTGGTCTTTTGTAAAAAATGATTTGCAGCTTTGGAACAGGGCATTGAAATTTACTGCAAACCAGCCATTTACACTAAATCCTGTAAATATCAGTCTCACCAGAGATGCCCGTCTGACAAAAGAAAGGCTTTTCACCCAGACCTTCGACAGTCTCAGGACGCTATGGAAAGAAGATATATTGCGAAGCAGACCACTATCTTACGAGCCGGTAAATCCTCCAAAGAAAAAGGATTATGTGAATTATTATTCTCCTGTGTCTGCCGGTTTTGATTCCGTTATTGCAATCAAGACTTCATTGTCTGATCCTCCTTCATTTGTACTTATACGGCCATCTGAGATATCTGAGAAAAAGCTTTTCTCTCCAGGACAGATCTTTCCATATTTTTTCTCACTGGGCGGAGGTAAAATTGTCTGGGTTGAGACACATGGTGATCCAAGGTGGGAAAACAGAGAATATTCTGTTATTAAACTGAAGAATATAAAATCGGGTGTAGTAAAACAACTGACAACAAAATCAAGGTATCTGGCAGCTTCCATTTCTTCTGATGGCAGCTTAATTGCAGCATATGAAAACAGCCCGGATGATAAAAACTCCATCGTAATAATCAGTCCGAAAGATGGAAGCCGCCTGGAGAGTATTCCCTCTCCCGGGAATGTCTCACTTCAGCGACCTCAATGGTCTGATGATGGCCGTTTCATTACTGTTATATTTTTAACAGATGCGGGAGAAGGGATCATGTCATATAATACCCGGGAAAAAGTCTGGAAGATCCTGGTTGAAGCCGGAAGAAATGACCTGCAATCTTCATTTCTGAGAAATGATTCTCTTTTCTATGTCTCTTCAGCTTCAGGAAGTGATAATATCTTTCTTCGCACCCCGGGTAATAAAATAGTACCTGTCACCCGTTCACGTTTCGGAGCAACTGATCTTAGCATAAACGGATCTTCCCTAATGTTCAGCGATTATTCTTCATCAGGGAATAACATATGTGTGGTCTCTCTCTCTGAAATTTCAGAAAATACCTCTTCTCCCGTCAGGCCTGTTTCTTACCTGGCTGACAGGTTTAACTTTAACATGAGCAAGGAGGAAGAGCCTTCTGCCGGCGAATATTCGCCTCAGCCATACAGAAAGTGGCAGCACCTGTTTGGGATTCACAGCTGGATGCCGTTTTATGCAGATATTAAAGAAATTCAGTCTGACCCTGTTTCAGTGCGGCCCGGAATTACTGTAATGTCCCAGAATCAGCTCAGCACTCTGATTGCCTCTGCCGGATATGAGTATTCTGCAGATAAAAGACACATTCTTCATTCCAGGGTAGCATGGAAAGGGTGGTATCCTGTATTTGAATCCGGAATTGATTACGGATACTCACCATACATTGATAAGGTCGGGGAAAACGTGCTCTGGACTCCTTTAAATCCGAATCCCCTGACAAAATTTACAAACACTATTTCTATTCCGCTTTCATTCTCTCCGGGACAATTTTCACAGACAATTTATTCTTCCTTTTCTGTAGACTATTTAAACCGATATATTTATTTGAAGGAAAGAAATACATATGATTACGGGCAGTTCCAGATGACTGGACGGTTATATTTTGCAAACTATTACAGATTTGCATATCGTGATATAAATACCAGGTGGGCACAGGTCTTTGATCTGTCATATACATTTGCACCATTTGATAAGATAATATACGGACATGATCTTGCTTTGAGGACAGCCTTCTATTTCCCTGGTATCTTCCCGAACAATTCAATCCGTATCAGGTATGAGACTGAAAAACAGGAATTTGAAAAATTCTATTCGGGTAACAGGATACATTACCCGCGAAGTTATTTGAATATAATATCCACAAAGCTTGATTTCTTTTCATTTGATTATTCAATGCCTCTTCTTTATCCAGACCTTAATATCTCATCATTGTTTTACCTTACAAGAATACGATCCGGATTCTTCTTTGATTATGCACAGGGTACAGACAATTATCATCTGGATACAAAAATCAGAAACAGGGGAACCGAAACATTCAGCTCGTTTGGAATAGAGCTTCTCTCTGATTTTTATCTGTTCAGAATCCCATACATGATATCAAGCGGAGTTCAGGCTGCCTGGAAAAAATTCGGGGAATTTCCATCATATGAATTGCTGTTTAGTATCGACATTTACGGAATGAGTATCGGCAGGAGGAGATTATGATTTGATCTCTTTTAAAGAAGTCGCGCTGTCATCATTATCAGGTTCCAGGCTTTTTCGACATGATTAAATGTCACATTTGTCTGCCCTGTTACCATCCTCAGAGTGTATTTACCATTGAGCACTGTATGTGACAAATATATTTTTCCTGAATCATTCAGAGTATGGTTCAGCCTTTCATTTATTTCATTTAACTTATTTTCATCAAGACCTGCAGGTTTATACCTGAAACAGACAACATTAATTATTACAGGTGCAAGTATTTCAAAATCAGGTTCATTTAATATCATCCCCTTCAGTTTTGATGCAAAGAGAATATGTTGTCTTATCTTCTCACGGAGACCTTCTGTCCCGTAGGATCTGATCACACTCCAAAGCTTCAGTGCTCTGAATCTCCTGCCCAGTGGTATGCCCCAGTCGCGGTAATCATTTACCTGTCCACGGGTTCTTGTTTTAAGGTATTCCGGAAGTATTTCGAATGTCTTTATCAAAGTATCAGCATCTTTAATGAAGAATGCAGTGCAGTCGAAATTAGTGAACATCCATTTATGAGGATTGAAAAGAAAACTGTCGATATATTCCCTGCCGTCGAGCATCCATTGAAATTCGGGCAGAATAAGGGCCGTCCCTGCCATAGCAGCATCGACATGAAGCCAGAGGCTGTTTCTGCTGCAAATCTCTCCCAGGGCTCTTAAAGGGTCAACAGCGGTCGTTCCGGTTGTGCCGATTGTGGCAACAACACAGCAGGGAATAAATCCTTGGCTTTTATCAGCAATAATTGCTTCATCAAGCTTTTCCGGGTCCATAGAAAAGTCGTCGCGCACCTGAATTTTAACAAGGTTTCTTCTCCCGATGCCGCAGATCTTTACTGCCTTCTCAACAGACGAGTGGGCTTGTTCCGAGCAATATACTCTCAGGATTAGGGATTTATTACCACCCTCATTGTTGAAGGTAAAACCAGTTGATTTTTCCCTTGCCGCGATGATTGCTGCAAGGGTTGCGGTAGATGCAGTGTCCTGAATAACTCCTTCAAAATTATCCGGGAGTCCGATCATTCCTCTGAGCCATATCATCATTTTTTCTTCAAGCTCGGCAGCTGCCGGGGATGTTTCCCAGTTCATGCACTGTGCTCCAAGGGTAGCAACTACCATTTCTGCCAGGATTGACGGAGGACTGGTATTTGCAGGAAAATAGGCGAAAAAATTTGGATTTTGCCAGTGTGTGATTCCCGGCATGATTATTTCATCAAGATCTTGGATCAGAGAAGAGAATGGTTCAGCCTTTTCCGGCGGGGATGCCGGAATTCTGTTAAATATCTCCCCTGGTTTTGATTTTGATTTAACCGGATATTTCTCAACATTTTCCATATACCTTGCCATCCATTCGACCAGGTCATGGGCATGTTTCCGGAATTCATCGGGAGTCATGGCAAATGGATTATTTTACCGATTCGGCAAGCAAAATGATTTTATTCTGCTTGACTTCAATCACTCCTCCGTTTATCTCATACCGTGTCTCTGTCCCGGCCTGGTCAACCATTATTACAGGTCCGTTTTCAAGAGTTGATATGATTGGGGCGTGGTCCTTCAAAACCTGAAAGGATCCTTTTTTTCCGGGAACCCTTATCGATTTAATATCCCCTTCGAATATTTTTTTATCAGGAGTGATGATTTCTATTTTCATCCTGCTAAGTAATTATTTAGATTGAGCAAGTATTTTTTCTCCCTTTTCTATTGCATCTTCAATAGTCCCGACAAGCATAAAAGAAGACTCAGGATACTGATCTACCTTGCCTTCCATGATCATATTGAATCCTTTGATAGTATCTTCTATTGAAACAAGAGCCCCCTTAATACCTGTGAACTGTTCAGCAACCTGGAAGGGCTGGGACAGGAACCGTTGCACTCTTCTCGCCCTGTGCACCACCAGCTTATCTTCTTCTGAAAGCTCATCCATCCCCAGGATTGCAATGATATCCTGCAGCTCATTGTATCTCTGTAAAAGTTCCTTGACTCTTTGTGCACAATTATAATGGGCTTCACCTACTATATCAGCAGTGAGTATCCTGGATGTTGAATCAAGCGGGTCTACAGCAGGATAAA
This sequence comes from Bacteroidales bacterium, assembly GCA_025454795.1. GTDB lineage: Bacteria > Bacteroidota > Bacteroidia > Bacteroidales > VadinHA17 > LD21. The sequence continues at coordinate 130,707 of JALONT010000001.1, read as the reverse complement.
TACCAAGTTCAGAGATTTTACGGCTTAATACAGTTGTTGCATCAAGGTGAGCAAATGTCGTTGCCGGGGCCGGGTCAGTAAGGTCATCAGCGGGTACGTAGACGGCCTGTACAGAGGTGATTGATCCGTGTCGTGTTGATGTAATCCTCTCCTGCATTATGCCCATTTCGGTTGCAAGTGTAGGCTGATAACCAACAGCAGATGGCATCCTTCCAAGAAGGGCCGATACTTCTGAGCCAGCCTGTGTAAAACGGAATACATTATCCATGAAGAACAGAATATCTCTTCCTCCGCTTTTACCATCGCCATCCCTGAAGTGTTCAGCAACCGAAAGTCCTGAAAGGGCTACCCTGGCTCTTGCGCCCGGAGGCTCATTCATTTGCCCGAACACTAGTGCCAGCTTTGATTCTTTAAGCGCTTCCTTGTCAACCACCGAGAGATCCCATCCACCTTTCTTCATGCTTTCAAGAAACTCTTTTCCATACGTAATTACACCGGCTTCAAGCATTTCGCGGAGCAGGTCGTTTCCTTCCCTTGTTCTTTCGCCCACGCCGGCAAAAACCGACAATCCTGAATATGCTTTTGCAATGTTATTAATAAGTTCAAGGATTACGACAGTTTTTCCAACACCTGCACCGCCGAATAATCCAATCTTGCCTCCCTTTGAATAAGGTTCAATGAGGTCGATTACTTTGATCCCTGTAAAGAGAACCTCTTTCTCTGTGGAAAGATCCTCATACTTCGGGGATTTGCGGTGAATTGGATATCCGCCCTTTTTGTCAAGGGGCCCGATACCGTCAATTGGTTGTCCTGTCACATTCATCAGCCGCCCCCGGATCTGCTCTCCAACAGGCATCGTGATCGGTAATCCTGTTGCAACAACTTCCATCCCCCTGCGGAGTCCGTCTGTTGAATCCATAGCAATTGTACGGACAGTGCTTTCTCCTATGTGCTGCTGACACTCAACAACAAGTATCGTACCATCATCCCTTTTTATTTCAAGGGCATCATATATATCAGGCATTTCCATGCCTTGCTTTTGAAATGTAACGTCAACAACTGGGCCAATGATCTGGCTGATTTTCCCGGTATTCTGTGACATAATCTTTAAATATTTTTTAGTTTTTCACAAGAAGATACAAATTTAATGATTTTTGGAGATGATAGAGTTCCTGCCTTATAAATTCAGTAATTATTAATATCTATTTTTAATAAAACTCTTCCTTATTGTATTTGTCAGATATTTAATATTGGTTTATCTTTATAGCAGTTCCATAAAAATAACAATTAAAAGACTATCCTATGAAAAAAATTTTATTCAGCCTGTTAACTATTGTATTGTGGATTTCTACCCTGAATGCCCAGTTTACAAAGGTCGGAGGCGGAACCGGGTTTTCGTCCGGGTACTTCTTCCATGAAATGAATAATGATTATAATAAAAGCGGGCACATTCCCCTGTTCCTGACGGGAATTTATGAAATTTCATTACCGCTTCATATATCTCCCTCTTTTACTTTCCTATATCCTCACGTTACAAAGGAATTTGAATCAAAAACCACAGTCACCACCATGATGCTTGACATAAATGGTCATTACGTATTCAATTCTCTCGACAGGTTTGAGTTTTACGGACTTGCAGGTCTTGATATCCTGCTTGCCTGGAAGAAAGATAAATATACAGGACCTAATCCTGCCATATATAAAGAGAGCGATAATGCTATTGGTCTGAATCTTGGTCTTGGTTCATACATGAAACTGACCGACCAGTTTGATCTCTTCCTGGAGGCTAAATATCTTGTAAGTAAATATAATCAGTTCATGATCAATGCTGGAGTTCTGATCAATATTGACTGGCTGATCAAACACGAAAATACGGAACTTTAGATTACTGATCTCTTCCTATAAGTGAGTTCGCTATATTTACCAGCTCTGTTTTTCTCTTTGGATCTGTACCCACTTTATCAAGCATGCTGAAAGCCCTGCTTATATAATCATTTGCGAGCGTTTCTGTAATTGCCCTGATGCTAAGCTGATCATAAATATCCCGAACAGCATTTATTTTGGCTCCGGGATCAGTTTCCTGTATTGAGAACAAATTCTGAAGCTGTTTCAGCTGTTTCTCTTTTGCCAGCTCAGAAGCCTTCACAAAAAGAAAAGTTTTTTTGTTTGCTACGATATCTCCCCCAGTGGTTTTACCAAAGGTCTTTGCATCACCATAAATATCCAGAAGATCATCCTGAATCTGAAAAGCAAAACCTAAGTTCTTACCATATTCATATAACAGATCTGTATCTTTTTCATCGGCACCACCAATAATTGCCCCTATTTTAGCTGATGCTGCAATAAGAACGGCAGTCTTCATCTCTATCATCCGGAAGTATTCACTCTGTGTCACTACAGGAGCTTTCTCAAAATCCATATCAAGCTGCTGCCCTACACAAACCTCAATAGCAGCTTTATTGAATACTCTTAAAACTTTTGCCAGATCATTTGCCGCTGCCTGTAAAAAACAATCATTAGAAATAAATGCCATGACATCTCCGGACAGGATTGCCTGATTGACATTCCATTTGCAATGAACGGTGGGAGAATTCCTCCGAACCGTAGCCTGGTCCATTATATCGTCGTGTACAAGTGTGAAATTATGGAATACTTCGATTCCTGCGGCTGGTAATATTGCATTATCGATCTTATCAGAGAACAGGTTGCAAGCCATTAAAGCCAACACAGGTCTTAATCTCTTCCCTCCCATTGAAAGAATATATTTAACAGGATCAATAAGCCTTGATGCTTCCGTGTTATAGGAAAGGTTAATCAAAGCCCTGTCAATGACCTCCTTCAGTTCGGAATGATTGTACATACCTTTATGTTAAGAATCTTTATAAATTAATTTTGGTCAACCTTTCAGTGCTTCGGCCCCGCTGACAACTTCGAGTATCTGATTGGTAATAGCTGCCTGTCTTGCCTTATTGTATTGAAGCGTAAGATCGCGAATCATCCCTGTTGCATTATCGGTAGCTTTGTGCATGGCAGTCATCCTTGCACCATGTTCTGCAACAAACGAATCAAGTACTGCTTTATAAAACTGAATTTTCAGAGATTTGGGTATCAGCTCTTTTATAATCTCCTCCTGTGTCGGCTCATATATATAATCTGCAGGAGCGGATCCTGCGGTTCCCTTAGCCGGTGCTTCAACCGGAAGAAAAGGTTCTTCGGTAAGGTTCTGGACAGCAGCATTTTTGAACTGGTTGTAGATCAGTTCCACCCTGTCATATTCCCCTGTAACAAAGTTATTCATCACCTCCCCGGCAACAGCAGCCACGTTCTCAAATGTAAGGCTGTTAAACAGATAATTGCGTTCCGGAAGCATTTTCACCCTTTGTTTTCTCAGATAATCAAACCCTTTTTTCCCTATTGTAAGGAATGTGACATTCCCTTTATTTAATTGTTCAGGATATTTTTCTGAAGCAACTCTCCGGGCTTCTTTTATAACATTGGAATTGAAAGCTCCGCATAGTCCTCTGTTAGAGGTAATTACTATTAACAGGATCTTTTCAGGTTCTGAAATGCGTCCATATTCATTTTCAAGCTCAGAGTCAGCAAGGCTTTGCGACAGCCAGACAAGTATCTCATGCAGTTTAGATGCATAAGGCCTCAGCCTGACAATCTTATCCTGAGCTTTTCTGAGTTTGGCGGCAGATACCATCTTCATAGCTGAAGTTATCTGCTTTGTTGATTTGACAGAGCTGATCCGTATTCTTATTGCCTTTAAATTCGCCATCTGAAATTTAATTTATCATCACATTCAGGTTACTATGGCTTGAACTTTAATACCAGCTCCGCAGCTACTGTTTCAAGGACTTTAGTAATATCGTTATTAAGGATTCCATCGTGAAGTTTGTCAAGAACATCCCTGTGTTTAAGCTCCAGGAATTCGATATAATCTTTTTCGAATTCCCTTACTCTTTTAACAGGTACATCTTTCAGCAATGCCATTGTTCCGCAATAAATTATGGCAATCTGCTTCTCAACAGGAATTGGGGCATATTGTCCCTGTTTCAGGATTTCAACGTTCTTTGCTCCTTTATTAAGAATAGCAAGTGTTGAAGCATCAAGGTCGGATCCGAATTTTGAAAATGCCTCAAGTTCGCGGTACTGAGCCTGGTCGACTTTAAGTGTCCCGGCAATTTTCTTCATAGCCTTGATTTGGGCATTTCCTCCAACCCTTGATACTGAAATACCTACGTTGATAGCCGGACGTACACCTGCATTAAAGAGACCTGATTCAAGGAATATCTGTCCATCTGTTATCGAGATAACGTTTGTAGGGATATACGCGGAAACGTCTCCTGCCTGTGTTTCTATTATCGGTAATGCTGTAAGAGATCCGCCCCCTTTGACCATATGTCTGATAGACTCAGGCAGGTCGTTCATATTTCTTGCAACCTCGTCTGATTCAATGATTTTTGCAGCTCTTTCAAGAAGCCTTGAATGGAGATAAAATACGTCTCCGGGGTAAGCTTCCCGGCCCGGTGGCCGGCGCAGAAGGAGGGAGACTTCCCTGTATGAAACGGCCTGTTTTGAAAGGTCGTCATAAATTATCAGAGCGTCGCGGCCTGTATCCCTGAAGAATTCGCCAATAGCTGCACCGGCAAAAGGAGCGTAGAATTGTGCTGCAGCTGGATCTGAGGCTGTTGCAAGTACAATAACAGAATATTCCAGTGCTCCTTGCTCTTCAAGTGTCTTGGCAATATTTGCAACAGTTGAACCTTTCTGCCCTATAGCAACATAAATGCAATAAACCGGTTTCCCTTCTTCAAAATTGCTGCGCTGATTTATTATGGTATCAATTGCAATCGCTGTTTTTCCTGTCTGCCTGTCACCGATTATAAGCTCTCTCTGTCCTCTCCCTATAGGTATCATTGCATCAATCGGTTTGATACCTGTCTGGAGCGGTTGCCTGACCGGTTGACGGAATATAACACCAGGGGCTTTTCTTTCAAAAGGCATAGTAAACAGTTCCCCTCCGATAGGTCCTTTACCATCGAGAGGCTGGCCTGTCAGGGAGATAACTCGTCCAAGTAATCCTTCACCAACCTCGATTGAAGCAATGCGGCCTGTTCTCTTGACAATGTCGCCTTCGTTGATCTCTTCAGTCGGACCTAGCAGTACAGCACCGATATTGTCTTCTTCAAGGTTAAGGACAATAGCTTCCATTCCGTTTTCAAATTCAATCAGTTCGTTTGACTGAGCATTTGAAAGTCCGTAAATACGTGCTATCCCGTCACCGACCTCAAGTACGGTGCCGACCTCTTCCAGTTCAACACCAGTCTGTATCCCCTCGAGTTGCTGCCTGAGTATTACTGATACTTCTGCTGGTTTAATATTTGCCATATCTTTTTATTGGTTAATTTTCTGAATTATCATTATTATCCCGCTGTCAGGGACCTCCCTTTCAGCTCTTTTTCTATTTTGCGGAGTTTATTCTTTATGCTTGCATCAATATAGTTATCTTCAATCCTCAGAATGAATCCTCCTATAATTTCCTTATCAACTATCTCCTTCAGATCAACCTTTGTTTTGAAGATTCCGGATACAAGATCTACTATCTGTTTTTTTATTTTGTTATCAACTTTTACTGCAGTTGTAAGGACCGATTCAGTAATACCATTATGCTCCTTTGTCTGGTGAATAAAAACCCTGGCAACTGCCGGAAGAAATGATTCTCTGCCATTTTGCACTAACAGATCGATTAGTGAAAGAGTAATATTCTGAATATTATTTCCTATAATTTTATGGAGAATCGCAGTTTTCTTTGAAGGTACGATTATCGGGCTCGTCAGCAGCTCTTTCATATCCGGCAAAATGCATACTTCTGAAATAAAGATCATGTCATTATAGACCTTGTCGAGCATCTTTTTTTCAAGTGCTGATTCAAACAGTGCCCGTGAGTACCTGACTGATATCCTGCTGTTGTTCATCTAAGAAGTAACTGTCTAGTTTTTGTTAAGATCAACATCTTTCAGGTATCTGCTGATCAGTTTTTCCTGTTCGTCAGTCCTTGCAAGTTTTTCACCGAGCAGCTTTGAAGCTATGTCAATTGACAGAGAAGCGACTTGTTCGTGGATTTCTGACAGAGCTTTAGATTTTTCTCTTTCGATTAAGGTTTTTGCTTTTTCAACTATTTTCTCAGCTTCTTCAGTTGCTTTTCCCTTTGCTTCGGCTATCAGTTTATCGCGTACGTCTCTGCCCTCCTTGAGGATAAATTCGCGTTCTTCCCTGGCTTTTTTGAGGATGGCTTCGTTGTCGCTCTGGAGCTTCAGCATCTCTTCGCGTGCCTTTTCAGCAGAAGCCAGTGAGCCTTTGATCATTTCGTCTCTCGCATTTACTGCTGAAAGTATTGGTTTCCATGCAAATTTTTTCAAAAGCAGAAAAAACAGGAAAAAAATCAATACTGCCCAGAAGATTGTGCCAATACCAGCATTTGTCAGACTATTACCAGCTAATATCATATTTCCTGAATTAGGTGTTTTTAATAAAAGATCCCGCAATCAACCATTGCGGGATCTTATTTCCTTTAAGCAATAAGTGCAACAACAACTGCAAACAGGGCAACACCTTCAATAAGGGCTGCTGAAATGATCATTGCTAATTGAACTTTACCTGCAGCTTCAGGTTGCCTGGCTATTGCGTCCATGGCTGATCCGCCGATTCTGCCGATGCCAAGACCTGCTCCGATAACTGCAAGACCTGCTCCGATTGATGCTAAAGTACCTGTCATAAAATTTGTTTTTAGTTGAATAATATAAATTAATGATGCTCCTTAACAATTGCCAGACTGATAAATAATGCCGACAATAATGTGAAAACATATGCCTGAAGGAATGCCACAAGTAATTCGAGGCAATCCATGAATATTACAAAGAAAATTGCAACCGGGGCAGCTGCCAGTGAATCAAAAATAAATATCAGGGCAATCAGGCTCAAGAGAATGATATGCCCCGCAGTAATGTTCGCGAACAATCGGATCATAAGTGCTATTGGCTTTGAAACTATTCCAATGAGCTCAACCGGGATCATTATCGGTAATAGCCATAACGGCACACCCGGCGTAGCAAAAACATGCCGCCAGTAACTTTTGGTTCCGTTTATTTGAATTATTATGAAAGTAAAAAATGCCAGAGTCATGGTTACTGCTAAGTTTCCCGTCACATTGGCTCCGAATGGCGGCGGGAACGGGATAAGCCCCATCAGATTGTTTATCAGGATGAAGAAGAACACGGTCAGAAGATATGGCATAAATCTTTCATGCTCCTTTTGACCGATATTCGGAATAACAATTTCGTCGCGTACAAAACAGATCACCGGTTCAAGAAAACTCTGGATACCCCTGGGGTAGCTTATCCCTGTCTTTTTATAGGAATGCGAAAGAGAGAGGAAAAGCCACAGACCAATCAGTGCTGCAGCCAGCATCCCTATAACAGTCTTGGTCATCGAGAAGTCAAGAGGAATATTTTCTTCATCAACCTCTCCTGCTGCATTCACCGTCACAATTTTGCCCTTATAATCTCCTTCTTCTTCGAGCCTGAAACCCTTATATTCATGTCCGTGAGCAAGTCTTTTTGAAGAAAAGAAATCTAATCCTTTTCCTTTGCTGTAGAGAATCACCGGCAAGTAAATTGCAACACTGCTGCCATCCTTTTTGGTAAGGATATGCCACTCATGTGAATCTGTAACATGGTCAATAATAAAGGATCTTGCGTCAAACTTTTCTTTTGAAGGTTTTGATGCTGAGTCTTCATGAGATTCCATGTTTCCCTGCCCGGCAACCAAAACACCAAATCCCATAAAGAAGAAGAACAGAATAAATCCTTTTACAACTTGCTTTTTCAAATCTGAATTTGTTATAAAGATTTGTATTTCAGTGTTTTTAATATAACCATTACTAAAAACAATGTGAACGTTAAATATAGTACAAAAAATAACACGACGGTTGACAATCCTGTTTTTTTGGCAACAAAAAACCAGATGAATGCGAATATCAGCTCTGCCATAAATTTTAAACTTATTGAAACCAGAGTGTGCATTGTCTGACTGGCAGGTTCTTTACCCTGGCCTCTGAAAAAAATAACTAATGTTACCAGAGTAATAAGAAAATAAACAGCTGATAAAAGTCCTATATCACTAAACATCAGGCTGTTATTAAACCCTGAGACAAAAATGAATCCCGTTATAAGTATAAGGAGTTCTACTGTTATCAGTAATAATACAGATTTGGCCAGAGGTTTCAAAAGAGGGATTATTTTTTTATAAAATCTTTTATTGCAACATAAATTGCACTAAAAACTCCGAGAAGGGAGAGGATAATTGTAAATACGGGTTTGCTGAATTCTGCGAGTTTATCAAGCTTCATGCCACCCCAGGTTGTAATAAAGATTATAACAAACATCTGGACGACTATGCCCGAATACTTTGCAAATTGACCCAGGTCTTTATTTTCCGGGACTTCCGGGTTCTTTTCCTTTTTCGGTTCCTGCTCCACCATTGCTATTATTTTCGCTCATTTTACAATTTCCCGAAAATATCGCTCCGGGTTCGATCGATAGTTTTGATGTGGCTATATCACCAAGTATTTTTGAGGAAGCCTTAAGTATGAGCAACTGATTTACTTTTATTCTACCTTCAACTATCCCTGATACTTCTGAATTTTTGCAGATAACTTCACCGTTGATCTTTCCTGTGGGGCCGATAACGACCTTGCCTTTTGTATTCAGATTCCCGGTAAGAGACCCGTCAATTCTGATGTCTCCTCCCGATTTAACATCTCCGGTAATATCGGTTCCGCTACTTATCAGATTAATTGCAGCAGGTTCTGTCTCGTTGTATTTTGCCATAGTAGTTAGAGTTTTAGAAATACAAAACTTAATAACTCACAAATATATAAACTATTGTAATTAAAATAATAAGCGGGTTTTCAAATAATAAATCAAGTTAGTTTTGCTATTAATGCCCCCTCTGGTGCTTCGCTCTATCTCCCACCAACGGGGGAGAAAAGGATGTATATTTAGAAAATTTTTATTTCGGGTCATATGCCCACTTAAGATAGATTGATCCCCAGGTAAATCCGCCACCGAAAGCAGCAAGAATCAGGATGTCTCCTTTTTTTAGTTTGCTTTCATATTCCCACATACAGAGGGGTATTGTGGCAGAAGTTGTATTGCCGTAATTCTCTATATTGATCATTACTTTTTCCGGCGGAAGCCCCATTCTGCGTCCAGTGGCATCAATGATCCTGAGGTTTGCCTGGTGTGGTACAAGCCAGGAGATATCTTCAGACTTGAGATTATTACGATCCATTATTTCTACGGCAACATCAGCCATATTCACAACAGCAAATTTAAATACGCTCTGCCCTTCCTGGTATATAAAGTGTTCTTTTGCATCAACTGTTTCATGTGAAGCGGGACTAACAGATCCTCCCGCTTTGAGGTGTAAATATTTTCGTCCCGATCCATCAGTATGAAAAATATAATCCATTATTCCGTATTCCTCTGTAGTAGGCTCAAGCAGAACAGCACCGGATGCATCTCCAAACAGCGGGCAGATAGTACGGTCTGAATAGTCAGTAATGGAAGACATTTTATCGGCCCCGACGACAATAACTTTTTTAAATCTGCCTGTTTCAACGTATGCCGCTGCTGTCTGCAAGGCAAAAAGAAATCCTGAGCAGGCCGCATTAAGGTCAAAACTGAAAGCATTCTTGATTCCGCACTTATCAGAAATTATATTTGCAGTTGCCGGGAAGAACATATCGGGAGTAACGGTTGAACATATGAGCAGATCAATCTCCTCCGGTGCAGTATTGGTTTTTATTAATAAACCACGTACTGCCTGTTCCCCCAAATCAGAACTTCCAAGTCCTTCTCCCTTAAGTATACGGCGTTCTTTTATTCCGACACGCTGCATAATCCACTCGTCGGAGGTATCAACCATTTTTGAAAGTTCGTGGTTCGTAAGTCTGTATTCCGGAACCCAGGCATTGATGCCTGTAATGGCTGCCCGTATTTTTTCCATAGTTAGATTGCTTCTTTAATCTTCTGTGCAAGATTAACATGCACAACAGCCCATGTCTGAAGGATCATGTTCATTATAGCTCTTCTTTTGGAGACTCCGTGCCCGACAACAACATTGGCATTAATGCCAATTATTGGCGTTCCACCGATATTTTCAAAATCAAGACTATCGAAGAACGAATCTTTAAGATTTCTCAATTTATAGACAGAATGAAACGCTTCTGACAGTTTTAATATCACATTCCCCACGAATCCGTCACAAACGATAACATCAGCCAGTGACTCCCTTAATAGGGTGTTTGCTTCAATATTCCCTTCAAAATTAAGGCCCGGGTGCTCTTTCATCAGCTCATATGCAGCCTTAACAGCAGGTGTCCCCTTTGACTCTTCTTCCCCAATATTGAGTAATCTCACGGAAGGATTTTCGACCCCAAGGACATATTTTGCGAAAATAGAGCCAAGAATGCCATACTGAAGAAGTACCTCAGGCTTGCAGTCTGGATTTAATCCGACGTCGAGAATAACTGAATTGCGGTTATCCAAAGCAGGAAGTATTGTGGCAAGTGCCGGTCTTAATACACCGGGGGTGACATTTACTGTATAGCTTGCGCCAACAAGCATTGCCCCGGTATTTCCTGCACTGCAAAATCCGTCAATTTCTCCCTCTTTTAACATTCTGTACCCTACAGCAATGCTTGAATCGGGCTTTTGAGAATATGCCTTGGCAGGTACATCTCCCATTTCGATAACCTGAGTTGTATGTACGATCCGGAAACGGGATGGGTCGGTATTTATTTTTTTCAGTTGCGCTATAATGGCGTTCCTGTCACCGATCAGAACCAGTTCATCTGCAGCAGACAAATGTTCCAGGGAATCAATTGCACCTTCAACTACAGTATCAGGTGCAAAATCACCGCCCATAACATCAAGGCCAATTTTCATAGTATTACAGGTTGGTTACGGGAACTCAGGCAGTTGCTTTTTTCTCAACAGCAAGTTTGCCTCTGTAAAATCCACACTCAGGACATACTCTGTGGTACTGAACTGAAGATCCGCAGTTTGAACATGTCGAAACTGTAGGCGCAGTAGCTTTATAATGTGTTCTGCGCTTGTCTCTTCTTTGTTTTGAGTGTTTACGTTTGGGATTTGGCATTGTTTTCTCGATTTAGTTGTTGTTCATCAATTTTTTTAATTCATCCCACCTGGGATCGTTTTCGCTTTCATCACTCACAATGTGTTCCTTAAGCTTATCAAGCATTTCCGGATCGCAGGTGCTGTTTCCGTTTTTGTCATTGGGATGTACTCTCTGTATCGGCAATGCAAGAAGGATATATTCGTAAAAATACTGATTCAAATCAAGTTCATTCTCATCAGCAGGTATGGTAATCAAATCAGGGTCGCTCTCATCATATCCTTTTCCGAATTTAACCAGAAGCCTGTTCTCACAGTCAACCGGTTGTCCGAATGCCCCCAGGCATCTGTCGCATGAAATGGTAACAAACCCTTTAATCCTGATTGTCAAATCGATGTGTGTAGATCTCTTGTCAGCTTCAATTACTGCCGTTAGAGCTCCTTCCTTCACCTCTGACTCTTCAAACTGTTCAAAAAACTTCTTGTTAATCTCAAAATCATAAGAGTGCCTCCCCTCCTTCAATCCGCTTATTGGTATAAAATATAATCCGGACATCTCTTTCAAATTTTGGTTTGCAAAAATATGAAAGCTTATTCAATTAAAAAAATTATCAACAAAAAAGTAACACATCCCGTCTAAAAAGGCATTATACCGCAAAAAAACCGCCATTCACCGATTTCTTCTTACCCGGAGATATAATGAAGCTTATTTTTGATCAGGAATTTAATTTTACAGATATGAAACACAGAGACAATAATTTTCAAAGGGAAAGGGAGCATCATCCACAGGTAAGCATCGGCCTTTTTTTTATAGTCCTTGGATTGGCTCTTCTCGTTGCAACGAACGATATGCTGCATCTTGGAAGCGTGCAGGAATACTTCACCTGGGAAACAGCAATGGTTTTCGTCGGATTTCTTCTCCTGGTCAACCTGCACTTTATAGGGGGTCTTCTTCTTATGGCAGGAGGGGCATGGTTCATGATGGAGAATTACTATGGTGAAATCCCGGAAATAGTCAAAACCATGTACTGGCCGGCTGTAATAATCATCCTTGGTATCTCATTTATAATTTCTTCCTTTATTAAAAGGAACCGAAAACAGTAATTAAATTCAGAAACAAATAAATTTACAGTTATGAAAACAAATAATGAATTCAAAGATGAACGCCACTTTTCGGGGCACGATCATCATCATCTGACAAATAACAGAGTGATAATTGGGGTTGTTTTGGTTCTGGCAGGGTTGTTCCTGGTGATCAGAAATACCGGATTCTTCCCGGATTTCATTGATCATGTGATATTCAGCTGGCCAATGCTGCTGGTTACCATCGGTTTAGTAATGACTCTTGGCGCTTCGGAAAAAACAGCAGGCATAATTGTCATGGCAGTGGGCGGATTCTTCATGATTCCCCTTCTTTTCCGTGAAACCTTTCACATGTACAACATGTTCTGGCCTTCGATTTTTATAATCATCGGTATAATTTTTATTGTTACAAAACGAAGAGGATGGAACGCGGTGATTTCAAAAGGAATGATTGGTGATGACTATATCGATTATGTCAATGTTTTCAGCGGCGGCGAACGTCAGATCGTTTCTGAAAGCTTTAAAGGAGGCAAAGTCTCTGCAGTATTTGGAGGGATAGAGCTTGACCTTACAAAAGCAAAGCTGGCTCCGGGAAGGAATGAGCTCGAAATAGCCTGTGTTTTCGGCGGTGCAACGATAATTGTACCTGATAACTGGTTTGTTACCATCGAGGTAACACCGATCCTTGGCGGGTTCAGCGATTCCCGGAAACTAAGTCCCGGAAGAACTATGGATTCCACAAGCCAGCTGGTGATTAAGGGTGCTGTTGTTTTTGGTGGCGGAGAAGTAAAAAGCTATTAATTCTTTCGTGAATGAAACATCCTGTACTTGGAAACAGGGTTCGTCTGATAGTCTGGTGGCTGGCCTGGCTTTTTCTTGCACTGGGCCAGGCACTTTTATTCTATTTTGCATACGGAAGTTACGTAAAGATCAGCATTATTGACAGCATCCTTTCTCTTCTTATCTATTCAGGTCTTGCTCTTTCGCTATGGTATCCATTCAGCTTTTTCAACCAGGGGAAGACAAAGCCATCGGTTCTCATTTCTAACCTGGTGGTAAGCGGTGCTATTACCATTACACTCTGGGTGATCATTACAAAATTAATCATGCTTCTGGTATTACCAGCACATAATAATTACGTTGAGTACTGGGAAGCTACTCTTCCTTACAGGATCGGGACAGGGGTTTTTATTTATGGACTTGTAATCCTCACATATTTCTTATTTGTAAGTCTTTCCAACCTGTCGGAAAAAAATGTCAGGGAGGCAAAACTTGAAAGCCTGGTCAAAGAGACAGAATTGAAAATGCTGAGGTCCCAGATAAATCCTCATTTTCTTTTTAATAGCCTGAATTCAATAAGCTCGCTTACTGTGACTGATCCGGAAAAAGCCAGAACGATGGTTGTCAGGTTGTCGGATTTCATGAGATACTCTCTTTCCCGCAAAGACGAGCAACCTGTATCCCTCAGGAGTGAATTGGAAAACCTCAGGCTCTATCTTGATATTGAAAAAGTAAGATTCGGAGACAGATTGTCAACTGAAGAGCACATAGAAGATTCGTGCCTGGATGTGAAAATTCCCGTGATGCTTCTTCAGCCTCTTTATGAAAATGCAGTTAAACATGGCGTTTATGAGAGTACTGAACTTGTCAGGATAATCACTTCTGCATCAATAAAAAACGGATACCTTGAAATTACAGTAAGTAATAATTTTGAACCGGGCATCTCTTTGGCTAAAGGAACAGGAACCGGTTTGTTAAATGTGTCAAGACGTCTTGAGCTTTTTTATGGAAATGAAGCTTCTGTCAGGACAGGTAAAAACGAAAATATTTTCATTGTAACCCTTTATATCCCTGTTGTTTATTCGTAACCCTTCAGATATTAGTAAAATGCAAAAATTAAGAACCATAATAATTGAAGACGAAACTCCGGCAAGAGAGATACTGAAACATTACCTCAAAGATTTCGACGAAATCGAAATTATTGGTGAATGCCAGGATGGATTTACAGGTCTTAAAACCATTTCAGATCTTAAACCCGACCTTGTCTTCCTGGATATCCAGATGCCGAAGCTTACGGGTTTTGAAATGCTTGAGGTACTCGAAGAACGGCCGGAGATAATCTTTACGACGGCATATGATCAGTTCGCCATTAAAGCTTTTGAGCTTAATGCTGTCGATTATCTGTTGAAACCATTCCCCAGGGACCGTCTCAGGGAAGCGGTAAAGAAAGTCATTGAAAAGATAAGGGCAGGGAATGCACAGAAGAAGCCTGCAGATCAGCTTCTTGTAAAAAGACCTGAACCATCCGTAACATTAAACAGGGTTGTTGTCAGAAAAGGCAATGCAATAAATCTCATTCCTATAGATCAGATAAATTATATTGCGGCGCAAGACGATTACGTAATGATCTACTATTCAGCAGGTAAAGCTTTGAAGCAGCAGACAATGAAGTTCTATGAAGATAATCTTCCGGGCGAAAATTTCGTGAGGATCCATCGTTCTTACATTGTTAAAGTTACAGAGATTAACCGGATAGAACCATACGGGAAAGATAATCATATTGCAATTCTCAAATCCGGAGATAAATTACCGGTCAGTCGCGCAGGGTATAAACATTTGAAAGAGGAGCTTAATTTCTAAAAGGTCTTGCAGTTCCCGCAGAGCGGGATTTCGTCTCCGCCATCTGGCGGATCCTCAACTTGCGGTCTTGAAGTCATTTCAGACGGTTGCAGTTTTTATAACGTGTAAAATGCTTATATCTTTTAAACCTGAAGAGAGGGACGGGGTCGTACCCATGTGTTCCACCGGGACGACATCTGAGAATCCTGTTGGTGCCTAATACCAGCCCGGCAAACGGACCATGGATCTTCAGAGCATCAAGCATATACTGTGAACATGAAGGAACATGCCTGCATGCCGGTCTGATAAAAGGAGATATAGCATAGCGGTAAATATATACGGGGACAGACAACAAAAATGATATTGATAATGTTATTATTTTTACCATGATGTAAAGATAGCTAAAAGCTCCTGTCAGAATTTATATGAATGAGAACAGAATAATCTGCCAAAATGACAAGAATCTGCTGTTAACCTGCAATTGGCAGGTCTTTTGAAGAACAGAATAGAAATAAAATAATTATAAAATGAACGCACAGATCTGGATAATATTTATTGGCTTCATGATCCTCAGCTGGATCGTGAGCATGGTACTGAAAACAAAATTCAGGAAGTACTCCAAAATACTTGTTGATAACGGAATGTCGGGAAGAGATGTAGCCGAGAGAATGTTGCGCGATAACGGGATTTATGATGTGCGTGTTGAAAGCGTTCAGGGACAACTTACTGATCATTATAATCCGCAGAATAAAACAATAAACCTCAGCCCGGATGTTTATAACGGACGAAGCATCTCTTCTGCTGCGGTTGCAGCACATGAATGTGGCCATGCCGTACAGCATTCTACTGCATATGCCTGGCTCAATTTAAGGTCAAAAATGGTCCCGGCTGTCAGTTTCTCATCAAAATGGGTACAATGGATACTACTGGGAGGCGTCCTGTTAATCAATACTTTCCCGGGACTTTTACTTGCAGGAATTGTATTATTTGCACTTACAACCCTTTTCAGCTTTATTACGTTACCCGTTGAGATCAATGCAAGCCAGCGTGCACTCGCATGGCTTTCGAATGCAGGAATTACATCGTATCAAAATCACGATAAGGCACAGGATGCTTTGAAATGGGCAGCTTATACTTATGTTGTTGCAGCTCTTGGCTCTCTTGCAACGCTGCTATATTATATCATGTTATTTACCGGTGCAAACAGAGACTAATCTACTATCTTCCCTCAACTTCCAGCCACCTGGTATATTTATGGATTGATCTGATTAATGCCCACAATGCACCTGCTCCTGCAAAAAGCCAGAGCCAGATTTCTGTAAAGTAGATTCTTTCAGAAAGGAAGTAGTTCCTGAATACATCAAGAATTATAAATATCAGGAAAATATTAATGAAGCTGTTATATTCTCTTTTCAGAACGTTCTTAAAAGAAAATGGGAGTTTTGGGCGAATGAATCTAATAGAAAACGGAATGAACGAACTTACTTTTTCAGCCCATTTGTCATAAGATTCTCCGAATTTTCTTCGCAGATATTGTTCTTCAGCAAACATTATCCGTTCATAGTAAAGCCAGTAAACAAGGAAAAATACCACAGTGAACCATGCTGATCTCAAAAAAAGCACGGGTCCCAGCCACATGAAAAAATTACCTAAATAAAGAGGATGCCTTACCAGGGAATAGACTCCTGTTACATTGAGTTCGTCGGCAATCTGTCCACCTGTGGTATTGCGCCCTGAGGTGTTTTTCGGTGCGAAACCTACAGTGATTATCCTTATTAGCTGACCGAAAACGCTGATCCCCAGAAATATCATTTCGTCACGCAGATCAAAAAGAATCGCCTGACGGTTTCCAAGATACATCATCACTAGACCAGCGACGACCATAAATACGGGAAGCCAGCTTCTTCTTTTAAAGAGCCAGTTACCGCTGTTCTCAAATTCGTGAACCAGTGCCATAATTTCAATAATTTCTGCGGCAAAAGTAGAAAAATTCTAGAAACTGTATTTGATCCTAAGGAATCCAATGTTTATCCGTGTTTTGGATCCTCCCATTTCAGCGTTGAAATGCTGCCATATAAGTGAAAAATCAACATTTTCAGCAAGTGAATAGTCAAATGAAGGACCAGCAAAATAGCCTTTAAGATCAGGGAACCACATTGCTGACAAGCTTATATTAATTAACGGAGTGGCTGCCCAGGTGAACTGTCCGAAAGCTGAAAGCTCCGAAAAGGCAAGATCTTTTGCTGAAAGGTTCCCCGAGTAGAAACTTGAGAAATTGTTCAGTTTAAGAGGATTGTTGCAGTACATCAGCTGAACCTGGAAGATTGAGTTATTCTCAAAGACCTTGTCAATCCCTGCAGTTATGATTGTTGTCCCGGTGGTATCGCTGAAGTTTTCCAGTGGCCTGAACCATGATGCCTCTCCCCTGAATGATACTGACCCTATTGAGCCGGACCATCCGGTTCCTGCAACTATGTCGGAACTGTTTGAGTACCCGGCCAGGAATTGAATATCATAGTCCCATTTATTGAAACGGAATAGCCCGGCTGCAGTAACATCGTCTTCGCTGTCAATTTTTGCAGCAAATTCAATCGCTGATGAAAAGGATGGATAATACTGGAGTCTCACTGCATCGCTTCCCGGTCTTTCTGTATAATCAAAATCAAAGAAAGAATATGCGTTAAAAATATCGTTAGGATTCCAGACAAATGTCTGCCCCCAGTTTATTCTCTGGCGGCCTATTCTAGCCTGGAATTTATTTAAATTCAGATCTATCCAGAGCCTATCGACCGTTGTATTCAGAAAAAAGGAGCTTTCATCCACGATATTCCATGACATGTCAACCCAGCCCTCGTCTGCTGCAATCATATCAGAATACCGATAATATGACCTGACCATATCTCCTGTAAAAAGACGGTTTCTCAATTCAACAGCCAATGTAATATTATCATTTATATACCCTTTAAAATTGAGCCTGTTATGCAGGAGGTTTTCATAAATGACCGGTCCGGAAAGAGTATCAAACATTGCACTCTGCATGGTTGTCAGATAACCATTCAGTTCAATATTTTTTTGTTTTTCCTGAGAGATTACTGAAGTGAATAACAAGAATAGAAATATTGCAGATAGGGATTTTTTCATATTGATCTTCCCTTCTATTCCCTTACATCATCGGAGACCACTTTCCCATCCTCCAGTGTTATCACCCTCCTGGCCATTTTCATCACGCGGGGGTCATGAGTTGAAAAGATGAATGTTATCTTCTCCTCATGATTGAGCTTTTCCATTATCTCAAGCAGTGTTGATGCAGATTTCGAATCGAGGTTTGCAGTTGGCTCATCGGCAAGCACAAATTTAGGTCTTGAAGCAAGTGCCCTGGCAACAGCCACTCTCTGCTGCTGACCTCCCGACAATTTTGCGGGCCTGCTGTTGGTCCTGTCACTTAGTCCTATTGCTTTGAGCAATTCAAATGACCGTTCTTCTCTCTCTTTTTTAATCCACTTTTGTAGCGACATTATAAATTCGATATTTTCCTTTGCGGTCAGCACCGGGATAAGATTATATGATTGAAACACAAATCCTATGTTTCTCATCCTGAAGTCGATTAGAGCAGAAGACTTAAGCATGGAAAGATCTGTTCCGTCGATCAATATCTGTCCGGAAGTCGGCATATCGAGTCCGCCCAGGAGGTTCAGCAGTGTTGTTTTTCCTGAGCCTGACGGTCCGACAATAGCAGCAAATTCCGCTTCCTGGAAATCCAGGTTAACACAATTAACGGCATGTACCTCGATGTCGCTTGCCTTATATATTTTATGCAGGTCTCTGATCTCGATTACTTTCATATTCTGGAAATTAAATTTTAAAGTAGATTCATTCTGTTCTTATTGCTTCAACAGGATTGAGTTTCAGCGCCTTGCGTGCCGGATATATCGATGCCAGTATTCCTGTCAGCACTATCAGGATTGTCGTTGATACAAAAAAACCGGCATCGATTGTCGGGAACAGGTGAGCGCTGTACCCGAAGGCTTCCATTCCTTCGGAGTATTTGATAAGGTTTATCCCGTTTTTCTGCGTGGCTGCAATTACTGCTTCTGCAATGCCCATACCTGCAAATCCTCCAACAACAGACATGAATATTGATTCGTACATTATCATGCTGAAAATCTTTTTCCTGTTCATCCCAATAGCGCCAAGCATGCCCAGCTCTTTCGTTCTTTCGAGAACTGCCATAAGCATTGTATTAACAATGCCGAAAGCCAGTGCGGCAAGAATGATTACCATAAAGACTGCATAAATTTGTCCCATGAAATCGGCTATCATTGCAAGATCAGGTGAGATTTCCTTCCAGTTGAGGACTTCAAGGTCAGGAAGTGCTTTGCGGGCCGGTTCAGTAATCTTATCTGTCAGGTCGTCATTGTCGAGCCTCGCTATGATGCGGTGCCATGTTTCTTCTTTCATGCCGGTAAGAGCCCGGAGCTCTCGGGCAGGGACAAACACCGACATTCCTTCAAACATGTCGTTGTTTGTCCTGAATATCCCGCAGACCCGGAATCCTGCACCGGTCTGGTTATTGTCCATGTCGAGGAATGTAAGAATTAGTTTCGCCCCTTCCCTGTACGACCATGCAGCCTCTTTAATATGAATCGCGTATTTCCCTGTCTCGTCAGAGGTAAGAAGTTTTTCCAGTTCACTGTTGAATTTTTTGTCGGAAGTGAATCTCTCCCCGGATATCGTCTCAAGCTTTGAAAGCACTCGTGAAGGGATCTTCAGTGAATCGAGACGCGCAACAGCCTCAGGTGTCAGAATATAGCGTATTATGTTAAGATCCTTTGCAAGTTTTTCTCCGATAAGAACCGAATTGAATTTTGTATCTGAGCCGAAATATGATCCGGTGCCGGGGATCACTTTATTATTCAGGGTGAACATCTCTTTCTCTTTTTCCACGTCGATGCCATTTATCTCCACACCTGAACTTTTTGCCGATGTCGATGCTATCCCCCTGATTATGATCCTTCCGGTCGTTGTCTTCACTCCCGGCAATGATTTCAAAGCAGAATCCGCCTCATTAAAGCCAGGGATCAGGTCCTGAATGTCGCTGCTGCTTCTGAATTCCCTGCTATTCACCTGGATGTGCGACAATTCTTCATTAACTGCGGCATCAATGCGCTGAACCACCGAACTGTTTATTGCGGCCATTGCGAAGACTCCGGCAAAAACGCCGACAGCAACCGATGATATCACTATCAGGCTCCTGGTCTTGTTCCGCCAGATATTCTTCCAGGCTATCTGTATTATCATTTTGTAAATATTTTAAGCTTTTAATGAGCTGATTAGGTCAATCCTGAAGATCTTTCTGACACTGAATATTATAGCGATTGAAATAATAATCATTACAACCACAGTCTGCCACAGGTAATATGTATCCGGAAGCAGGGTTGGCATTACAGGTTCCATACCGTAATCTTCATACATCCGGGCATATTCACCTGTGAACCTCAAGGGCCTGAAATGTCCGTAATAAACCAGTGGAAGAGAAGCAATAATACCGGAAATGACACCCAGCAATCCCATTAAAAACATTTCAATAGTAACAACCTTAGCCAGTTTACTTTTTTGCATACCAACCGAAACAAGCATCCCGAACTCGCGTCTGCGTTCTGCCATCATCATCAGCACGGTGCCGAAAACACCGAAGGCAATTACCAGGTAAAGGATCCCGATCATTATCATTCCGCTCCTGTTGTCGGCCTCCATCTGGTTTAGAAGCAGGGCATTCAGCTCCCTCCATGTTTTTACTGCCAGAGGGTCTGCCACGAAGGTTTTCAGTCTCACGGCTGTTTTATCAATAGACTTGTCGTCAAAATCCTTAAGGCTCAACACTGCTGAAGTTGCAAGTCCCGGGGCTGCGTACAGTTCTCTTGCGGTCTCAAGAGGCATGTAAACTATTCTTTTATCAATGTCCGGGGACGGAAGCTTAATGATTCCTGCCACAATAAAATTGCCGGCTGCAGATGTACCATGGTAACCCTGTCCCATAAGTATCAGGGTATCGCCAACATTTATCTTAAGAAAATCTGAAAGACCTGAACCTATAAGCACTTCCCCGTCAGAAGATCCTGAGAAATATTTGTTCGTGAATGAAGCATTCCTCCTAAGAACGGGTAATACTACAGTAGAATCTTCCGTCGAAATTCCAAGATCGAGCATCATCCTTCCGGTGCTTGAATAGGCTTCATTCCTGAAAAGATCGAGAAGCCTTAGGGTTCGGTCAGGAAGGTCAGTGGATTTAAGAGCTTCAATGGCATCTTCAGTAAGTTTAAACTTTACGAGCCTGTCTCTCATGCCGGAAAGATTTTCTTCCTTCTCAGGATCGACGCCCAGCATCATAACCCCCTGTGTGCGGCTTCCTGAAGCAGCAAGCGTATAGGATTCCAGTCGCGGAACAACATCTTTAACATTCGGATCAGACTTAACTTTTTTCATCATTTCAGGATCTGCCTCAAAGCTGTTGTCCAGTATAGGTTCCTCTGCATAATCCTGGTGCTGTATCTGGATATAGCCTGTGTATGACTCAATCACGTTTTTATACATAGAATCATATGTGCCAAGCTGGAATGAGCGCATGACAAGGGCAAAGAATACTGCAAAAAATACCGAGGCTGCCGTGATCAGGGTTCTTCTTTTATTACGCCAGAGGTTTTTCCATGCCAGCTGATAATCTTTCATTTTCGTGGAATTGAAATTGTTAGTTTATGTTCCAGGTTTCATGTTCCAGGTTTAGATTGCCGGTCACCGTACGCCGGATGCCGGTTCATCTAATAGTTTTCATATTTTGTTGTGAGAAAAAGCTCTCTTCCATTTTTATATTGAATTTCATTTCAAGAATTCTCAGAATTGTTTTTTGTCCTATATCATCTGCCGGTACAATCTCAAGATAAACAGGAAGAAGTCTACCGTCCATAATTTTGAGATCGGAAGCAGTTTCAGTCCTGACAAGGTACCCGTCCTCATCATAAAGCTCTGCTTTCAGTGCTATAAATTCCTTTTTATCCACCCACCAGATCTGGGATCCCCAAAGAATATCTGCTTCATCTTTTGCCAAAAGTTTTATCTTATAGCAAGTATCCCCATTAATTGTCTCTTCAGCTTCCAGGATATGAGTATAATCATCAACCACCGAGGATTCCCTGAGAATGTCATCATTTGTGTAGTCAGATCCCATCCATCCCTGCGACATCATTGACGGGGGCAGCTTAATAAGTCTGTTGATCGCAGGATTCCAGCTCCACATTTCGTTTTTACGCTTCAGGAAAGTCTGCCCTTTTTCCCGTGCAGGTGCAGTGATAAGGGTCAGCGCAAAGTCATCTTCTTTAGCCCAGGATTTAAATTCGACGGTTCTTTCCCAGGTTGGCCTGACAATGGTCATTGACATAATACTATAACCTGTCATTTCGCCTTTGAATTTCTGATCAGCTTTCCTGACGATATCAGTAGCTGATAATGTCTGTGAAAAAAGAGATGAGATAGTTACAACCGCAAACAAGAATGTCATAATCAGAGGTCTCATAAATTTAATGCCTTTATGTGTTCTTTAACAATATCTTTTACCTGCTTTCTGAATCAGGGATACTGCAAATTATGACTCTAAATTAATTTATTTTTTGCTTCAGACCGGCTGCATGACTTCTTTAAATTTGAAATATTTGAAAAATGGCTTTCACATATTAAGAAAAGATTACTTATCTTTATCAGTTATACTTAAAACATTTCCACAATGGCAAGTCTCAAGCTTTTACTTGGATTAATTCCCCCGACAGCTAAAATTGAACTGGAAGAAAAGACTTTGACAGCAGATTTCAACAAGCTTAATGCTTTTACAGAATCTGACACATTGAAAAGATTCAATGAGCTGAAAGAATTAATTACCTCATCTGACTTTCTTCAGAAAAGAAAAGAGATTGAATCGCTGAGTTTTAAAAATTCTGAAGAATTTGCAAAAGAAAAAGAATTTCTTTCGCTTCAAAAAGCAAAAGATATTGTCCTCTATTTCAGAACTATTGCCGGGTCATCCCTGAAAAAATTTCAGGGGCTTGATGGTTCTGAAAAAATTTCCGATTATGAATCACTTGAAAAACTGGTAAAGTCGCTTGAATTTAAAGAAAAAATAAAAACCAAAGAATTCAGAGATTCTGATGATAGCAAAAAGCTTCAGGAATTCAACCGCCTTAAGGGGAGCTCTGAAATAAAGGATTATTATATATTTAAAAAATCGAAGGAGTACGCCAACTTCCTGAATACTGACGGATCCACAAGACTTGCCAGGTATAATGAGCTCAAGGAATATGTGGCATCCAACGGATTCAAGGAAAGGAAGAGCTATCTTCTCGACAAGAAAAGATTTGAAAAAACTGACATGTTTAAAGAAGTACAGGAGTTCGACAAGCTCAAAAAAAATGAAGATATCCTTTGGTATTTCAAGACTAAAGATTCAAATAAATTCGATATTCTTAAAAACCGGGAATTGACATTCAGCGATGAGTTTGAAGGTGATAAGCTTGATCCGAAAACCTGGCTGACAAATTATTACTGGGGTGACAAACTTCTGAAGGACAGGTATTCCGTTGGTTCTGATCTTCAGGCATATACTGAAAAAGAAAATTTTGAGATCCGTAACAGTCTTCTAAAGATCATTACCAAACCTCAGAAAACTGAAGGGAAAGTCTGGAGTCCCGACGGATTTATAACAAAACAATTTGCCTTTACTTCCGGGATATTAAATACCGGAAAAAGTTTCCGTCAGAAATACGGTACATTCAAGGCAAAGATCAAGCTTGGAAATCCGGCTGCAAAATCTGCTTTCTGGATGCTTTCCGATAAGATCACTCCGCATATTGATGTATGCCGTACATCAAACGGGAAAGTTCTTTTTGATTATTTTGCAACCCCGGAAAAAAGAGTTAAAGCTTCTCTTGGAAGCAAATATGCAAACGACTTCTTTATTTTTACCCTGGAATGGACTCCCGAGAAACTTGTCTGGAAAATAAATGATCTGGAAGTCATGACACAAACCGCAGATGTTCCCCAGGAACCTATGTTCATCAACTTCTCAGGTGGTTTGGACAAACCGGTTAACAGCATGACTGCCATGGAGATCGACTGGGTAAGGGTGTATCAGCCAAAGAAATAACTGATCTCTTATTTTTTTTTATAGTATAGAGGTACAATTTGTGCGTCTGTACTTTTTAATTAGTCGCCTGTAAATAGTTATAATAGCCAGTTCCCGGGTGTTATCTTTTTGTTTCCTATTCTCTTCGACGTATATTTGCAATAATCATCGATAACCTTTTATAATGGGAGGCGACATATTATCCCAGCGTGAGTTAAAGAGATACAGCAGGCAGATCATGATCCCGGAATTTGGAATTGAGGGACAGGAGAAGCTTAAAAAATCAAAGGTGCTGGTCATTGGTGCAGGCGGCCTTGGATGCCCTGTATTACAGTATGTGGCAGCTGCCGGAGTCGGAAAAGTTGCTTTTGCCGAATTTGACATGGTTAGTGAAGCTAACCTCCAGCGTCAGATTTTATATGGTTCGGATGATGTGGGGAAACTTAAATCTGTAATTGCAAAAAAACGGCTTGAGGCTCTTAATTCACTTATTGAATTTGAGATATTCAACCTCAGAATTGACGCAGGCAATTCATTCCGTATCCTAAAGGATTTCGATGTTGTTGTTGATGCTACTGATAATCTTGAAACCAGATATATTATTAATGATACCTGTGTCATTCTTAATAAACCCATGGTTCACGGAGCTATTTATAAATTTGAAGGCCAGGTCTCTGTTTTCAATTACAGGGAGGGACCTACCTACAGATGTTACAATCCGTATGTTGATGATACTGATTTTAAAAACCCTTCCCCGGGTGAAGCTGGTTTGCTTGGTGTTTTGCCGGGAATTACCGGGTCTTTCATGGCAAACGAAGTAATTAAAATCATAACCGGCATTGGCAATATTTTAAACGGTAAAGTGCTGTTGTTCAATATTCTAAACTATTCTTTTCATTTGATCACCGTAAAGAATATTCCTGAAAATCATAACATCAGGGAATTAAGTGGATATAACGAAAAGAAAATAGAATGAAAATAATGAGATTATTACTTATCAGCAATTCAACAAATCCCGGAGAACCATATCTTGGATATCCGAAAGAGTATATCAGGGAATTTCTTGGAAAAGAACCTGTTAAAGCTCTGTTTCTCCCTTATGCTGCAGTTACGTTTTCTTATGATGCTTATGAAGAAAAGGTTTCTGAAAGATTCCGTGAAGTGGGACATGAAATTGTATCAATTCACCACTTTGCAGATCCGGTAAAAGCAATAATGAAGGCCTCTGCAATAGTTGTCGGGGGAGGAAATACCTGGAAACTTCTGAAAACCTTATTGGATAACAACCTGATAGAAGCTGTAAGGCAAAAAGTTATAAGCGGAACACCTTATATAGGCTGGAGTGCGGGATCAAATGTTGCCTGTCCGACTATCATGACAACCAATGATATGCCTGTTGTTGAGCCTGAGTCATTTAAAGCATTCCGGTTAATTCCATTCCAGATAAATCCGCATTATCTGGATGCCAACCCTGCAGGGCATGCCGGAGAAACACGGGAACAACGTATTGAAGAATTTATTGAAGTTAATCCAGGGATATATGTTGTTGGTCTGCGTGAGGGGACTCTCCTGACAATTGAAAACAATAAAATAAACCTTGCCGGTCCGCGAAAAGCCAGGATATTCAAAAAAGGAAAAGAGCCTTCAGAACTCGGAAAAGATGACGATCTTTCCTTTCTTCTTTAACAGGGAATTCCGGATTCATTCAAATAAATTACCTTTACCTGCCGTTATCCGGCGGTATAAAGAAGTTCTGTTTGTATATGAAACTATTCTACAGGATACTTAAGATATTTTCACTTTTAATAATTGCAGTTACTGTTACCCTGTTTTCTGCTTCTTTCCTTATGCAGGATAAGGTGGCAGGAATAATACTTAAATCTCTCAGTAGAAACATCTCTACAAAATTTGATATAGGGACGGTTAAACTATCTTTCCTCAGGAGGTTCCCAAAGGCTTCATTAGATCTTAAAAATGTTGTGGTACATTCATCTCCTGGTTTTGACAGGACGTGTTTTAATGGTATTGATACCGATATTCTTCTTTCAGCAGAAGCAGTATCAGCAGAGTTTAGTATTTCAGATATCATTAATGGTATATATAACATTGACCGTATTGGTGTTAAGAAGGGATACCTAAATCTCTACTCTGATACATCAGGAAATGTAAATTATGACATTGAAGTTGAAAACTCAGAAACGGGAGACAGTGATTTCATAATAAATCTCGACAGGATAAATATTTCAGATATCAGAATATACTACAATAACCAGGCAACCAAACTGATAACTGAAGGATTGGTTGAAGAGGGTCGTTTGAAGAGCAGGATATATGAAGATAAGATTGACTTTAATGCAACAGGAATAGCGACTGTTGTGCTTTTCAGGCTCTTTAACTTCTCCATTGCAAAGAATATAGGAGCAGAATTCGACATTAATCTGCGTAGTTCCAAAGAAGGTGTCATGTTTGATAAAAGCTCTCTTTCATTTGATAATAACAGCTTTGCATTGACCGGTTCCGTTTCTTCTGATGATGTACTTGATCTGGCATTGTCAGGGAAGAACATAAACATCTCAGGAATTAAAAATTATTTCCCCGAAAAATATCTGAAAAGTATTTCAGCCTATAATCCATCCGGAATTCTAAATGTCGAAAGTAAAATTACCGGGGCTATTTCGCGAACGTTGAATCCAAAGGTCATTATCAGCTTTGACCTGAATAGAGGGGCTGTCACATATGCAAATTCAGCTCTTAACGTGAAAGATCTTTCCATAAAAGGATTCTTTACAAATGGTGCGAAAATGGTGCCCCGAACCAGCGTGCTGACACTAAATGAATATACCGGCTCACTAGGGTCAGCCAACTATTCAGGATCTCTTACACTTTCGGATTTTGATAATTTACGCGGTGCCCTCCAGTTAAAAGGGAGGATAATCCCTGCTGAACTGAAAGATTTTTTTAGTCTGAATAATATCTCATCAACGGAAGGAGCAATTGATATTGAACTTAAATTGTCCGGCTATATTCCAGGGAAAGAACATTATTCCCTTAATGATTTTTTTGAACTTAACCCGGATGCTTCTCTGAAATTTTATTCTTTCGGAATCGGACTTCGAAAAGACAGAATCCTGATTAACCATGTAGCCGGGGATCTTTTCCTTTCAGATACCGTGACAGCCAGAGATCTGAAATTCACCTTCAGGGACCATGCTTTTGATCTGGATGGCCGTTTTTATAATCTGCCCGGGTGGTTATCGGGAAAAGCTGTCGTGCTTTCAGCCACAGCTTCCGTTTCATGTAACAGGCTGAACCCGGAATTAATCTTCCCGGGATTATCTTCCTCTGATACTTCTTCGTCAGGTAAAAAGGAATACTCTTTACCTGGAGATGTAGTTCTTGATCTCGATTTTAAAATCGGTGACTTTATCTATAAATCTTACCATGCTCAAAATATAACCGGGAATCTTAGTTACAAACCACGGATTCTGAATTTTAAAACCTTGAATTTAAATTCAATGGAAGGCTTCATCTCAGGGAATGGTTTCGTGGTTCAAAACAGGGACAGGTCATTTATCGGCCGTGGCAGCCTTAATCTCGAAAATATAGATGTAAACAAGGCATTTATTTCATTCAGGAATTTCGGACAGGATTTCATTAAGGCAGAGAATCTTGCCGGGCTCCTTTCCGGGTCACTCTCGTTTCTGATTCCTATGGATTCTCTGCTGAACCCGGTCATAAAATCGATTACAGCAGAAGGAAAGTATGCTCTAGTAAAAGGAAGTCTCCTGGATTTTGGCCCCGTTAAGGAACTCTCATCATTTATTGAGATTTCCGAGCTTGAGAATATCAGTTTTGACCGGCTGGAGAATGATTTCTTCATCCGGAATAACTTTTTTTACATGCCACTGATGGATGTGAAATCATCAGCTGCCGATCTCACAGTCAACGGGAAACATAGCTTTGACAATGATTATGAATATCATGTTAATGTACTTTTATCAGAAATCCTTAGTAAAAAAATCAGAAAGCCTAAACCAAATACCACAGAATTCGGGGCAATTAAAGATGACGGTCTGGGTCGTACCTCCCTTCT
Organism: Bacteroidales bacterium; assembly: GCA_025454795.1. Lineage (GTDB taxonomy): Bacteria > Bacteroidota > Bacteroidia > Bacteroidales > VadinHA17 > LD21. Next base: position 102,542 of record JALONT010000001.1, on the reverse strand, counting down.
TCTTAAAATTGCCGGTAAAGGAGAAGTTGTTAAGGTAACGTATGATGTGAAAGCGGCAGGAAGTCAGATCAAAAATGACATAAAGAATGAAAGGCAATCCCTTAAGAATATTCTTAACCAGGAATATGGCTGGTTTAAAAACGACTCCTCAATAAATAAAAAGCCTGAAACAGCTCCTCCAAGGTTTAAAATATCCTGGGGAGATGAAGATAGCACCAACGTTGTGCCAGAGCCTCCGGCAGAAAAAAAAGAGAGTCCGGTCATGAAAATTTTCAGAAAATAATAGTTACCTTAATCCCCTTAATTCCAGTGCCTTGAATAACTACCGGAATAAAACTCTCTGGATGCTTTTTCTCTTCCTGTTTGCGATTCTGACAGGACTTGGTTCTCTTATTTATACACGGTACCTCGTAGGCATTCTTAAAACTGAGGAGAGAAAAAAAGTTGAACTCTGGGCTGAAGCTACCAGGCTGATCTCTTCTCCGGATTCAAGTCAGAATATCGAATTCCTGTCATCAATAATTGAGAATAACAATACAATCCCTGTGATACTTACTGATGGATATAATAATATAATAAGCTCTGGAAACTTCGATGAAACGCGGATGCGGGATCCGTATTATATTGTTGCTCAGCTTAATAAAATCAAAAAGAAAAACACTCCTATTGTTATTGATTTCGGAGCCGGATTTACAAACCTTATCTATTACAAAGACAGTATTATACTTACTCAGCTTAATTATTATCCTTTTGTTCAGCTCGGGATAATCATACTATTCATCCTTGTTGCTTATCTGGCCTTTAGTTCTTCAAGGAAGGCAGCTGATAACCAGGTATGGGTAAGCATGTCTAAAGAGACTGCACATCAGCTTGGTACACCAACATCATCACTTGCCGGATGGGTGGAGATATTGCTTAACAAGTATCCTGAACTAACAGTTACCCGTGAGATTGCACTTGATGTTGAAAGACTGGAAAAGATCACTGAGAGATTTTCAAGGATAGGTACAAAGCCTGCACTGGCAGATGAAAATATTGTTGCTATAATTTCCCGTACAATTGAATATCTCAGATCAAGAACATCATCAAAGATCAGGTTCAAATCAGATTTCGACAGTTCTAAAGAAACTATTATTAAAGTAAATGCAGCTCTTTTTGAATGGGTTATAGAAAATATCTCGAAAAACGCTATTGACGCCATGGAGGGTAATGGTGAGTTAAATTATCATATTTTTGAAACTGAAAAAAACATATTCCTGGATATTTCAGATACAGGCAGGGGAATCCCCAAAAATGCTTTCAAGAAGATATTCAGCCCTGGTTATACAACCAAACAGAGAGGATGGGGGCTCGGACTTTCTCTTGCAAAAAGAATAGTAGAAGAGTTCCATCGCGGACACATATATGTCCGGCATTCTGAAATAGGAAAAGGATCCTGCATAAGGATAGTATTGAACAGGAATTGACAGGAATTCCTATATTTGCAGCCCTCAAACTCCGGATAATGAAGAGAGAAGATATCGAGATTATGGCTCCGGCAGGATCATATGAATCGCTGAGTGCGGCTATTCAGGGTGGTGCCGATTCTGTCTATTTCGGGGTAGGGCAGCTAAATATGAGGGCGGGCTCTTCAAATAATTTTTCACTTGATGATCTCAGGAATATTGCATCAATCTGTAAAGAGAACAGGCTGAAAAGCTATCTTACAGTTAATGTTGTTGTTTACGACCAGGAGATCAGCAAGATGCATAAGATCATAGATACTGCAGCTGAAAGCGGAATTACGGCTATCATTGCTTCGGATCTTTCGGCAATAACCTATGCCTTCAAGTCAGGTATTGAGATTCATATTTCGACACAGCTTAATATTTCCAATTCCGAGGCTCTTAAATTCTATTCCCAATGGGCTGATGTTGTGGTTCTTGCACGGGAGCTGACTCTTGATCAGGTAAGATTTATCCATGATACTATCCGGGAACAGGATATCAGAGGACCGGGGGGAAGGCTTATCAGGATTGAGATGTTTGCCCATGGTGCTCTTTGTATGGCAATCTCGGGGAAATGCTACCTGAGTCTGCATGAAAACAATACTTCTGCTAACCGCGGCAATTGCTATCAGACTTGCCGTAAATCGTATATCGTAACTGAAAAAGAATCGGGATATGAACTTGAAATCGATAATGAATTCATCATGTCGCCGAAGGATTTGTGCACAATCGGATTTGTAGATAAGCTGATTGAAGCAGGAGCCAGGGTATTTAAAATTGAAGGCCGAGCACGTTCTGCAGAATATGTAAAAGTTGTATCTTCCTGCTACAGTGAAGCTGTAACCGCAGTTCTTGACGGAACCTATACAGACGAAAAGATTGATGCATGGAGGGACAGACTATCTGAAGTATTCAACAGGGGATTCTGGGATGGTTATTATCTCGGCCAGAAAATGGGAGAATGGAATACCCGGTATGGTTCAAGTGCCACAAGAAGAAAAGTCTACCTTGGCAAAATCACCAATTTTTTTACTAAGCTGAATGTGGCAGAGATAAAGGTTGAGAACGGTGATCTTTGCAAGGGGGATAATATTCTGATAATTGGACCCACCACCGGGGTTGTTGAGTATACCGTTGGTGAAATCAGAGTTGATCTTAAAGAGACAGAAAAAGCACTTAAGGGAGAGCTTTGCTCAATTAAAACCGATGATCTTCTAAGAAGGTCTGATAAAGTCTATAAATGGGTCCGAACCGAGGATATTAAGGATCATTGAATAAGGCTTATCGCCAGGTTATTTTTTCTGCTGCTTCAAGCACCTTAACTGCATTTTTTTCAATATTGTCAGTGTCAGTTTCGACATAAATTATCTTTCCGGAACGTTTCCTGGTGATTGCAAATTTATAAGCTTTGTCGTAATACCTCAGTGCTATTTCAATTGCTCTGGTAAAATTGCCGGTATCGATAGCATCCAGGGCCTCTTTTGTATCATCTCCTCCAATCCTTTTACTAATTTTCGTTATTGACACTTTCAGCAGATCCGGTGAGTATGTTGAATATTCCTCGAGAAGTCTGGGTAGCCTCTTTTCGATTTCCATCAGGAGGATTATTGTCGGGGACTCCTGCATATTAAAATAAAAAGCATCCGGTAAAAAAACAGAACCTATATTTTTACTCTCATCTTCCAGCCAGAGAGGATACCGGATGTCAATATCCTCCCATTCCCCGAACAAAAGATTTTCAAAGTGTTCCGAAGAGGGTTGTGGCTCCTGTCCAATTGCTCCGAATGCTGAACCTTTATGATTTGCAAGACTTTCCAGGTCGATTACCTGCTTACCAATCTTTTTTATATGTCCCAGGATATGTGTTTTACTGCTCCCCGTCATTCCGCCAAGAATGATTGTCTTTCGCTTTTCAGCAAGGCTTGCAAGAACATGATGCCGGTAAGTTTTATATCCTCCTTCAAGGACTTCTGTCTTTATATCTCCAAGCGAAAATAACCATGCCATCGCTTCCGATCTCATTCCCCCGCGCCAGCAATACGCAAGTATTTTTCCTTTTGTGTTTATTTTAAGAGCCTCCTGCAGCTTCAGATGCATTGAAGAGCCTGTAAGCTCAAGACCTTTGATAATCGCTTTGTTTCTTCCTTCATTTTTATATTCAATCCCCACGGCTTCCCTTTCCCTGTCGTCAAAGAGAGGAATATTGAAAGCCCCCGGGATATGTCCCCTATTATATTCAGCGGGGGATCTTACATCAATAACCGGGAAGCTTTCCGCCAGCTCCAGAAATCTTATAATATCAATTTTATTCAATGATTTGAAGGCTATAGGTAAAAGGGACTTAGTGCCTTTTGCCGTTATTTTGCAGAACTATTTCTTTTCGAAATACTTTGTAAAGAGCTTTTTCAGATCTTCTATTCTCACAGGTTTGGCAATAAACTCCCTGATCCCTGACAATTCGGCTTTTTTTCTTGCATCTGGCATATTATCAGCAGTAAATGCAACGATCAGAACAGTTTTATCGATTGCCAGTATCTTTCGGGCAGAATCAAAACCGTTCATCTCCGGCATAATCAGATCCATAAAAATCAGGTCGTATTTCTTATTTTTTGCCTGAAGAAATCCATCATAACCATCGTTGGCAAAATCGCTGGAATAACCCAGAGTTGTTAGCATCGTGCCTATCACCTTCTGGTTCATTTTGTTATCTTCGACTATCAGAATTCTGACATCATCCTGAATGTTGTTCAGATCAAATGATGATATACCTTTTTCAATGCAGGGGAAACAGTTATGAATTGCAGCTGCAAGATCACTTATGATGAAAGGCCTGACCAGATAATGATCAATTCCCAAAGTAATGCATTTCATATAATTACCTTTCTGGTCATTGGAGCTTATCATCAATAATGCGACTTTTGCCGACAGGTTATTTTCCCAGATCGCACTGGCTGCTTCAAATCCGTTAAAATCCTTATCATCAGTTATTATGATCAGGTTATACTTGTCGTCAGGAAAATTCAAATTTGCTTTAATCTGTCCCATTGTTGATTTCTGGAATGTAGTAACAGATACATTCAGCTCCAGTTTGTGAAGAAAATTGAGTATTTCCTCATCTCTGCCGAGAGTGCCTGTTATTACAAGGGTCTTTATTTTGTCAAACGAAGTGATCTTCTCATGGTTCAGACTTTTAGTGACCCGGTCGTTGGAGTAAGCCTGTATGGTGAACACTATTTTTGTGCCTTTTTCGCCAGCTAATCCTGAGGGGCTTTCAGCTGTGAGTTCGCCTCCCATTATTTCAACAAGCTGCCGTGCAAGAATAGTCCAGAAACCAGATTCATCGTTGCTCTTTACCGCTTTTGAATCAATATTAATAAAATCACCAAAGATCTTTTTCAGATTTGCCTTATCAAAGCTTAATCCGGTGTCTGACAATTCAAACTCAAGAATAATTATCCCATCTTTGTTATTCTTCAGCCTGCAGCTTAATCTTATTTCGCCTTTTTCAGTGTTATAGGCAGAATGATTAATAAGGTTTGTAAGTATCTGCCTCAGTCTGGACGGATCTGCAATTATATTTTTCGGTACATTTTCATAAACCAGGCATGAAAAAACGACATCCTTATCAGTAATATAGGTTTTAGCCAGATCAGCACAGTAGGTTATCTCCTCCCGAAGATTGAACGGAACTTCGTCAAGGATCATTTTACCTGTTTCAATTTTTGAAAAATCGAGGATGTCATTGATGATCCTCAGAAGAACCTCTGTCGACCTTCTTAACAGACCGATAATATCTTTAACTTCTGTGGATAAGTCGTTTTTATTAAGAATATCAGTCATACCGATTATCCCGTTCAGCGGTGTCCGGATCTCATAACTCATTCTTGCAAGAAACTCTGATTTGGCGACATTTGCTTTTGCTGCCTGTTTTCTTGCTGATTCAAGCATTGTCACATCGATAAGGATCTCCATGCAGGCCTCTTCGCCCATAAAAGTGACAGGAATAGAGTTCCTGTAAAGTACAATTTCACCTATTTCTTTCCTGATTATTACAAACTGATCGGGATTAAAAGCTCCTCCCAGATTCTTTGAAAAGTAATCGCTTACTTCCGGTAAAGATGTTTCAGGAAAGATCTTTCCCCTCATTTCAGCCTCGCCCGAATATGAATATTGTCTGGCAGCAATATTATTGGCTTTGATAATCTCACGGTTCCGGTTATAAATAATCAATCCTACCGGCATTTCCTCAATCAGCTTGAAAAGCATTTTTTCAGATTCACTGAGCTTTTTATTTTCAGATCTCTGCGAATTGAGGTATTTCCAGAAAAGAAAAATGATCAACTGGATAAGCAGCAGGGTTCCTGCAACGATGAAAATCGAATTTCTGATTATATACTTCTGAAAGAAATCCGTAGGCGCCGAGAAGATAAGGCTGAGGTTCCTCTGGAGGAGTTGTGTGGAATAGTAGGACGAAATTATCTCCGCTGTTTTTCCGTCAATTTCCGCTTTGTGAACCATATTTTCTATAGAACCGCTTTCGAGTGCAGATATTATCTGATCTATCTGTTCATAAGAAACCTTGCTGTCAACATTATCATAAATTAATTGGCCGGAATCACTTATAACCCATTGCCACTGGTAATCCTTCAGGTTAAAAACCGAGAATATTTCATGAAAGTATTTCTGAAAATCTACAGTAACCACAATATTGCCGACAGTAACATTATTCTTCAGCACAGGCAGGTAATAATCAAATTTCCTGTTTGCCTGAACCAGTTGTTCCATATTATAGATCTCGCCCTGAATATGAAGGATAAATTGCTGCTCGAGCCAACCTTCGCCTGGTTCATCCCTCTTCAAAGTAAACTCATTCTTTTTATTGTCATAAAGCTTTATCCCGGTGATAAAATTCTGGTACTTTGAAAAGAATAGTTTTATTTTCTCTCTTGCCTGACTCTGCGGATTGGTAAAGAACTCTGCAAGGTCTTCAGAAAAAGCAATTTCATTCAGGTCGCTTATAAACTGGTTGTTTGTCTGATCGACAGACAGGCCGACGATCTGAACCTGTCGGTCGAGCAATGTGGTAATATAATTTATCTGATTATTATACAGGTTTTTATAATAAATAAGATTAGCCAGCACTATCACAATAAATGCTGAATATACAAGAATCAAAATCCTTTTCATTTGTGAATAATATTTGGCTGTCTAAGATTATAAAGATAAGGTTAAATCATAAATCAGCCCATTAATCTTAACGGTATTTACGGTTGTCGTCACCGATAATATTCAGGTAACTTCTGTATCTCAGAGGATCTATCTCTCCTGTTTCAACAGCACTCCTGACTGCACATCCCGGCTCATCAAGATGAAGGCAATTGTAAAACCGGCAATCTTTTGATGTTCTGAAGATCTCAGGAAAAAAGTGGTAGATCTCATTTCTGTCCATATTTACCACACCAAAACCTCTTATCCCCGGGGAGTCAATAATATAACCGCCTGAAGGTATTTTGTGCATTTCCGGGAATGTGGTTATATGTTTCCCCTGTTTATGGTAATCAGAAATTTTTTCTGTTTTAAGATTCAACGAAGGATTCAATTCATTTATAAGTGAAGTCTTTCCAACTCCTGAATTGCCGGAAAGAAGATTGATCCTGTTTTTCATTCTATCTCTCAGAATCTCTATTCCGGATTTCTCTTTAAGAGAAAGCCTGATGCATTCATATCCGATCTTACTGTAAAGAGAAATAAGGGATTCCATCCTTTCTGTTTCTGCTGCCCCGTACAGATCGGTCTTATTGATAATTATGCCTGCCGGTATGCGATACGCTTCTGCAGTTATCATGAATCTGTCAATGAATTCGACTGGTGTTTCCGGAAGGATGATTGATATCATCAGGTAAACATTATCGATGTTTGCCGCCAGTATCTGTGTTTCCTTTGACAGGTTTGAAGCTTTCCGGAGAATATAATTCTTCCGGTCAAGAACTTCCGTGATAATCCCTGATTTTCCTCCCTTTTCAAACTCGAATAAAATGTTATCGCCGACAGCTACCGGATTTGTGGTTCTAAGATCCCGGACCCTGAATTTACCCTTAATGGTGCATTTAATAATTTCTCCTGAATCGCAAAGGACATTATAACGACTGCCGGTGGATTTTATGACAAGACCTTTTTCCAAGAGGATAGATTATGCAACAAAATTATATAATCCGTAGTATTTTATAAAACCGTAGGGACGTTGCATGCAACGTCCCTACAAATAATTTCAATGTGAATTTTACCTGACATTTTAATTATCAGATGCCATCAGAAGAAATGGTTTCATCTCGAAACTGTGGTAAATTGGCCTTAATCTTTCAATATTGTAATGTTCTGAAACTTTTACAACTTTTTTCGATGAAGTAACCACATCTATTGGAACATTGTCATAACGGCCGTTCTTAAGGACCACAATTCTTCCGTGCACACCCTTCAGAATAAGGTCAAGGGCAAGATTTCCATATGCCATCGGGACAATTGAATCAAGAGAATCAGGATCTCCGCCCCGGACCATATAACCGAGTTTCTGGTTAATGATATTTATAGTTTTACCGCCATTGTATTTGCCGGACAAATCTTTAATTTTCTGGGAAACAACATCACCAATACCTCCAAGTTTTGCATGTCCATACGCATCTCTTTCGCCATCAGAGAAGATCATCTCCCCGCCTTTGAACATTGCGCCCTCTGAGACAAGCACTATTGAGTACTTGCTGGGATTATGGTTCCTGTCTTCAACAAGGAGTTTTGTAAGTAATTCTATATCAAATTTATATTCCGGAATAACACATCTGTTTGCCGAGCCGGCCATTGTGGGAAGCATGGCAGTAAATCCCGCATAACGTCCGAACACTTCAAGAACCATAATTCTTTCATGCGATCCTGCCGAGGTCCTGAGGGTGTTTGTCATCTGTATGGTTCTTGATACACAGGTACTGAAGCCGATACAATAATCGGTTCCGGGGACATCATTATCCATTGTCTTTGGAATTGCAATAACTTTAACCCCCTTTTTGTACAGATGTACTCCGTAACTTAGTGTGTCGTCGCCGCCTATGGGTACCAGGTAATCAACGCCAAGCCATTCAAGGTTTTTAATTATCTCCGGAGTAATGTCGTTCATTTCTGCATTATAAGTTCCCTGGAGATGATCAGGTACGCTTGCCTTTGACATGTGGCTGGGCCGGGTCCTTGATGTATGAAGGAAAGTGCCGCCTGTTCGGCCTGCCTTATTGACAATGTCGTCAGTAAGAGGCATATAATTATTGCTGTTGTCGAATTTATTGTCCCTTATCAATTCGGAAATGCCGGCCCATCCCCTGCGCAGGCCGATCACATTATATCCTTCACGGTTTGCACGTATCGTTACTGCACGTATTGCAGGATTAAGCCCCGGAACGTCTCCTCCGCCTGTCAGAATAGCAATAGTTCCTTTAGTTCTTTTCACATTTACCATAATGTTTTGCTTTTTAGTTGTTGCCATGTTCCTGTTATTTTTAAGACCCCAAAAGTAAAACATTTTATAAATATTTTAATGGATTTATAAAGGATTATATCGGAACTGTTTTAAATTTATGATTTTACAGGGGCGCTAAATGAATTTCATAAATCATATGGCCATTATTGAAAACAAAAAATCAATCATGATTACAGGCGGCAGCGGTCTGGTAGGAAGATATCTGACTTCATTGCTGCTGGCTGAAGGGTATAAAGTATCTCATCTTTCAAGAAAACAGGATCAGTTTGGAAGGGTGAGGGTCTTCAGGTGGGATCCCGGGAAACAGATCGTTGCCCCGGAAATTTTTGAGGGTATTGACTATATCATTCATCTGGCTGGTGCCAACATCGGAGAAAAAAGATGGACGAAAAAAAGGAAGGAGGAGATAAGAAAAAGCCGTGTAGATTCGGCTCAATTGATTTACAGAGTCATTACAGAAAACAGTATCCCCCTTAAGGCATTTATCTCAGCCTCTGCCGTCGGATATTATGGTTCCGTCACCTCAGAAACGATATTGACTGAAAATGACCATCCCACCGACGACTTTCTCGGAATAACATGCAGGTTATGGGAGGAGGCTGCCTGTAAGTTTGAAAAATCAGGTACCCGTTCAGTCAGGATAAGGACAGCTGTTGTACTTGAAAAGAGCGACAGTGCTCTTGCAAGAATGCTTATCCCCGCCAGATTAGGGATTTTTCCCCGATTTGGGAACGGTCGTCAGTATATGCCCTGGATTCATATTACAGACCTATGCAGAATTTACCTTAAAGCAATTCAGGATGATAATATGAACGGGGCATATAATGCTGTTGCACCAGAAGGAACAACAAATTTAAGGTTCATGAAGACTCTGGCCCGGGTTATGAACCGTTCCGGCCTCTGTTTCCCTGTTCCGTCCTTTGTTCTCAGGACAATTTTCGGAGAGATGTCATCTGTAATTCTGAAAGGGACAAGGGTCTCTGCAGAAAAAATAATGAAGGCAGGTTTTCAGTTTAATTATATTAACCTTCATGAAGCACTTGATAATATAATCAATAACTAACTGCTTGTTTTGACAATTTTGGGAAAGAATTTTGAGCTCGTTAATATCTACTACTTCTCTGGTTTTTCCATATATAATAATGATCTCCTGACACCTGAAATCAGTGCATTTGTTTTATTGCCAAATTTAAACCTAATTTGAAAATCTTTCCGGCCTGACAAATTCGATACATTTATATGATATACCGAACAGATTACCATATGCACACAACCTTCAGTGATGGCAGGTCCTCTCCTGATGATTATGTTGGTCCTGCTGCTGCTGCCGGTCTTTGCGAAATAGGTTTTTCCGAACATCTCTCCCTGTTTAATGGAAAGCAGGATGGGTGCATGAATCCCGATATCGTTTCAATTTATACTGAATATATTGAAAAGCTTAAAAAAAACATATCCGGAATAACTGTCAGAACCGGACTGGAAGTCGATTTTATAAGCGGAATGGAGAAAGAGATTAAGGTTTTTCTGGGCGGGGTGGATCTTGATTACAGGATCGGATCCGTTCATTATCTGGGAGAGAAGACCGTCGACCACGGCCCTGAATTTTATGAAGGAAAAAACATTGATAAATTGTACGAATACTATTTTGAGCAAGTGATGGCAGCAGCATCTTCCGGACTATTTGATATTATCGGGCACTGTGACCTTATCAGGATCTATGGTTTTAAACCCGAATCCGATCCGGAACCTCTTTACCGGAAACTGGCCAAATGCCTGAAGAAAAATAATGTCGCATTTGAACTTAATACGAACGGAAGAAACAGACCGATTGCTGATTTCTATCCCGACCGGCGGTTTCTCCATATCTTCAGGGAGGAAGACGTTCCTGTCTGTGTCAACTCAGATGCCCATATACCGGCTCGTGTAGGCCAGTATTTCGACGAAGCCTATGAACTGCTCAGGGATACCGGATTCACCGAAATGGCAGTATTTGAAGGAAGAAAAAGAAGAATGATTCCTTTTTGATAATCTGTGAGTTAATACTTTTAACCGGCGAGTATATGCTCGAGGAATATCTTTAGTCCTATTGCGACAAGAATCAATCCTCCGACTATCTCCACCCGCTGACCAAGCTTCTCCCCGGCTGACTTGCCTATTCTTATCGCTGTCATTGAAGCCAGGAATGTCACTGCACCGATAATAAAACCAGCAGTCCATATTTTTACATCAAGCAGGGCAAAGCTTATTCCAACAGCAAAGGCATCAATACTGGTTCCTAATGCAATGGTAAAGATAACCATCGGCTTACTGTAATCTATTATTTCCTTTTTCCCCTGTTTCTTTAATCCTTCAATGATCATCTTAATTCCAAGGAGAGTAAGCAGGCCCAGGGCAATCCAGTGATCGAAAGTCTTAAGAGCATTTGATACAATTGATCCAAGAAAAAATCCTGCGACAGTTAATCCTCCCTGGAAGGCCGCAAGGATTAATGCTAAACGGATTGCCTGTTTGAAAAGGACCCTGAATTGCACAACACCAAAAGAAAGAGAAACTGCAAATGTGTCAAAACACAGGCCGGCCGCTATAGCAAATATTGTCAGGTAATCCATCTGAATGCTTTAATCCGGGCAAATATAATATAAAACACCATTCTCCGGTTTTTAAAATTGATTGTATATATTTGAACACCGGAAAATGGTTCAATGAGAGCAGTAATTCAACGGGTAAGAAAGGCATCTGTAGCAATAAATAATATTGTAAAATCTGAAATTGGGTCCGGGCTTCTCGTTTTTGTCGGTATTGAAGAAACAGATGGTCTGGCTGATGCTGAATGGCTTGGAAATAAAATTATTCAGCTGAGAATATTTAACGACAGCAACGGCATAATGAATCTGTCTCTTCAGGAAACTGGCGGAGAAATTATGGTGGTCAGCCAGTTTACCCTCCATGCAAAAACGAAGAAAGGCAACAGGCCATCGTACATAAAGGCTGCAAGACCCGAAACAGCTATTCCTTTATATGAAAGCTTTATTAAAAGCCTGACAATTCTTTCTGGGAAAGTTCCTGCAACAGGAGAATTTGGTGCTATGATGGATATAGCGCTTGTAAATGACGGGCCTGTTACCATCATAATTGATACCAAAGAGAAAGAATAATAAAAATCAATATATGGGCAGTCCTGAATTAGTCAGCAATGAAAAGAGTCTTAAACAGTCTGTAATGATTGTTTCTGCATTTGCAGCATTTCTGACTCCCTTTCTGGGGTCGGCGGTTAATCTGGCCCTGCCTGCCATTGGAAAAGATCTTCATGCCAATGCAATAAGTCTCAGCTGGATCATCAGCAGCTTCATCCTCGCATCGGCGATTTTCCTTCTTCCGTTTGGAAGGCTGGGGGATATTATAGGCAGAAAAAAGGTATTCATGTATGGCATTATTCTTTTTACCATTTCAACATTCCTTATTGTTTTTTCCTGGGATATTACGTCGCTGATTCTCTTCAGGATCCTGCAGGGATTCTCGAGCGCAATGATCTTCGGAACAAGCCTTGCCATTATTACATCAGTGTTTCCACAGGGCGAGAGGGGAAGAGCAATGGGAATTAACATCACTGCTGTATATCTCGGTCTGTCTACAGGGCCGGTTATAGGCGGTTTTCTTACAGAGGCCCTGGGATGGAGAAGCATTTTTGCATTTCTGGTCCCACTGGGATTGGTTTCAATCTATCTGATAAAGAAGAAGATAAAAACCGAATGGGCTGAAGCAAAAGGAGAACAATTTGACTTGAAGGGATCTCTTATTTATGGAATTGCGCTCTCAGCATTCATTTACGGTTTTTCAAAACTACCATCTCTTTTCGGATGGATATGTCTGTTGTCCGGGATTCTATTGGCAGCTGTTTTTCTCTTTTTTGAAAACAGAACTGAGCATCCGGTCTTTGACATCAGACTTATACTTAGAAACAGAGTGTTTGCCTTTTCCGGTCTTGCTGCATTAATCCATTATTCCGCAACCAGTGCAACCGGATTTTTCATCAGTCTGTATCTTCAGTATCTTAAGGGCCTTGATGCCCGGAGCGCGGGACTGATAATGATATCTCAGCCTGTTGCAATGGCGCTTTTATCACCAATGGCAGGGAGGCTTTCCGACAGAATAAATCCCGGAGTAATTGCATCTGTCGGTATGGGGCTGACAGGGACAGGACTTGTTTTATTATGCTTTATTACAGTAACAACCCCTTTATATATTTTAGTAATACTTCTTATAATTATGGGCGTTGGATTCGGTCTGTTTTCATCACCTAATTCCAATGCTATAATGAGCTCCGTGGATAAACGTCATCTGGGAATAGCTTCCGGAGTTGTGGGAACAATGAGAATGGTAGGGCAAATGATGAGCATGGGTGTCGCCATGATGCTTATAGCTCTATATATAGGGAAGCAGACAATTAATCCGGCTACCTACCCGGGGCTTATCTCTGCAATAAAAACCGGATTTATCATCTTCTCGATTCTTTCCGTGTTAGGGATATTTGCTTCCCTGGCACGTAATAATAAACCGGCGGGTACTTAAATTGATAAATTAAACCATTATGAAAACAAAAAGCATTATATTGAACCCGTTCTTTTTTTCATAATATGCGTATTGATTTAACCTGAAAGATTAATATGACAAAGCTCTATCAAAAACTGATCAAGTCATGCCCCCCGGAAGCTGAAATTAAGAAGGGTCTTAAAAATGCAGTATCTGCAGCACCGCAGGTGCCTGACAAACACCTTCTGATGAGCATTCTGAATGCTATTGATCTGACCAGTCTAAATACCACTGACAATAAAAGCAATATCATACATCTGACCGGGAAGGTAAACAGCTTTCAGAGCCGATTCTCCAATATACCGAATGTTGCGGCCATATGTGTTTTTCCGAATTTTGTCTCTGTTGTGAAAGAGAAGCTTACAGCAAAAAACGTTGCTATAGCGTCGGTCGCAGGGTCTTTCCCGACATCCCAGACTTTCAGAAGCATAAAGGTTGCCGAATGCAAAATGGCAATTGACACCGGAGCCGATGAGATTGACATTGTTATACCTGTCGGAGCTTTTCTCGGAAATAATTATGCACTTGTTGCTGAAGAGATCCGCGAATTAAAAAATGCAGTTGGCGACAGGATCCTCAAAGTTATTGTTGAATCAGGTTTGCTTCCCGATTATGAACAGGTTTTCAGGGCATCAATGATAGCTATGGATGCCGGAGCCGATTTTATTAAAACATCCACGGGAAAAGTGCCTGTTTCTGCTACGCCCGAAGCTGCATTTGTTATGTGCAGGGCTATTGCAGATTTCTATTCTGAAACAGGAATCAGGGTGGGGTTTAAAGCTGCCGGCGGTATTGTTACTGCTGCTGATGCAATGATTTATTTTAATATAGTCAGCTATTGCCTTGGGAAGGATTGGCTGAATAAGAAACTCTTCAGGATTGGTGCAAGCCGATTAGCAAACAATATTCTGTCCGAAATTGCCGGAGAGAGACATGAACATTTCTGATCCTATCGATACATTTGCAGTCTGTATAAGGAATACAGTTTCTGATGTAACTTTTTATGACTCGGCAAACCTGGTAACCAGAATTGATAAGACTGAATTAACCCGGTTTCCCTATCAATTCACCGAAAAGAACAGCATAAGGGAGACAGCTGTAAGAGAAACACTTACAAAACATCTGAAAGACGGCAGGGAGATGCCAGTCCGGTCATTTCATGATGACTGGATAGTGCTTGTGGTTCTTGTTTCAGCATTTCTTTATTCTGTCTTCCGGACCGTTTCAAAAAGGATGATTTCTGAAGTTACCCGGTTTATTTTTTCCCGGGGAATAGGAGACCCGGCATCGAGAGATATAGCAGCACTATTTCACTGGGAGTCAACTATAATGAATTTAATTACATTTTTTAACCTGGCATTATTTGCATATTGTACTGCCTTATATTATGATTCTATTCCATCGGGTATCTCCGGCTTCCTATACTGGATTATAGCACTGGGTATTATCGTTGCTGCTATTACAATCAGACATATTACCTGTTATTTTACAGGAAAAGTGAGTACCGAGAATAATGCATTTAATGAGTACATAGTCACTATTTATCTTTCGTACCGGATGATGGCGCTAGTTTTATTCGTTCTTGTAATCCTTATATCATATACCAGGCTTTTCCCCGTAAAAGTTTTATTCCTTACCGGATTTATTACTATATCTATCCTCTATTTGATGCGCATTATAAGGCTCTTTTTGATTTTTATAAAGAGGAATATTTCTGTTTTGTATTTGATTTTATACCTTTGTGCGCTGGAATTTTTGCCTGTAGTCATAATAGTGAAGTATTTTACAGGCCTGTTTTAGATTGGGAAGAGTAACATTGAAGGTAAAACTAAAACTGTAAGGAGTTGAAAATAAGGAAGATTTTAGTGTCGCAGCCAGAACCGATGAATCCGAAATCTCCATATTTCGATCTGGCAAAGAAGTACAATCTGAAAATAGATTTTAAACCGTTTGTCCAGGTTGAAGGAGTCCCCTCAAAGGATTTCAGGCATCAAAAGATCAATATTCTTGATTTTACAGCCATTATTTTCACCAGTAAGACCGGGATTGATCATTTTTTCAGGATCTGTAATGAGCTGAGAATTCTGGTACCCGATACCATGAAATATTTCTGCATTACCGAGAATGTCGCTTTTTATCTGCAGAAATACATCGTTTACAGAAAACGCAAGATTTTTCATGGGAAGGCCAGGTTTCAGGATCTTATCGATGTAATCGTTAAACATAAGGAGGACAATTTCTTTGTTCCTCTCTCTGAGCCTCATAATGCAGAAATACCAGAGGTCCTTGATAAGAATAATATCAAGTACGCCATAGGAACCCTTTATAAAACTATAAGCACCGATTTTTCAAAGGAAAAGGATTTTAATTATGATATTCTGGTTTTTTACAGTCCTTCCGGCATCAAATCTCTGAAAGAAAACTTCCCTTCTTTTATTCAGGGAGACATTAAGATCGCGGCATTCGGACCGACAACTGCCTGTGCTGTTCAACAGGAGGGACTGAGGCTCGACATCAATGCGCCGAATCCTAAGGCACCTTCAATGACAATGGCTCTTGATATTTTTCTCAAAGAACATAACAAGAATCAGAAGTAAGTTTATTTTAGAATAATTACTCCCCTGAAGCTCATGATACAAGTCAGAGCTGCAGCAGGAATAGTTCATTATATATGATCACCGGGAGGGAAACATTTCGAAAATCCGAAAGGCTTTGCAGCAGAAAGACAATTACTTCACTGTTTGAAAGCGGAAATATCTTTTATTCTCCGCTCTTTAAGGTTGTCTGGGAAAAAGCTGTTTTGAAAACCACCTATCCTGCACAGATTGCATTCAGTGTTTCAAAAAAAGGTTTTCGTCATGCAGTAACAAGAAATCTGCTTAAACGCAGGATGAAAGAAGCTTACAGAAAAAACAAACAGATTCTTTATAGCTGCCTGGTCCGGGAAAATATTCAGATTGCGGTTATTGTCATTTTCCGTGGAAATTCATTGATCGATTTCCCGACTATCGAAAAATCAGTTATGGAAATGCTTTATAATCTTACAGCATTGATCAGGGAAAATAAGAAAAACTGTTAAAATTGTCTTAATTATTTCTTTGTCAATTTCTTTATCAATTTTCTTCTTAATTTCGTCGTTCCAAATTATTACACCATGGGTATGAAAAAGATGCGGTCTGGCAGAATAATAATTAGTTTTAGCCTTTTGATCATTGCGGGTTTAAGTGCCGGATTCCTGGCAACACAAGATACAAGGGATTTCAGGATTGCCAAGAACCTTGATATTTTTTTCTCACTTTTCAGAGAACTAAATACATTTTATGTCGACGAAATCAACCCTGATAAAACCATTAAAGCCGGTATTGATAATATGCTCAAAACCCTTGATCCTTATACGGTATATTATTCTGAATCTGATGCGGATGAATTTACTTTCCTCACAACCGGAAAATACGGAGGGATAGGATCGTTGGTCAGGGGCGGGGGTGAATATGTTGTGATAAGTCAGGTTTACAGGGGTTTCCCTGCAGATCTTGCCGGAATAAAAGCTGGCGATATTCTGAAAAAAGTAGATGGGCTATCTATCAAAGGTGTTTCAACCGATAAAGTCAGCGAAAAGCTGAAAGGAAATCCAGGCACGGATATTACAGTAACAATTGAAAGAAACGGGAAGGAATCAGACTATTCGATGAAGAGGGAAAAGATAGTCATCCCTCCTGTTCCGTATGCAGGAATGATCGATCCTAAAACCGGGTATATACGTCTTTCAAATTTTACGCAGGATTGTATCGGTGATTTCAAAGAGGCTCTTTTAAAGGTAAAAACCAGCAATCCGCAGCAGTTAATTATTGATCTCAGAGGCAATCCGGGCGGGTTGCTCACTGAATCAGTAGAGCTTGTGAATCTATTTGTAGGTCCGGGCAATCCGGTAGTTTCAACAAAAGGAAAAGTAAAACAATTCGATGAGGATTTTAAAACTGGCAAGGCAGCTGTTGATGAAAAAATACCTCTTGCAATTCTTATCAACAGAGGCTCAGCATCGGCAGCTGAAATTGTGGCAGGTGCCATCCAGGACCTTGACCGGGGTGTAATCATCGGACAGAGATCCTATGGAAAAGGGCTCGTTCAGGTTACCCGCCCGCTGAGCTATAACACTAAGCTGAAGGTTACAACTGCAAAATACTATATTCCCAGTGGAAGATGCATCCAGGCGCTTGATTTCTCCCATCCCAATGAAGACGGAAGTGTGGGAATAATCCCGGATTCGCTGGTATCAGAATTTAAGACAAGAAACGGAAGAACAGTAAAAGATGGCGGGGGGATTACACCGGATGTAGAGGTCCTTCCTGAATCATTAAGCCAGGTAGCTACAGAATTATATATCAGGTACCTGATCTTCGATTTTGCAACACAGTATTGGAACACGCATCCTGTTATTAATTCTTTTTCACAATTCAGATTTACAGACCAGGATTATGCTGATTTCCGTAATCTTCTCATGACCCGGAATTTTAATTACAAGACCACCACTGAAGAGTCTTTGAATGAGCTTATTGCGAACGCAAAAAAAGAAAAATATTACGACCTTCATAAGGAGCTTTTTACTGAAATGGAAGAGGATGTCGCCCATAATCTTGAACAGGACCTGACAATATTCAGAGACGAAATAACCCAGCTTATTGAAGAAGAGATCATCGGACGTTACTTTTATGAAGAGGGAGCAATTGGATGGTCCCTACAAAAAGATGAGCAGGTAAAGAAAGCTATTGAAATTCTGAATGACCGTGAGAAATACACCTCAATTCTAAGCGGAAAGTCTGGCTTAATTTTAATTACTCATAAGGAAGGTCAAAATAGGGTTGAAAATAACCGTCAGACAAGTTCAGTGATCCGGGAGCCTGTTTAGGCCTGATAGTTTTGTCTCCATTCAGAGGTATTGTTTTCAAAAATCTCTTTCTTCCAGACCGGTAGTTTTTCCTTGATTAACTCCACTGTTTTGCTGCAAGCCTGCATTGCCTGATGCCTGTGTCCTGCAGAAATCAGGACAAACAGGGAAATTTCACCCGCGTTTACTATGCCCACTGAGTGCAGAATAATTATTGATTTCAGGTCATCATATTCCGCTATTATTGATTTCTTGATTTTATCAGCTTCTTCCATTACCATTGCCTCATAGGCAGAATATTCTATTGCTTTAACTCTCCTGCCATCTGTGACATCTGCCCTTACCTGACCGAGGAATAACGAATGGCCTCCGGCACCGGTATCATTACCCAGAGCCTCAAGGAGTGAAGAAATCATGGCCTTAGGAACAGGTCCGTTTATCAGAATGCTCTCTTTCATAATATGATCCTGCTAAAATATTTTCATCCTCCGGCAAATGGAGGCATGTATGCGATTTCATCTTCGTTTTTTAGTTCCGGATCTTCATTGATTATCTCGCTGTTCAACGCAATCCTGTAATTATAATGAACTATTTCCGGGAATTCGTCCTGAATCCTCAGCCTGAGATCATCATATGATGTGATATCGCGGTAGTGTTTAAACCTGGTCTTTGTTATCTCTGCCAATACCCCGAAAAACAATACTTTAATTTCCATATATTATGCTACTAATCTTAAAATTATATCCCCATCTCTCCCGCCGGAGCGGGACAGGCTCTTCAAAGGGGGAGGATATCAAGCTGTAATCTCTTTGTGCCGGTACGCCGCTGTGCCTTTGCGCCGCGGTACCGTTTAATGAGCTTCCAGCCAGTTTTTCCCGGTTCCCCAGTCAACCATCAGCGGTACATCCAGTTTAGCCGCATTTGACATTTCATATATTACCATTTCTTTGAGCTTTTCAAGCTCCTGATTAACTGCTTCAAAAATTAATTCATCATGAACCTGCAGGATCATTTTTGATCTGAAATTTTCAGATTTCAGCCGTTCATGTATCCTGATCATAGCGATCTTAATTATATCGGCAGCAGAACCCTGAATCGGAGCATTTATTGCGTTTCTTTCTGCATTTCCACGGGCGACCTGGTTCCGCGAATGAATATCGCGCAAATATCGCCTGCGACCGAACATTGTTGAGACAAATCCGTTCTCCCTCGCTTTAAGTATACTTTCATCCATGTATTTCCTGACTCCGGGATAAGAATTGAAATACCCGTCTATCAACTCTTTTGCCTCTTTTCTTCCAATGGTAAGCCGTTCTGATAAACCAAAAGAGGAGATTCCATAGATTATTCCGAAGTTTGCAGTCTTGGCTCTGCCTCTCATTTCTCTTGTGACATCTTTTATATCAACCCCGAATATTTTGGCTGCCGTGGCAGTGTGGATGTCGTTTCCGGATAGAAAATCTGAAATCATGCTCTTATCTTTGCTCATGTGGGCCATTAGCCTCAGCTCGATCTGGGAGTAGTCGGCCGAGAGAAAAATACATTCTTTTGCAGGAACAAATGCCTTTCTTATCTCTCTTCCGCGTTCGTCTCTTACCGGTATATTCTGCAGGTTCGGATTATTTGAACTTAACCTTCCTGTTGCAGCAACTGCCTGATTAAAAGAAGTATGGATTCTTCCGGTTCTTTTATTGACCAGCAAAGGTAAAGCTTCAACATATGTGGATAAGAGTTTCTTTAATCCCCTGTATTCCAGCACCTTGTTGATTATCGGATGTTTATGGGCAAGTCGCTGAAGTATCTCCTCATTAGTTACAAACTGTCTGGTTTTGGTAATTCTGGCCTTTTCATCAAGCTTAAGCCTGATAAAAAGAATATCTCCTAGCTGTTTCGGGGAGGAGATATTGAATTCTGTGCCGGCTAATGAATAGATATCCTTTTCAAGCGTCAGGATATCTTCCCGGAGACCTGCTGTTATCGATTTCAGGTCTTCCAGGTTCAGGATCACACCCGTTCTCTCCATGTCTGCAAGAACAGGAATCAGAGGCATTTCTATGGTAGCAGCGAGATCAGCAAGTCCTTCAGCCTTAATTCTGGGTTCAAAGAATCTCTTTAGCTGAAGCGTAATATCGGCATCCTCCACGGCGTATTCTTTGAGCTTATCTGCCGGTACAGACCTCATATTTTTTTGATTTGCTCCTTTTTCGCCAATAAGAGATTCGATATGAACCGGGTTGTATGAAAGATATACTTCTGACAGGAGATTCATATTGTGCCGCATATCAGGCTCAAGAAGATAGTGGGCTAACATTGTATCAAATAAGTGCCCTTTTACCTCAACATCGTAATTTGCAAGGACCTGGATATCAAATTTTATGTTTTGTCCTATCTTCAGTATTCCCGGATTTTCAAGGAGCGGCTTAATGAATCCTAATAGCCTCTTCGTTTCTTCCTGAGATTCAGGAAATTGTACAAGGTAACCGGAGCCTTTTTCCCATGAAAGTGCCAGTGCAACAATTTCAGATTCCAGCGGATTTATACTGGTAGTTTCCGTGTCAAAACAGATCTCTTTCTGAGAATTCGCTTTGTTTATTATTTCCTTAAGCTCTTTTTCATCAGAAATAAGTATGTATTTATGGTCGACATTATCAATTGCTGCCGTTGGAGCAGGCACCGGACTTTCCTCAGTTCCAAAAAAGAGAGAGCCCTGCATCGGATCAGCCGGGATAGTTTTAGGAACTTCTTTTATTAGCGTTTCCGGTTTTGTTATATCTTGTTTGTCTATCTCTGAAAGGATCCTGGCTGCTGCCGTTTTGAATTCCAGTTCATCAAAGAGAGTTTTAAGTTTTTGTGAATCCGGTGTTTCGGTGATCAGCTTCTCCTCCTCAAGATCAACCGGTACATTCAGCTCTATTGTTGCCAGTTTCTTGGAAAGCTCGATTTGCTCCCGGTTGTTTTCAATTATCTCTTTAAGTTTGCCTTTCAGCTGACCAGTATTTTTGAAAAGTTCCTCCACGGAACCATATTCAGAGATCAGCTTTTTTGCAGTTTTTGGTCCTACTCCCGGAGCGCCCGGAATATTGTCGGATGAATCACCCATAAGAGCAAGTATATCGATTACCTGTTCAGGACGCTCAACTGAAAATTCCCGTTTGATATCTTCAACACCCCATTGAACCGATTCGTTTCCGCTCCGTGATGGTTTGAACATGAATATTCTGTCTGAAACAACCTGGGCAAAGTCCTTGTCTGGCGTCATCATGTATGTGACAAAACCCTTTACAGATGCTTTCCTGGCAAGAGTTCCGATTACATCATCGGCTTCAAAACCCGGATATTCAATAACAGGGATCTTATATGCTTCTATGAGTCTTTTGATATAGGGAACCGATTTTATAATGTCTTCCGGCGTTGCATCGCGGTTGGCTTTGTACTCTTTGAACATTTCATGACGAAATGTAGGTGTCGGAGTGTCAAAAACCACGGCAATGTGAGTGGGTTTTTGTTTTTGAAGTACCTCATCAAGAGTCAAAAGAAACCCGAATATTGCAGAGGTATTTAATCCTTTGGATGTTATTCTGGGATTCTTGATGAATGCATAATATGACCTGAAAATCAATGCATATGCATCAAGTAAGAAAAGCTTTTTAGGTTCTGTATTCATTTATTAATGCTGTTGTTCTCCGTTATCCTCTGCAAACCATTCCGCATACGATTTTGCAGTTTCAAAAAGCCTCAGGCTGTGCAAATGAACCCCTGCGGGCATTTCATGCTTAAGCCGTTCCGCAAAATCTGCGATCATATTTTCGCAGGTTGGCTGGTAATCCACAATTACCGTATTCCCGAATGTTTTTTTCATCATGTCCATTTTTTCTCTGTCAAAATCATTGCTTACAACAACAGAATGGTCAAACTGATTAACAATTTTATTAAGGACAATGTTCTTAAGTTCTGTAAAATCTATTACCATGCCGTTTTTGGGATTAGCGGAATCCCTGACAGGAGTGCCTGATAATGTCACAAACAATTTATAAGAGTGCCCGTGAACATTACGGCAAGGTCCGTCATAATTCCTGAGGACATGTGCCATCTCGAATGTAAATTCCCTGGTTACCCTGATTGTTGAACTCATAATCCGAAGTGCTTAAATATTAGTCCAAAATTAGTTATTCTGATGGATTATCAGTTGAATCTGACTGAATGCTTTGAGCACTGAAAAGTAATAATTAACGTTGATTAACACATGGTTGTCAATAAATTAAGTACCTTTGGGCGTTTTTAATAATTAAAGATGCCGATTATATGGAAGAGAACAATATTAAGTTGACTTTCCCTGCTTTATTTAACGAGACAAGACGAAAGCATGGAAAATCAAAGGCATATGCCTTTGTAGGAGAGGAGCCTGTTAGCTATGATGTTGCAGGCAAACGGATAAGTGCATTATCTGCTCTGCTTGAAAAAAATGGAATTCATCCGGGTGATAAAGTGGCGCTGCTTAGCAGCAACATGCCTAACTGGGGCATTGCTTACTTTTCAATTACGTTTATGGGTGCCGTTGTAGTACCAATTCTGCCGGATTTTTCGGTTACTGAAGTAGCTAATGTCCTTGAACATTCTGATTCAAAAGCACTTTTCATTTCATCCGGGCTCTTAAACAGGATTGATGGTTTTAAGTCGGAGAACCTGAAAACAGTCATCCAGATTGAAGATTTTTCGTTGCTTATATCTGAAAATAACTCTTCTGAATATGATCCCGAAGCAGTACCGGAATTGAAATATGATGTCGCAGAAGATGACATCGCATCGATTATTTATACATCCGGAACAACCGGCCGCTCAAAAGGGGTGATGCTGACTCATAAGAATATCTCTTTTAATGCTTTCAAAGGCAAAAAGATCCAGTCACTTGATGAAGATGATTGTTTTTTATCTGTTCTGCCTTTGTCGCATAGCTATGAGAACACACTTGGATTGATCCTTCCGTTAATCTGCGGATCTTGCGTTTATTATCTTCGGAAACCACCAACACCTGCCGTTTTGTTGCCCGCACTGGAGTTAATAAGGCCAACAATTATGTTAACTGTCCCGCTCATCATCGAGAAGATATACTTTAATAAGATATTGCCCACATTCAGAGAAAAGTTAATACTTAAGCTCCTTTATAAGATCCCATTCCTGAGAAAAAAACTTAATGTTGTTGCAGGGAAGAAGCTGTTGAAAACTTTCGGCGGAAGAATTAAGTTTTTTGGCATTGGTGGTGCTAAGCTTAATAAATCAGTCGAAAAATTTCTCCGTGAAGCAAAGTTTCCATACGCAATTGGTTACGGCCTTACGGAAACATCACCTCTTCTTGCCGGCGCAAATCCCAAGAAAACTGTATTTGAATCAACCGGTCCGGCAATAGAAGGTATTGAACTTATAATTAAGAATCCCGATAATAAGACAGGAGAAGGAGAAATCTGGGCAAGAGGTGCCACCGTAATGAAGGGTTACTATAAAGAACCTGAGATGACCGCGGAAGTGTTTACTCCTGATGGATGGTTTAAGACCGGAGATCTTGGTACTCTTGACAGCAAAAACAATCTTTTTATTAAAGGACGTCTCAAGAACATGATTGTTGGTGCAAGCGGTGAAAATATCTATCCTGAGGAAATTGAATCTGTTATCAACAATTTCCGTTTTGTTGTTGAATCACTTGTCATCCAGCAGAAAGGGAAGCTTGTTGCATATGTGCATTTAAATATGGATGAACTTGAAAAGAAATATCAGCATCTTAAGCAGGATATGTCTGATAAGTTCGAAGAGAAGAAAAAAGAATTGCTTTCTGAATTACAGGAATACGTTAATTCCCAGGTTAATAAATTCAGTCAGATCAATAAGGTCATTCTTCAGCCGGTTCCGTTTCAGAAGACAGCCACATTAAAGATCAAGAGGTACCTGTATACATAAAGAAATTTTAGGTACTAACCCCATGTGTTCCCCTTCTCTCCGCCAGTCGGCGGAAAGAGGGGGAACGGGAGGGCCGGGGGGATGAGTACATGCAATTATTTTGCTGCCAGATATCTTCTATTCACTTCTTCCCAGTTCACAATATTCCAGAATGCCTCAACATACTCAGGTCTTTTATTCTGATATTTCAGATAATATGCATGCTCCCATACATCAAGTGTAAGCAGAGGAATACCCTTTATCGGGGAAAGGTCCATCAGAGGATTGTCCTGATTGGGGGTGCTGCCCACAGCCAGGTTTTTATCTGGGGTCATGTAGAGCCATGCCCAACCGCTTCC
Organism: Bacteroidales bacterium; assembly: GCA_025454795.1. Taxonomy (GTDB): domain Bacteria; phylum Bacteroidota; class Bacteroidia; order Bacteroidales; family VadinHA17; genus LD21. Next base: position 77,774 of record JALONT010000001.1, on the reverse strand, counting down.
GAAACGCGTCTTTGCCGCATTGCTGAATGTTTCTCTGAACTTGTCGAAAGAACCGAATGCTTTGGAGATCGCTGTGGATAATTCAGGCGATAACGCTGTGGAATTCCTGCCAAGATTATTCCAGAAAACAAAATGGTTGTAATAACCTCCGCCATTATTCCTTACCGCATCTCCTGCCTTTGAAACTTCAGCAAATACTTTTTCAACGGGGACATTCTCGAGAGAAGTGCCTTTTACGGCATTTATATAGTTGTTAAAATAAGCCCTGTGATGCCTGTCATAATGGATCTCCATTGTTTTTGCATCTATATAGGGCTCAAGCGCATCGTATCCGTACGGCAATGCCGGGAATTTGTTAGTCTGTAAATTTTCCATAATTATATTATTTGAATTAGTTACTTTTCCTGCCAGAGATCTTCCTGATATAAAAGTTGCAGCAACCCCCAGTCCAAGATTTCTAATAAAATTTCTGCGTTCCATGTTTAAAACTTTTAGTGTTAAACAAAGTAATTACAATTATGTTCATCCAGGGTACTACAATACGTGCCTCTCCATCAAAATTATTATTTATTATGCAACTTTTCACTTAAATTTGCCGTTATATTATTAATACAGACAATTCTCACATGAAAAAAAATTTTGCTTTATCATTGCTGATGATCTTTATTGTCAGCCTTTTCACTGGCTGTAAAAAAGATAAGGGAGATCCTCCTGTCTTGCCACCTATAGAATCAATGGCAATTGATTTCAGCAATTTTGAAGCCGGGAAAAAATCAGCGGATATATCGTTGCAAAAGGGTGATCCGGATAATAACTGGAAACTGGTTTGCGGAGTTGCAAATTTCTGGCGTAATATAATTGTTACGACGCTGGCTGTACCTGTCCTCTCGTTCAAACTGGCTGTCGATGAAACTCCTGTATATCTCGATGACAAAACATGGCAGTGGACATATTCGACTTCATATTCTGCTATATCATATACGGCCCGGCTTACCGGCCAGATAAGAAGTTCAGATGTTTTATGGAAAATGTATATTACACGAACCGGAGTCGGCGGTTTCAGTGAATTCCTGTGGTTCCAGGGCACATCAAAACTTGACGGAACTGGTGGACAATGGATACTTAACCAGAGTTCGGCAGATCAGGTCCCGATCCTTCAGATCGACTGGACAAGAACCGGCACAACGATGGGAAATGTCACGTATACATATGTAAAAGAAAAACTTGCTGACGGTGTAACTGCCAATCCTTTTAATTCCAGCTTCATTACATACGGAAAAACAACCAGTACATTAGATGCTTTTTATACAATTCACTACTATTATAATACTTTATTTGCCGATTTCAGCGTTGAATGGAGCACATCCGCCAGGAATGGAAGAGTAAAATCCCCTGGAGTTTTTGGAGATTCTGTATGGCATTGCTGGGATATAAATTATTATGATGTTACATGCCCCTTATAAAATGAAAGACAATTAAATTAAAAATCCCGGCCCGACACCGGGATTTTTTATTCTCTTGCAATCTTCTTTAATTCATCCGATTCAAAAATATTCTTTCCTGCCTCCTTCTCCAATAAAGAAATCATAGCCTTTGCAACATCACGGCCATGTATGGGCCTGTACTTCCTGAACTTCCCGGTAAATACAGGCTGAATTGCTTTCATTACCGCTTTGCCCACAATTTCCCCGGCCCTTATCTCCTTCCTCTCGCCCAATAATATTGATGGTCTGACTATCACTGTTTTTTCAAATCCCATCTTAAGAATATTCTCTTCCATCTCTCCTTTAATCCGGAGGTAATAATTTTTTGAGTTTGTATCTGCCCCAATTGAGGACACAACAGCTATCTTTTTTACCCCATTTTTATGAGCTGCTTCTGCCACTACAGCCGGCAGGTCCCGGTCAATTTTTTCCACATTTGCCACTGATCCCGCTTTTCTTATTGTTGTGCCGGTACATATAAACAGATCATTCCCTTCTATTTTCGATAAAAAACTTTCAGGAAGAGAAAAATCTGTAATAATTTCCTCAACACTTGGTTCTGAAACATCAGTTGTTTGCCTGACAAATATCCTGATTGCCTTATAGTTTCCGCAGTTTATCAGTTCCTCAAGCAGCAGATTCCCAACAAGACCGGTGGCGCCAAACACAATTGCAGTTTTAGATCCCATAATTTAGTTGATTAAATAATTCATGAAAGTTACGAAAAGAAATTGTGTTTCATGTTTCCTTCTTTTCTGTTTGAGATCCTTCTGCCATTTTCCAGTGCTTTTCTCCGTAACAGAATCTTTTGTCAGAAATTTTTTGCTATTTTGCGACACTTAATTATTAGTTTAAGAGAATGTCTTCAGGGAAGAAATCGGTTTTATTGGTAATGCTGATACTCATTGCAGATCAGATACTTAAGATCTGGGTTAAAACCCATTTGCAGATAGGTGATGAAATACATTTTTTCGGAAAATGGGGCATGCTTCATTTCATAGAGAACAATGGGATGGCTTTCGGCATGGAGATGGGTGGTAAACCAGGGAAACTGATTTTAAGTATATTCAGGATAATTGCAATTTTCGGTATTATCTGGTTTCTTTATTCATTAATCAGGAAAAAATCGAACCCGGGTCTGATTCTTGCTGTCAGCGCTATACTGGCAGGTGCAGTCGGGAATATTATTGACAGTGCATTTTACGGGATGATTTTCAGTGAAAGTTATAACCAGGTGGCTGTTATGTTTCCTCCCGGAGGTGGATATTCTTCATTTCTTCATGGAAGGGTGGTCGATATGCTTTATTTTCCGGTTATTAACACTCACTGGCCCGAATGGTCTCCTTTCAGACCCGGAGAAACATTTATTTTTTTCCGGCCGGTGTTCAATATTGCTGATTCGTCGATAACCTGCGGAGTGATATCGATTCTATTGTTTCAGAAGAGTATGTTCAGGGATACAAACTGAAATCCCGGTTAAACAGGACTCATCCCTCTTTACAGCAATCACCAATACTGCTAAGCACGTTCTTCAGGTTTGGGTGCTTAAGGAAGTACCAGGTATTTTTCCCTTCTCTCTTTGATGACAGTACGCCTCTGTCTTTCAGGATCACAAGGTGATGGGACGCTGTTGACTGTTCAATACCAAGTTTCTTATGTATCTCTGTAACTGTACGTTTTTTGCCATCCTCCAGGTATCCTACAATTGAAATCCTTACCGGATGGGCAATTGCTTTAAGCATATTTGCTGCTTTTCCAAGGGTTTCCGGATCAAGTTCTTTTACTTCCATTTATGAATAATTACAATACAAAAATATATAAATATGTTGATATGATACTTTAAGTTTCCAGATAATTGATTTTCCGTAAATTAAAGACTGGTCCCCCAGAGAATTGAAGTGCTTCCTTTATTTGCTATATTTGACTGAAATAAATCTATATGTCGCTTTTATCTGAAATCAGGAAGCCTGTTGAAAAGGAGATGGATAAATTTGAATCCTTCTTTAACAGGACCATGAAAAGTGATATCCCACTGCTCAAAATAATCCTCAATTACATTCTGCGCCGCAAGGGAAAGCAGATGAGGCCATTGCTTGTTTTTCTTACAGCAGGGCTAAACGGCAGGATTTCGGAATCTACTTATATTGCAGCCACGATGATAGAGCTGCTTCATACTGCATCTCTTGTTCATGATGATGTTGTTGACGATGCACATGAACGAAGAGGAGCGCTATCCGTTAACGCATTATGGAATTCGAAGATAGCCGTGCTTGTTGGTGATTACATGCTTTCCAAAGGAATGCTGATAAGTGTTGAACATGGTCGTTATGATATGCTTGAGATTATATCTGAAGCAGTAAATTCGATGGCAGAAGGAGAGCTTTTACAGCTTCAGAAATCAAGAAAACTCAATATCAAAGAAGAGGATTATTTTAAAATCATAATCAGTAAGACTGCTGCTCTGATAGCTGCATGCACAGCAACAGGTGCAAGATCGGTGACTGAGGATCACGATACGGTTCAGATAATGAAGGATCTTGGTGAAAATATCGGCATTGCTTTTCAGATTCGCGATGATCTTCTTGACTATGAGACAAATGGTCTTACCGGTAAAATTGTGGGAAACGATATCAAGGAAAGGAAAATTACTCTTCCGCTTATTCATGCATTGGAACTTGCATCCTATTCAGAGAAAAGACATATTCTTTCTATTGTCAGGAGCAGGAAGAAGACAAAAAATGAAATAAACCAGGTAATTCAATTCGTTAAAGTTTCCGGAGGACTGGAATATACTGAGAATAAGATGAATCAGTATCGCGACAAATCGCTAGCCATCCTTGACTCTTACCCCGATTCTGCGGTTAAAGATTCCATCAGGAGATTTATAAACTATACGACTTCAAGAAGTAAATAATTTCCCGCCCGGACTATTTTCAGGCTGCTTCAAGCTTAATCTTGGCGACTTTCTCCATATCTCTATCGTAATATCTGGATCCTATGTAAAAGAGGATCGCTCCGACAACAAGAATGAAAGGAAGAATCGAAAGTGCAGTTTCAATGTTTGATTTATCATATATCTTGCCCACTAACATTGGTGCCATTGCAGATCCTAGAAGGTTTTGAATTATAACGGCAATAGAATAGGATATTGCCCTCATTCCGGGATGGATTACATCCTGTGTTACAGCTCCGGCTCCCGCAATAAAACACATAATGAGAATTCCCATCAGGAGAAGCAGAATATACTGTAAAGTTCCTGGAGTTAAATGCAATGCAATAAACAGGACTATTGCGGTACACAGGGTAGAAATTGCAGGTAACAAAAGTCTTGCATTTGTCCGCTTTTTACGCCAAGCATCCGTTAAATAGCCACCCAAAGGAGCTCCCACCAGGGCAAGGACCATCACTACACTTGCTTTCATACCTGCTTTATCCATCGGCATTCCCTGCATATTTTGAAAATATGTTGACAACCAGGTTATAAGAGCGGTTGTGCAAAAAACCACAGCCGCCATTCCAAAATACGTGTAAATAACAGAAGGCCTGGTCAAAAACTCCTGGACCATATCCTTCCTTTTCATCTTAATTTTATTTCTGGTTTTATCGATGAAAGCCAGGTCCACAGTTTTATAATCTTTCAGGAACAGAAACAGCAAAGCAATTATTAGTCCCGGCAGAGCAACAATACCAAAAGCATGTTTCCATCCCAGGTGAACTGCAATTACTCCGCCAAGGAGGTGGCCTATGGCAGTTCCAAGAGGAATGGAAGCATTCCAGATTCCCATCATCCTTGATCTTTTTTCTATCGGGAATAATGCGGATATCATTGCACTTCCTCCGGGAGCATATCCTGCCTCTCCTATTCCGATCAATGCACGGGCCATGAACAGCTGAACATAATTGCCTGTCAGTGCGCAAAGTGCCGTGGCAAGGCTCCACATGATCGCCATTATTCCTATTGTCTTTGTTCTGCTCCAGCGGTCCACAAGCAATGACACCGGAAAAGTGAGCAGTACTATAGCCCAGTAAACTGCAGAAACGAGCATTCCTTCCTGCATATGTGATATTCCCAAGTCTTTTCCGATTGACGGCCACATGGACGTAATGACCATCCTGTCGATATAATCGAACATGTATAAAAGGAACAGCAAAACAAAAATATAATTTGAGTATCTTTTTGAAAAAAGGTATCCCTGGCGGTTATCAGACTTCTCCATAGTGTTTTTTTTATTTACCCTTTGACTAAGTAAATAAAAATTATTTTCTGTTGGTATCTTTATCGTAATTTTAAGTCTTTATACTTAGTGGCCTTTACTTAAATCAACTCTAATTTTAAACATTAAATAAAAAATAATTTGTAAAGATGATAACCTTAAAACAGATTGAAGAATTTATTGCTGTCGAACCAATAGCAATGGTCGGTGTTTCGCGAAATCCTAAAAAATTCGGTTTTGCTGCTTTCAGAGAGTTAAAAGAAAAAGGGATGGACATCATTCCGGTCAATCCGCATGCTGAGGTGATACATGGGGCAAAGACTTATCCCGATCTGAAATCACTTCCGGATTCAGTACAGGGGCTGGTAATTATGACACCAAAATCACAGACTGCCGGTGTTGTCAGAGAAGCCAGGGAAAAGGGATTTAAACAGATCTGGATCCAGCAGATGTCTGAAACCAAGGATGCTCTTAAAGAACTTGAAGGTTCCGGCATTAATTATATTTCAGGCCAATGCATACTTATGCACTTTAAGCCACACGGTATCCATAAATTTCACGGAAGTCTGAAAAAGTTTTTCAGAAACTTTCCGAAATAAGATATTAATCTGTTTTAGCATGGCAGAGAACTGCTATAATTTCAGTGTGGAATTTACCGTAAGAGATTACGAATGCGACATCCAGGGTGTTGTTAATAATGCTAATTACCAGCATTATCTTGAGCATGCAAGGCATGAGTTTCTGCTTTCAAAGAACATCAGCTTTTCACAACTTCACGGTGAAGGCCTTGATCTTATTGTCACCAGAGTTGAAATAGACTATAAATATCCTCTCAGGAGTTCCGATAAATTTGTCGTCCGTATTAATCTGGTCAGAGAAGGTAATGTAAGGCTTTTGTTTGTGCAGGATATTTACAGACTACCCGATGAAAAGCTTATTGTGAAGTCAAAGGTCACCGGAGTGGCGACAAGGAACGGGAAACCGGTTTCTCCCGGAAATCTGATTCAAAGACTTGGTTTATAATAAATGACAATGAAATAATATGGGAAAAGGTGTCATTGGAATGAAGATTATCGGAAATGGAACTTTCAGTAATGATTCCGAAAAGATTGACCGGTCACTTAAGTATGTACTTGGTCTCGGAACAGTTGATATGATAATCGTGGGATTTGAGAAACCGGAACAGATTGATAATTATGCAGAAAGGGTTGCTAATGCACTCATTACCAGCAAAAAAAAATAATCTTCTGAAATTGTGATAAAGATTATTCTTTCATTACTGAATCTCGATGATTTTTTTATATAATTGTACCTTTATTTTTAGATTAATAAAGGAAAGATTAATTGTATTTTGCTATGGAAGGAACTCGCAGGGCTGATATTAAACCGGGAATTGCAGTAATGGTTGAACTAACTGAACATAAGCGTACCGGAAAACTTACAAGCGGTAAAGTAAAGGAAATACTTACCTCTTCACCTAACCATCCGCACGGCATCAAGGTAATGCTCGAAAGCGGACTGGTAGGAAGAATCAAACAGATTATCTGATCAGATTACAGGACTCTATATTTGTCAATCATTCAAAAAATTAACTAAATTTGAATCCGGTGAGATTAAAATAATTCTCCCGGAATAATCTACTAATTCAATATCTCAAAAGATGGAATATAAGGATTTTCTGATCTCATCCCATGGCAGGGGAAATGTGATTTCGCCTTTGAAGCAGAGTCAGCGGGTTGACAGTCCTGTATATAAGTTCGTTGAAGATAATGAAAGGATCCTGTATGATGTCTCTGTTGATTATTTCAACAAATGCAGGGAAACAGGTGAGATTCCTGTCTCATTTGAAAAAGCCGGACCCAAGGAAAATATATTTTTCGAACCTGCAAAAACAAAGGTGGGAATTGTTACCTGTGGTGGTTTATGCCCAGGCTTAAATAGCGTGATCCGCAGTCTTGTCAACCAGCTATTTTACAGATATGGAATAAGCAGGATCCTTGGAATTAAATATGGTTATGAGGGTCTGATCTCCGGTTATAACCATCCTGTTATTGAGATGACAGCGCCAATGGTTAGTGATATCCACCTTTCCGGAGGAACATTTCTTGGTACCTCCCGGGGAAATCAGAATGTCGAAAAAATGGTTGATACACTTGAGATCCTGAATATCAATGTTCTTTTTTGTATCGGAGGTGATGGGACATTACGTGGAGCACATGCAATCCATGAAGAGATTCAGAAAAGGAAACTTAAAATTTCAGTTGCCGGTATTCCCAAAACGATTGACAACGATATTGACCTTATACAAAAATCATTCGGGTTTGAATCTGCGTTTTCAATCGCAAACGACATTATCAAAAATGCCCATAATGAAGCTCAGTCTGCTTATAATGGGATTGCCCTGGTAAAGCTTATGGGCCGTGATTCCGGATTTATTGCTGCCAGTGCAGCTCTTGCCATCCAGGAAGTAAATTTTGTTCTCATCCCCGAAATATCTTTTGACCTTTATGGAACACGCGGATTTCTGAAAGTACTCCGGAAACGGCTTGAGGAGCGACATCATGCAGTTATAGTAGTTGCTGAAGGGGCAGGACAGGACTTGTTTGAAGACACAGAATCAGAAAAGGACGCTTCAGGAAATATTAAGCATAAGGACATTGGAGTCTATCTGAAAGAAAAGATCAGGGAGGAGTTTGACTCTAAGAAATTTCCCTATTCAATAAAATATATCGATCCCAGTTATATTATCAGAAGCGCACCGGCAAACGCCAACGACAGCAAATTCTGTAACCTTCTTGCACAGAATGCAGTTCATGCAGCCCTGGCCGGAAAAACTGATTTTGTTATTGGATACTGGAACAACGAGTTTACTCTTATTCCCATCCCGATGGCAGTGGCAAAAAGGAAAAAGATTGATGTCGAGGGTGAACTCTGGTGGAATGTCCTTGAGGCAACCGGGCAACCCATCAGTATGAAGAACCCTTAATATGATCCGTAATATTGTCTTTGACCTGGGAAATGTTTTAATCAGCTTCCGTCCGTCTGAATACCTTGAAAAGAATAATTATAGCCCGGAGATCAGGGATATAATTCTCAGGGATATATTTGGCAGCCAGGAATGGCTTTTAATTGATAACGGAAATCTTACCCCGGAAGAAGCAATTAACAGTATATCCCGGAGGTCCTCTTTAAAAAGGGAGGAAATAGCCCTTATTTTCAATAAACGAACCGATATCATGTTTCCCCTTGAGTCAAATGTCAGACTTCTTCCTAAGCTTAAAAAAAGAGGTTTTAAGTTATATTATCTTTCAAACTTTCCCCTGGATATTTTTGATGAGATCAAAAACGGGTATTCTTTTTTCAGGTACTTTGATGGAGGGTTAATTTCTGCAGAGGTAAAATATTCAAAACCTGATTTCCGTATTTATCAGATCCTTTTCGAAAAATACATGATCAGTCCTGAAGAGTCACTATATATAGACGATAAAGAACCTAATGTCCTGGCTGCAGAATTTTTAGGGATGAAGGGGATTCATCTGTCAGAGACAGAATCGCTGAAAGAAAAACTATCAGAATCAGGATTACCGGATGAGGTTGGTCCTTCGCTACGGCCATCACAATAACAATTTTTTTTGAATGGTTGATGTGGGTAAAAGATTGCTTCGTCCTCCTTCGTCGGACTCGCAATGACGGTAATTATACCGAAGGTTGGTTACTTGTCTTACCAGGGAATTTAAAAAGTCAATTGTCATTGCGGGCGAAGCGAAGCAATCTTAATCATTCACCTCAAACTTTCGTAAAGACGTTTCGGGTTGGTAAAAAGCAGTAGCTACCAAATTTCGACCGCTATTAGTTTGTATTCGAAAAATTCCTCTTTTTACACCGAAAATTCCCCTCCGTCTCTCCGCTAAGCATTAAATATTCAATTCTCGCAGAGTTAACACCTCAGATAAAGTATCTTAATTATTTGTATTTCTGCCTTTTATAGGTTATTTAAACATTCATTGTTCCACGTGGAAACCAGGGCTATTTTTTGAAGTAATCCGTCAGGAGTACTGCTTTTTTCATTCCGACCAGTTTCTTTAGATCGTCAAAGCTGCTGTTTTTAATTTTTTCAACAGACCCTATGTTTTTAAATAAAATCTCTTTTGTTTTTGTTCCGATACCTTTTATCAGATCAAGATCTGATTTTGTCATTTCAGAAGAACGTTTATCACGGTGGAAAGAGATTCCAAATCTGTGGGCTTCATTTCTAAGTTGCTGAATAATTTTCAGGCTTATCGAATTCTTATCAAGATAGAGCGGAACGCTGTCTCCGGGGAAATAGATTTCTTCCAGCTTTTTTGCTATACCGATTACAGTTACAGTTTCCTTTATTCCAAGCTTTTCAAGACTCTTTGTTGCAGAAGAGAGCTGGCCCTTTCCACCGTCAATGATAATAAGTTGTGGAAGCGGTTGTTTCTCATTCAGCATTCTATTATACCGCCGGAAAACGATCTCTTCCATTGATGAGAAATCATCGGGGCCTGAAACTGTTTTCACATTGAAGTGCCTGTAATCTTTTTTGCTGGGTCTTGCATTCCTGAATACAACACATGCTGCAACCGGATTGCTTCCCATGATATTGGAATTATCAAAGCATTCTATGTGAACCGGCAGGTTTGCCATATGAAGATCAGACTTCAGTTTTTCAAGATTCTTTCCAGTGCGGTCTTTCGGTTTCTGAGTATCCAGTTTTTTCCGTTGTTCAAGTTTATAGTAGACCGCATTGCGCTTTGCCAGTTCAAGCAGTTTAAGTTTTTCGCCTCTTTCTGGTATAGTATATTTTATTTTTTCAAAGAGAATATCTGGTTTAAAAGGTACAATTATCTCAGGAGAATCGCTTGATAATCTTTGCCTTAACTCAGTAATAGCAAATCCAAGCAATGATTCTTTTTCCTCATCGACACGACTCTTCAGATCAAGCGTAAATGCCTGAATAACAGCACCGTTAATAACCTTCAGGTAATTGATATATGTACTATCTGTATCCTGGGCAACTGCAAAAACATCCACATTCTTAATTATTGAGCTGACGATTGCAGATCGGCTCTGGAACTTCGAAAGAATTACAATTTTATCCTTTACAAGTTGAGCATCTTCAAAACGCATTTCTTTTGAATATGTAAGCATCAGCTGTTTCAGGTGCTCAATTACTGATGAGATATGTCCTTTTAGAATGTTTTTAATCTGCAGGATGTTTTCGGAATACTCATCCTCCGTCTGAAGTCCAGTGCATGGAGCTTTACAGTTTCCTATATGATACTCGAGACAGACTTTGAATTTACCTGCTTTAATGTTATCTCCCGACAAATTAAGGCTGCATGTCCTGAGTTTATATAGTTGCCGGATAAGCTCCAGAAGGGTCTTAACCATTATCCCTGAAGTATATGGCCCAAAATACTGCGACCCGTCTCTTATGGGATTTCTGGTGCTGTAGACCCGTGGAAAATGCTCTTTCTTAATACAGATCCAGGGAAATGTTTTGTCGTCTTTAAGAAGTATATTATACCTGGGCTGGTGTTTTTTAATAAGATTGTTCTCAAGAAAAAGTGCATCTGATTCGTTTTCTACCACGATATGTTTTAAATCAGCAGCTTTTTTCAGCATTACGGAAGTTTTTCCTGACTGGTTTTTTGTAAAATATGAAGAGACTCTTTTTTTGATGTTTTTTGCTTTCCCGACGTAAAGAATGGTCCCGGAAGCATCAATAAACTGATATACTCCAGGCTTATCCGGAAGATGTGTTAAAATACTCTTAAGGTCCATAGCCATAGAACAATTTTATATTCAAAGGTACAAATTGAATCTGTTTTAAATCGTGTTTTGTCGTTCGGGAGAAAGATTGCTTCGCTTCGCTCGCAATTACACTACATTTTACTTTAAGCAGTGGTGAGGTTGTAAAAAATAAATTAGAAAGTACCGTCATTGCGAGCGAAGCGAAGCAATCTGTCTGGATGAACCAAACTTAAAAATTTAAATATTTGAGTCTAAACAGGTATTTATAGTTCACTAATTTAATATACCAGTACAGACTTTATATTTTTTTCCGGAATAATATTCTCTCTTAATAAGAAATCCTTTCCCTTTAAAAAGGACAATTCAACCAGAAATGATAAATATATTTTTGAAGGATCAATTCCGCATTGCTCTACCAATGCTTCAATAACTGATTTTGATGTTCCCCCTGTAGCTAAAACATCATCATGTAATAGAATTATCCCTTTACTTAAAAAAGATGAATTAAAGCCTAACTTTTCCGAAGCATATTCTGATTTTGAATTAAAAAACACGTTAGAATCCACGGGGGGAAGCTTTGCTGCCTTTCTGATCATAATAAAAGGAGCGTTATTAACTACAGAAAGGACAGAACCAAAAATAAAACCTCTAGATTCAACGGCCATTACTGAAGAAATTACTTCAGTTGGCAATGTCTTAACTAAACATTCTGTAGCAGTTTTCATGGCCTTCACATTGGCCAATAATGGAGAAATATCTTTAAAAGAAACACCCTTAATCGGATAATCTTCTATAGTTCTTATAAATCCTTTTAGGAAATCAATATCACTTACTTTCATGTATGTTTATGTTATTATTCTTTATTAAATATTATTTTTTGTTCCACGTGGAACACATTTACCGTCCAAGATACATTAATAAAATATTGACATCGGATGGTGAAACTCCGCTTATTCTACATGCCTGGCCAATATTAACCGGTTTTATTTTTGCTAATTTTTGTCTCCCTTCTGTTGAAATTGAAATCAACTCACCATAATTAATGTCTTCAGGAATTTTTAGATTATCCAATCTTTTTATTTTTTCTGCAACCAGCTTTTCCCTTTGAATGTACCCCTCATATTTTATGCTTATTTCAGCAGATTCAGAAATTTCTTCACTTCTCTTTGATATTTTATCCAGCAATTTTGCTCCTTCTTTTACTTTCTCAATCAGATCTCTGAGTTCAACCTGTGGTCTTGCAGCAATTGTTATGGCCTTAACCTTCTGCTTTATTGTATTTGTTCCCAGTGCTTCCAGAAAAGAATTAATCTCCTCAGGTTCCACGCTATTTTCAGAAAGAAATTCAATTATTTCCCTTTTTAATTTTTCTTTCTCTTCAAGTATTTTTACCCTCTCAACATCTGCCAGTCCTATTTCATAGCCTTTCCTGGTCAGCCTTTCATCTGCATTATCCTGCCTTAATAAGATTCTGTATTCTGCTCTTGAAGTAAACATTCTGTATGGTTCATCTACTCCCTTTGTTACCAAATCGTCAATCAGTACTCCAATGTATGATTCCTCTCTTCCAAGAATAAACTCCTCTTTTTCTCTCATCTTTAACACGGCATTTATTCCTGCCATCAGTCCCTGTGCTGCAGCCTCTTCATATCCTGTAGTCCCATTTATCTGTCCTGCAAAATAGAGCTTTTTAATTCTTTTTGTTTCCAGTGTGTGCTTTAATTGTGTCGGCTGAAAAAAATCATATTCTATTGCATATCCAGGCCTGAATATTTCCACCTTTTCCAGTCCCTTAACCTTCCTTAAGGCATTTAACTGTGCTTCCAAAGGAAGGCTGCTTGCAAAGCCATTTACGTAGTATTCATTTGTATCATTCCCTTCAGGTTCAATGAAAAGCTGATGAGCATCCCGTTCTTTAAATGTAACAATCTTGTCTTCTATACTTGGGCAGTATCGTGGTCCTCTTCCTTTTATTATTCCTTTAAATAAAGGACTGTATTCCAATCCTTTTCTAAGTTCTTCATGTACCGCTTCATTTGTATGAGTTATAAAGCAGCTTTTCTGACTTGCTATTTCTTCTTTTCCTGACAAAAATGAAAATTTTTTTCCTTCTTCATCACCTTTCTGTTCCGTCATTAAACTAAAATCAATGCTTCTTCCGTCAATTCTGGCACTTGTTCCTGTTTTCATCCTCTGGACTGTAAATCCTATTTCCGCAAGCTGATCACTCAGACCATCTGAGGCCTGCTCTCCTGATCTCCCACCCTTCATTCTTTTAAAACCTACATGCATAAGTCCGTTAAGGAATGTTCCGTTTGTAAGAATAACTGAATTTGCTAAAAACCTTGTACCAAATATTGTTTCGACACCGATAACTCTTCCATTCTCAACAATAACTTTTTGTGCCTGTTCCTGCCATATGAATAAATTGTCTGTATTTTCAATTTCACGTCTCCACTCGTTTGTAAACTTCTGCCTGTCACACTGAGCTCTTGGACTCCACATTGCAGGTCCCTTTGATCTGTTCAGCATCCTGAATTGTATCATACTTCTGTCAGTAATAAGTCCGCTCAGCCCTCCTAAAGCGTCTATCTCTCTAACTATCTGTCCCTTCGCAATTCCCCCCATTGCAGGGTTACATGACATCTGAGCCAGCTTAGTCATATCCATTGTTATAAGGAGTGTTCTTGCCCCCATAACGGCAGCAGCATGAGCTGCTTCACATCCTGCATGACCGCCACCTACAACTATAATATCGTATCTGAAATCCATTTACTTTTCTTTTTCGAATAGATCCAGCCAGTAATTCTCTTTCTCTCTCATTATTAACCTTTCACTTTTCCTTTTATCTTCATATCCGCATAAATGAAGTGTACCATGTATCATTACTCTTACCATTTCATTCATTAAACTAACTTTATAGTTAACTGAGTTTTCCTTAATCGTCTCCAGGCTCATATATATCTCCCCTTTTATAACCTTTCCATCAGAATATCCAAAAGCTATAACATCTGTAAAATAATCTTGTTTCAAAAATTCAATGTTTACCTCTCTTAACCTGTTTTTATTTGTAACAATAAAATTAAGGTCACCTGAAATTCTATTTTCCTTCCTGATGACCTTTTGAATCAAATTTAAAGCTTTTTTGCTTCCTCTTAGTCTGTATCCGGTATTATCATAAAATAGCTTTATCAAGACAAAATGTTTTTAAATTTTAGTTTTACGCTGTTCCCTTTTTTATTAAATTCTATTTCATCCGCCAGTTTAGACATCAGAAAAACGCCTCTTCCGTTTATCGCTTCAATATTTTCAGGAAATGTGGGATCCGGTACTCTTTCAGGTCTGAATCCTGATCCTTCATCAGTCACCTTAACCTGAAGTAAATTTCCCTTTATTATTATTTCTATTTCCACAAACTTCCTGGAATCTGATTTGTTTCCGTGAATTATTGCATTATTAACTGCTTCAAGAGTTGAAACAAGAATCTTTCCATAATTATCCTGGTTTATTCCCGCCTGGCCGGTTATAAAATCTATTGCATTTTCAACAATACTAAGATTATTTATGTTTGATTCTATTTTTAATTTTTTTAACATTTCTTCACTTTGGCAAACCCTTTATACTTGTTTCGTTCAATTTTGTTACATTCTCACTCAAATTTTTGAGATCCAAAGCTCCGGATCCAAATATTTCTGTTCAAAAATCATAAACTTTAAAGTGCAGGCAAAATTTGAACCCGGATCGGCAAAAACTTCACCAATTAATTGTTTTATATCAACCTTATCGCCCTTTTTTACTTTTACATTTACAAGGTTATTATATACTGAATAATATTTCCCATGTTGTATTATTACCGTCATGTTAGACCCTGATATTGCAGATATGGCTGTTACTTCACCGTTAAAAACACTTCTGGCAAAAGTTTTCCCCGAACTTGTTATCTCGACCCCAATATTCTCTTCTGTCAGATATTTAAGCACAGGATGCTGATGTGTTCCAAAATGGCTCGTTATAATTCCTCTTTCTACAGGCCATGGTAATCTTCCCTTATTATCCGAAAAATTATCTCCAATTATCTTCTGTTCCGGAGTTAATGCAGTTCGTATACTTTTCTTTCTTTCGGCCTCAATGATTCTTGCAATTTCATCTTCAATTCTTTTTGCTATTCTTTTCTTTTCCGCCAGATCTTTTTGTAATTGTTTTTCTTTATTGCTTAAAGACCTTACCATCTTTTGTTTCTTTATCTGTTCTTCCTGAAGCATATTTTTCTGTATCACTTCCCTGTGCCTGAGATCTGACATTTTCAAAAGGTCATTTTCAAGATTTATTTTTGTTTCTTCAATCTGCGCTTTCAGTTCAGCAATAATTTCTGATTCGTTTCTTCTGAATTTTGATACCTGCTGAAGATATTTAAGCCTTTTATAACCCTGATTGAAATCCCTTGCAGAAAGAATATAAACTATTTCCGGATTTACTTTTTTTAATTTATATGAGTTTATTATAGTCCTTGAATATTCTTCCTTCAATAAAACAAGATCATTCTCCATCATTTCTATTGCAATTCTATTGAGTTCTATTCTTTCATTAAGCAGATTTATTTCCTGACCCATTCCTTTAATGACAGATTCTCTCAGGTATACCTTATTCCCCAGTATTTTTACTGCATTTAAACTTTCGCTTTTTACTTTTGCTGTGCTTTTCAGCAGATCATCAACGTATGAAATATCTTCTAACGTCTTCCTTCTTTGATCTTCAAGTTCTGCCCTTGTTTGTCCTGAAAGTAAACCATAAAAAGAAATCAATAATATAGCAACTATGCTTAGAAATTTCATTTTAACAGCACCTTTTCGTAATTGTTGCCCGGTATAAAATTTATACTTTCTATCCGGATGAAATCTATCTTCTCAATAGTTATTCTGACAATAAAGTTTTTCAAATTGTCTTCTATTTCAATTTTGCCCGGAAACAAAGAATTGTTTTCACTTTGAAATCTGTCATATGAAAATATAATAACCTCGTCCTCGTCTTCATCAGTAATTTTTGCGTTTTGTACTTTCTTATTTTGACAATCTATTGTATAACAGATCTTCTTATTTAGCATTCGTTCGTTTCTATAAACTAATCCATTAGTGCAAACTAATGAAGAACTATCTGTTTTGGTGTTGCTAAGATAATCGCCAAATAAAACAGGTAATGCAGATGTTGTTATTCCATATTTTTCATTCAAATAAGAGGAAGATCCATAATATATTTTTCTCCTGATTTTGTCATTTATTAAGATCGTATCCTTTGTAAGATAAAACCTCGCTGCTTCAATTCCGGATTTACTTCGTATGCTCAGTAAATAATTTCCTCCTTTTCTATATTTCAGATTTGCAAGGAATGCTTGTCTCTCGTCATCTTTAATCAATTCAATTTCAGCTTTTTGAATATTAAAATCCCTATTAGTAATGTTTAATTTTATTATAGTATCGTAATAAACTCTCCCTTCCCCGTTTTTATAAAATATCTTTCCGGTTCTCCTTAAAGAAAAACAGCCCGATAAAAAAATTGTAATAAACAATATCAACGTGATTCTTGACAATTTTCTATTTCCTTTATAAGGTGTTTCTTAGTACTATCAATTTTTAGCGCACTATTCCAATTTACAATTGCATTTTTGCAATCTCTTCTTTTCTTTAATATATATCCGTAATGTTCATACCATTCAGCATCAGGTTTTTCTCCGCTGTTTGTTATTGAATACATTATTTTATCAGCTTCTCTTAGCTTTCCTCTTTTGTAGAGGACCCATGCATAAGTATCCAGAAATGTACTGTTTTTGCTCTCTTTTTCAATTACTTTCCTTGCCATAGCTTCTGCTTCTTTAAGTCTATTATTCTGCTCTGCAAGAAAATATGCATAATTATTCAGGATCGTAAGGTCTTCATTATTATAGGTCAGTGCTTCATCAAATGTTTTGAATGCTTGCCCATAATTCTTCTGCCTGTAATATACATCCGCCTTCAATGATAATACCTGCAGTATATAATCTTTGTTATTTCCGGCAAGTATTGTTGCTTTTCTTAATTCCTCAAGTGCTATATCATAATTTCTGTTTTCATTAGCCCCTGTCGCATATAATAACTTTGCCAGGAAAGATCTGTTAAAATTTGTTGCACATTCTTTTCCCTTAACCTCCAGGCTTCTGTAATCCCCTTTCTGAAGATATACAAGCAGAAGCTTTTCCCAGGCGTAATAATTCTCCGGCCTTTCCTTAATAATTTCCTCCAGTCTGCTGGCTGCTTCATCATTTAATCCTCTTTCAATAAATACTTCCGGACGAAGAAGCACAACAATATCATCTTCCGGAAACGAAGCTTCCATTAACATAGAAGAAAGCAGAAGTTTATCTCCGTATACCTTAACAATATCAGGTAATCCTATCATCCTCACAAAAAGGTCTATTTTATCTTCCCTGGTGACTTTCTCATTCAGAATTACATTTTGTAACATCACAAACAGGTCGTCATAATTTTTTTCATTTAAAAGAAAATCGCATAGAGAAAGCAATGTCTGTGGATTATCCGGATTTCTCTTCATCAGTTCTCTATAAACTTCTATCGCCTTTTCTTTTTCTCCTTTTCCCCTGTAGATTTCAGCCATTAATCCATTGTACTGAATTTCATCCGGATATTTCCCCAGCAGTTCTTTTGCCTTTTCAAGCGCCTCATCATACCTTTCAGCCCTCATAAGGTTTTTAACAGTTTCCACGGTTGACGTTTCGTTAACTCCGTATTTCTGATCAAGATTTACAAAAACATCATTTGCCTTCCCGTACTTCTTGTTTTGTGAATATAGGTTTCCAAGTGTCAGCTGCAGATCTTCCTTTTCCGGAAAGTATCTTGCAGCCTGTTCATAGAAAATTATTGCGCTGTCGAGATTGTATTCCTGATAATAGGTTCCGGCAAGCAGCATCAAATACCAGAAGTTTCTACTCTCCAGAGATAATGCCTTCAGTCCATATTTCTTGCCATTAATGTTATCTCCTGCAGCCATCATAATCTGAGCCATCTGGAAATAAGAAGCATCACTTTCGGGATTAATTCTTATGCACTGTTCGAGAAGCTTCAGTGCATCACCACTGTTTCCCAGGAGCTTTTGCTTAACAGCTTCAACGAAAATGTAATTAAATGTTGCAGAATCGTATGTCCTGATTTTTCCTTTAGATACTTCTGCCGGAACCAGTCTTTTTCCGCAAGATAAAAGTGCCGAAATAACTAAAACCAATATTGTTATAAAATAAGAGAATCTTTTCATTTGTTTTATTTCCGTAAGAACAGAGTAAGTAATTTATCTCGGTACTGGGTGAAAATGATAAAAAAGACAAATAAAACTGAATTAATTATAAGTTCGGCAGTTAAATTTTTATAATGAAACAACTGACTGAATATTACCATTCCAACAGCAAGAATAAAATAGGGGATCAGCGCTTTCATATTATATTCAATTTTGTAATGCTTCCTGGCAAAGATGAAAGACAGTATAATCATTGTACCGTATGATGCCACATGTGCCCAGGCTGATGCCATATAACCAAATGCAGGTAATAGAAACACATTGATCATAATTGTTATTGCAGCTCCGATCATGATAATATAAACACCGTACCGAGTCAGATCATTCAGCTTATACCAGATACTATGGTTTACATATATTCCGTAAAGAAGATATCCCATGCTCACTATTGGAACAATTATTACTGCATCTCTGAAATTTTTACCAATAATTAACTGTATTCCAGGTAAAAATAAATTAATAGCCAGATAGACCATAAGCATGGTGATCACAAAATATTTCATCACGTAGGCATATGTCTCTTTTGCATCTGAATGTTTAGCTCTTTCAAAAAAGAATGGTTCTGCAGCAAATCTGAACATCTGGATAAATAGTGCCATAAGTACCGCCAGTTTATACCCTGCACCATATTCTCCCACCATTTCAAGCCCGGTATTCTCTCCAACAACCCTTCTCATTATTACTTTATCAAGAGTATCGTTTATTGATCCTGCAAGCCCTGCAATCATTAGAGGAAAAGAGTAGCTTAACAATCTCAACCAGATAAACTTATCGAAAAACGGTTTAATTTTAATTATGAAGGGAAGCAGCATTAATAAGGTTGCCCCGCTGCCAATAAGATTTGCAACAAATACATACCCCACCCTGTATGCCGGATTATAAACATGCCTGAACCAGCCTGTGTTCTTTTCATATATCCCCGGAGCTATAATCAGTAAAAACAAAACCGCAATGATTGTAATTATTACATTCAGAATCTTTATTACGCTAAATACTATCGGTCTGTTTTCCTTTCTCAGCCTGGCAAAAGGTATTGCTGTAAAAGCATCTATTGCTACAATTGCAGCAAACATTCTTATGTAGTCATGATGGCCTCTGTAATTAAGTGCAGAAGAAACTGGATTGATGAAAATATTGACCAGAATCAGAAATACTATTGAGGTTATCAGAAGGCTGATCAATGAAGTGCTGTATACTTTTTCATAATCTTCCTTTTTCTGTGCAAACCTGAAAAATCCGGTCTCCATACCGTAAGTCAGGATTATAAGCAGCAGAACCATCCAGGCATACAGCTCTGTCACAACTCCGTATTCAGCTTTATCAAAGAACCTCGTATAGAAGATGGCAAGAATACCATAGTTAAGGAACCTGGGAATAATTGTTCCCAGGCCATAAATAAGGGTTTGTTTTGCTAATGTCCTGACTTCGTTCACTTTAATAGTTATATGTACGATATAATTGTGAAGATATTGTATTGGGCTTTATTCTGCTGTCTGTTTAAAACGGCATAAGTTGAAAATCTTTTTCTTTCGTGATCGCGCAAAGTTAAATATCTTTGTCTTCAGATTTGCAGAACATTATTAACTAAAAGAAAATATTCATGAACAAAATTTTCATGAGAACATTTGTTCTTTTTGTATTATTTCTTGCATATTCATGCAACGCTCCGGGGGGTAATGAAAATACCGTAATTCTGATGAAAACGACGCTTGGTGACATTAAGATCATGTTGTATGACGATACTCCCATTCATCGTGATAACTTCATTAAACTCGTTAATTCCGGCTTTTATGAGGGGATTTCTTTTCACCGTATCATAAATGCGTTTATGATTCAGGCAGGAGATCCTCTTGCCCGTACCATTCCAATTGTAAAGACAGCTGATTCCCTTAATACTTATACCATTCCTTCGGAGTTTAACAGGTTACACTTTCACAAAAAAGGAGCCCTTGCTGCGGCACGTGAAGGTAATGATGTAAATCCTGATATGAGGTCTTCCGGCACTCATTTCTATATTGTTCAGGGTAGAGTCTTTTCTGAAGAGGAGCTTCTTCTGGCAGAAAACAGTATTAACAGTAATATAAAACAGGCTGTTTTCAACCAGAAAGTGAGGCATATTGCTGACAGTGCTCGTTTTTCAGGAACTCTTCTTTCTGATGCAGAAATTCAGGAAAAAGCATCTGAAAAGATGTTTCAGTATCTTACCACCATTGAAAATTATAGTATCCCGGAGGATCAGCGTACAGTCTATAAAACCATTGGCGGAGTTCCCCGCCTTGACGAAACATATACGGTTTTTGGTGAGGTAACTGAAGGGCTTGATGTTGTGGATAAAATCGCCGCTGTACCCACCAATAATGGTGATAAACCTCTAAACGATATTAAGATCCTTAAAATAAAAATCTTAAATAAGTAGCCCTTTTTGTTTTCTAATATTTTTTAAATGCTTGCCAAAATAAATAATTTCCTCGCAGAAATATCGGCTGCAACTGTTAATGGACCAGATGAATTAGAGTCATTCCGCCTTAAATTTCTTAGCAAAAAAGGACTTCTTTCTGATCTTTTTGAAGAATTCAGAAATGTCCCTGCCGCTGACAAAAAAGAGACCGGCCAGAAGCTGAATTTATTAAAGCAGAAAGCTCTTGATAAATATAATCTTCTCAGGGATGGGCTTCAGTCGTCAGATGAAAAATCGTCTTATAATGATCTTTCAATGCCTGCTTTTCCGTGGAATCATGGATCCCGTCATCCTATTTCGATAATAAGGAATGAGATAATAAATATTTTTGAACGTATTGGTTTCACAGTGTCGGAGGGTCCGGAAATTGAAGATGATGATCATGTCTTTACAAAACTGAATTTTGCCCCGGAACATCCGGCAAGGGATATGCAGGATACTTTCTATGTTTCACGGATATCTCCGGAAGACTCTAATCCCGAAGATATATTACTGCGAACCCATACTTCATCTGTTCAGGTCAGGGTAATGCAGAGCCATAAACCTCCGATCAGGACGATCTCTCCAGGCAGGGTTTTCCGCAATGAAGCAATTTCGGCAAGGGCACATTGTATTTTTCACCAGGTTGAAGGGCTTTATATTGATGAAAATGTATCATTTGCCGATCTCAAGCAAACACTTCTCTTTTATGCCAGGGAAATGTTTGGCCGAAATACTGAAATAAGGCTCAGGCCTTCCTATTTTCCCTTCACTGAACCATCTGCCGAGATGGACGTAAGCTGTACAATCTGCGGAGGAAAAGGATGTAATGTTTGCAAATATACCGGCTGGCTAGAGGTTCTTGGCTGTGGGATGGTACATCCTGCAGTTCTTGAAGCATGCAGTATTGACAGTAAGAAATATACCGGTTTTGCTTTCGGAATGGGTGTTGAAAGGCCTGCAATGTTAAAGTACCAGGTTAATGATCTTCGTTTGTATTTCGAAAATGACATCCGTTTCCTGGAGCAATTTCGTACTGCTTTTTAAAATATTTGAACAATTATATAAAAGACATTGTCAATCTTTGTATTATAATTCTTATCTGAAATGAAGCAGCAGGAGATACCTACTCCCTTTTGTGATAAATGCTCAATGGAGAACGGGGCTCTTTTCAAGTATCTCAACCGTGATGAGGTTGACAAGATTAACTTTGAAAAGGAGTTTCGCCAGTTTAAGCGCGGGGAGATCCTGTACACTGAAGGTAGCCGGATAAGCGGTTTTTATTGTATTCATACTGGTATTATTAAAGTTTTTAAGACAGGTTTTGACGGAAAAGAGCAGATCATTCGTTTTGCCAAGCCTGGTGAAATTATTGCATACCGTAGCGTTCTCAGCAACGAAGTCGCCTGTACATCTGCAAAGGTTATAGAAGACTGCCAGGTGTGTTTTATCCCTTCTGAGATCCTGATATCACTTGTTAAATCCAACTCCACCTATGCGCATGAACTACTGAAGCTGGCTTGCCATGAGCTGGGAGAGGCAAACTCATTTATAACCGACATCGCCCAGAAGACAGTAAGAGAACGACTTGCTGAAATCCTGCTGCTGCTGGTGCATGATTTTGGACTAGACAGTCAGAACTTCCTCCAGATATCACTTACCCGTGAAGAGCTTGCAAATATTGTCGGAACTGCAACAGAATCGGTTATCAGGCTGTTGTCGGAATTTAAAACTGACAAGCTTGTCGAGCTTAACGGCAGAAAGATCAGGATTTTAAATATTAAGGGTCTTGAAAAAATCAGTAATATATTTAACTGATTGCCCCGGGTCCTGTATTTTTCTCAATAATTTTTGTTCAAAACAGAGAACCGTTTAGGTTGTGTCCGAATTGTTTACCAAGGTGTTTATAAGCATGCTCAGTGGCTTCCCTGCCCCTTGGAGTTCTTTTCAGAAATCCCTCTTTTATCAGAAACGGCTCGTATACTTCTTCGATTGTCCCGCTCTCCTCGCCAACAGCTGTTGCAATAGTTGTTATGCCCACCGGACCTCCATTAAACTTATCAATTAAAGCTGATAAAATTCTGTTGTCCATCTCATCGAGTCCGAACTTGTCAATATTAAGAGCATTAAGACCGTACCTGGTTATTTCAAGATCTACTTTCCCCGAACCTTTTACCTGGGCGAAATCTCTGATTCTTCTTAACAGATTATTTGCTATCCTTGGAGTTCCCCTGCTTCTTCGTGCAATTTCAACAGCAGCGTCTTCAGCAATCTGTATTTTCAGAATTCCGGCAGATCTTTTTACAATACCTGTAAGTATTTCATGATCATAATATTCCAGGTGGAATTTGATGCCAAATCGTGCTCTCAGGGGACTTGTAAGAAGGCCTGACCGTGTTGTTGCGCCAATAAGAGTGAATTTATTCAGCGTAAGCTGTACCGATCTTGCACTGGGTCCTTTATCAATCATTATGTCAATCTGATAATCTTCCATTGCTGAATACAAATATTCTTCAACAACGGGGCTCAGACGGTGTATTTCATCAATAAACAGGACGTCGCCTTCCTCAAGGTTTGTAAGAAGTCCTGCCAGGTCTCCCGGTTTATCAAGTACGGGCCCTGAGGTTACACGTAAATTAACCTTCAGTTCGTTTGATATGATAGACGCAAGGGTTGTTTTTCCAAGTCCCGGGGGTCCGTGCAGAAGTACATGATCAAGTGATTCACCTCTTTGTTTTGCTGCTGTGACAAAAACTATCAGATTGTCAATTACCTGTTTTTGCCCTTTAAAATCATTGAAACTGAGTGGTCTCAGCCTTTTTTCGAATTCCTTGTCAGCAACTGAAATATCTTCCTTACGGATATTGAAGTTCTCTTCCATAAAGCAAAGTAACTATTTTATCAGCTTCGTATCGCTTTCCGGAAGATTAATTTTAACTCCGTTGATGCTGATTTCAACGTCATCTTTATATGTTATTGCCAGCATAACCATCCCTTCGCTGTCAAATTTTTTCCAGGTTCTCTGCCTCAGCCCCATTCTGAAATACTGTTCCTCCTTCAATCTGCCATCTTCATAATAATGCAGATGCTGTCCGTCGGGGTTGCCCTGTACATAGTTGCCTTTGAATTTAAGGGTTCCGTCAGTATAGTATGCTCTCCACTGGCCGTCTTTTAAACCGATTATATATTTTCCTGTTTCAGTGAAATCACCGGATTTTAATTTCCATTCTCCGTTTTTCTCTCCATCCGAATACTGGCCCTGTGATATGACATCACCGGAATAAGAATATTCGGTACAGGTCCCGTCACGTAACCCCTGAAAATATTCTTCCTCCCTCAGGATCGCTCCGTTTTCATAATACCATTTCCATAGTCCGTCAGGTCTTCCGTTATTATAATATCCTGTCTGCTCAACTTTGGCAGAGGAGCTGTAAAACTTCCAAAGTCCTGTACGCCTGTTATCTGAATATGATCCTTCAGCCTGTGTTTTCCCGTCCGGGTAGAGATCTTTCCATTTTCCGTTACGGTTACCGGCTTCATCCACAATGCCTTCAGACAGCAATAATCCGTTATCATTATAGACAAAAGCATTTGCCACTTTTCCGTCTTTACCGTATTCCCTGTGGACACCTACCGGTACATTGTTTCTATATGGTCCGTTGTATATCAGCTTGTTATCATTATCGTATTTATTAACTATTTCTATATCCGGTTCATCTTCGACCCTTGATTTTACAATAGATCCGTTATCGTAAAGCATCGTAAGTACCAGGTTTCCACGGGTATCATACTCTTTATAATAACCATGCAGCTGGTCGTCTTTAAAAGTCTTTTCTGATTTTTTATTTCCATTTGGATAGAATTCTGTCCACTCTCCTTGTTTCAGTCCCTGATTATCTGTCCTGTTTATTTTTTCCCTGCTGATAAGAAAATCATTATTGTATTCCTGAAGAACTATAACATTTCCGTACTTATCGAATTCTTTAGATAATCCCTCTTTTTTACCTGAATTGAAGGAAATCGTTTGCTGGATCTTTCCGTCAGGAAAATATATATAGCCGGTTCCTTCTTTCCTGTCTCCTGCAAATAGTTCTTTAGACCAGAGATACGGGCCAGCAGAAGGATCTTTTTTATATTTTAAATAATATCCATTCTTTTTCCCAAGCAGATAGCTTATCTTTTCGGTAGTATCTCCGACCTGATCAAAGAATACCCATATACTATCTAGCATGAAGCTTGTCCTTTTACCTTCTGCCTTTTTAACTCCTGTTACGTAATAACTTTTCCAGAATCCTTCAGGTTTCCCATTTTTTATAAGTCCTTCACTTGAAATAACACCGTTCGGATATTTGAAAATCTGATATCCATCCTGAAGTACTTCGCTGACCTGAGCATTTAGAGATCTTCCGAAAAATAACAGCACTATTATTATCAAGATTTTTTTCATCAGTTAAAGGCCTAATTTTTCCGAAATTTCAAGCATTCTTTTTATTGGTTTCAGTGCATCAATAATTATCTTATTATCAACGAAAATTTCAGGTTTTTCGTTTTTCAGACATTTATATATTTTTTCCATTGTTATCAGTTTCATGAAATTGCATTCATTGCATCCGCATGTTGAATCTTTCGGAGGGGCTGGAATATAATTCTTGTCAGGATTTTCCTTTTTCATCTGATGTATTATCCCTGGTTCTGTGGCAACGATATAGCATTTGCTCTTATCCTGTTTTGTGAACTGAAGCAAAGCTGCTGTTGATCCAATAAAATCAGCAACCATCCTTACAGGAAGTTCACATTCAGGATGAACAATTATTTTTGCAGCAGGATTTTCATTCTTCAATTTAAGAATTGCTTCAAGAGAGAATTCTTCATGAACATGACAGGTTCCGTTCCATACAATAATATCTCGTCCTGTTTTATTTAGTACATAATTTCCAAGATTTCTGTCAGGAGCAAAAATTATTTTTTCTTTTTCAGGAAGAGAGTTGATTATTTGGATCGCATTTGATGAAGTGCATATAATATCTGACATAGCTTTTATTTCAGCTGTAGTATTTACATATGAAACAACAGTTCTCCCCGGATTTTGGTTAAGAAATATTTTAAAATCATCAGCTTTGCATGAATCAGCAAGTGAACATCCGGCATTCATATCAGGAAGTAAAACTTTCTTTTCAGGTGCCAGAATCTTTGCTGTTTCACCCATAAATTTTACTCCTGCAAATAAAATAATATCTGCATTATTTGATGCAGCCTTTTGTGATAGCGCCAGGCTGTCTCCTACAAAATCAGCGATATCCTGAATATCTCCGGTCTGATAATAATGAGCAAGAATGATAGCATTCTTTTCATCTTTCATCTTCTTAATTTCAAAAATAATATCCTGTTTTTCTTTTCCGGACATCAGGGTAATAAATTTTAATTAACAGTATATAATTATTAAGTTATTTAAATTTAAATTAATTATGATGATAATGATATGTTGTTAATAGTGTTTAAATTTTATTAAGATTTTCATTGTTTTTTTCATTGTCATCATCAAGCAAACATCTTTTCAACATCTCAAAAAATATACCATTTTTGATTATCAGCATGTTAGAAGAAAAATTAACAACTGTTAGAATACAGATATTAATAATGGTAAAAGAACAAAAGTATATTTTTTACTGTTCATTTAAAGTTGATACACTGACTTTATTTTCTTAGTATAATTTTTAAATATATTTCAAATCATGCAAAAGATGATATTTTAATAAAACTGCCCGTGTTTATGATTTTTAATTAAATGGTTACTTACATTTTATTAACAAACGTTCAAGGCTTAAATTAAAATATTACTTAAGTAATACAGAAAACAAAATCAATTGTCAATTTATAGGATAGTTTTTAAAATAAGGAATTAAGTGTATTTTTTTCTTTAATTTAACAGAATATTTTTAATTGCATTCATAGATCATTATTAAATAATAAACAGGTGAAAAAGAGAAAAATAGCAATAGTGTCGGACCATGCAGGCTTTTATTTGAAGGAAAAACTGCTGAATTATCTGATAAAAGATAAATATGAAGTAAAGGATTTCGGTTGTCCATCAGATGAGATTGTAGATTATCCCGATTTTGGCCATCCCCTGGCAAATGCTATAGCGTCCGGAGAATTTGAGATTGGCATATCTATATGCGGAACGGGAAATGGAATGAACATGACAGTAAACAAGCATCCGGGAATAAGGAGTGCATTATGCTGGAGCGAAGAGATAAGCAGGCTGGCCAGAGCTCATAATGATGCAAATATATGTGCCATTCCCGGAAGGTTTGTATCAGAATCAGAAGCTTATCTCATGGTTAAAACTTTTCTTGAGACATCATTTGAAGGAGGACGGCATAAAAGAAGGATTGACAAAATACCGTTAAAAATATATTAACATGTTTTCAAACTCATGCAGATATGGTCTTCGTGCTGTCATTTACATAGCGAACAGGCCAAAGACCGGAGGAAAGACCGGAATTAAACAGATATCAAAAGATCTGTCCCTGCCGACTCCTTTTCTCGCCAAAATACTTCAGCAGCTGGCAAAACAGAAAATTCTGCATTCTACCAAGGGACCGCACGGAGGATTTTCACTCATGAAAGAGCCTAAGAAAATAACATTACTTGATATTGTGAAAACGATCGATGGAGATGAGATCTTTACAAACTGTATTGTACATAACAGTACATGCAAAGGTGTTGAAAAAAGAAAAGATACATGCCCTCTTCATGACGATTATACAAAAATCAGAACAGATCTTGTTGAAATGTTCAGTAGTACGACAATCAACGATCTTATTAAGAAAAAAGATGAGAGTGAAAAATTTATGATCTGATGCTCTGCTTATAGTATGGTTTAAAAACAAGCCATAAATAGAGCGCGACAGTTATTCCTGCACAATTAGAAATAGCATCCAGTATCTCTCCTTTGCGATCAGTTGTAAAATACAATTGCATTAATTCTATTAATATTCCGAACGAGAAAGGTATTAATGCTATTAATAATAATTGCCTGGTATTAAAGAAAGAACTTCTATGCTCAATTATAATAACAGCCATCAAAATGAAATAAAGACCAAAATGCCCGATTTTATCTATATATGAAATATTAATAAAATTAATCCTGTTGATTGTCAGTGAACCTGCCAGACTCAGATAGAGGATAATCAGGGACGTTGTTATGGTGAATATATTCTTTTTAATCATAATTCTTAACCTGATGTAAATATAGTTATTAGTATGGTATTTTATTTATAATTTTAAATCTGCAATTTTCAACTATGGCAGGCATTTATATACATATTCCTTTTTGCAAAAAACTTTGCCATTACTGCGATTTTTATCATATAATTTCCGGTGATAATAATGCGGCATTTGTAAATGCACTAGTAAAAGAAGCTGAAATCAGGAAAGATTACACTGGAAAAGAATCAATATCTACCATTTATTTGGGAGGGGGAACACCTTCTGTATTATCCGGTGATGAACTGGCAATGATCTTTGATAATCTGAAAAGGCACTATAATATTGAAGCCGAAAGCGAGATTACTTTGGAAATTAATCCTGATGATGTAACTCCTGAATACCTGAAAATGCTGAAAAAAACTGAAATAAACAGGATCAGTATGGGAATTCAATCATGGCACGATGAGGATCTTAAAATGCTCAACAGAAGGCATACATCAGAGCAGGCAACTGCTGCTCTTAATGAAGTATTCTATGCAGGATATGAGAATGTGACAATAGATTTGATCTATGGGATACCAGGCCAGAACCCCGGAAACTGGTCTTCCAATCTTGATAAATCATTCACTTTTGGCATCACCCATTTGTCTGCCTACCATCTTACAATTGAGCCGGGAACGGTTTTCGGAAAGATGAAAGAAAAAGGATTGCTGGAAGAGATCGAAGAGGAGGAAAGCAATTCTCAGTTTAACATATTGATTGAAAAATCAGCAGCAGCCGGATTTATTCATTATGAAATTTCAAATTTCGGGAAACCCGGATTTTTCTCTGTTCATAATTCAAATTACTGGAAACAGGCGTCATATCTTGGCCTGGGTCCCTCGGCACACTCATTTAACGGTTATTCACGGCAGTGGAATGTCAGAGATCTGAAAAAGTATATTAAATCAGTAAATGAAGGGAAGCCGGTTTTTGAAATAGAGGAACTTGACGCAAAAACCAGGTTCAATGAATATATAATGACCTCATTAAGAACAATGTGGGGAATTGACCTTGAGTATGTCGAGAAGAATTTTGAAAAGGAGGGCTATGATTATATCATTAACCTGTCAGGAAAATTCATGAATTACGGATTAATGAAACAGGAAAAAAACACCCTGGTCCTTACGAACCAGGGTATGATGATATCAGATAATATTATTTCCGAGCTTATGATGCCCGGAGATAAGTGATCATCTCTTTGTAAGCATAAAGGTTGTTTTTCCGATGATATTGTCGTCAAGGTAAAGTTCAACACTATAGTTTCCAGGTACAAAGTCGCCGGTATTATCAAGAAAAATACACATCTCAATATCCTGATTCAAATAATCAGCAGAACGGTTTGCAGAATAGATCAGCTTATTTCCCTTATAGTCAAAGAGATTATCGGGACTGCTGGTAATTATCAGAGAATCTGGCCTCAGGACTCTCATGAACACTTCTTTTACTCCGGCTTTTGCAATCGGATTTTCACGAAGAGTAAAGCAAATCCTTAATTTATCAAGCAGAGCGAGCCTGGAAGTCTCCTTACGTTTTTTATTCAGGGCTACAGCAGCAATATTTTTTGCCTGGATAACAGAAGCAATCTCGACTTTTGAATTCAATTCCTCTTTGACTTTTTCAAGTTCAGCATTTGAATTCTGAACCTTTGTATACTCCTGTATAATCTGAGTATTTTCCGCGACAAGAATTTTATTGCGGGTATTCAGGGAATCAATCTGGACAATATAGCTTTTCATTATTTCACGCATCGTGGTGATCTCACTTCTGTATTTTTTAATCAGCTGGATATTTGATGCATTTACCGAGAGTAATTGAATGATCCTCTTTTTTTCTCTTTCGAGACTCGCGTTAAGACTATCGTTATCGCTTTTAAGTGTATCATAGCTGGCGACCATAAGCATTAGTTCATGTGCCAGAGAATCCTTTTCCTGAGTAAGCACAGTTTCCATTTCGATCATTTTATTCTTCTGGTCGACATACTTTACTACAAGAAAAATAAGAGCAGCGGCAAGAATAATTGATATCGCGATCATACCGACCGGAACACTTTTTTTATCTGGCTGCACTTTTGGTGAGTTGATAACTGTTTCTGTCATTTAGATTGTTTTTATAAGATATGCGTCTGCAAAAGTAATAATATATAATAAAATTAAATAATATCAGAACCATTGATTAAATTTACCAGCGGAGCAGGATTTATTAATTAATTAATATTCAAACTAATGAGTGGTTTTTTTGGCGTAGTTTCAAAGGGTGATTGTGTTGAAGATGTATTCTTTGGTACCGATTATCATTCCCATCTGGGTACGAAACGGGCGGGTATGGTATTTATTGTGCCCGGTAAGGGATTCCGCCGATCCATCCACAGTCTTGAAAACTCATATTTCAGAAATAAATTTGAAGATGAATTAAAAGAATTTTCCGGCAACTCGGGAATGGGTATAATCAGCGATACAGATCCCCAGCCTATACTTTTTAATTCACACCTTGGTCGTTTTGCAATTGTAACGGTAAGCAGGCTGGTAAATCTGATTGAACTGGAAAAACATTTACTGGAAAAGAAGAAACATTTCACCGAAAATTTTGAAGGGAATATAAATCCTACAGAAGTCGTTGCCAACCTGATCATAGAAAAAGAGTCCTTTGTTGCAGGTATAGAAAATGTTTTTGAAAACATAAAAGGATCGTGTTCAATTATGATACTTACTGAAGAAGGAATAATAGCAGCCAGGGATAAGCTTGGAAGAACACCGGTGGTGATCGGTAAAAGAGAAGAAGCAAGGGCAGTGGCATCAGAGTCTTGCGCCTTTCCTAACACCGGATTCGAGCTTGAATATTATCTGGGACCGGGGGAGATTATCCATATAACATCTGATGGATTAACTCAGCTGAAAAAACCCGGAGAAAAAATGCAGGTTTGTGCATTTTTATGGGTCTATTGGGGATATCCTCCCTCTTATTACGAAGGCATTAATGTGGACGAATGCCGATACAGATGTGGTGCTGCTCTTGCAAGAAGGGATAATGTTGTTGCTGATTATGTGTCCGGTGTTCCCGATTCCGGTGTTGGACATGCAACGGGATATGCCAATGAAAAAGATATGCCCACAATGAGACCTTATTCGAAATATACACCCACCTGGCCTCGCAGTTTCATGCCACAGAGCCAGGATATGAGAGACCTTGTTGCAAAAATGAAACTGATCCCCAATAAGGCAATAATAGATGGGAAGAAAATGGTTTTTCTCGACGACAGCATAGTAAGGGGCACACAGCTGAAGGATAATTCTAAAGATCTGAGAAAATCAGGTGCGGCAGAAATTCATATGCGGATAGCCTGTCCCCCGCTTTTATATCCCTGCGAATTCCTGAATTTTTCGCAGTCAAGGACACCTCTTGAACTGGCAGGAAGAAAGGCAATACTCCAGATGAACGGAGAAGAAAAGGATCTTAAGGAATATTCTGATCCGGATTCTGAAAAATACAAAAAAATGGTTGAACAAATAGCCGAAAACCTCGACCTGGATTCTCTTGTATATCAGAGACTTGATGATCTGGTTGAAGCAATAGGACTACCGAAGGAAAAACTTTGCACTCATTGCTGGGACGGAAGCTCATATTTTTAAGATAAAAGACCAAAGATAAAAGACCAAAGACCAAAGACCAAAGACCAAAGACCAAAGATCCAAAACAAAAGACTCAAGAAAATGAAATATGTTGGTGCACATGTAAGTGCGGAGGGTGGAGTTCAGAATGCTCCGTTAAATGCGAATGCCATTGGGGCAAAAGCATTTGCTCTGTTTACGAAAAATCAAAGACAATGGTTTTCAAATCCACTATCTGAATCATCAATAAGCGCATTCAGAAATAATTGTGAGAAGTTTAATTATAAACCCTTTCAGATACTTCCGCACGACAGCTATCTTATAAACCTCGGACATCCGGAAAAAGAATCCCTGGAGAAATCAAGAACTTCATTCCTCGACGAAATGCAACGCTGCGAGCTTCTTGGCCTTGACAGGCTCAATTTTCATCCCGGGAGCCATCTGAATACAATATCAATTGAAGAGTGTCTGAAAAGGATAGCTGAATCAATAAATATTGTCCTTGATAAAACAAAGGGAGTAACTGCAGTTATTGAAAATACAGCAGGACAGGGAACAAACCTCGGGCACACATTTGAACAAATAAAATATATTATTGATAATATTGAAGATAAATCCAGGATAGGAGTATGTATTGATACATGCCATGCTTACACATCAGGGTTTGATGTTAAATCTGCTGCCGGTTTTATAGAAACCTTTAAAAAATTCAGTGAAATTATTGGTTTAGAATATCTTAAAGGAATGCATCTTAATGACTCAAAAAAAGATTTTGGCACCCGGGTCGACAGGCATGAAAATTTAGGAGGCGGTTTTATCGGGGAAGGAACATTTGAATTTATAATGAACGACAATCGGTTTGAAAATATGCCGCTGATACTTGAAACCCCTGAAGAATCATTGTGGGAAGCAGAGATAAAGAAGCTTTATTCGCTGATTAAGCCTCCAACTTCAGGGCAATGACCTTCTGAACTCCGGGATCCTTCAGTTTTTCTTTGGTTACTTTATAGCCCATCTCAAAAATTGCATCAGCCTGTTCTGTTTCAAGGAAACCAAACTTTGTCAGCTCGGCAGGAGCAATCACAACATCAAAATATTTTGATTTTTCCACCATCTCCTTTGTCTGATCGAGCATAAAGGTTCTTAAAGCTATTGTTATAAGTCCCGATATTGATTCTTCATAGCCGACAGGATTCACAAAGGAACCGATCAGCATGTTACATTTATTTATTATCGGTTTGACAGGAAAATTATCAAGCACTCCACCATCGACATAATATATATTATTGATTATCATAGGTTTAAATAACACAGGAATGCTTGAAGATGCTATCACGGCGGTGATAAGTTCACCTTTTGAAATATAGACAGCCTGACCATTGTTAAGATCCGTGGCGCATACAAACAGAGGTATCTTCAGGTCTTCAAATTTTTTTGCCTTAAGATGACTTTCAAGGATCTTAACGATGCCGGAGATCTGCAAGAGTCCGTCACGGGGAACTGTAGGACGCATGTAATCAAACTTACTCTGCAACTTCATTATTTTAAGTATCTCCTTTGGGGAATTCCCATCGCAATAGAGAACTCCGGTAAGTGCTCCTGCGCTCGTCCCTGAGACGATATCCGGAAAAATATTGGCTTCCTGCAATGCCTGCAGAACTCCCAGATGAGCAAATCCTCTTGCCCCTCCGCCGCTCAATACGAGTCCGGTATTATATTTTTCTCCTCCTTTCATTTACCTGAAAATAACATCAAAAAACAATTTCAGATTAAGAACAATTACAGTCAATGCAATTGAGGTTAAAATTACAATTAGAAATCGGCTGTTGGCGTATTCCCCCATAACTTTTTTTGATGATGTAAGGTACACCTGTATTGCAACAGTAAACGGTAACTGTATACTCAGGAATACCTGAGAAAGAATAAGTCCCTTAAAAGGATCACCTATAAAGAAAATAATCAGAAGAGCACCAAGAAGAGAAACAAGAACACCAACACGGGTATGACTATCTTTAATATTGTAGGGTTCCATGTACATACCCGAGACAATTGACCCGCCTGCCATTGCAGAGGTTATTGACGAGGCAATCCCGGAAAAGAGCAAAGCTAAAGCGAAAACCCCGGAAGCATTTGTTCCCAGCAATGGTTCAAGGAGACTTTTAGCCTGCTGCAGCTCCTCGACTTTAATATTATGCTGGTAAAATGTTGATGCAGCCAGGATAATCATTGCACTGTTAATTGCGAAGCCAATAATCATAGAAAACAAAGTATCGGCAAATTCAAATTTCATCTGTTTTTTAATTACCTCTTCATCCTCAAGGTTCCACTGGCGGCTCTGGATAATTTCAGAATGAAGAAAAAGGTTATGAGGCATCACCACAGCACCAAGAACACTCATTAATAAAAGGATTGAACCATCCGGGATAGATGGTTTCACCCAGGAAATGCCTGCAGTTACCCAGTCAACATCAACCAGGAAGAGTTCATAAAGAAATGAAAGACCGATTATTGATACAAACGCAATGATCCACTTTTCAATTTTCTTATAAGAGTGTGTGAAAAGCATTATTATAACAAATATCGTTACCAGCAAAGCCCCTATTTTGATGGGGACATTAAAAAGCATCTGAAGAGCAATGGCGCCTCCAAGAATCTCTGCAAGAGAAGTTGCCACGGAAGCCAGCGTCGCAAAAGAAAGCATAATCTTTGAAATTTTGCGGTTAGTGTATATTGTCGCAGCCTCTGCAAGACAATAACCGGTTGCTATGCCAAGATGAGCAACGTTATGCTGAAGAACAATGAGCATTATAGTCGATAAGGTCACAACCCATAACAGAGTGTATCCATACCCAGACCCGGTTGCAATATTAGCTGCCCAGTTCCCGGGATCAGTAAAACCTATTGTTACAAGAAGTCCCGGACCGATATATTTAAGAATATCAAGTGCCCCGAAAACAGGAAGATGGTCTTTTCTTTTCAGATCCCGGAAAAAACCCAACGGATTGAATATAGATTTCAAGCCTGCCATAATGAACAAATATTCAAGTACTTAGCTCATTTTCTGAACTGAAAGTTTTGCACTAACAAATATATACAATGATTAACTCTTATCATAGATTCATAGAATGACATATTCTATTATTTAATTCTTTTAAATTTGATGAAATAATTGAATCAATGAATAAAATAATATGAAAATAACATCAACTTTCTTTTTAGCCATTTTCTGGAGTGCTCTTGTAATCTCACAAACAGAGAGCCGGGAGATCTCTTTTAAAATGGAAGAGATGACCTCTCCGCAGTTTGTTACCGCAGTTGCAAAAGCTGGAGGTGTTTGTGTGATTCCTCTCGGAATAATAGAGAAACTCCAGAAGGAATTTTATTTGAGGTCTGCAAATCCTTCACAGGATTAGGGTATAAGTTTTTGTGATATAACTTTAAGAAATAATTCCTAAACAAAACGACACAGAGGAAACATGATAAACGGGAAAAAGATAACAGTTGTCCTGCCTGCATACAATGCTGAAAAAACACTAAGTAAAACATATAATGAAATTCCTCACGACATCGTCGATTTTGTGATCCTTACCGATGATTATAGCCGGGATAATACAGTTGAGATAGCCAGGCAATTGTCAATAAGTTACATAATTAAACATGAGTCAAACCGGGGTTACGGGGCAAATCAGAAAACCTGCTATGACAAGGCTCTCTCCCTTGGGGCTGATATAATTATAATGTTACATCCTGATTATCAGTATACTCCACGACTGATCCTCCCGATGAGTAACCTGATCGCAAACGGTACTTTTGATGTGGTGCTTGGATCAAGGATTTTGAGCCCGGGAGCACTGAAGGGAGGAATGCCTTTTTATAAATATATTTCAAACAGAATTCTAACATTTTACCAGAATGTATTGCTTAATCAGAAACTGTCAGAATATCATACAGGGTACAGAGCATATTCAAGGATAGTACTTGAAAATGTAGCATACAACAAAAATTCTGATGGTTATATATTTGATAATGAGTTTTTAGCACAAATAATATATAAGAAATATAAAATCGGGGAAATTTCATGTCCTACAGAATATTCAAAGGACAGCTCTACAATAAGATTTTTCAGCAGTGTCATCTATGGATTAGGTGTTCTGAGTGTTTCAATTAAATTCTTTCTGCAAAAGGCACGATTATTTCATTTTAAATTATTTGATAATAAAAGTAAATAAGCGGGCGGAATCAAAAATTACCAGGAACCTGTTAATTAAATGTAGAAAATAATACAATGAACATAACGGTATAAAAAAGAGAGAATTCATTCGTAAAATCAGTCTATTATCTGCTTCAACAGCGATAATACCTGCAATGGGTGCTAAAAGTTTTAATTATTTATCAGGAGCTATATCTCCGCAAAACAAAAACAGTCGTGGAATACTCTGGGCTGAAGTAGTTGTCATCGCCATTGCAGCAGCAACAAAGCCTGGTGCAACAATTGATAGTGTCCTTGGTGCTATTTTTGATAATTGTGACAAGGCAGATAAGCGATTCATAAGGCAGGCTGGTATTCCCGGAGAAATCGAAAAGGCACTGAAACTAACAACTGGTTGCACCAATTTTAGGCAAATGCGTGAAAAATTTGATGAAATTTATAGCGGGACAGGTGTTCCTTATGCTCAAAGTTACGCTAATGAAATAGTAACAAAAGCTATTTACGTATTCCGAATGACAAAAGCAAATACGTGGGAATCTATGAAAGCCGGCATAAACATGGGACGGGATACAGATTGTCTTACAGCTGTTGCTGCGGGTATCTCGGGATCATTAACGGGAGGAAGCTCTATTCCAACAGAATTGATTAAACAGGTTGATTATGCCACATCAGTTAATCCTCATACTAACTCAAAACGAACTTTGGCAGAAACTTCAGATGGATTATACAGTGCATTTAAATCAAGACTTAAAAGGTTAAAGACTTACTCTGAAAATATGGACATTGTATGAATTAACTGAGATGCTGCATTTAATATGTTGAATTTTATAAACCACAATACAAAAAAGCATGATGAAAAAGTTTATCATAACATTATTATTTGTTTTCACCCTGTTGCCTGGTCACCAGCTTTTTTGTAGACAGGGGGCACGGAGAATGGTAAAGCAGATAGAAAATAATATTATTGCTCCGGTTTTTATTGACAGAAATTATCTGATTACAGATTATGGAGCAATTGGAGATGGAATGACAGACGCGTTTCCTGCGATCTCAAGGGCAATCGACATTTGCAGTACGAAAGGTTGCGGGCGAGTGGTGGTACCTGCAGGCAAATTCTTTTCCGGGGGGCCAGTGGTGTTGAAAAGCAACGTCAATTTGTACGTGTCGGAAGGAGCTGAGATTCTCTTTAGCACGAATGAAAAGGATTATCTGCCACCAGTATTAACCCGCTGGGAGGGAATAGAAGTTTTTAACTTCTCACCACTTGTCTATGCTTATAACGTGAAGAATATAGCCATCACAGGCAAAGGAACCCTGAACGGGTAAGGATCGAAAAATATAGCAAAGTGGAAGCCCGGGTAAAAGCCTGACCAACAGTTATTACGCAAGATGGGCACAGAAGTACGTCCTCTTTATGTACGTGTTTTTGGAGAAAGACATGTATTGCGTCAGGCTTTCATTGAACCGGTTTCATGTTCCAATGTGCTGATTGAGGATGTTAAGATAATTGATGCTACGTTCTGGGTCATTCACCCGCTATGTTGCGAGAATGTCACTGTTCGTGGCGTTCGCGTTGAAAGTTTTAACGACAATAACGATGGTTGTGATCCCGAGTCGTGTCTGAATGTATTAATAGAGAATTGCTTTTTTCAAACGGGTGACGATGCAATAGCAATTAAATCAGGCCGCGACAACGATGCCTGGCGCGTGGGACAACCAACAGAGAATGTGATTATTCGTAACTGTATTTTTGACTCCAAAATAAATGGTCTCTGTATAGGCAGTGAAATATCAGGGGGTGTAAGGAATGTTTTTGTAAGAGATATTGTTATGAAATCGGTTACTGATGCTATTTTTTTTAAGTCGAATCTTGACAGAGGGGGATATATTCAGAACATATATATTAAAAATATTGAGGTTGAAAGGGCTCGTTCCTCTTTAATTAAATTTGAACCTGACTACAAGCATGAGAGTAAAAATAATTTCCCCACGCTCTTCAAAGACTTTTTTATTGAGAATGTGAAAGCCATATCGGTAACCGGTACAGGTATAGACATAGCGGGTTTTGACCAGCTACCGGTACAGAATGTAGTGATACGAAATGTGGAAGTAAAAAGCGCGTCCATACCATTTGCTGCAAAGAATGTTCAGAAACTGAAACTTAATAATGTAATCATAAATGGCAGGCAAGTGACTTACCAATAACTAAATACAGAGTTCAAAGCGTATGTAAAAGCCAGGCTTGCTGACCACATTCAGCCGGTCAGATAGCAATTGCTATACATGACTAAACGACAAGTATTTAACTCAGGTAATTGGTAGTCAGTTATTCCGGCCGGAAGTGGTCAAAACGAATTGTTTTTCCAGCCTATCTAATTTTCATCTTAAGGTTTAATTGTTATTTTTGCTTTCCGGAGTTTTTATTATTTACCAGAACAAGAGTGTCCAGATGTTCCTGGATCAGAAGAAAAACCCGAAAAAATGGCTCTTTTTTACATTTTAAAGGGCGAATTGAGATGTAAAATGTCGTAAATATTAAAATGGGAATATTTACTGAAAAAGACTTTGGATCGATATTTTCTTTTTTCAGAGGAGAAAAGGGATACAGGCGTGCTAAATTCTTCATGGGAATTTTTGGAATCAATAAAGTCAATCAGTTATATGACCGTTCAAGCGGCTACAAGGGGAGTGCATTTGCTGGAAGCTTATTGAATGATCTGGGTGTAAATTATGTCATCGGTAATGCCGAACAGCTAAAACTATTACCTGAAGGAGCTTTTATTACCGTATCCAATCATCCCTACGGAGGCCTGGATGGAATTATACTTATAGATTTGATAGCCGGAATACGTGAAGATTACCGGTTTATGGTCAACAAACTACTCGCCAGGGCAAAAGCGATGAAGGAGAATTTTATTTCGGTTGTACCTACCGGCCAAAAACGAAACGGCGTCCCCGTTACAAATCTGCATGCGATTCGTGAAACAATAATACATTTACATGATGACCATCCTGCGGGTTTTTTTCCGTCAGGAGCTGTTTCGGATTTCAGTCTGAAAGAATTACGCGTAAGAGACCGGAAATGGCAGGAAAGCATTCTTCACCTGATTCATTCCGTAAAAGTCCCTGTTTTACCGATTCGTTTTTTTGACGGTAACTCCCCGTTCTTTTACTTTCTTGGATTGATTAACTGGAAAATACGCAACTTAAGATTACCGGCTGAACTTTTCAATAAGAGGAAACAAAATCCTCGCATCGGAATAGGTAACATCATAACTGTTCAGGAGCAGGAACAATTTACTGACCCCGAAACTCTTGGCGCTTTTTTAAGGAAGGCGGTCTATGAAATGCCACTGCCAGCCTCATTTATACCCCGGACTATTCTGTAATTATGCGACAGGCACCAGGCCAGATCGGGGGAACTGAAATGCCTGCATTCAGAAAAGGGATCTATACTTTTACCATGGATGGTATAAACAATCATACATTATATTATTCCATCATCAGTGCAAAATACTTTTTAATGTTTGCAGTTCCGGTTATTGTAACAAACGAGGAAGGGATAATCACCAGGGGGGAAATAGATTTTATGCTTCCGGATGGTACTCCTGCAGAGCACTCCAAATATATTACAACTCTTATGGTCCTGTTTATGGATAATCAGGCGAAATTATTTTGTAAGCTTTCATTTCAGCAACCCATCGTACTGGCGGGATGTATGGAATAATTAGGTTTTACAATAACCTTTATTGTAATAGTTTGTGCAATTTTTGTTATTATGTTGACTGTTGTTGTGAAAATGGGGGGAAAGAGATT
Organism: Bacteroidales bacterium; assembly: GCA_025454795.1. Classification (GTDB taxonomy): domain Bacteria; phylum Bacteroidota; class Bacteroidia; order Bacteroidales; family VadinHA17; genus LD21. Next base: position 37,638 of record JALONT010000001.1, on the reverse strand, counting down.
ATTAAAGGATTTTGGAAATCAATATGAAGAATATCGAAAAAAGATATCATTGTTCATTCCCTGGTTTCAGAGAAAAGGCAAATAGAAAAAAACAATTTAGCTAATAAATATACTCACCATCGAAGATCGAACACCGCATCCTTCAATCTCAGATGTTGGTAATACTTAAAATGTGGTGAATTAAATTACCAAATGTATGGGAGCAATCTGTATCGGGTTTTATAAGTATAATCAAGATAACCATCCAACTCATTAATGAGAGTCTTGTCTTCAAGAGATGTTCTTATTATAACCAGGAAAATAGAAACGGCAGCTGGTATAAAACCCCATATAGACCCCAGGATTAATGGTATACCTATGGCTGTAATTATATTTCCAAAATATGCCGGATGTCGTATGATCTTATAAATCCTGGTATCGCATACAGTATGCCCCCTGTCTGTTTGAATACGCATCAGACTAGAAAAGAATTTGTTTTGTTTTTGTGCCATAAGAAAGATTACTTCTCCCGATAGAATAAGAATTGCTCCGACTGCATTAATCCACCAATGAAATAAAGGAGACCATTGGAATCGACCCGAATCTGATCCGGCAACGATATATGTTATTATTAGTGTGACTGCAGATAAACCTAATATTATTTTATCCCAGGATTTTGTTCCTGATTTTACCCCTGATCTTTCTGCAGCAAGTTCCTCTTGATTTTTTAATGCAAACGAATTTAACAATACTGATATAATACAAATTGTAGCATATAACCATCCCTGCCAGTAATTTATTCGTCCTGCACTAATGAAAAGTATAAACAGGAAGAAAAGAGTTCCTATTAAACTCTTTATGAATAGTTGAATCGTTTTCATTCCGATGATTTTTAAATTGATTGAAGAACAATTTATTAAAATTTAAAGACCCGGATATAAATTAATTGAATAATTTGGAAACTATTGTCGTGGCAACTCAATTTTGACTGAATATTAAAAGCTGGCAGTTAACAAAAAGCAATTGACGGTAAGTCCAACTGCACATTGCCGATTGCCAACTTAAGATTTACGACATAAAAAATTTGACTGGACACTATCATACATAAATTCCTCACCATTTCTTATCCGATAAGACCAACCGGGAAGGCTGATGTTACATACCCCATGCACGAAGACTAAGTAAAGGCATTCTGTTTTGTTATAGCCCTTCAGCTGATTGTCCTTGCAGGACTGGTCTCCGGCGAAATTTTCAGGAGGTGTAATTATGCTTATTGTCTGTGTTGGTTGCGACCTGGTAACTGCCGTTCCTGCCTGAAGGTTTTCAACTCCTTCTGATGTAAATGAGATGTCTATGCAATCTAAATAATAAAAATTTCTTATAAAAGTAGGGTAATATTCTTTTCATTCGGTTTGAGTTTAGTTAACTTTAATGTGAGAATAAATTTAAATATTAACTCACGATTGTTTTCAATTGACGAAAGAAGAATTTAAGTTGTTGTTTGATGCATATTTCGATTCTGTACGCAGTTATCTGTTTTATCGTGGTGCAGAAAAGGAACAGGCTTCTGATCTCGCCCAGGATGTATTTTTAAGAGTTTGGGAGAAACAGATGAATCTTGATATGAAGACAGCTCCAGGTTTATTATATAAAATTGCAGGCGACATGTTTATAAGCCAATATAGAAGAGAGAAGCTTGAACTGAATTATAAAGCAGCCTTGAAAAACGACTCAGTCGATTTTTCTCCCGAAGATCAGCTGCGTTATACGGAATTGTTTTCCAGGTACACAAAATCTCTGGCTGCATTGGGCGAGAAACATCGCACTGTTTTTATGATGGCAAGAATGGACGGGCTGAAATACCAGGAAATTGCCGACAGGTTACAGTTGAGCGTTAAGGCAGTAGAGAAAAGGATGAGCATAGCGCTGGCTTTTCTTAAAAAAACATTAGAGGAATAAATAAATGAAAAAAGGAGAGAAAAATAAGGAGCAAAATCATTTTTCGAAGGAAACGGAGACCATGATCTCCAACACTCATATTCTCTGGGGGAAAAGCAAAGAAGAGGCATGGACGGAGTTGGAAAAGAAGATAGATACTGTACCATCTGCCGGGAAAATTATCTTTTTCAGACCCGGGATGAAGATTGCAATGGCTGCAGGAATTGCTTTATTGATAGGAATATCAGCTCTTGCCAGGTTCTATACAAAAACTATAAATGTGCCAATGGGACAACACGCTGAAATTTATCTTCCCGATAATTCAAGGATAAATCTCAATGCCCAGTCAACAATATCATATAAACCTCTTTTGTGGAAGTATACGCGCACGGTTAAGTTTGAAGGAGAAGCTTATTTTGATGTTATGAAAGGAAAACAGTTCGAGGTTATTTCCGGTAAAGGAAAAACTATTGTACTTGGGACCACCTTTAACATATACTCCAGAAATAGCGACTACCAGGTGACCTGTATTTCAGGCAAGGTAAAAGTTTCAGGAATATCCGGGAATCAGGATGTTATCCTGAATCCCGGTCAGCAAACAGCATTAAATGCAGAAGGTACTTTGGTTATTCAATCCGATATAGATACTAACCAGACTTTATCATGGTTAAACAATAAACTTAGTTTTACATCCGTATCGCTCAGGAAAGTATTTGAAGAGATTGGCAGGCAGTACGGAGTTCTAATCAATATCCCTGAAGATCTCGAATATATATATACAGGTACATTTATTAAAGAAAGCGCTGTTGAAAATGTGCTAAATTTGGTGTGCAGACCTTTTAATTTGGAAATTACCCGAAAAGCAGACAATGAATACCTTATCACGAGAAATAAATAAAAGCTTATCACTTAAAAAGCTTATTATTTCTTCGTATTTACTGTACCTGTTTTGCTTCTCCTACTCACAGGAGATCAGTATAAAATGTACAGAAGAACCATTGAATCAACTCCTGATTAATTTAAGATCTGAATACGGATTGATGCTGTCGTTCGATGACTCACATTTATCATCATTTAAGCTTTCCTGTGATACAGCCTTCGCATCTGCAGAAAAAGCAATTGACTTTCTTTTATTGGGATTACCCCTGAGGCATGAAATCAACAATGGAGTATATATTATTTATCCGTTCAGGATTAAGGAAAAACCGAAGAAGTATATCATTTCTGGCCGTATCACTGACAAAACCAATCAGGAAACTCTCCCTTTTTCGGGAATACAGATCAATAATACTGTGCTTGGTTCGGATGCAAAAGGTAATTTTTCATTAACATCAACAACTGACAGTATTTTTAATGTCAAAATATCATATATAGGTTATTATATTCTGGATACAATCGTAAATGCCGGGACAAATAATAATTTTAATCTTATGCCATCGGTAATAGCATTGCAGGAGGTTGTTGTCAAAGGAGCAGTAGTAGCACAGACAATTCAGGCAGGAAGCTCACCAGGGATAATCAGACTGAATCATAAGATAGCCTATTACCTTCCTGGTAATGGCGACAACTCGATATTTAACCTGCTGCGGCTACAGCCCGGGATACTTGCAGCAGGCGAGCAATCCGCTGACCTTATTATATGGGGAAGCTATGAAGGACATAGTCAGATTATTTTTGATGGGTTTACACTTTATGGGATGAAGAATTTCAATGACAACATCAGCGCAATAAATCCTTTTATGGCAAAAGACATTAAAGTATTAAAAGGCGGATTTGGTGCTGAATATGGCGAAAGAGTAGGAGGGATAGTGGATATTACGGGTGTGGATGGAAACAGGCTGGAACCATCAGCGCAGTTTTGCATAAATAATATGACAGTCAACGGAATGGCAAGTATTCCTTTCCAAAAAAAGTCGGCATTGTTACTTGCTTACCGGCAAACCTACTATGATCTTTATAATCCTGTAATGTTTTCTACTTCTTCATATGGGAGAGGCAGGCAAAATTCCCAGGCAGACTATTATCTTACACCCGATTACAAATTCCGTGATATAAATTTGAAATATTCAGGGAGTAGCACCAATACCAACTATTATATAAGTCTTTATGGTGGCAGGGATAATTTTTCATATGCTTTTGACCAGGAAACCTTCCAGAAGACTATTACGCTGGATCACAATGAAAAAAATAACCAGCTTGGTGGTTCAGCATTTTACGGCCTTCGCTGGAAAGATAAACATACAAGCAACTTCATTGCAAGTTTTTCATCATTGCAAACTGCCCGGACTCATAATGAAGATATAATACGAACATCAGGGCCCCAGGTGTCCACAAGCATCCATAATATTTATGATTTGTCGATAAACGAGGTAAACGGAAGGATAGAAAATACATTCAGCATATCGGAGAAACACCAGATCGATGCCGGCGTCGGGGTACTCAATTATTTTACAGACAGGGACGAAACAAGTATGCTGTATTCCATTAAGGATGAAAAAATAAATCTTACTCTTCCATATTTTTACCTTCAGGACAATATCAACCTGCATAAAAAGATCACTATAAAACCGGGAATAAGGCTGGATTACCATTCAACTGCAGGTAAAATATTTTTTCAACCCCGTCTTTCACTGCTGTACAGGATAAATGATTATCTGAAAATAAATTCGGCAGCAGGTACATACAACCAGTTTGTAGCAAAGAACATGATAATTGAAACTTTGGGAGATTATCGGCTGGCATGGTCTGTTTGTGACAACAACGAAGTATCTGTGCTGAGCTCTAAAAGTCTGACATGTGGATTAACATATAATAAAAAAGGATTTATTTTCAGTGCTGAAGGTTACCTGAAAAGAACAGGTGCCATTACCCGTTTCCTGGAAACAGACAGCGGAACAGACCTGTATGAAGGTGACAGCAAGACAAAAGGATTGGACATTTTCATCAAAAAAGATTTTAAGGATCAGACAATCTGGATTTCCTATACCCTGAGCAAAACGCTGGAATATTTTCCTTATTTCCCGACCATGGAATATATTCCGGCAATGCACGATCAAAGGCATGAGCTGAAATTTGCAGGACTTACAAGGTATAAATCCCTTCATCTTTCGGTCAATTATGTCTTTGGTTCTGGATTTCCTGACCCTGATCAGCTGCCTGCCCTGATTGACTATATGCAGCCATACAGCCGGCTTGATGCTGCCCTGATCTATAAACTTTCAAAACGGAGAGTCCACCTTGATGCAGGAATTTCTGTATTAAATGTACTAAACAGGGAGAATATACGCTACTCGAATTATACCAGAATCCCGACTAATGAAACTACAACGATAAGCTTATATGCTGAAGCTGTCCCTCTTACGCCTACAATTTTCCTGAACATATACTTTTAATACCTCGTTTGGAAGGTTTTAAACACATTTATCGCCTTTTGAAGGTGTCCTTTTCCGGATAATTTCTAAAATATAATCCTAAAAAAGTAGGGTAAAAGGAATTTCATGCGGTTTAATTGCAAAGAAGCTGTAAAACAAGATGATAATATTGAATAAGCTTCTGAAATGTATAATTAAATTGTATAGAAATGAGAAACTTAGCATTAAAAATTTCAGCAACAAGCATGGCACTCTTCCTTCTGGCAGGAGTCTCCTTTGGACAGGAACAAAATCGTACCAGAACCAGGGAACAGAGCCAGTTAAAAGACCAGGTAGAGAACCAGGTGCAGAATCAGGTTATGAACCAGAATCAGGTTATGAACCAGAATCAGGTAAAGAATCAAAACCAGGTTATGAACCAGAATCAGGTAAAGAATCAAAACCAGGTGAAGAACCAGAATCAGGTAAAGAACCAGAGCCAATTACAGATTCAGAACCAATTAATGGGACAGAGCCAGGAGAAGCAGCAGAACCGTGAAAAATTCCGCAATTCACTGACCGAGGAACAAATAGCAATCCTGGGAAACAAAGAGATGAAACAGAATCAAAAGCGTAAAACTTTTATGAATTCACTCACAGAACAACAGTGCAATATGCTTCAGGAAAACCAGGAGTTGCGCCAGCAGCAAAGGAATGAATTCCGGAACGACAATGCTTCCGGAGAGCAAAGCAGGCAAATGATTCAAAATGGTACAAATACCCGTAATTCAGCAGGCAAAAACGGCAACGGTCAGCTATAGTACATTCTTAAGAAATTAAGGAGATCCGGGTAGACATACTGCTGCTTCCGGACTCCTTTTTCAATCTTAAAAAAAATACAAATAATATTACGAAATAAATGAAACGGATTGCCATTCTGATAATGTTGTTGCTCTGGGTATTGCCGGCATTGTCGCAATACAACAGGATTGACTCCTTGCTTTTAGATGTGTTTGAGAATGACAAAGCTTTAAACCACTTGTTCGATCAACCCTCAGCCAGCAGTTATATATATAGCGGAATCAACTGCGACAGTAAAACATTTTATGCAGGAAGGGAATTGGGAGAAAATATGTATTCAATAAATGGGAATCTTTACGTGTTCCATTCCGGCGGTTTATATTTAGGGGTATCAGGGTCATGGTACAGTGATCTCGATCCGGGCTATAATTTCACTGTTGCCACTGCAGGGATAAGGAAGCCTCTTAATCAAAAGAAAAACCTGAGTTTCAGGGCTTCATACAGCAGATATTTGCTCAATTCTGCAGACTCTTCAACAGAAAATATTTCTAAAAATAATCTGGGAGCAGGACTATCAATAAGGAACAACTGGATCGGAGGATATCTTTCGTTAAATGCTTTGTTCGGAAAGGAATTTAGTATGAACCTTTCACCTGCTATTTATTCAAATATCACGCTAATACGGTTTGGAAGATATGGGGAGATCCGGTTAGTGCCGGAACTTTCTCTCTTCATAGGATCTGAAACTATTGAATATTATAATGGAAGCATAATTGATCCATTGAGTTCGCCTTCTCCTGTTACTGAGAAATATGGACTGTTAAATACACAGGCATATCTGCCGGTTTGTATTTATGCCGGAAATTTTAGCTTCGAATTTGGCTATTCGATGAATATTCCCATGACACAGGATAATAATTACAAATATCCGGCAAGTTCATTTTTTTCATTCTCTGTCGGTTACCTGCTGTCATTGAAATAATTTTTTACTGCATAATAATAGATATAATGAAAAAAATCAGGTTATACGCCCGTTTACTGGCAGGAAGCATTATGATGGTGATGCTACCTGTTAATGCTTCAGCGCAGGAGAATTCAACGGTAGTTACCAGGAAATCAGATGTTACTGCACTCCAGGAAAATGAATCTCCCCATTCACTTTTTACAGGAATCGGGTACAGCAATAATATGATTTATATGGGTTCAAATATCTCGCAGGATAAGCCTGTTTACTCCGGATTCATAACCTATGGATACAAAAACGAGCTATTCGCTTCTGTCTCAATAAATCACCTTACCGCTTTTGATCCTTTCCTTGTTTTTTCAACTATTTCCTTGAGCTATAGCCATGATTTTAATTCATGGCTTGATATTTCATTTAGTGCTTCGAGTTACCAGGTCAACAGCAAGCTTACAGATACCTTATTCAACAATTTCTTCTATGGCAGCCTGGCGGCAGGTTTTGACTGGGAAATCCTTTATACAAATATTTCAGTTAGCGGGATTTTTTCTGAAGCGAGCAACGCTTATTTCCAGCTTAAGAATTCAAAATATTTTACGACTCCGAAAATTATGAATGGTAAAGTTTATTTTTCATTTGATCCTTATGTAACCCTGTTATTTGGAACTCTTACCAAAACTATTACTGCTGATGGTACTTCAATAGGAGTATCACCTCCGTTCAAGACCGGAAAACCTTCAGGTGGAGGAGGAGGAGGAAGTAATCCGGGAACAACTTCAACATTTTTTAGTCTTATGGAGGTTGATCTCGGTGTACCGGTTGCGCTCAATACAGGTAAACTGACAGTTGAAGCAGAACCAGGATATATACTACCAACATATTCTGATACCGGCATACAAAGTCCGAAAGGTTTTACATTGTTTCTTAACATTAGTTACAGAATTTTTTAAGATTAGCATTGATTCACATATTGTAGATTTTTTAACTATTTATTAAACAAAAAATGAAGATTATGAAAAAACAGATTATTATGGCAATTATGGCACTTTTTATTAGTGCAGCCATTTCAGCACAGGAGGCTCCACAAGCCAAAGTACAGACCAGAGAGAAGGCACAGACCGGAACTCAAACCCAAACCCGGACAGGAGAAATGACCCAGGCTCAGACGAGTACTCAGGATCAGACTCAGTATAAAAACCAGGGTCAGATGACGAAGGCTCAGAAACAGGCCAGGAATGAAGAAAGAAAAGCTCAGCAAAAACAACAGAAAGAGATGAAAAAAAAGGAAGCTGTCCAGAATAGGGAACAGTTTACTGAGCAGGAAAAAACTACCACAAAGAACAAAGGGGCACGCTCAGCTACTCCACAGCGCAATGCAGCAAAAGTCTCAAAAAGCGCAGGTGCTGGCAGAAAATAATTGTTCAAAGCAAGTAATTAAAAAAGGGGCATTTTCATGACTGCCCCTTTTTTTATGACTTAATTAAACCTTAAAAGGTCCTGCTTTTTTGCAGGTGTTTCACGGAAATCACATATTCCGTTTTTATCAGCATCAACGAAATTTCGGTTATTAAAATTTCCCTGTCCCTGACCCTGTGCTCTTTCCTGTCTCTTGCCCTGTTTCCCAGAACCTTGTCCCTCACCATGTCTCATTCCTTGTCCGCCCCCTTTGCAATTATTATTTCCTGCAGTGGCAGTTGAATTTGATGCACGATTTTCATAATTATCGCAAATACCGTTGTTATTGGCATCCACAAAGGCAACTCCTTTGTCTGTTGCGTTTTGTTGTCTTTGACCGACTCCCTGATTCTGAGCACTTACCAGTGTTGTTAAAGCCATAAAGGCAATTCCTGTAATTAAAAGTTTTGTTTTCATTTCCATAAAAATTTTAAAGTTTATTATCAATTAATTGTTAAGCTGTCTGCCACGGCCTCTTCCATAATGCACTTTTAGAATTTAATTTTTATGTATTAAATGATTAATGTAAAAGCTAACTTTATGGACAACATTTGGCCGGGCAGCTTGAAATAATTATATTTATCTAAACAATCAGGGATTTAACTTCGGCTACAGATGGTCAATTTATTCCGTTCAAATGTGGTGAAGGTCACTGGCTTTTGCAAATATTTCAACAATTATTTGATAGTATATCAGTATAAGAAGTCACATAGCAATTTTATAACGAATAACTCACTTTGCAATTAAATTTTTCATACTTTAATTAACTTTTTAAATCGCAAATATTTAATGAACGAATTTGACAATAAAGCTAACGGGTGGGATTTGAATCCGATGCATCTTGAACGCGCAGAATCTATTGCAAGGCATGTGGTTGGAAAAATACCACTTCAACCATGGATGATCGCACTGGAGTTTGGAGCCGGAACTGGATTAACAAGCTTCCTGATAAAAGATCATCTTAAGGAGATCACAATGATGGACAGTTCTTCTGAGATGGTGCGGATCATGACTGAAAAAATTGAAGCTGCACAGGCAAATAATCTTAAAGCGATATGTTTTGATCTTGAAAAGCACGACTGGCATAATGGTAAATTTGATCTCATCTTAAGCCAAATGGTTCTCCATCATGTTGATGATATTGACAGCATAATTAAGAAATTCTATATGATGCTTAACCCGGGAGGCTACATAGCTGTTGCAGATCTTTTGTCTGAAGACGGATCATTTCATGGGCCAGGGTTTACCGGTCATAATGGCTTTGATATGCAGGAATTATCAGCCCTCATAAGTAAACATGGTTTTATAGATATTAATTCTGATCAATGCTTTGTTATAAATAAAAAAACTTCAGATACTGAAATAAAACAATTTGATGTTTTCTTGTTGATTGCAAACCGGCGATTGATTTAGTGATATAATTCTAGAAACATCCATTTCAAATGTGAAATTACGCTGAAAAATACGAACGTTTTATTTGTAGCTAAAATCCAGGGAAGGATTCTCTATTTTTAAGGTAATAAACTTTCAAAAACCTGTTAGGGGAAGAGTGATCAATAATTACGAAAAGAATAGTGTTAATTACCAACGACTTTTTAATTCACCAGAGGTCACCAGATTAATTCTGGTTGCTTCCGGGATAGTTTGTGAGGGAAATAAGGGGAGAGCCTGGCAGAAGATGATCTGTCACCAGAGACCTTAAAACATAGTAGAAATAATGAATAAAGTAAAATCCGGCCTTCTTTGACTATTTCAAAATCCTGTCTGATAAAACGAAACATAAATTAAGAAACAACAAGAATTTAACTCCAGAGGTTGAGTGGTTAGTCTATTTGAGTGGTCAGATCCACTGGCATTTCCAATGAATCATCTATTTTTGCATAACATTTGTCTGCCATGAAACATAAAGTCCTGAAAAAGCAGCACATCTCAAAGATGTGTTTTGTATGCGGTGTTAAGAATGATTTTGGGCTGCACGCCAATTTCTACGAAACCGATGCCAGCGAACTTGTCGCTTTGATCGATCCTTCAGAGATTGAAATCCCCTGAAGCCATCATAACAGCAACGATACTATTTTTAGAAAATATATTTACCTTACGCGCCATAAGATCAATGGTATGGCTAGAAGTATTAATTAGATTTTTGCCGGGAGGTGCTTATAAACCTTTTAATAAAGTGTAAAAAGTAACTTTAGGCTGGGGGTGACTAAACCATAATTAAGAATATAATATGATAAATAAGATTATTCTTATCCAGATAATTCCGATAATTTTTATCTCATGTAATAAAGATGATAATTTAGATTATAAACAAGAAATGCGTGATTTTGTGACAGGGATAAGCGATTACGCCAAAGCATCTGATACTAAATTTATTATAATCCCGCAGAATGGCATTGAATTAGTAACAAGTAACGGAGAAGAAGGTGGGTCAGTACAAACAGAATATTTAACTGCAATAGACGGAAATGGTCAGGAAGATTTGTTTTTTGGATATGATAATGACGATCAGGCAACTTCGGCAAGCGATAATTCCTACCTGAAAATATTTTTAGATATATCAAAGAATGCCGGGAAAACAATCCTGGTAACAGACTACTGTTCATCACCTTCAAAAATGGTGAGTTCTTATAATCAAAACAATGCAGCCGGGTATATCTCTTTTGCTGCCAGTCAAAGAGAGTTAAATAATATACCGGATTATCCCATGCCAATTTATGGAGAGAATAACGGTGTTATTACAACATTATCCGAAGTAAAAAATTTCCTATACTTAATCAATCCTGAGAATTACTCAACCAGGACAGATTTTATAAATTCTGTAACTTCAACAAACTATGATCTTCTGATAATGGATTTTTTCTTTCAGGATGGAACAGAATTTACCGCAACTGAAATCACCCGGTTAAAGAGTAAAGTGAATGGCGGGAAACGCCTGGTAATTTCATATATGTCTATAGGAGAAGCAGAAGATTATAGATACTATTGGCAATCAAGCTGGGGTTCAGAAAAACCTTCCTGGATTGATCGTGAAAATCCTGACTGGGAAGGTAATTATAAAGTGAAATATTGGGAAGGTGGATGGCAGAATATCATTTTTGGCAATGAAAATTCTTACCTCAGGAAAATAATTAATGCAAGTTTTGATGGTGTTTATTTGGACATAATTGATGCTTTTGAGTATTTTGAATAAAGGGGAAACTATCCTGGTTTGAATAAATATCCTAATCATTAATCAAGAAGTAAGTAGTTATTGTTTTTGTTAAAACAGGTTGTATTTTTGATTAGATTAATAGATAAGGATAAAACAAAAAGCATCAATCGATTTATATTTCATAACTTTGATACCATGTATTTGAAATAAGCAAATACATGGCCTCTTAATTCCAGTATGAATTAATATTACGGCTATGAAAAGGATCCTTTTTCTACTTTCATTTGTCTTCGTCTCATTATCTGCCATCGCTCAATTTGAACAAAAATTAGGCATCAATCTGGCGGCCGGAGGATTTAAAACAATAGGCTATACCGACACTGATGGTAACCCGATGCAGATGCCAAATTATAAACCGGGATTCGCTTTAAACGGAGGATTACAGTTTAAAATCAGCAAAAAATTGTCTTTGGCGGCTGAAGGTGGAATAATGATCTCAAAAAAGTGGACATATAAGGGAGAGGACTATATTAATGATCTGACCTGGGTTATTAATGATTCTGTAACCGGAGCTCTACTTGCCAAAGGGGAGAATTACCTGGATATTTACAATTATAGCTTTGGCATCAAAATAAAATATTATTTTCTGCCAGAGAAGAAATGGGATCCATATTTTCACGCGGGAGTTAATATTAACTGGACTCGCTCATTTTTTGATAATACTGAATGGGCCGCACTTAAGAAGCTTGGCTACCTGGGTGTTGAAGACACAATTCCCGGCAATGACAATCTCGAAAACAGTTTCGGATTTGGATTCAGCCCAGGGATTGGTGTTGAATTCAGCCCTAATGATAAATTACATTTTTACCTCGAATCAGGCTATTATTTGATTATTCTTGACAAACAGAATTTCAAAGATATTTTGCGGGAAGAAAATTTTCATGCCATTCGTCTTCAATTAGGACTAAGATGGAATTTCATAAAATCTAAAGAGTTGTAAAAATGAAGCACTATTTTTCCTTTATTTTTCTGTTTTTTCTCTTTGGAATTAGCGGAAATCTTGAAGCCCAGTATAATTTCAATGTGATCCGTACTCTTCATGAAACAAATCATGAAATTGTTTTTGCCTCATACAGCCCTGATGGCACCTATATTATTACGGCAGGTTCAGACAGCAGTATCATTATTTGGAATGCAGACCGCAGGACTATCTTCCGGACGCTGACAGGACTAAAAGGGAGGCCTAATTCTGCTCTGTTTTCGGTTGATAATAAATTTGTTCTGTCCGGGGGAAAGGACAATAAAGTTTCAATGTGGGACCTTGGCACGATGCCAGCGAAAATAATAAAGACTTTTGAAGGCTTTAACGGTCCCGTAAAATCACTTGATATAAGTCCTGACGGAAAGTATCTGGCGACAGGAACTATTGGCGGGACAATAAAGATCTGGGACCTAAAAAGTGTAACACTGGTTTATGAGCTGAAAGGACTGAATAAAAATAAAGATATAAACTCTGTAGCCTTTAGTCCGGATGGTAAAATACTTGCTTCCGGAGGTGAAGATGGGATAATTGTACTCTGGAATACAGGAAACGGCACCATGTTAAAATCTCAACCTGGCCAGAAAAACGGGATCCAGCATATAACCTTCAGCCCTGACGGTAAACTCCTGGCAAGCTGTGGTTATAACAACGAAATTATTATTTTCCAGGTACCCGGTTTAAATAATCTGGTTTCCCTTAAGGGTCATAAAAACTGGGTTCAGACAATTGACTTCAGTCCGGACAGTAAAAGCCTTATCAGTGGCGCACGGGATGGGTATATTATACTCTGGGATGTAACTTCGGGCAATATCCTGCACAAATCTGAAAGTCAGGGGAATGTTGTATTATCCCTGGATTTCGATCCGGTGCGGCCTGATTTTATTTCTGCGTACTATAAATCTGAAGATCTTGAGACCTGGGCTCTCTCAGGATTTGATGAGACACAATGGAAAAAACCTTCGGGAACAATAACAACAAATATATTATCAAATAATATTTTACCTCTGAATCAGCAAAATGCCGGCAATAATCCTCCGGCAAGAGATCTTACCGGGAATAATACAATGATTGAGGTATTTTCACCTGTTCCTGTAATGGGGAAGATTGTTCAGGATAAAAATAGTATCCTTATTGTAGGCCGTGTAAGTGATCCCCTGGGAATCAATACCCTTCTGATAAATAAAAATGTTATAAAACTATCAGAAGGCGGCGTTTTTCAATTTGACCTTAAACTGTCAAAAGGAGAGAACCAGGTGAGTCTTGTCGCGATCAATAATAAAGGAATAATGAATGAACAGAAACTTATTGTTGATTGCACTGCCGAAAATGCATCACTCCCGGGAGAAGAAATACCTGAGATAGCAAAAGGCCGGTATTTTGCTCTGCTGATAGGGATAAATGACTACCAGTACGATGAGATTGCTGATCTTGAAAATCCGATTAAAGATGCTGAAAGTCTTTATAATGTCCTTTTATCGAAATATAATTTTGAAAAAGACAATGTTCTTTTTCTTAAAAATCCAACACAGAGTATGATAATTACAACTCTTGATGATCTGGGAAAAAAGCTCACTTCGAATGATAATCTTCTTATTTTTTATGCCGGTCATGGTTACTGGGATGATAAAGGAAAAGTGGGTTACTGGTTTCCATCAGATGCATCAAAGAACAGTACTGTTAACTGGTTTCGCAACAGTACTTTAAGGGATTTTATAGGAAGTATCCAGACAAAACATACTATTCTGATAGCTGATGCCTGTTTTAGTGGCGCTATTTTCAAATCGAGAGCTGCTTTTTCAGATACTCCGCAGGGTATTCAAAAGTTGTACGAACTGTCAAGCCGAAAAGCAATGACTAGTGGCATATTGCAGGAAGTACCTGATGAAAGTGTGTTTATCAAATATCTTGTTAAAAGGCTTGATGAGAACGGGGAGAGATTCCTGTCATCAGAACTCCTTTTCAGCAGCTTCAAAACAGCAGTAATGAATAACAGTAGCAATGTTCCCCAGTATGGCGTGATACAGAATGTTGGTGATGAAGGCGGGGATTTTATTTTTATCAGACGCTGAGTACAAAAGCCGGGCACCTTGAACACATCTGGCCGGTTAAATCGCAATTATTATAAATAATTTAGCAACAAGCACTTTATTGCGGCCAGGGATGTTCAGTTTACTCCGGCGCAAGCTGGTCAGAGCCTCTGGCTTTTTCTCACATGGCAGCTGGTTTTTCACCTAAATTAAAAAGTCACAGATAACAAGGGTTATTTGTAACAAAAACGTAACAATAAAAATCAGATTATCAATAGCATAGTTTATAATTTTGTATCTGACTAATTGAAATTAGTGATCATTTCTTACTTAATAAATGACAGATTTCAATTACTCGGTAAAAATCATCAAATGTTGACAAAGTGACATTTCTAATTATCATAATAACCCTAGTCTTAATATTTGATTTCATAAATGGTTTTCATGACTCGGCAAATTCTATTGCAACCGTCGTTTCTACAAGAGTATTATCACCAATTGCTGCCGTAGGACTTGCGGCAACTTTCAATTTTCTTGCATTTTTGATTTTTCCACTTAAAGTAGCTACAACCATCGGTAAAGGTGTTGTAAATCCAGAAATTATGTCCTTAAATTTAATTGCTGCTGCCGTAACAGCCGCTATCACCTGGAACCTTATTACTTGGTGGATGGGTTTACCATCAAGTTCGTCTCATACTCTTGTTGGAGGTCTTGTTGGAGCAGGTATAGCAGGATCCGGATTCGGATCGGTAATTTACTCAGGAGTAATAAAAATAGGTATTTTCATTATTATTGCACCGGTTCTGGGAATGATAATGTCATTTATAATTTCGGTCGTTGTTTTACATATTGTAAAAAAACAAACGCCATCTGGAGTTGATAAATGGTTCCGAAGACTACAACTTTTATCATCCTCAGCGTTCAGTCTTGGTCATGGTGGAAATGATGCCCAAAAATCCATGGGAATTATCTGGGTTGCGTTGATTGCCACAAATCAGGTTGCTAAAAATGCACCGATAGACCTATGGATCGTTTTATCATGCCATGCAGCAATTGCTCTTGGAACATTGTTCGGTGGATGGAGAATAGTTAAAACAATGGGACAAAAAATAACCAAGCTTAAACCATTTGAAGGATTTTGTGCTGAGACAGCAGGTGCCCTGACGTTATTCGGAGCAACTCATTTTGGAATACCGGTGAGTACAACTCATACAATTACTGGATCAATTATAGGGGTAGGAGCAACAAAAAGACTTTCGGCAGTGAAATGGGGAGTAACTACCAAGATATTCTGGGCCTGGATACTGACCATACCTGTATCAGCGATTATTGGAGCAGGAATGTACCTTTTATTTAATGCAGTTTTCTAATGTAATAATGGTTTATTTTCAATTCTTTGGAAGTGAAAAAAGAAATTCCGTCCCACCACCCACTTTGTTACGTACCAGGATATCTCCCTTATGCAGTAAAATTGCATTCTTAACAATCGACAAGCCCAGACCAGTACCTCCGCTTTTTCTTGAACGACCAGAATCAACCCGGTAAAAACGTTCAAAAACACGATTAATATGTTCCTGAGGAATGCCAACACCATCATCAGAAAAGGAAAAATGGTAGAATTTCTTATCCTCATTATAAACAAGTATTCTAATGGTAGTATTATCTCCGGCATAGTTAATAGCATTTTCAAGCAAGTTCTGAAAAATTGAAAGTAAAAGTGACTTGTTCCCTTTCACAGAAATATCGTCACCTATATTAATCTCAACCTTCATGTTTCTGGCCTCAATTGCCGACTTGAAATTGTCACGGACTTCCTTGACTACCTTTTTTACTTTGAGTTTTTCAGGCTGGAATGATGATCCTGCTTCTTCTATTCTGTTAAGAATTGATATATCATTGATTAATCCCGTCAACCTGTCTGTCTGTGCTAATGCTTTCTCAAGAAAATACTTTTGCTTCTTCGGTTCAATACCGGGGTCATTAAGCAATGTCTCAATATAACCTTTGACAGAAGAAACAGGGGTTTTAAGCTCATGAGCAATATTTGATGTCATCTGCTGCTTGATAAGTTTGCTTTTCCCTATTTTGGTAATGTCGCTTAGAATCACTTCAAAGCTTTTATCGTAAAATATTACACATTGCACCCGGAAAAACCTTCCATCCTTTGTTACCTGGTATTCCATTTTTGGCAGATCGGATTGAGTTATTTCAATATCGGAATATTTTCCAATAAATTCCTTTACTGCAAAAAACTCCGGTATATCAAAAAATCCGGATGAAAAAATTTGTAGCTCGCCTGATATCATGTTCATCAGTTTTATAAAATGATCGTTATTAAAGATCTTATTCTTATCAGAAGAAAAGAATGCAATTCCTTCATCTAATGCGTTCAGGTGATTGAAAAGTTTTTCTTTTTCATTAATAAGGTCATTTTTTGTTCGTAAAAGGTTTTTGTAAATTCTCAAAATCTCCTCTCCAATGGTGCCAATTTCATTTTTAGGGAATTTCGTATTAAAATCAAATTCTTCATTATTTCCGATCTTCAGTGTAAAATCTTTAAGTTTCGTAATAGACTCACCGAACCTGCTGGTAATAAATAATAATACGGTCCAGATTGCCAAAAATGATAAAAATACTATTAACAGGAATAACTTCTTGGCTTTGAGAAAGTTGACAATATTTATATCGTAAGTGACAGCAGCTCTTATAAAGTAATTTCCAAAGTTTACCGCATAATAGTAATATGGTTGACCTGTGGTTTCTGATTTTCTTATGATAGCTCCATAATCGGCATAAAGCGAGGTTTTGATTTCAGGTCTGTCTGAATGATTTTCCATGCTTTTCCAGTTCCTGAATGCGCTGTCGTAAAGAATGTTTCCGGTTGAGTCGATAATTGTTATCCTAAGATTGGTTTGTGGAAGAAGCTTTACAAGGGAATCCGTTATTTCATAATTGCCAAGATCATAAATAGAATTTGACTTAATGAAATTATTAACTATAATGGTAATATTATAAAGCTCATCATTAAGTGTTGATACCCTGTATTCCTTTTCCCTTTTATATAGGTATGTAAGAATCAGAGAAGTAAAAACCAGGAATATTATTGAATAATAAAGAAGTAGATTATTTCTTACGGAGTTACTTATTTTCATGTGTGCCGTCTTCAGAATTCAAAAAAATATCCATAACCTGTTTTATTTTTCAGATTCTGACCAAAATCACCGAGTTTGATTCTTAACCGGGTAATGTTTACATCCACGGTACGGTCAGTTACAATTACATCATTACCCCATACTTTCTCTAAAATATCCTCCCTTGAAAATACTTTATTTTGGTTTTCCAGTAAGAGCTTCATGATCTCATATTCCTTTTTTGTGAGTTCAATCTTCTTATTATTTAAAATTAGTCTTTTACGTGTTGTATCTAGTTCAATGACTTCAAACTTCAATATACCATGGCTTTTAACCTTGTCTTTTTGCGAGCGTTTCAGGACAGCTTTTACTCTTGCTATTAATTCATTAACAGAAAATGGTTTGGCAATATAATCATCTGCTCCAAGGCTGAATCCGGTTAAAACATCATTTTCAGTATCTTTTGCTGTAAGAAAGATAATAGGAACATTATTGTTCAATTCCTTTCGAAGCATATCTGCTAACTTGAAACCTGATATCTGACCCATCATGACATCAAGTAATAAAAGATCAAAACTGCCGGGTGATTTTTCCACGGCTTCTTCTGCGGAATGAGCAACTGCTGTGTCATAACCTTCATTGCCAAGGTTATATTGCAGGATTTCACAAAGATCTTCTTCATCATCCACTATTAAAATTCTTTTACCCTTAATTTCCATTTGTACTAGGTTGGATTTCCAAAAGCTTATTCACAAAAAATTAGATGTCTGATGCAAAGGTAATTCCTATTGACAAATAATGGAATTACATTTTTGTTACAAAAAGCCAGTAGTCTGTAACATTATTGTAAATAAACCTTCATCACTTCGTAACTGCTCATTTGCAGGTTTGATAATATATTTGCAACGGAGATATTTGATAATCATCAATTAACAATTATGTATAATCTCAAGAAATCAAACATTCTGTCAATATTAATAATTCTTATTTGTTCAACCTGCTTAAATGGCCAAATTGGTTCAATTGAAGGTATTGTAACAGATAAGGCAAATTCTGAAATCCTTATCGGTACAACAGTTCAGATAGAAGGTACAACAATCGGAACAACCACAGATATAGATGGACATTTTATCTTCCCTAATCTCAAAGCGGGAAATTATACGCTTAAAATATCTTATGTTTCTTACACTACCAGAATAATTGAAAATGTCAACGTTGAGACAGATAAAATTACAACAATAAGTGTAGAGCTCGAAGGAAATCTCGTAACCATTGGTGACATAACTGTTTCAGCTGTCAGGAAAACGAATACCGAGATTTCAATGATAACTGATATAAAAGCCAGTCAGTTCGTTTCAACTGGCATATCCGGACAGCAGATATCCAAAACTCTTGATAAAGATGCCTCAGAAGTTGTGAAGCGTGTTCCCGGTATCACTATTATAGATAACAGATTTCTGGTCGTCCGTGGTCTATCTCAGAGGTATAATAATGTGTGGTTAAACAATGCCGCAACTCCAAGTGCCGAAGCTGATGTTAAAGCTTTCTCATTTGATATCATTCCCAGCTCAATGATTGATAATATAATGATATACAAATCACCGGCAGCTGAACTTCCTGCAGATTTCTCGGGAGGTTTTGTCAAAATAGCAACGAAGAATATGCCAGAAAATAACGGGATGGGTTTTTCTTACAGCACCGGTTTTTATCAAAACACTACGTTTAAAGAATTCTATAAACCGGTACCTGGCGAAACTGACTGGCTGGGCTTTGACAATGGTTCAAGAGCTTTACCTGAAGATATGCCACAACATCTTAATGATTATGAATCTGCAACCAATCCGGTAATAAGGGAAAAAATAACCACTCTCGGCAGTGGACTAAATAAAAACTGGTCATCTTTCCCTGCTGTGGCTTACCCTGAGCAGAAGTTCAGTTTCAGCTTAAACCGTAAATTTAAAATCGGAAAAAGTACCGGTGGTAACCTGACAGCTTTGACATACAGTATTTCAAATACTTCAGAGGAATTGCTGAATTCAGATTATTCAATTTACGATTACAGTGATGATAAACCTTCCTACCAAAATCAATTCATTGACCAGCTCTATTCAAATTCTGCCAGGTTTTCAGCGATGAACAACACTTCATTTTACCTTGGTAAAGGAACAAAGCTTGAAATGCGTAATCTTTTCAACCAGGCAGGTTCGTCCCGGTATATTTCCCGCTGCGGGAGAGAATGGTATAATGATGGCAGGTTTATCCGATCGGAGGAGATGAGATATCTGAGCAGGTCGATTTATGCGGGTCAGCTTGCAGGTGAACATACAATCGGGGAAGGTAAAACAAAAATCGACTGGATTCTGGGTTATGCATCATCAAATAAAAAGGAACCGGATACAAAAAGATACAGATACCTGCGGGATGAAACTGATACTACAAGATATTTTATGATTTTTAACGATCAGGCAGATCTTTCTTCGCAATCAAGGATGTGGATCGACCTTTATGAACGTACCGTATCCGCTTCATTTAATTTTAAACAGCAGTTTGATATTAACGGTTTCAATCCTGAGATAAAGGCCGGCCTCTATTTTGAAAACAAGGACAGGGAATTCAATGCCCGGAATTTCGGATATGCAAAGGGCAGTCCGGAATCAACATTCGGACAGACCACTCTCCCTGTTGACCAGATATTTGCTGATGAAAACATGAATCTGACCACAGGGATAAAGTTAATGGAGGTAACAGCGCTGTCAGATTCCTATACAGCAGCAAATCATCAGGTTGCGGGGTATCTTTCAGTCCGTATACCAGTTGGTGAAAAGATTAATTTCTTAGCAGGTTTAAGACTTGAAAAGAACCGACAGACCCTTTCAAGCTACAAGCAGGCTTCAACAGTAAAAGTCGATGTCGACAGGGATACTATCAACCTGTTCCCATCGGCTAACCTTACATATAACTTTACTGAAAAAAGCCTTGTCAAGTTTGCATATGGAATGACAGTCAATCGTCCGGAATTCAGGGAGATAGCTCCATTTTACTATGTCGACTTTGAGATGAATGCCGGAATTTACGGAGCACCTCACATTAAACAGGCCTACATTCACAGCTTTGATGCAAGATATGAGCTTTATCCAAGTCCGGGTGAAACATTCAATCTAGGAGCTTTTTATAAGAAGTTCCTTAATCCCATCGAACAGGTAATCCTGGGAAACAATCCTACACAATATTCATTTGAGAATGTTGAATCGGCATACAGTGCAGGAATAGAAGCAGAAGCCAGAAAATCACTTGAGTTCATACCTGTTTTAGAGAATTTCACATTTGTAATGAACAGCTCATTTATCTGGAGCAAGGTCATATTCCCGGATGGAGCCCTGTCGCGCAACAGACCACTCGAAGGACAGTCACCCTATATTGTAAATACAGGCCTCTTTTACCAGGGTAAAACAAATGGACTTATGGTAAGCATGATGTATAACATTATAGGGAAACGGATTATTGCAGTCGGAAGGCCGTCTCCCAACGAATGGGAGGATATACCTGATATTTATGAAATACCCAGGAATGTTATTGATTTGACTGTAAGTAAGATGATCGGGAAAAGAATTGAGATTAAAAGTGGTTTAAAGGATCTTCTTAATGAAAAGGTCGAGTATACGCAGACAATCGATGCCCTTGTTGATATGAAAACTTATACAAAAGGTGCTGATGATGGTGCGAAAGAATTCAACCGTACCCAGTATACCAGAATTTATTATCCGGGGAGGTATTTCAGCATTGGGGTGTCGGTAAAGCTTTAAGAAGGGAATAGGGTGTATAGAGACAATGATTAAGCAAAAAATTACTTCCGATACCTAGTGTGGTTAAAGCGACATTGAAAATAATTCCTAAAACATTAAGGCAACCAATTTATAATGTATTGGATTACTA
The DNA here is from genome assembly GCA_025454795.1 of Bacteroidales bacterium. Lineage (GTDB taxonomy): Bacteria > Bacteroidota > Bacteroidia > Bacteroidales > VadinHA17 > LD21. The sequence goes on along the minus strand of JALONT010000001.1, from coordinate 15,867 downwards.
TTTAATAAACTAAAGATGAAAATATGAAGACAAATTTTAAATTTTTGAATCTGTTTATTACTCTGGTTCTGTTAATCGGGATTTCAACCTATTGCGAAAAAGATGTACCTGTAATGGGAATAGATCTTGACCAGGTAAATGCAGATGTAATGGTAGGAGCGACTTTGAATCTGAGCGTAATATTCAATCCGATCGATGCAACAAATAAGATTATTACATGGGAATCGACCAATACCGGTATCGCTACTGTAACTGAAGGTGTCGTGACAGGCGTTGCACTTGGTTCTGCAACAATAAAGGCTATATCTAAGGAAAACAACACTCTGCAGGCAGCATGCGAAATAATTGTTATTCCTTCGAATGGTCAGCAGATCACAGTTAGTGGTGATATCACTGACGATACAAAATGGTACGCCAATGCTCGTTATTTTCTCTCGGGATTTGTATATGTTAAAAACAATGCAACTCTCACGATTGAGGCGGGTACCATTATCAAAGGTGTTTCCGGGACCAAAGGTTCTCTTATTATAGATATGGGTTCTAAGATCATGGCTCTGGGAACTGAGAGCAAACCGATTGTTTTTACTTCTGATAAACCCAAAGGGCAGCGTGCTTATGGAGACTGGGGAGGTCTTGTGATCTGCGGTAAGGCTCCGACCAACAAACATGATAACGGAACAGGTGTTGGTGTTGCAGAGGGCGGAATCGGCTCCAATTACGGTGGGAATGATCCTGCCGATAATTCAGGCGTGCTCCAGTTTGTCAGAATTGAATTCCCGGGAATTCCACTTACTGCCACTGCCAACAGTGAAATTAACGGATTGACTCTTTATTCTGTTGGTTCAGGCACTACGATTGACCATATCCAGGTTTCTTATTCCGGTGATGATTCGTATGAATGGTTCGGAGGTACTGTTAATGCCAAATATCTGGTTGCATTAAGAGGATGGGATGACGATTTTGATACTGATAATGGTTTTGTGGGTAAGGTGCAGTTTTTTGTAGGCTTGCGCGATCCTTCAAGCGCTGACCAGTCTCAGTCAAATGGTTTTGAATCGGATAATGATGCTGACGGGTCAACCCTGACACCTTTTACTACTGCAATATTTGCAAATGGCAGTGTTTTCGGTCCTCTTACGACACCCACAACAACAATCAACTCACTTTACCGTAATGCAATGCAATTACGACGGGGAACACGTCTTTCAATTTACAATACTGTTTTTGCAGGATGGCCAAACGGATTGTATGTTGATGGACAGAAGGGAGATTCACCTGCACAGGCTACAGCAAATGTTTTACAGATCGAGAACTGTATTATGGCTGGTATTACAAATAATTACGTAACAACATATTTGACAGATACCGAAGCATGGTATACAAATACTTCAAGGAATAACCAGGTACTGGTATCAAATGACCTTCTTCAGATTGCTGATCCGTTCAACTTAACAGCACCTAATTTCCTTCCTGTAGCAGGATCTCTTTTGCTTAGCGGTGCTTCATTTGCCAATACCAGGCTGAGTGATTCATTCTTTACCCGGGTCAGCTACAGGGGTGCTTTTAATACTACCAATTGGACAGCAAGTTGGTGTAATTTTGATCCTCAGAATACAGAGTATTAAAAATTAAACGACAAACTTACATTGTTTAAACAAAGGTTTAATAATTGCTTTCAAAGTAAACGAACGGTTTTTTGATATCTGAAATCTCTGTATCCTTCGCAACGAAGACTCGGCTTTAACGCTTGAGTCAAATCCATAGGCCAGCTTTTCGAAGCAGACAGTCTGCACCTTACATAACGCACTGATAAATAAGCTAAAGAACTTTATACGTGCTAAGTTCATTTTGTCACTAAAGAACTCTTTCAACGTATCAGATAAAACTGTAACTTTGTTTTCAACCTTGATTTTCATAGTCGGAAAATGTATTGGTAACACATTTCCAACATAATGAATATCAGGGTTTTATATTTATAAAAGAACGTATATTTATTAACAATTAACATATAATATATTAACAATCAACGCGTTAGCGTTTTTTGTCATGTACTAAGCCTGATAAAATAAATCCTAATAAAATTATTAATAAGATCCCCAAAATCCCTGAAAGGGAAAATCTGACTCCCAATTGAAAATGCTTCCAACTGATCAAATTTTGAAAGGGGGAGCGTTTAATTCTACCAATATTGGCGGAGTTGGTATTGGTCTAATAGCTATTTTTTTTGCTATTCTCTGTTTTCGGTTGGCTAAAAAGAAAAGAAACGAGGAAAACCAATCTTGAAAAATGGTTAAATCAAATACTTATAAGAAAAACTTCCTTTGACCAGAAAGGAAGATAATCTATTGAAAAAATACCCCATTTTCCCCCAAATCCTGGCACCAAACTGGCACCAGAAGAAAAGTGTGAGTGGGAGAGCGAGAGCGAGGAAAAAGAGTGAGTTCGCTCGCTCTCGCTCACGTTCTCACTCTTTTTCAAGTGGGCCCAGCTGGGATCGAACCAGCGACCCCCTGATTATGAGTCAGGTGCTCTAACCATCTGAGCTATGGGCCCAATCTTGACAATGAACTAATGGCCTTTACTGGTTAAAACCAGGTGCTCTAATCCCGATCCGCCGTTTGGCGGATCGAGGATCCTCGTTCCGCTTTGGCGGAACGGGACCATCTGAGCTATGGGCCCGTTCTTGTTGCTCGTTACTCGTTACTCGTTACTTGTTTCTCATTGATTAACATTCTTGATATCAATTAACTAGCAACCAGAAACAAGCAACCAGCACCTTATATAAACGGATTGCAATATTAACCATTTGTTGTTAATAATCCAAAAACAGTTTGAAAATGTTTGGCGACCTGAATTGACCACCTATAGCTGGAGTTAAATACTTTTTACCTGGTTATGTATCTCAAGTGTCTTAAGGCAGGCTTACACTGGTTAAAATATCTGTGATTTCATTTGATTCTTCCAATCCGCAGGATTACATCAGGGGTTTCCCCTGGCATCCTCACCGCGGAATCGAAACAGTTACTTATTTGTTAAGGGGAGAAATAGAACATGGCGACAGCCTGGGTAACAAGGGAATCATAAGAGATCTTCAGTGCCAGTGGATGACAGCAGGATCAGGGATAATTCACCAGGAGATGCCTAAAGCCTCTGAAAGATTGTTTGGCTGTCAGCTCTGGGTCAATCTTCCAAAAAAGGATAAAATGACACAACCAACCTATCGTGACATCAGACAACAAGATGTTTCAGAAATTCAGGAAGGAAGCGCAACTGTAAGAGTTTTATCCGGCAACTACCACAACCATCCGGGGGCTGTGAAGGGTCAATATGTTAAAGTTCAGTACCTGGATGTAGCGCTGGAACCAAATTGCGTCTGGCATTACCAGGAAACTGCCAGCGACCAAACCTTATTCATCTATCTGATTGATGGAACTCTTGCTCCGGATGATGCAATGGTAAATTTTGAAGAAAAGGCCTGTGCAATCCTGATGTCAGGTTCATCGGCAAACGACTCTGCTTTTGATGAAGTGCTTGTAAAGTCAGGAATTAACGGGGCAAGATTTTTCCTCTTAGCCGGTAAACCACTTAAGGAAACGGTTGCATGGGGTGGCCCGATTGTTATGAATACGAAAGAAGAATTAAATGAGGCATTCAGAGAACTTGATAATAAAACCTTTATCAGGCACGACAAGCCACGGGAATTATAAAGATCTTAGCGACTTTTGTCATTTCTCTCGCCTGAGATATGACATAAGAACATTTACTGCCTCGTCCATATCATGGCCAAAAGCTAGAATCCCCGCCCTGTCGCCAGCCATCACAATAATTCTCTTCTCAAAAATATCTGAATCGCTGAAGAGCCTGAAAATATCTTTCGCCAGTCCTATGGTACCATAATCCATCGAGGGATTGGTTGTCGGCACCTTGTATATAAGCTCGTTCCAGAGCTCAATAGCATGAACATGTACCACTGCATTTGCCCCCGGATCAGCAAGATAGATGGCGGCATGCGTTAGTGACTCTGATGAAGCTTTGAGGGGACCGACACACTGAACGGCATTATCATCAATATTAAAAGAACTGACCTTTACATAATGTCCCGGTTCCAGTTCGGGGATTTCCCCCGTTGCAGATCCTGTTATAATAAACTGGTTCCCCCCTCTTATGCGCATGCTGATATTTCCAAAACCAACACCGTTTTCGTATGCGCCTATAAGGTCCATATTATAAAGTATTTCCCGCCAGGAATTAATTATTTCATATTGTTCATCGGAAATGACAGGGCCCGACTGACTCCAGTGACAATTGAATTTTACTACCCCTTCCATTTTAGTTGAATTTTTCTGAGAACATTTCTTTAATATTTTTTTCAGAAGCCCTGCAAATGCCTTTTTCTGTAATCAGGCCTGAAATGTACTTTGCAGGTGTTACATCAAATCCGAAATTAAGAGCCGGAGTATTTTCGGGACAGATGCGAACCGATACGATTTTCCCCCCGGCAAATCCGGAAACAGTTGTTACCTCTTCCGCATCACGTTCCTCAATGAGGATCTCAGAGACCCCGTCACTTATTCCAAAATCAATTGAAGAAGAAGGCAGCACAGAATAAAAAGGTATTTTATTTTCGAATGCAGCAAGCGCTTTAAGATATGTACCGATTTTATTGGCAACATCTCCTTTTGCTGTTGCACGATCACATCCAACAAAAACAATATCGACCATTCCGTGCTGCATAAGATGCCCTCCTGTATTATCAGTAATCAGAGTATGGGGAACACCGGCCTGTCCTAACTCCCAGGCAGTCAGTTTTGCACCCTGGTTCCTGGGCCTTGTTTCATCGATCCAGACATGAACAGGAATACCTGAATCGTGGGCAAGATAAATAGGAGCAGTAACTGTCCCGTAATCAATACAGGCCAGCCAGCCGGCATTGCAGTGAGTGAGGATATTTACCGATTCTCCCTTCTTTCTGACTGAGATAGCTTTAATCAGGGGCAATCCAAATCTGCCTATTTCCCTGCAGCTGTTCTTTTCCTTTTCACAAATGAACAGTGCTGATTCCAGGGCTGCCGGGGATAAAGATTGAACCGGGAGACCCTTGTCGAGAGAGCCAAGTACATAATTTACGGCCCAGGAGAGATTTACTGCTGTAGGGCGGGATGAAATCAGATACCTTGCCGCATTCTCAAGATGAAGACGCACATTTGTATTGGAAGTTATTTCAAGAGTTGCCAGATAGATACCAAAAGCCCCGGCGGCTCCTATCAGTGGAGCCCCTCTGACAATCATATCCCGGATCGAATTATAAATATCATCGACAGTCCGAAGCTCAGATATTTCAAAAAAGAATGGTAATTTTCGCTGATCGATTACTTTTACAACTGACGGATCAGATTCATCGAGCCAGATACTCTGATAATTTTTATCGCCAACCAGCATTATGTTAAACTTTCTGGTATTTAAAATATTATAAGGCAAAAGTATAAAATTTAGACAAGAAACGCGGCTTTCGAATTGTCGACCAATTTATTCGAAGATTTTGAATAAATTGATTTATATATTAAATTTGCAGTCAGACAGAACAGGATCTCCAAAAGAGTAATATATGATTAACAAAGAGGAAATTAGGAAGAAAATCATTATAACGGCAGGAGAGATTTTCAGCCATTATGGTTTCAAAAAAACGACAATGGATGAAATAGCGAAAGCCCTTAAAATGGGTAAAAGTTCTATCTATTACTATTTTCAGGGCAAGGAGCAGATATTTGAAGCAGTTGTGCTAAATGAAGCCAATATCCTTAGAAATGAGCTTACTACATCAATAAAATCAGTCGATTCCCCCATTGAAAAAATGAGAAATTATGTTTTTGTAAGGATGAAAGCGTTCGAAAAACTGTCAAATTATTATAATGCGATATTTGACAAGAACCTTGACCATTTTGATTTTATCGAGACTATCCGTGCAAAATACGACCGCGAAGAACTTGCGATCCTGAGGCTGATATTGTATCATGGAGCAAGGCGTAAAGTATTTAATGTGACTAACAGCGAATATACTGCACTTGCAGTTCAGACAACGCTTAAAGGATTGGAAGTTCCTCTGTTCTGGAAGAAAAAAGAGGTAAATATTGAGCATCGGCTCAACGCAATTCTTGATGTGCTTTTCAACGGGATCCTGAAAAAATAAATCACCTCTTTATTACTGCTCTCTTTTTAATTTTGAGGCTTAAATAGAGCCCAATACATCCTATTAAGAAGAAAGGGATGCTGTATTTCTGGCCTAAATTATATTTCATTCCTGCTTCAAATGCCACCTGATCCTCTTTCAGGAATTCAATAAAAAAACGTGCTGCAAAAATAAGGATGCAGGCAAGGCTGAGCAGTGTTCCCTCTATATGTTCGCCTTTTTTTCTCCAGTAGAGCCAGAAGAGAAGGAGGAAGATTGACAAATAGGCAAGCGCTTCATATATCTGTGTAGGATGCTTGGGAGCAGTCTCTCCGTTGCGTAAAAAGACAAATCCCCACGGGACTGTTGTTTCAACGCCATATATTTCAGAATTCATCAGATTCCCCATTCTGATAAAAAACCCGGACAACGCAACAACAATGGCAATGCGATCGAGGGTCCAGAAATATCCTTTTTTCTCTTTATGTGAAAATAAGCCAACAGCAATTAATATGCCAGCTGCTGCTCCATGGCTTGCAAGTCCTCCATGCCAGATCTTAAGGATCTCAAGAGGATGTGACAGATAATATCCGGGCTCATATAAAAGACAATGTCCGAGTCTGGCTCCTGCAATAACGCCGACGGCCATATAAATAGTAAGCCTGTCAAGCACCACATCATTAAGGTTTTCATTTTTGAATATTTTATTCATAATTATGTACCCAAAGAAAAATGAGGAGGCAAATAATAATCCATACCAGCGGACGGCAAAGGAACCAACCCTGAATATCTCAGGATTAACATCCCATGGAATAATAAGTAAATGCATAATCAGCCTGTTTATGTGATTGTCAAAGTTAAAAATTATTATTATTTAATGCGGAGAATTCACTTTATTGCGTTGCAGCTTTTACAATTAAACCAAAAATTTAAATAAAAAATGATGTAAGTTTGTAAACAACAAGAACAGACGCATTGATGGCACGGAGCATATTTAAGCAGATATTAACTCTGATATTGACATACTTTCTGATTGAGGGATGCGCGAAAATAAGCTCTCCTTTAGGCGGACCAAGAGATAAAGAGCCTCCTGTAATTGTAAAAAGCACTCCGGAAAATGGTGCCAGAAATTTCAAGGGGAAAAGATTCGCCATAACATTCGATGAATATGTTGTGCTGGATAAAATAAATGAAAAATTCATGATCTCTCCGCCCATGGTAAAAAAGCCGAAGGTATCTCTGAAAGGGAAAAGCTTGGTGGTTGAGTATGAAGATGACCTGAGTGACAGCACAACATATACATTTAATTTTCAGGATGCAATTAAAGATCTGAATGAAGGAAACGAGATTGATAATTACCAGTTTGTTTTTTCCACCGGTCCGGTGATTGATTCTCTTTCTGTAACCGGCAATGTTTATAAGGCATATGATCTCAATCCACCTGAAGAGACATTGATCCTCCTTTATAGAAAACTTGAGGATTCTGCTGTTGTTAAGCACATTCCCGGGTATATCTCAAGAGCGGATAAAAAGGGGTATTTCCGGCTTGATAATCTAAAGACGGGAACATACAGGCTTTATGCTCTTAAAGATGCTGATAACAGCAAGAATTTCAATCTTCCCGGTGAAGAGTTTGCTTTTCTGGATACCTCAATAGTAATCTCACCCGGGAAAAACTACCTGCCGGTTGTAAAAGATACTGTAAAAGTTCAGAATGAAAAGGTAAATACAACTGACACAACAGTTCTCAAAGGGGAGTACAGGCTGATACTTTTTCTTCATGAGAAAAAGATGCATTATCTGACCTCCTCTGCCAGAAACACTCCTTACAATCTTATTTATACACTTTCATTACCACCCGACACAATGGGCTTTGACTTTTCAATTCCTGATACGGATGCGAAATCATATTTACTGGAGAGAAGCAAAGGAAACGATACACTCAGGATATGGCTCTCTGACAGTTCGTTATATTCACGGCAGCAGATCAACACACTGGTGCGTTATCCGTTTACAGATACTACCGGCAATATTGTTAAAAAGGAAGATACTATCCTGATGCGGTTTCTGATGCCACGTTCAACCAGGGGCAAAACCAAACCGGTCCCATATTCTGTAAAGACAAGTTTTTCAGGCAGCTCTCTCAGACCCGGACAAAAAATTATTTTAACATCACTGACACCCTTCAGGGACCCCGATACCTCGCTGATCAGGATATATGAACTCACAGGTACTGAAAAGAAAGCTATCCCGTTCAGACTGAACCAGGACAGCACTAACTCCTGTAAAATGACAATGGATGTAATGCTGGTACAGGGAAAGAATTATCTTTATGTGGCTGACTCAGCTGCATTTGGCAATGTTTATGGTGAGCAGGCTGATTCAACGGGAGTCAAATTTTCAATAAGAGCAAATGACACATTTGGCAAGCTGACCATCAATATTAAAAACTACCAGGGTGACCGGATAATTCAGCTTCTTTCCAGCGACGAAAAAGTGGTGAGGGAAAAACAAATGGATCAGGACGGCAAAGCTGATTTCACATTTCTTGACCCCGGGAAATATAAAATAAGGGTAATCTATGACTTAAACATTGATGGAAAGTGGACAACCGGGGATTATGAAAAAGGAAGGCAACCGGAACCGGTTTCTTTTTTCCCGCGCGAGATAGAAGTAAAAGCGAACTGGGAAATTGATCAGGATTGGGACATAAGTGACCAGAATGTAAAGAATATCAGGATTACCGGTAAAACATCAGGCACATCATCAGGCACAACACCGCGCACAACACCACTCAGATAAAAATAAAGATTTATGATCAAAGAAGTAGTTGCAGGCGTCGATATCGGCGGAACCAATACCATTTTCGGTCTGGTGGAAAAAACAGGGAAAATAGTATCAGAAGGCAATCTGACAACAACTGATTATCCTGAAATCAACAGGTTTGTTTCAGCTCTGGTCAATGCAATAAATAAATTATTATCTCGAAAATCAGGATATAAACTGACAGGAATAGGTATCGGGGCTCCTAATGCAAATTATCACAAGGGAACAATAGAACTTGCCCCGAATCTTGCCTGGAAAGGGATTGTTCCTCTTGCCGGGCTTATCAGGAAAAAGATAAGCGTTCCCGTAGTTCTGACAAATGATGCCAATGCAGCAGCCATGGGGGAGATGATCTTCGGTGGTGCAAAGAAAATGAAAGACTTCATTGTTCTGACCCTCGGAACAGGTCTCGGCAGCGGTATTGTGATCAACGGGCAAGTAGTTTATGGACATACCGGTTTTGCAGGTGAGCTTGGCCATACTATTATAGTTCCAGGCGGACGGGATTGCGGGTGCGGCAGGCAGGGATGCTTTGAAACTTATGCTTCGGCTTCAGGGCTCGTAAAAACAGTACTTTATCTGCTCAGCGAAATGCGGGACGAGAGTATCCTTCGTGATATCCCTCCGGTAAAGCTGACATCCAGAATGATCGCTGAAGCTGCTTCAAAAAAAGACCCTGTTGCACTTGAGGCAATGGACTTTACAGCTGAACATCTTGCTTTTGGGATTATAAATGCAATAGGATTTTCGAGTCCCGAAGCAGTTTTTCTTTTCGGAGGACTTGCCCGGGCAGGCGATATGCTTTTTGTTCCTGTAAGAAAATATGTTGAACAGAATGTTCAGCCTATATTCAGAGGTACAGTTAAAATACTTCCATCAGGTATTTCCGAAAGCAATGCTGCCGTTCTGGGTGCTGCAGCCCTGATCTGGAACGAACAGAACAGATGAAATATTAATGATATGCCTAAAGGAAATGCATTAATCGGTCAGTCAGGCGGCCCGACTTCAGTGATCAATTCAAGTCTTGCAGGAGTAATTGAGACTTCAAAAGCATCTTCATTTATTGAAGAGATTTACGGGATGCAGTACGGCATTGAGGGATTTATGCAGGAGTTGCTTTATGATCTCGGGAAACAGCCGGCAAGTATAATTAAAGGTTTGCGAAAAACACCATCTTCTGCCCTCGGCTCTTCGAGGCATAAGGTTAAAGAGGAAGATTTTCCACGGATCCTTGAAGTTCTGAAAAAATTCAACATCCGGTATTTTTTTCTTATTGGGGGAAATGATACCATGGACACGGTTAACAGGGTTGAGAAATATTGCAGGAAGTGTAATTATGAATTAACAGGTATCGGGATTCCCAAAACTGTTGACAATGATCTTTTCGGAACAGACCATACTCCCGGATTTGCATCTGCAGCCAGGTCGAATATCCTGAATGTTATGCAGGCAGGGATACTGGCAAGGGATATGCAGAAAGTAGATAAATTCGTGATTTATCAGACAATAGGCAGGGACGCAGGATGGCTTGCTGCAGCAACGGCAATGGCCAGGAAAAATGAGGACGATGCTCCCCATCTTATTTACACACCGGAGTTTTCCTTCAACAGGGAAAAATTTCTCTGGGATGTTGAAAGCTGCATAAGGACTAATGGATGGGTATGGATTGTTTGCGGAGAAGGGATTAAATATGAAGACGGAACCCCTGTAAGCGCTTCACAGACAAAAGATAAATTCAACAATATTGAATTTGGCGCAATGGGAGGAACAAGCGCTGCTATCAGCATGCACAGGATGATAACAGAAAAGTTTGGTTACCGGGGAGAATTTCAGATTACAGAATCGCTGATAATGAGCGATTTTATCAGGGCATCAGAAATCGACCTGAAGGAAGCTTACGAATGTGGTGCTGAAGCAGTCAGACTGGCCGAAAAAGGCATATCTGGAAACATGGTAACCATTGAAAGAATATCAAATGATCCGTACACAATAAAATTTGGCCGGATTGCGCTGAAGGATGTCGCCGTTTCTGCAAAACCTATGCCTCCGGAATTTTTCAATGAGGATGGTAATTATATTTCCCAGGCATTTATTGATTATTTGAAACCCCTGGCAGGAACATTCCCTGAATTTATAAGGCTCGAAAAAATAATGGCAAAAAGAAAATAAAATAGATTATGACACTAAAATTCAATAAAGTTGCATTATCATTCAATGCGCATCCTGACGATGCCGAAGCCTGGAATGCTGGAGTGTCATCTTTCCCAGATTGAGTTGATGAGGCATATGCATAAAATGGATGATTTCTTTGGATTCGTGCTGGAAGGGAACCGCAATTATGGAAAAATGGCGGGAGTTGAATATGCCGAAGTCTACTGGCAGCATCAGGGAGGAGGCTTCCGGAAGGATCCACAAGTTCAGAATGATCTGTTTGAATTTCTTGTGAAATGACATATCTTTAAAATAAAAAATTAAAAACAATGAATACAAGCGAAGAAAAATACAACAGGTATGCTCTTGTCAGGGAGATGATGGAGACACCCGGAATTATCAGGTCCTTTGAGCCAGGAGTCTCAGGACGATTCGTAAAAACAATAAAATCGCGAAAAGGATTGTTTCTTACGGGAGAAGGCAGCAGTAGACTTTTTCCGGCGAAAAGAGCCATTTATTCATCGCTTAAAAAAGATTTTCTGCTTCCGGTTATAACGGAAGGGTGCACGCAGGCGTGTGAATATAACCTGAATGATTATGTTGTTTTTGCAGCTTCTAATTCAGGTCAGACAAAGGAAGTTATCCGCCTGGTAAATTCTTTGAATACAAAGGGACATAAAGCTATTTTCGGACTTACTGCAAATAAAAATACGAAACTTGAAGAATTTGCCACAGACACACATGTCCTTTCATGCGGAAAGGAAAACGCCGTGGCTGCAACCAAATCAGTTATCGAACAGGGATTGTTTTACGATTCTCTTCTCCGCAATCTGAGAGGGGAAAAAATGGAAGGACTGAAAGATCTTGCTGAGATGACCAGCCAGGTACTTACGGCTGGAATAGATAAAGATATTATTAAAAAAATCCGGGAAGCCAAGATTATTTATTTCGCAGGTCGTGACAACGGTGTGGCTGCTGAACTGGCCCTTAAAACAAATGAAATAACCAGAAAAAAATCAGCATTCCTGGAAGGCACATTTGCCCTTCATGGCATTGAGGAAGTGATGGATGAAAATGATGTGCTGATATGGATTGATCCATTTGATGATGACCAGAATAAGTTTCAGGAATGTCTTGTCAGGGGTGCCGGCATTCATGTAATTTCCATATCAAAAAGAAAAACAATCTTCCCTGCAATTCTTATTCCGGAGGCCGGACAATATGATGAATATGTTCAGATGGCTGCAGGATGGAATATGCTTGTTGAGACCGGAATCTCGCTTGGAATAGACCTGGACCATCCTAAAAGGGCAAGAAAAGTTGGCAATGAATATGTATCAGAATAGCACATAAACAATGAAAGAACACATTTTGATTTTAATGGTATATTTACAGTAATAAACAATTACAGATAAAAAGAGTGGCAAAAAAAGTGGTCGCAGTGGGTATCGATATTGGCGGGACCAATACGATATTTGGTTTTGTTGACAGGGAAGGAAATATTCTGGCAGAGGACAGTTTAAAGACCACCCATTATGACGAGATAGAGGTTTTTGTTGCAGCTCTTTATGAGAAGATATCAGTAACTGCTCAGAAAGTTGGTAATGGAATAGAGCTTAAGGGATTTGGCATCGGCGCCCCCATGGGGAATATTAACAAAGGCACTATTGAATATGCAGCAGGATTACCATGGAAAGGAATTATCCCGCTTTCCGACATTTTTCACCGTCATACCAACCTTCCGGTTATTGTCACAAATGATGCCAACGCAGCAGCTGTAGGTGAAATGATCTATGGCGGCGCAAAAGGAATGAAGAATTTTGTTGTGATAACCCTGGGAACAGGTCTTGGCAGCGGTTTTGTCATTGATGGGAAGCTGGTTTACGGTCATGATGGCTTTGCCGGCGAGATCGGGCATACTGCAATACGTCCGGGTCCTTCGAACCGTGATTGCGGTTGCGGACGAAAAGGATGTCTCGAAACTTATGTCTCAGCGACGGGACTTAAAAGATCGTTGCTGAAGATTATGGCCGACAGTATACAACCAAGTGAATTAAGGAAATACAGCTTTGATGAGCTAGATGCTGAAATGATTCACGAAGCGGCAAAACACGGAGATTACCTGGCACTGAGAGCCTTCACCTATACCGGAAGAATGCTGGGATTTAAGCTGGCGGATGTTGTTGCCCACACAAATCCTGAAGCTATATTTCTTTTCGGTGGACTTGCACTCGCAAAAGACCTCATATTTGAACCGGCAAAGGAATATATGGAAGAGAATCTTCTGAGCGTTTATAAAGGGAAGGTAAAGCTGCTTGAGTCACAACTGAGCACACAAAACGCTGCCGTCCTTGGAGCCAGTTCGCTAATCTGGTCAAACAATGAATTATGATACTCAAACTAATACCTGAAGAGATGGCAAATTTCAACGAGATACTGAATCATATTCTGGGTATTGTTTTCATTATCATCATCTTTTCGCTTGCCTATGCTTATCTGAAACCACACCAGCTTCATAAGCGAAGGCTTGTCTCAACTCTTCTTCTTAAGGTTACATACCTTGCATATCTGTTGATATTATTGATTATCGTTTATTTTTCAGCTTTAGTGAAAGGAGGACTTGAAGAGGTTTTTTTCGGAATTGAGTTTTTTGCCTTTCTTATCGTTCTTTTTGTTCCCAACATTGGCATTTTTGCGCGTAAACTTGGGCACTTCAGCAAAAAACGTGAAGGGTATAATTATTTCTTTACAATTGTCAATATCCTTTCCATTATTGCAATACTTGTGATGTTTTTTGTCTGAAAAGACAGCTCCCGGAGGACTAACAATGAAAAGATATCTTTATACCGGGAAATAATTGTATACCATAATGTAACTTTGTAATCATAAACCAAAACTTAAGCCAATGATCAGGGAACGTTTAATCGGTTATATCGAACAAAGCATAAAACAAAACTGGGACATTGAAGCTTTGTCGAATTATAAGGAAAAGGGCTACTCCTATAAGGAAATCGCCATAAAGATCCTGAAGCTTCACATTTATTATAAGGAAGCCGGAATCAAAGAAGGAGATAAAATCGCACTTGTCGGAAGAAACTCAGCCAACTGGTGCATAGTTTATCTTTCTGCGGTAACATATGGAGCAGTAATTGTTCCTATACTTCCCGATTTTAAGCCAGACGATCTTACAAATCTTATTAACCATTCCGATTCCCGCATTTTGTTTGTTGACGATAAGATCTTTGAAATGCTTGATGTCAGCAAGATTCAGGAAATAACCGGAGTGGTGTCGCTGGAAAATTTGTCAATGATAACCGCTGGAAATGCGATAGTAAAGGAGGCCTACGCTTCAATAGAAGAAAAATATCTGAAAGCATTTCCTGTCCTTAAACAGGAAGATATAAAATTCTCTGACATTTCCAATGAAACGCTCGCAGTTATTAGTTATACAGGCGGGACAACCGGATTTTCAAAAGGAGTTATGATCTCTCATAACAGCCTTGCTGCAAATATAAGGTTTGCACAGAATAACATGCCATTGAAGTCCGGAGACCCTGTAGTATCATTCCTTCCGCTTGCTCATACCTATGGATGTGCGTTCGAGTTTCTTTTTCCATTTACTTTCGGATGTCATATTACAATACTTACAAAAACACCTTCACCACAGATACTGGTACAGGCATTTAAGGAGATAAAACCAAGGCTGATCCTTTCGGTTCCCCTTGTAATTGAAAAGATATTCAAGAAGCAGCTTCTGCCGGTTATCAGCAAACCGCATATGAAGATACTGCTTGCCATACCCGGAATTAACATAATTCTGCATAAGAAGATCAGGGAAAAGCTTGTTGAGACATTCGGAGGTAGATTCAAAGAGGTTGTCATTGGAGGGGCTGCCTTTAATGCTGAGGCTGAAAGATTCTTTAAAAAGATAGGTTTCAGATTTACTGTCGGTTATGGAATGACTGAATGTGGTCCGCTGATCAGTTATGCATCGTGGGATACAACAAAACTGGGTGCATCAGGTCGTGCTGTTGATACACTTGAGGTTACAATCGACTCTTCTGATCCGCAAAAACAGATGGGTGAAATTATCCTTCGGGGCGAGAATGTAATGAACGGTTATTACAAAAATGAAAAGGCAACCCGGGAGATGATAGATGATAAAGGCTGGATGCATACCGGAGACCTTGGATTGATAGATAAAGAGGGTAATATCTTCATCAAAGGAAGAAGTAAAACCATGCTGCTGGGTCCGTCAGGCAAGAACATATTCCCTGAAGAAATTGAAGCCATAATAAACAACATGGATTATATTACTGAATCGCTTGTTATTTCTGAAGACAATAAGCTGATTGGGCTTATTTACCCTGATTTTGATATGATGAAGCGGGATAATATTTCTGAAGAGAAGCTTATGATCATTCTGGATGAGACCAGGGAAAAAGTTAATGAGCGTATTCCTGATTTCATGGCTGTCAGCAAGTTCAGGATTCATCCGGAAGAGTTTGTAAAAACGCCGAAAAGAAGTATTAAAAGATTCTTATATACCAAGGAATAACCCCCCAACCCCCCTAAAGGGGGGCTGAAACACGAAGGCAATAGGCTGTAAGATAATTGTTTATTAATTAGTTGATCCTTAATAATTATTAACACATTGAATGTTAATAACTTATGTTCTTTGAAATCTTGATTTTTGCATTGATTTTCAGTAAATTTGAATAAAA